>PUHN01000015.1 GCA_002967695.1 Rhodobacteraceae bacterium WD3A24 | reverse complement strand
CGCATCCTGCCACGGGATGCCGGGCGCGCGCGGCGCGGCCTCATCGCGCGCGGGCCGGGTATCGTCGCTTGCGACCGGCGGCCCGGACTCGGCCGGCGCCGCGGCCCCGTCGCCCTCCGCCTCCAGCGCGGCAACAGCGGGCTCGTCCGCATCCGGGCCGGGGATCTGCGGCGCGGCGCCGTCGGCCCCACCGGCACCGACCTCCGGCGCGATCGGAGACGCCGACTCCGCCCCCGCCGCATCGCCGGATTCGGGCAGCGATGGCGCAGCGTCGGCGGTGGCCGGTTCATCCGCGCCCTCGCCCGCCGGCGTCGGCGCCGTTACCACCGGCATCTGCCCGGCCGACGCCTCCGCCCCGTCGGCCGCCTCCGGCCCTTGGCCGTTGTCGTCCCCACCGGCGGCCGTCGCGTCGCCCGGCGTTTCCGCGGCCCCCGGCGCCGGGGCAGCGCCGTCATCGCGCCCCTCATCGGGGGGCGGGCCGTCGTCAGCCTCCACGCCGGGAGGCGGCGCAGGTGTCGCCCGGTCCTCCCGGGACACCGCGCCGAGCGCGCCCTCACCGCCACCGCCATCGGGCGGCGGCAACGTCAGCGACACGGCCGCCAGCACCAGCGCCGAGACCACCGCGCCCCAGATCGCACCGAGAATCACCCCTTTGGCCACGTAACGCCTCCGTTCGCCTGCTCTCGCATCAGGGGGACCGCGCCGCACGAAAGGCGCGGATGCCGCCGCGTGACCACATATAACGCGCCAGCGGGCCGCGTTCATCCCCGAAAGCGCGGCCGCGACGCGCGGCGCTCTGGCCATTTGAACCGGCTTGGGGCAAACAAGGCGCATCGGCGCCCCGCCAGCCGTGCGCGGGCGCGCGCCCCGACAGCCCGGAGTCCGCCGCCCATGCTGCTGATGATCGACAACTACGACAGCTTCACCTGGAACCTCGTCCACTATCTCGGGGAACTGGGCGCCGAGGTCGCCGTGCATCGCAACGATGCCCTGACCGCGGGCGAGGCGCTGGCGCTGAACCCGGCGGCGATCCTGCTCTCGCCGGGGCCGTGCGACCCCGACCGGGCCGGGGTCTGCCTCGATCTCGTCTCTGCGGCGGCCGAAGCGGGCGTGCCCCTGCTCGGGGTATGCCTGGGCCATCAGGCCATCGGCCAGGCCTTTGGCGGGCGCGTGGTGCGCGCCATCGAGGCCGTGCATGGAAAGATGGGCCGCATCCGCCACGCCGGCACCGGCGTGTTCGCCGGGCTCGACGACCCGTTCGAGGCGACGCGGTATCACTCGCTCATCGTGGCGCGCGACAGCCTGCCCGAGGCGCTCGAGGTCACCGCCTGGCTCGATGACGGCACCGTCATGGGGTTGCGTCACCGGAGCCTGCCCCTGGAGGGTGTCCAGTTCCACCCCGAGAGCATCGCCTCCCAGCACGGCCATCAACTGCTGCGCAATTTCCTGGAAATGGCGAAGGTGCCGGCATGAGCGACGCGCTGAAATCGCTGATCGCGGCGGCCTGCGAGGCGCCACTGAGCCGGGCCGAGGCCGAGGCGGCCTTTGCCGTGCTCTTCGAGGGCGAGGCGACACCGGCCCAGATGGGCGGCTTTCTGATGGCGCTGCGCACGCGCGGCGAGACGGTCGAGGAATACGCCGCCGCCGCCACGGTGATGCGCGCCAAGTGCAACCGGGTTCGCGCGCCCGAGGACGCGATGGACATCGTCGGCACCGGCGGCGACGGCATGGGCACGCTCAACATATCCACCGCAGCCGCCTTCGTGGTGGCCGGCGCCGGGGTGACGGTGGCCAAGCACGGCAACCGCAATCTCAGCTCGCGCTCCGGGGCGGCCGACGCGCTGGGCGGGCTCGGAATCAACGTGATGGTCAACGCCGCCACCGTGGAGCGCGCCATCGCCGAGACGGGCATCGGCTTCATGATGGCGCCGGTCCACCACCCGGCGATGCGCCATGTCGGGCCCGTGCGCGCCGAGCTGGGCACGCGGACGATCTTCAACATTCTCGGGCCGCTGACCAACCCGGCGGGCGTGACGCGCCAGCTCACCGGCGCCTTCTCGCCCGCCTTGCTGCGCCCCATGGCCGAGACGCTCGCCAAGCTGGGCAGCCGGAGCGCCTGGATCGTCCATGGCGACGACGGGACCGACGAGCTTTCGATCGCCGGGCCGAGCCGCGTCGCCGCCCTCGAAGACGGCGCCATCCGCGAATTCGCGATACATCCCGAGGAGGCCTGCCTGCCCGTCCACCCCTTCGCCGACATCCTCGGCGGCACACCCGCGGAGAACGCGCGCGCGCTGCGCGCGCTGCTGGACGGGGCGCAAGGCGCCTATCGCGATGCCGTTTTGCTCAATTCCGCCGCCGCCCTGATCATCGCGGGCAAGGTCAAGACCCTCACCGAAGGCGTTGACATGGCGCGCGAAAGCATCGATTCGGGCCGCGCGCGCGACAAGGCCGACGCGCTGGCTGCGTTCACCGGCGCGGCGTGAGAGCGCCCTCTCACAGTGCTTTCCAAGCCGCCACCGCCGCGCTAGGAGTCGGAGCATGAGCACCATTCTCGACAAGATCCGCAGCTACAAGCTCGAAGAGGTCGCCGCGGCCAAGGCCGCCCAACCGCAGGCCGAGGTCGAGGCCGCCGCGCGCGAGGCCCCCGCCCCACGCGGCTTCGCCCGCGCGCTCCTCGAACACGCCAATACCGGCTATGGACTGATCGCCGAGATCAAGAAGGCCAGCCCCTCGCGCGGGCTGATCCGCGCCGACTTCGATCCCGCCCGGCTGGCGCGCGCCTATGCCGAGGGCGGCGCGGCGTGCCTGTCGGTGCTCACCGACGGGCCATCCTTCCAGGGCGCGCCCGAGTTCCTGACCCGGGCGCGCGAGGCGGCCGGGCTGCCCGTGCTGCGCAAGGATTTCCTCTACGACCCCTATCAGGTTGCCGAGGCCCGTGCGCTCGGAGCCGACTGCATCCTGATCATCATGGCCAGCGTCTCCGACACCCAGGCCGCGGAACTGGAGGCGGCGGCGCGAAACTGGAACATGGACGTGCTCATCGAGGTCCATGACGAGGACGAGCTGGAGCGTGCGGAGCAGTTGAAATCCAACCTCATCGGCATAAACAACCGCGATCTCAACACGTTCAATGTCGACCTTGATGTCACGCGACGGCTTGCGCGGCGCGCACCCCCCGATGCCCTGCTCGTTGCCGAGAGTGGCCTGCAGGGCCCCGAGGATCTTGCCGATCTCGCCCGCTACGGGGCGCGCTGCTTTCTCATCGGCGAAAGCCTGATGCGCGAGGCCGACGTCGCCGCCGCCACTCGGCGGCTTCTGGCCAACCCGCTGACGGCGGGAGGATATTAATGGCGGAGTTGTCGCATTTCGACAGGGCGGGCCGGGCCCACATGGTCGATGTGAGCGAAAAGGACGTCACCGACCGCGTCGCCGTGGCGACCGGATCGGTGGTGATGCGCGCCGAGACGCTCGCCCATGTAACGGCGGGCACGGCCGGAAAGGGCGATGTGCTCGGCGTCGCCCGGCTCGCCGGCATCATGGGCGCCAAGCGGACATCCGATCTCATCCCGCTGTGCCATCCGCTGCCGCTCAGCCGCGTCGCGCTCGACCTCGCCGCCGACCCGGATCTGCCCGGCGTGCGCATCGAGGCGACGGTGCGGACCACCGGGCGCACCGGCGTGGAGATGGAGGCGCTCACCGCCGTCTCGACGGCCGCGCTGACCGTCTATGACATGCTCAAGGCCGTGGAGAAGTCGATGGTCATCACCGACATTGCCGTGAAACTCAAGGACGGCGGAAAATCCGGGCGTTACGAGGCAAAGTGATGATTTCGGTTGAGGCGGCGCTCGAGAAGGTTCTGGCGCTGTGCGCGCCGCTGGGGGTCGAGACCGTCGCCTTGCCCGAGGCCGCCGGACGTGTCCTCGCCGAGCCCGCGCGCGCCCGCATCACGCAGCCGCCCTTCGACGCGTCTGCGATGGACGGCTATGCCATCGCCGCCGACGATCTGCGCCCCGGCGCGCGTCTGCGCGTGGTCGGGGAGTCCCGCGCCGGCCACGCCTTCGCCGGGCACGTCGGCGCCGGCGAGGCGGTGCGCATCTTCACCGGCGCGGCCGTGCCCGAGGGCGCGGGCACCGTGGCGATACAGGAGGACACGACGCGCAGCGGCGATCACGTCATCCTTTCGGATAGTGCGGGCGGCGGCCCTCACATCCGCCGCGCCGGCGACGATTTCAACGAGGGCGACAGCTTCCCCGCCCCGCGCGTCCTGCGGCCGGCCGATCTTGCCCTGCTCGCGGCAATGAACATACCCGAGCTCCGAGTCACCCGCCGGCCCATCGTCGCCGTCATCGCCACCGGCGACGAACTCGTGATGCCCGGAGAGACGCCGCACTCCGACCAGATCATCGCCTCGAACACTTTCGCGCTGAAGGCCATGGCCGAGGCCGAGGGCGCCGAGGCGCGTCTGATGCCCATCGCCCGCGACAGCGAGGCGAGCTTGCGCACCGTGCTCGAACTCGCCGCGGACGCCGACCTGATCGTGACCGTCGGAGGCGCCTCCGTCGGCGATCACGACCTCGTCGGGCCGGTGGCCGAGGCGATGGGGATGGAGCGGGCCTTCTACAAGGTCGCGATGCGGCCCGGCAAGCCGCTGATGGCCGGGCGGCTGGGCGGCTCGGTGATGCTCGGCCTTCCCGGCAATCCCGTCTCGGCGGTGGTTTGCGGCCAGCTTTTCATGCTGCCCGCCCTGCGCGCGATGCTCGGCCTTCCCGCGCCCGCCCCCCGTCTTCGACGCGCGCGGCTGGCCTGCGCGGTCGAGGCCAACGGTCCGCGCGCCCATTACATGCGCGCCCGGCTCGAACCGGGGGCGGGCGATCTGGCCGCGATCGCGCCCTTCGAGCGTCAGGACAGCGCGCTGCTCTCGGTGCTCGGCACCGCCGACGCGCTGCTGCTTCGCCCGCCCGAGGATCCGGCCCGCCCGGCGGGCCACGAAGTGCTCTACCTCCCGTTGCATGGCGTTGACACGTAAGGAGAACAGCAGTAGAACTCGTGCGAACACGATGCTTCGTCAGCCCGGAGTCTGCCCCATGCTCACGCGTAAACAGCTCGATCTTCTGGAGTTCATCAAGCGACGTCTGGAGCGGGACGGAGTGCCGCCGTCCTTTGAAGAGATGAAGGACGAACTCAACCTCAAATCTAAATCGGGCATCCACCGGCTGATCACCGCGCTCGAGGAGCGCGGCTTCATCCGCAGGCTGCCCCACCGCGCCCGCGCGATCGAGGTGCTCAAGATGCCCGAGACCGGGGAACGGCGCGGCTTCCGCCCCGAGGTGATCGAGGGCGGCGGCGCGGAACCCGCCCGCCGGCCCGCCGATGCCCGGCCCGTGACCGCTGCTGAGGCGATGGAACTGCCCGTTATGGGCCGCATCGCCGCCGGCACGCCGATCGAGGCGATCAGCGAAGTGTCGCGCCATGTCGCCGTACCTGGTGGAATGCTCTCGGGCAACGCGCAGCACTACGCTCTCGAGGTGCACGGCGATTCCATGATCGAGGCGGGCATCAATGACGGCGATATCGTGGTGATCCGCGAGCAGGCGACGGCCGACAATGGCGACATCGTGGTCGCGCTGGTCCATGAGGAGGAGGCCACGCTCAAGCGCTTCCGCCGAAAGGGCGGCATGATTGCGCTCGAGGCCGCCAATCCGGCCTATGAGACACGCCTGCTGCGCGACGACGAGGTGCGCGTGCAGGGCCGGCTGGTGGGACTCATCCGCTCTTACTGACCCGTCCGCACCGCCCTGCCGGCAGGGGCACGCCGCGGAGGGGGCCGATTGAACGCCGCGCTCAGCGCCGCGCGCCGGTCCACAGCCTCTCGCCCGCCCTCTGCCGCGCGCCGCGAAGGCGCACCCCCTCCTCCGTCAGTTCTACCGCGACGCTGCCGGTCCGGGCCAGCCGGCCGGGATCGAGCAGCATGCAGTCGCCGGGGTCGGCGGGCGGTTCGGTCGAGACCACGACGAGCCGGCCGGGGCCGCAATGCGCGGCGACACGATCCGACGCCCCCCGCCCCGACAGCGCCACGCCCTGCAACGCCCGCCCGCCCGGACCGGTCAGCCGGAAGGTCGCCGCGCCGGCCCGCCCGGCAAAGCCCGCCCGCGCATGCGCCGTTTCGGGCAGGGCCGGATCGCCGTCATTCTCCAGCCAGCTTCGCACAATGAACCCGTCGCTGCGCGCGCGCGACAACGCCCGGCCCTCGGGCGTGAGAAGCCCCACCTGCAGCCCGCTGTGCGAGACCAGCAGCGCGGGCCGCTCCGCCGCGCCCCACAGCGCGAAGCCCAGCAGAACGGGCGCGAGCCCGGCAAGCCGCGCGCGCGGGCCACCTGGCCACAGCACCAGCCATAGCGCGCCGAGCGCGATGATCGGCAACGCCGCGCGCGGCGGCGCGGGAACCGCGATCACCGCCCCGTCGAGGCCGGCCACCCACCCCGCCACGCCGAGAATCCAGCGCGCGCCCATCTCCATCGCCGTCAACGCCAGCCCCGCCAGCCCCAGCGGGGCCAGCGCACCGGCCAGCGCCGCGGCGGGCATCATCACCGTGCCCATCAACGGCACGCTGAGCAGGTTCGCCAGCAGCCCGTATTCGGCGATGCGGTTGAAATGCGCCGCCGAAACGGGGGCCGTGGCCAGCCCCGCCACAAGCGAGCACAGCACCACGCCGAGCACGGGCCGCAGCCAGCGCGGCGCGTGCCGCCCCGCGCCCCTCGCGCGCAGTGCCGCGAAGACGGCCACCAGCGCGGTCGTCGCCGCGAACGACATCTGAAACCCCGCCTGCAGCAGCATCTCCGGGCGCAGCGTCAGCAGAAGGGTTGCCGCGATCGCAACCGAGCGCAGCGAGATCGCCCGCCTGTCCGCCAGCACGGCGACGAGCATCACCGCCACCATCACGAAGGCGCGCTGGGTCGCGACATTGCCGCCCGACAGGGCCAGGTAGAAGGCCGCCGCCGCCAGCGCCAGCCCCGCGGCCAGCTTGCGCGCGGGCAGCCGCATCGCCACCGGCGGGACCAGGGCGAGACCATAACGCAGCGCCGCGAAGACAAAGCCCGTCAACAGCCCCATATGCAGCCCCGAAATCGCCAGAAAATGCGAGAGATTGGCGCCGCGCAGATCGTCGAGTGTCGCCCGCCCGATGCCCGAGCGATCGCCGGTCAGGATCGCCGCGGTGAAGGCGCCCGGCTCGCCGTCCAGCCGCGCCTGCACCGCCGAGGAGATGCGCATGCGCAGCCTGTCCACCCACAACCCCGCCGCGCTGCCCGCGGCCGGCGCGAGGGCCAGAACCGGCGTGCGGGTATAGCCCACCGCCCCGAGCCGTTCGAACCACGCGTGGCGACGGAAGTCGAACCCGCCGGGCTCGGCCGGCGGCGACGGCGCCATGAGATACCCTGTCAGGATCACCCGCCGCCCCGGTTGCAGCGCGGTAAAGCCCTGTTGCCCGTGCAGCGAGACGCGCACCCGCGCCGGTGTCCGCGCGGGCGGGCGCCGTTCGAGGACGACCTCGTCGAGCGTGATCCGCAGCCGGTCCGAGAGGGATCGATCGACGGCGATGATGCGTCCCTCGATCGCGCCGTAATAGCGCCCGTCAAGCACCGGCGCGGCCACCACATGCGCCCGCGCCCCGGCGACGAGCGCGCCGGCGAAGGCCAGCGCGAGCGCCGCCGCGAGGGGCTGCCAGCGCTCCGGCCCCGCCCGCCAGAGCCCGCCGAACAGGGCGACGCCCGCAGCCGCGATGGCGTAGGCGGGCGCTCCCGGCTCGACCGGCAGCGAAAAATAGCCCCCGATGCCCAGCGCCAGGCATACCGGGACGAAGGCGAACAGCCGCCCGCGTGCCGCCGCCAGCGCGTCGAGCGGGTTGGCGAGAGCGCGCACCCTTGTCCTCCCCCCGGCGATTGCCTAGACACCCGATGACGCTAGCCGTCGCTTGGTTTCCGAATGGTTAACGCCGAGAGGGTTCCCCCCATGTCCGATCCCGAGGCCGTTCCGGTCGTCACCCGTTTCGCGCCCTCGCCCACGGGCTTTCTGCATATCGGGGGGGCGCGCACGGCGCTGTTCAACTGGCTGTATGCGCGCGGGCGCGGCGGGCGTTTCCTGCTGCGCATCGAGGATACCGACCGCGCGCGCTCCACCGAGGAGGCGACGCAAAAGATTCTGGACGGGCTGAGCTGGCTCGGGCTCGACTGGGACGGCACGCCCGTCAGCCAGGCCGCGCGCGCCGAACGCCATGCCAAGGTGGCCCGCGAGATGCTGACGCGGGGCGCGGCCTACAAGTGCTTCTCCACCCGCGAGGAAATCGAGGCCTTCCGCGAGGCGGCGCGGGCCGAGGGCCGCTCGACCCTGTTTCAGAGCCCCTGGCGCGATGCCGATCCCGCCCGGCACCCCGACGCGCCCTATGCGCTGCGCCTGAAGGCCCCGCGCACCGGCGAGACGGTGATCGAGGATGCGGTGCAGGGGCGCGTGCGCTTCGGCAACGACCAGCTCGACGACATGGTGCTGCTGCGCGCCGATGGCAGCCCGACCTACATGCTCGCCGTCGTCGTCGACGATCACGATATGGAGATCACCCATGTGATCCGCGGCGACGACCATCTCAACAACGCGGCACGGCAGGCGCTGGTCTATCGCGCCATGGGCTGGGAGTTGCCCGTTTTCGCCCATATCCCGCTGATCCACGGCCCCGACGGCAAGAAGCTGTCGAAACGCCACGGCGCGCTGGGGGTCGATGAATACCGCGCGCTGGGTTACCCGCCGCGGGCGATGCGCAACTACCTTGCGCGGCTGGGATGGAGCCACGGCGACGCGGAGATCTTCGACGACGACCAGGCCATGGAATGGTTCGATCTGGACGGAATAAACAAGGCCCCCGCGAAGCTGGACTTCAAGAAACTCGACAGCATCTCGGGCCATCACATCGCCGCGATGGACGATGCCGCGCTGCTGCACGATCTCGACGCCTATCTCGCCGCGCCGGAAACGCCCGAGTTGACCGACCGCCAACGCGACGGTGTCGCCCGCGCGCTGTTCTGCCTCAAGGACAGGTCCAAGACCTTTTCACAACTTCTTGACAAGGCGCATTTCATTTTGATCGAGCGCCCCGTCGAACCCGACGAGAAGGCGGCGAAGGCGCTCGACTCGGTATCCATTGGTATACTAGCCGAATTGACGCCGCAGTTGCGAAGTGCTAGCTGGACGCGAGATACGCTGGAGGCGGTTGTGACGTCGCTTGCCGAAGCCCACGGGGTGGGGCTGGGCAAGCTGGCACAACCCCTGCGCGCGGCGCTGGCGGGCCGCACCGTGACGCCCAGCGTGTTCGACATGATGCTCGTCCTCGGCCGGGAGGAAACCCTCGCCCGGATCGCGGACGCAACCGCCTGAGCGCGCCGCCCCCCGCGCCGCCGGCGACGTCAATCACCCCGCGCGGTCTCCCGCCCGGGCAACGAGGAAAGGGAGTGAGATGTCAAAGACCTCCAAAACGGCCACGCTGAGCTTCGACGACAAGACACTGGAACTGCCGATGATGTCGCCCAGCGCGGGGCCGGATGTCATCGACATTCAAAAGCTCTATGCCCAGGGCGGCGTCTTCACCTTCGATCCGGGCTACACCTCGACCGCGTCCTGCGAGTCCACCATCACCTTCATCGACGGCGACAAGGGCGAGCTTCTCTATCGCGGCTATCCGATCGAGCAGCTCGCCGAGAAGTCGCATTTTCTCGAAGTGTGCTACCTCCTGCTCTACGGCGAGCTGCCCACCGCCGCGCAGGCCGAGGATTTCGAAAGCCGCGTGACCAACCATACCATGCTGCATGAGCAGATGCAGAACTTCTTCCGCGGTTTCCGCCGCGATGCGCACCCGATGGCGGTCATGGTTGGCGTGGTCGGGGCGATGTCGGCCTTCTATCACGACTCTACCGACATCAACGACCCCTGGCAGCGCGAGGTCGCGGCGATCCGCATGATCGCCAAGATGCCCACGATCGCGGCCTGGGCCTTCAAGTACTCGCTCGGCCAGCCCTTCATCTATCCGCGCAACGATCTCGACTACGCGTCGAACTTCCTGCGGATGTGCTTCGCCGTGCCGGCCGAGGATTACGAGGTCGACCCGATCCTCGCCCGCGCGATGGACCGCATCTTCACGCTGCACGCCGATCACGAGCAGAACGCCTCGACCTCAACCGTGCGCATGGCGTCCTCCTCGGGGGCCAACCCCTTTGCCTGCATCGCGGCGGGCATCGCCTGCCTGTGGGGGCCGGCCCATGGCGGCGCCAACCAGGCCTGCCTGGAGATGCTGCGCGAGATCGGCACGGTCGACCAGATTCCCGAATACATCGAGCGCGCGAAGGACAAGGACGACCCCTTCCGCCTGATGGGCTTCGGCCACCGGGTCTACAAGAACTTCGACCCGCGCGCGAAGGTTATGAAGGAAAGCGCCGACGAGGTTCTCGACCTGATGGGCATCGAGAACAACGAGACGCTCAAGGTCGCCAAGGAACTCGAGCGGATCGCGCTGGAGGACGAATACTTCATCGAGAAGAAGCTCTATCCCAATGTGGATTTCTACTCGGGCATCATTCTCGACGCCATGGGCTTTCCCACCTCGATGTTCACGCCGCTCTTCGCGGTGTCGCGCACCGTCGGCTGGATCACCCAGTGGAAAGAGATGATCAGCGATCCCATGCTGCGCATCGGCCGGCCGCGCCAGCTTTATACCGGCCCGACACGGCGCGACTACATCGAGGTCGAGAACCGCGGCTGACCGCAGGCCCGCGCATCCCTTGCCCGGCGGGGCGACCCCGCCGGGGCGGCGCTTTGGCCGCAGGGGTGTGCGGCCCCGCCGGAAGGGGCGTTCAGCGGCCCTCGAAGTCGGCCGCGCGTTTTTCGCGAAAGGCCAGCACGCCCTCGCGGAAGTCGCGGCTCTCGCCGCATTCGCCCTGCAGCCGCGCTTCGAGCTCGAGCTGTTCGTCCAGCCCGTTGCCCGAACTGGCCTGCAAAGCCTGTTTGATGTTGCGATAGGCCACGCTCGGCCCCTGCGCCAGATGGGCCGCCCGCGCCCGCCAATGGGCCTCGAAGACATCGTCAGAGACCGTTTCCCAGATCATGCCCCAGTCGGCGGCCTGGCGGGCGCTGATCCTCTCGGCGAAGAGGGCCGCGCCCATGGCGCGGGCAAGCCCCACCTGCCGGGGCAGCCACCATGTGCCGCCGGCATCGGGCATCAGCCCGATGCGGGTGAAGGCCTGGATGAAAACCGCGCTTTCGGCGGCGATCACGACATCGCAGGCCAGCGCCAGATTCGCCCCCGCCCCGGCGGCGGCGCCATTGACGGCCGCGACCACCGGAACGGGGCAGGCGACGATCTCGCGCAGCAGCGGCTCATATTCGTCCCGCAACACCCGCTCAAGGTCGATCTGCGCGACATTGCCGTCGCCGAGATCCTGACCCGAGCAGAAGGCGCGCCCGGCACCGGTCAGGATCACGACGCGCGCCTGCGCACCGTGCTCGCGCATCGCATGCAGGAGTTCGGCGCGCATCTGCGCGTTGAGCGCGTTCATCACATCGGGGCGCTGCAGCGTGATGACGCACAGGCCGTTTTCGCATTCGAGGCTGATCGTCTGATAGTCCATCGGCGGGCTCGCTTTCGGTGTTCCCTTGGCGGGTCGACCATACAGACGTGACCCCCGGCAACTAGCCCCGCCGCCGGGTCAGCGCTCCAGAATCCGCTTGAGCCGGGCCTCTTCCTCGCTGCTGAGCCCGCCCGCGCCGGGCTCGGCCGCGCGTTGCCGCCGCCGCAGATAGAGCACGGCCCCGCCGAAGGCGATTACCAGCATGGTCGGGCCGGCGATCCACAGCAGGATATTGGCGCCCTCGGTGGTGGGCTGGAGCAGCACGTATTCGCCGTAGCGTTCGACGAAGTGGTCGAGCACCTCCTGATTGCTGTCGCCCTCCAGCAGCCGCTCGCGGACCAGCAGGCGCATGTCGCGGGCGATGTCGGCGTTGGACTCGTCGATCGACTCGCTGCGACAGACGACGCAGCGAAGCTGCGACGAAATCTCGCGCGCGCGGGCCTCGAGCGCGGGATTGTCGAGAACCTCATCGGGTTCGACCGCCGGCGCAGGCCCCGGTATGACCATCGCGATGCCGGCGAGGACAAGCGACAGCGCCACGGCGATCCGGCGAAAATACTGCATTGCGCGCTACTCCGCCGGGACGGCCGCGGCGGGGCCGGGCTGTTTGCGGGCGCGCCCGGACGCCACGCGGTAGCGGCGATCCGACAAGCTCAGCAGCCCGCCCAGCGCCATGATGATCGCCCCGCCCCACAGCCAGTTGGCAAGGGGTTTTAGGAAACTGCGCACCGCCCAGCCGCCGCCCTCCTGCGGATCGCCGAGCACGAGGTAGACGTCGCGCAGGAAACCGCTGTCGATCCCCGCCTCGGTGGTGGGCATGCCCGCCACGGGGTAGCGGCGTTTCTCGGGCGTGAGTTCGGAGACAACCTCGCCCCCGCGCGCGAGTTCGAACACCCCCATGTCGGAATTGTAGTTCGGCCCCTGGACCTGCCGGACCTCGGTCAGGGTGATATCGTAACCCGCGAAACTGTAGCTCTCGCCCTCCTGGAGCACGCGGATATCCTCCGCCTCCCAGGCGGTCAGCCCGGCGGCTGCGAACAGCGTGACGCCCAGGCCCGCATGCGCGGTGGCCTTGCCCCAGTCCGCGCGCGGCAGGCGGGTCAGGCGGCGCAGACGCCCGGCCAGCGCCCCGCGCCCGGTGCGTGCCCACAGATCGGCCCCCGCACCGAGGACGACCCACAGCCCCAGCGTCGCGCCGACGGGCCCCAGCGCCGAACGCCCGGTCTGCATCGCCCAGACCAGCGCGCCGAGCGCCACGGACAGCACCGCCAGCGGCCAGAGCGGGCGCATCGTGCGCCGCAGATCGCCGCGTTTCCAGGGCAGCATCGCCCCCACCGGCATGATCGTGGCCAGCGCCACCATGAACGGCGAGAAGGCCATGTCGAAGAACGGCGCGCCGACGGAAAGCGTCCGGCCAAGGAACATGTCCGCAAACATGGGCCACATCGTCCCGATGAAGACGACAAAGGCCGAGACAGCGAGCAGCACGTTGTTGACCACCAGCGCGGATTCGCGGCTGACGCTGGAGAAGACGCCGCGCGCCTCCATCGTGCCGGCCCGCGCCGCATAAAGCGTCAGCGCTCCGCCCACGAAGACGGCGAAGATCAGCAGGATGAACACGCCCCGTTCGGGATCATTGGCAAAGGCGTGCACGCTGGTCAGAAGCCCCGAGCGCACGATGAAGGTGCCCATCAGCGAAAAGCCGAAGGCGAGGATGGCCAAAAGGATCGTCCAGGCTTTCAACGCCTCGCGCTTTTCCACCACGATCGCCGAGTGCAGCAGCGCCGCCGCGAGAAGCCACGGCATGAAAGAGGCGTTCTCGACCGGATCCCAGAACCAGAAGCCGCCCCAGCCCAGCTCGTAATAGGCCCACCACGAGCCCAGCGCGATGCCGATGGTCAGGAATATCCAGGCCGCCAGCGTCCACGGGCGCACCCAGCGGCCCCAGGCGGCGTCCACGCGCCCCTCGATCAGGGCGGCGACGGCAAAGGAGAAGGCCATCGAAAGCCCGACATAGCCCAGATAGAGAAAGGGCGGGTGAAAGGCGAGGCCGGGATCCTGCAACAGCGGGTTGAGGTCACGCCCGTTGAAGGGCGGCGAGGCCAGCCGGTCGAAGGGGTTGGAGGTCGCCAGGATGAAGGCCATGAAGGCCGCCCCGATCGAGGACTGCACGCCGAGCACGCGCGCGCGCAGCGTCGCGGGGAGGTTGCCGCCGAACCATGCCGCGCAGGCGCCGAACAGCACCACAATGAGCACCCACAGCAGCATGGAGCCCTCGTGATTGCCCCAGACGCCGGAAATCTTGTAAATCAGCGGTTTGGCGGTGTGCGAATTCTCCACCACGATCCGCAGCGAGAAGTCCGAGGTCACGAAGGCCCAGGTCAACGCCGCGAAGCTGAACCCGATCAGCAGGAACTGCGTCGTCGCCATCGGCTGGGCCGCCGCCATCCAGTCCGGCCAGCCCTTGTGCGCGCCGATCATCGGAATGATCATCTGCGCCAGCGCCACCGCGAAGGCGAGGATGAGCGCGAAATGCCCCAGTTCGACGATCATTGCCGGTCTCCTGCCGCTGTTTCTCAATCGCGAGCCTACAGAGGCGCGCCCGATCCGCCAACCGCTCCCGCGGCAATGTGAACCGCCGGGCGCCTCAGCTTCCGCCGGCGGCGGTCGGCGTGCCCTCGCCGCGCCACTCGCCGCTTTCCTGCAGCGCCTCCATCACCTCGCGGGGCATATAGGTCTCGTCATGCTTGGCCAGGATCTCGCTCGCCTCGAAGACCCCGTCCACGTAACGGCCGGTGCCCACCATGCTCTGGTTCTCGTCGAACAGATCTGGAAGCACGCCGCGAAAGGTCACCGGCACCGAGGCATTGCCGTCGGTCACGGAAAACCGGATCGTCTCGCCGCGCCCCCGCTGCAGGCTGCCGGGCTCGACCATCCCGCCGATGCGAAAGACCTCGGCCTCGCCGGGCGGGGCGGACACCACCTGGCTCGGCGAGCGGAAGAAATTGATTCCGTCGCGCATGGCATAGCCGATCAGCCCGGTCGACAGCGCCAGCGCCGCCACCGCGACCAGGATGATCTGCACCCGCCGTTTCTTTTTCAGGCCCTTCATCGCATGCCCTCCTCGGGGTCAGGGAAAGACCGGAGCCAGCATCAAACCCGCCGACTCCGCGAGCCCCAGCATCAGGTTGGCGTTCTGGATCGCCTGCCCCGACGACCCCTTGGCGAGGTTGTCGAGCGCGGCCACCACGATGGCCCGCCCGGGTACACGGTCGCCCACCACGCCTATATGCACGAAATTGGACCCGCGCACATGCCGTGTCGAGGGGGTTGCGCCAAAAGGCAGCACCCTCAAGAAAAGTTCATCGCGGTAGCGGGCCGAAAGCGTCCGGTGGACCGCTTCGGGATCGCCGTCGACATAGACGGTCGCAAGTATGCCGCGGTTCATCGGCACGAGATGCGGGGTGAACTGCACCCGCACGGGACGGCCGGCGATGGCCGAGAACTCCTGGTCGAACTCGCCCAGATGGCGATGGGTGCCGCCGGTGGCGTAAGGGTGCGTGCCCTCGGAGAGCTCGGCATGCAGCAGGTTCTCCTTCAGCGCGCGCCCCGCCCCGGACACGCCGGCCTTGAGGTCGATGACGATCCGGTCCGGGTCGATCACGCCGGCCTCCAGCAGCGGGCGAAGGGCATACTGGCCCGCCGCCGCGTTGCAGCCGGTGCCGGCCACCAGCCGCGCCGTGCGGATTTGCGCGCGATAGAACTCGGTGAGCCCGTAGACGGCCTCTTTCTGCAACTCGGGCGCGGCGTGGGGCTTGCCGTACCAGGTCTCGTAGTCGGACGGGTCGCGCAGACGGAAATCGGCGGACAGGTCGACAACCTTGAGATCGCGCGGCAAAGCCTTGATGACCGCCTGCGAGGTTGCATGCGGAAGCGCGCAGAAGGCGAGATCGAGGGCCGAGAGGTCGAGATCCTCGATCCGCGCCAGGCGCGGCAGCGCCAGATCGCCCAGATGGGGAAAGACCTCGGCCATCTCCATCCCCGCCTTGCGGTCGCCCGACAGCGCCGCGACCTCGAGCTCGGGATGGGTGGCGATCAGGCGCGCGAGCTCCGCGCCGGTATAGCCGCTGGCGCCCAGAATTGCGATTTTCCGTGTCATGTCGATCCGCCAAATCCGTTTGTTGTGGTCACTCGGCCGCCGCAAAGGCGATGCCGCGGCGCATGAACTGGGTCGCCTTGCGCGACACCCCCGCCGGGTCGCCGGTGGTCAGGAAGGCGCGCTGCCCGCGGCCCAGCATGTCGGGGTGACGATCAAGATAGTCGGCAAGGCTCTCGGCCACCAGATCGGGTTGCGAATAGACCGCCACCCCCGCCCCCAGCGCCGCGCGGAAAGCCGCCTCCATCAGGGGGTAATGGGTGCAGCCCAGAACGGCGGCCTCGGGATGGGGCATCCGCCGCAGCAGCGCCTCGACATGGCTGTGCACCAGCGCCTCGGCGAGAATCATGTCGCCCTGCTCGATGGCGTCGACCAGCCCGGCACAGGGCTGGGCCTCGACATCGACGCCGATGGCGCGGAAGGCAAGTTCGCGCTGGAACGCCCGGCTCGACACGGTCGCGGGCGTGGCAAACAGCGCGGCGTGACGCAGCGCCACCTCGCGCGGGGGCGAGCTGTCGCCCCATTGCCGCTCGGTCAGCGCCTCGATCAGCGGCACGAAGACGCCGAGCACGCGCTTGTCTGCGGGCAGCCAGGTCTCCTGCATCCGCCGCAGCGCGGCGGCCGAGGCGGTGTTGCAGGCCAGAACCACAAGATCGCAGCCCTCCTGCCACAGGCGTTCAACACCGGCGCAGGTCAGCGCGAAGATGTCGTCGGCGTCACGCACGCCGTAGGGGGCATGGGCGTTGTCGCCGTAATAGACGAACTCGACCTCGGGCAGGCGCCGTTCGAGCGCGGCGAGGACCGTCAGCCCGCCAAGCCCCGAATCGAATACGCCCACGGCCATCTCCGCCTCCGACCTGCTGTCGCCACGCGCGCAGTGTTACGCCCGCCCGGCGCCGAAATCCATGCCTGTCTCGCCCCGTGTGCGCGGGCGCGACGGGGCCCGTCCGGGGCGGTAAGCAATGTCCTTTCGCCCGGCGCGTTGCACGGCTAACACGCCGCCTCGAGCGACCTGAATGCCGATTTTCGCATCGACACGCTTTTGCCGCGGCCGCGAAACGGCTAGAACATTGCGCAATGCGCATACCGCCCTGCAGAAAAGAGATAGCTTCATGGACTGGGACAAGCTGCGAATCTTTCACGCCGTCGCGGATGCCGGCAGCCTGACACATGCCGGCGAGGCGCTGCATCTGAGCCAGTCCGCCGTCAGCCGGCAGGTGCGCGCGCTCGAGGAAAGCCTCAACACGACGCTGTTTCACCGCCATGCCCGCGGGTTGATCCTGACCGAGCAGGGCGAGCATCTCTTCGACGCCACGCGGGCGATGGCCAAGCGGCTGGAGGCGGCGGCCGCGCGCATCCGCGACAGCGAGGAGGAGATCTTCGGCGAGCTGCGCGTGACCACGACCACCGGATTCGGCACGCTGTGGCTCGCGCCGCGGCTGTCGGCGCTCTATGCCAAGAACCCCGAATTCAAGATCGACCTGATGCTCGAGGAGCGCGTGCTTGATCTGCCCATGCGCGAGGCCGATGTGGCCATCCGCATGAAGGAGCCCAGCCAGGCCGACCTGATCCGCCGCCCCCTTATGAGCGTGCGGATGCGGCTCTACGCCTCGCCCAACTACCTGCGGGCCAACGGCGACCTCGGCTCGCTCGAGGATCTCGCCCATCACCGGCTCATCTGCCAGAATGTCGGCACCGCGCAGGTCTCGGCAGCCGCGATGCTGATCCAGCATCTGATGACCTATCCCAGCCGCTCGACTCTGACCGTGAACAACTATTTCGGCGTGCTGCAGGCCGTTCTCAGCGATCTGGGCGTGGGCGTGCTGCCCGACTACGTGATCGAGGATTTCCCCGATCTCGTGCGTGTCCTGCCCGAGGTGGAAAGCAACGAGATCCCGGTCTTTCTGGCCTATCCCGAAGAGCTGCGCCAGTCGCGCAGGGTCGCCGCCTTCCGCGATTTCGTGATCGAGGAAATCTTTACCTACCGCAAGTCACGCAAGGGCTGAGCCGGTCCCGGCGGGCTGCTCAACCGCAGATATGTCCAGCGCGCATGCCGGGCATGCTCGCTGTGCAGCGGTTTTCGGGTTGCACCGGCCGGCCACCGCCCCTATTTCATGCGGCGAAGGCAAGGACTTCCTGTCATTGTCTTTTACCTCCCTGTTGGACTAAGGCCGAGCTTTGCTCGGCCTTTTTTTTGTCCGCGCTCGGCAACTGCCGCGATTTTGCTCAACACTGCAGGCCGGTGCCGCCGGATTGGCCGGCATGAAAGGCCCCTGCCCGGCCGGCCATCCGCCGGATTCGGCCTTTTCCCCGAGGGGGGGTTGCCGTATCACCCGGCCGCATGATGCCGTCGACCAGCGCGAGGACCCCGATGCAGGAGCCCGAGATCACCCCCGACCTGATCGCGGCCCACGGACTGACCGAGGAGGAATACGCCCGCATCCGCGCGCTCATCGGCCGGACACCCTCCTTCACCGAACTCGGCGTCTTCTCGGCGATGTGGAACGAGCACTGCTCCTACAAATCGTCCAGAAAATGGCTGCGCACCCTGCCCACCAAGGGGCCGCAGGTCATCTGCGGGCCGGGGGAGAATGCCGGCGTCGTCGATATCGGCGACGGGCTGGCGGTGGTCTTCAAGATGGAAAGCCACAACCACCCCTCCTACATCGAGCCCTATCAGGGCGCCGCCACCGGCATGGGCGGCATCTTGCGCGATGTCTTCACCATGGGCGCGCGGCCCGTCGCGGCGATGAACGCGCTGAGCTTCGGCAGCCCCGACCACACCCGCACGCGCCAGCTCGTCCATGGCGTGGTCGAGGGGATCGGCGGCTATGGAAACTGTTTCGGCGTGCCGACCATTGGCGGCGAGGTCCGCTTTCATTCCGCCTATGACGGCAATTGTCTGGTCAACGCCTTTGCCGCCGGGCTCGCCAGGGCCGATTCCATATTCTATTCCGCCGCCTCCGGGGTCGGCATGCCGGTGGTCTATCTCGGCGCCAAGACCGGACGCGACGGCGTCGGCGGCGCCACCATGGCCAGCGCCGAGTTCGACGAGACGATCGAGGAAAAGCGCCCCACCGTGCAGGTGGGCGACCCGTTCACCGAAAAGCGCCTGCTGGAGGCATGTCTTGAGCTGATGGACTCGGGCGCGGTGATCGCGATCCAGGACATGGGCGCGGCGGGGCTGACCTGCTCGGCCGTGGAGATGGGCGACAAGGGCGATCTGGGCGTGCGGCTCGATCTCGACCGGGTCCCCTGCCGCGAGGAGGGCATGACGGCCTACGAGATGATGCTCTCGGAGTCCCAGGAGCGCATGCTCATGATCCTCAGGCCCGAGAAGGAGGACGAGGCCCGCGCCGTCTTCGAGAAATGGGATCTCGACTTCGCGCTGGTGGGCGTGACCATTGCCGAAGACCGTTTCATCGTCATGCACGGCAATACCACCAGGGCCGACCTGCCGCTCAAGGCGCTCTCGGGCAGCGCGCCCGAATACGACCGGCCCTGGGTGGAGACGCCGCCCGCCGAGCCCGTGGGCGACGTCCCCGGCATCGACCCCATCGACGCGCTGCGCGCGCTGATCGCCAGCCCGAACCATGCCTGCAAGGCCTGGATTTGGGAGCAGTACGATCACATGGTGATGGCCGACACGGTGCGCGGGCCGGGGCTGGGCGCGGGCATCGTGCGCGTTCACGGCACCGAAAAGGCGCTCGCCTTCACCGCGGATGTCACACCGCGCTATGTGCGCGCCAATCCGCGCCAGGGCGGCCGGCAGGCGGTGGCCGAGGCCTTCCGCAATCTCTGCGCGGTCGGGGCGCGGCCGCTCGCGGTCACCGACAATCTCAATTTCGGCAATCCCGAAAAGCCCGAGGTCATGGGCCAGCTCGTCGGCGCCGTGCAAGGCATCGCCGAGGCCTGCGAGGCGCTCGACACACCCGTGGTGTCGGGCAATGTCAGCCTCTACAACGAGACCGACGGCCGCGCGATCCTGCCCACGCCGACCATCGGCGCGGTGGGTCTGCTCGACTCTCTCGACGCGTTGATTGCGGGCCGTCCCGTCGAGGGTGACCTCGCCCTGCTGGTCGGTGAGGGCGCGGGGCATCTCGGCCAGTCCGCCCTGCTCTACGAGGTCTTCAACCGCGAGGATGGCGACGCGCCCGAGGTGGATCTCGCCGCCGAACGGCGCAACGGCGAATTTCTACGCGCCAACCGCCAGTGGATTTCGGCCGCCACCGATCTCTCCGACGGCGGCCTCGCGCTGGCCGCTTTCGAGATGGCCGAAGCCGCCGGGCTGGGCGTGACGCTCGACGCCGGCGACACGCCGACGCTGTTCGGCGAGGATCAGGCCCGCTACCTGATCGCCTGCACCTTCGACGCGGCCGAGGCGCTGATGGTCGCGGCCGGCCAGGCGGGGGTGCCGATCGCGACCGTCGGCCGCTTTGGCGGCGAGACCGTCCAGCTCGGCCGCGCCGGCGCGCCGCTGTCAGAGCTTTCGGCGCTCTACCGCAGCGCCTTCGCCGCGGCCTTCGACTGAGCCCGGCCCTTGCCCGGCGCGCGCCCGGCGACTAGTTAGTGTCAGGATCAGGAAAGGGAGCGGGAAATGGCCATCGGCGCCCAGGAAATCGAGGATCTGCTGCGCGAGAGCTTTCCGCAGGCCGATATCACGATCACCGACCTCGCCGGTGACGGCAACCACTACGCCGCCGAGGTGATCGACGAAAGCTTCCGCGGCAAGAACCGGGTTCAGCAACAGCGCGCCGTCTATGCCGCGCTGAAGGGGAAGATGGAAGGCTCTCAGGGCGAATTGCACGCCCTCGCGCTGACCACCAAGGCCCCCGATTGAGGCTTGACCGTTAATCAGCTCGCTCTCCTTCTCATTTCACCGTTCTTGGGGGTGTTTTCATGGGCCGCGTGGCTGGAAATCCGGCGCTGGAACGGGGACGAGGCCCCGAGGCCCCCGCGCGAGGGCTTTGAAATCGACGAGAGTGCACCGAGCTATGAGCCACCCCCCGAAGAGGCCCAGCCCCCCGAGGGCGACCCAAATCCACCCAGCGATGAAGGCCAGGACATGACCGACGCACAAGCGACCGACGCGAAGACCCGGATCGACGAGACGGTGAACGGCACCGATGTGGTGCTGTTCATGAAAGGCACCAAGACCATGCCGCAATGCGGCTTCTCCAGCCGCGTGGCCGGGGTGCTCAACTTCATGGGAGTCGAGTATCAGGACGTCAACGTCCTCGAGGACGAGACGATCCGCCAGGGCATCAAGGACTATTCCGACTGGCCCACCATCCCGCAGCTTTACGTCAAGGGCGAGTTCGTGGGCGGCTGCGACATCATCACCGAGATGACCCTGTCGGGCGAACTCGACCAGTTGTTCGAGAGCAAGGACGTGGCCTTCGACAAGGCCGCCGCCGACAAGATTCGCGAAGCCAACGGCTGAGCCCCGGCAACCGGCCGCGCGGGGCGGGCCCTTTCGGCCCGGCGCGGCGGTCGCCGCGGCGCTCGCGCCCGGCTCACTCGGTTCTGGCGGCGTCGTCCACCCGGTCGGCCAGCGCCTCCGCCCGCGCCGCGACCTCGGCGAGCATGTCGCGCAGCTCGGTGGGGACGACGGGCACCTCGACCTTTTCCGGCGCGGGCGCGGGCTGTGCGCGCAGCCGGGCAAGTTCGGCCTCGGCCTCGGCGAGCTTGTTCTGCGCCTCGCGGAGCTGATCCTCCATGTTCGCCGTCTTGTCGGCCAGCATCAGCCCCGCCATAAGCAGCATCCGCGCCTCGGGGACGCGGCCGATCTGCTCGCGCAGGGTCTGTGCCTCGGCGTCGAGCATTGTGGCGGCGGCGCGCAGATACTCCTCCTCTCCCGCCTGACAGGCGACGCGGAATTCCTTGCCGCCGATGGTGACCGTCTCCTCAGCCATGGGCCGCCTCCTCGGGAACCAGCGGCGCGAGCGCCGACAGGATCGCCTCCATCTCGGCCATCTCGGCGCGGCGCTCGGCACGCAGCGCCTCAAGCTCGGCCGTCTCCGCGCGGCGGGCGGCGCCCTCCGGGTCGCCCCCCTCCATCAGCGCGCGATTGGCCGCCACGAGCTGGGCGTTGGCCTTCTTGAGGCGTTGCAGTTCGAGCCCCTGAACGTCGATCTGCTCGGTCATCCGCGCGATCCTGCGTTCGAGCTGCGTAACGCCCGTCTCCTGACGCTGGCGCACGGCGTTGACCCGTTCCTTCAGCTTTTCCTTGGCGGCGCGCTCGGCCTCGAGGGCCTCGCGCAGCGCCCTGACTTCGTCGGCAGTGGCGCCGCCGGCGGGCTCGGGCGGTTGCGGTTGCGGCGGCGGTGCGGCGGCGCGCCCCCGCCCGCTGTCCACGCCTCGCGCGATCCGCTCCAGCGCCTCGGTGATGCGGCGCTCCAGCTCGGCAATGTCGTCGCTCATGGGCCTGCTCTCCTGACTGGCTCGCGGGCGTCATCGCCGACGTCGCGCCCCGCCCGGCGCGCGAATCGCCAGCCGCACCCTTGGCGCCCATCCTAGCGCAATCGCGCCCGCGTTTCCGCCCCCGTCGTCGATGGGCGCGCAGGGCGCGCTTGAACTCGTCTTCAGGGGTGCTATTGAGCCGGCAAACGTCGTCAGCGAAGGATCAAGCCCGTGGACATCCCCACCCTGCGAGACCAGCACCCCGAGCACTGGGCCCGTGCCTGCGCGATCCGCGCGTTGGCAATGGATGCCGTCCAGGCCGCCAAGTCGGGGCATCCGGGCATGCCGATGGGCATGGCCGATGTGGCCACCGTGCTGTTCGACAAGCATCTCAAGTTCGACGCCGCCCACCCCGACTGGCCCGACCGGGACCGGTTCATCCTCTCGGCCGGGCATGGCTCGATGCTGCTCTATGCGCTGCTTTATCTGACCGGCTCGCCCGACATGACGGTGGAGGAGCTCAAGAACTTCCGCCAATGGGGCGCCAAGACCGCCGGCCACCCCGAATACGGCCACGCCAGGGGGAACGAGACCACCACCGGCCCGCTCGGTCAGGGGCTGGCCAATGCCGTGGGGTTCGCCATGGCCGAGGAGGCGATGCGCGCGCGCTTCGGCCGCAAGGTCGTCGATCACCGCACCTGGGTGATCGCCGGCGACGGCTGCCTGATGGAGGGGATCAGCCACGAGGCCATCGGCCTCGCCGGCCGGCAGAAGCTCTCGAACCTCATTGTCCTTTGGGACAACAACAACATCTCGATCGACGGCGCGATCGAGCTGGCCGACATCACCGATCAGCGCGCGCGCTTCGCGGCGGCCGGCTGGCGGGTGCTGGCCTGCGACGGCCACGACCCGGCCGACATCGACCGCGCGATGGAGGCGGCGAAGGCGTCGGACCGCCCCGTTCTGATCGACTGCAAGACCCATATCGGCTTTGGCGCGCCGGGCAAGCAGGACACCGCCGCCGCCCATGGCGCGCCGCTGGGCGAGGAAGTCATCGCCGCAACGCGCGAGGCCTATGGCTGGCCGCACGGGCCGTTCGAAATTCCCGCCGACATCAAGGCGCAGTGGGAGGAGATCGGCCGGCGCGGCGCCACCGAGCGCACGGCGTGGCAGGGCCGGCTGGAGGGCCTGTCGGCCACCCGGCGCGCGGAATTCGACCGCCGGCTGAGCGGCGCCCCGTCGGGCCGGCTGGCCGGCGCCATCCGCAAGGTCAAGAAGGACGCATCGGAAAACGCGCCCAAGGTCGCGACCCGAAAGTCCAGCGAGATGGTGCTCGACGCGGTCAACCGCGCCTGCCCCGAGACCCTCGGCGGCTCGGCCGATCTGACCGGCTCGAACAACACGCGCGCGGGCGATGTGGGGCTGTTCACGCCCGAGGACCGCAAGGGCCGCTACATCCATTACGGCATCCGCGAACACGCCATGGCCGCGGCGATGAACGGGATGGCGCTGCATGGCGGTATCCGTCCCTATGGGGGCACCTTTCTGGTGTTCTCCGACTACGCGCGCGGGGCGATGCGGCTGTCGGCGCTGATGGGCGTGCCAGTCACCTATGTGATGACCCATGATTCCATCGGCCTGGGCGAGGACGGCCCCACCCACCAGCCTGTCGAGCATCTGGCGATGCTGCGGGCGACGCCGAACATGCATGTCTTCCGCCCCGCCGACACGGTGGAGACGGCCGAAGCCTGGGAACTCGCCCTGACCAGCGCGGGCACGCCATCGGTGCTGGCGCTCTCGCGGCAGGGGCTGGCCACGCTGCGCACCCGCCACCGCACCCGCAACCTCACCGCGCAGGGCGGCTATGTCCTGGCCGAGGCCGAGGGCAAGCGGCGGGCGGTGCTGCTGGCCAGCGGCTCGGAGGTCGAGATCGCTATGGCGGCGCGCGACGCGCTGCAGGCCGACGGGATCGGCACGCGCGTCGTCTCCATGCCCTGCATGGAGCTGTTCGCCGCCCAGCCCGATAGCTATCGCCGGCGGGTTCTGCCGGCAGGGGCGGTGCGCGTGGCCGTCGAGGCCGGTGCCCGGCAGAGCTGGGACCGCTGGCTTCTGGGCGAGC
Organism: Rhodobacteraceae bacterium WD3A24; assembly: GCA_002967695.1. Taxonomy (GTDB): domain Bacteria; phylum Pseudomonadota; class Alphaproteobacteria; order Rhodobacterales; family Rhodobacteraceae; genus Alkalilacustris. Next base: position 41,565 of record PUHN01000015.1, on the reverse strand, counting down.
GCGGGCGCGAGGCGCGCGCAGGCTTTGTCGGGATGGAGGGCTTCGGCGCCTCCGCGCCCGGCCCGCGCCTCTACGAGGCGTTCGGCATCACGGCCGGCAATGTCGCCGAGCGCGTGCGCGCGCTGCTCTAACGCCCCCGGCAGGCAGGCGGGGCGCGGGGGTCAGGGAAACAGCGCGCGGATCTCCTTGGTGAAGCTCACACGGATGTCGTCCATCTCGCCGGGCGAGACATGCTCCGACAGCAGCGTGAGCACGGCGCCGACAGCCTCGGGCGCATCGCCCATGGGATCGGTCTCGAACGCCTCCTCGATGCGCGCGATGAAATGTTCGCGGCTGCGGTCCTTCACCGGCATCTGCGCGGGGTGGAAGCCTTCGTAATAGATCCCGCGGATCAGCGTGGGCAGTTGCGCGCCGAGATCGGCGGCCTCGTTCACGCTAAGATGATCGCGCAGAGCGTGCAGCGTTGCCCGCAGAAGCCGGTAGGCGCGCTGCTTGTGATCCCAGCCGGTCAGCTCCGTGAGCCGGTTCAGCCAAGCGTTTGCACTGTGGACCGAGTCGTCGATGATGGGCAGTCCGAACTGGCTCATGGGGCTCTCTCCTCGTTCGTGGTCTTCGGGGCAGTCTGCCCGCAACGATGCGGCCGCGCATTGACGCACGTCACGCGCGCGCCTGTCGCGCGGGCGTTGGCGCTAACGGAAACAGTTTGCGCTAACGCCCTGCGAATCCTGCACTTTCGCCCTTTTTCCGCCATTCGAAGCCGTCTATAGCCACGTCACTTTCGCGCAGTCCGTCGGGCATTGGAGGGCACGTCATGACGATCACCATCGGCATCAACGGATTCGGCCGCATCGGGCGCTGCACGCTGGCGCATATCGCCGAGAGTGCACGCAACGATGTTCAGGTGGTCAAGATCAACGCGACCGGCCCGATCGAGACCAACGCGCATCTTTTGAAATACGACAGCGTTCACGGCCGCTTCGCCGGGCAGGTGCGGGTGACGGACGACACGCTCGATTTCGGCCGGGGCCCGATGCAGGTGATGTCGACCTATGAGCCGGCCGAGGTCGACTGGGAAGGCGTGGACGTCGTGCTGGAATGCACCGGCAAGTTCAACGACCGCGACAAGGCGGCCGTGCATCTGGAGCGCGGCGCGCGGCGCGTGCTGGTCTCCGCCCCCGCCAGGCGCGCGGACTCCACGATCGTCTACGGCGTCAATCACCGCAGCCTGACGGAGGCGCACAAGGTCGTCTCCAACGGCTCGTGCACCACGAATTGCCTCGCCCCCCTTGCCAAGGTGCTCAACGACGCCATCGGGATCGAGCGCGGGATCATGACCACGATCCACTCCTACACCGGCGATCAGCCCACGCTCGACCGCGGCCACAGCGACCTTTATCGCGCGCGCGCCGCGGCGATGGCGATGATCCCGACATCGACCGGCGCGGCCCGGGCCATCGGCGAGGTCCTGCCGGAGCTTGCCGGCCGGCTCGACGGCACCGCCATGCGCGTGCCCACCCCGAATGTGAGCGCGGTGGACCTGACCTTTGAAGCTGGCCGCGACGTGACCGCCGATGACGTCAACGCCGTCGTCGCCGAGGCCGCCGCGGGCCATATGGGCGCGGTCCTGGCCTATGACCCCGAGCCCAAGGTCTCGATCGATTTCAATCACACCACGCATTCCTCGATCTTCGCGCCCGACCAGACCAAGGTTGTCGGTGGCCGCACGGTGCGCGTGCTGGCATGGTATGACAATGAGTGGGGCTTTTCCTGCCGCATGGCCGATGTGGCCGGTGCGATGGGCCGGCTCCTGCATTGACCGGGGCCGGGCGCGGAAACGCCGCCCGCGGCAGATGAGATGACCGACCGCATCGCAGTGTGGCTCGCTGCCGCGATCATCGCCGTGATCGCGGCCGATCTGCTTTATTTCGGCTGGAACCTTCATGTCTTTCTGGGCCGAAAGCTCGCCGATCTGATCGATTTTCTGGCAGTCTGGCGCTGAGTCGGCCATGCAGGTGGTTGACCCGCCATGCGTGGATATGGACGTTAGCGATAACGGCGCGGATGCCGCCGACCCGTCGGGAATGTGAGACAGGAGGAGAGACCATGACAGTGAAGGTAGCCATCAACGGCTTTGGCCGGATCGGACGGAACGTGTTGCGCGCGATCATCGAGTCGGGGCGCGACGATATCGAGGTCATTGCCATAAACGATCTCGGCCCGGTCGAGACGAACGCCCATCTGCTGCGGTTCGACAGCGTCCATGGCCGCTTTCCCGGCAAGATCACGGTGTCGGGCGACACCATCGACGCCGGCAGCGGCCCCATCCGGGTGACCGCTGAACGCGACCCCGCCGCCCTGCCCTGGGGGGACGTCGATGTCGCGCTGGAATGCACCGGCGTCTTCACCGACCGCGACAAGGCCGCGCGCCATCTCGAGAACGGCTCGCGGCGCGTTCTGGTCTCCGCCCCGGCGAAGGGCGCCGACCGCACGGTGGTCTTCGGCGTCAACGAGACGTCGCTGAGCGCCGATGACCGGGTTGTCTCGAACGCCTCCTGCACCACGAACTGCCTTGCGCCCATGGCGCGCGTGCTCCACGAAGCCATCGGCATCCGGCGCGGCTTCATGACGACGATCCACAGCTATACGGGCGATCAGCCCACGCTGGACGCCATGCACAAGGATCTCTACCGCGCGCGGGCGGCCGGGCTGAACATGATCCCCACCTCCACCGGCGCGGCGCGCGCGGTGGGGCTGGTCATGCCCGAGCTTGAGGGCAAGCTCGACGGTGTCGCGATCCGGGTGCCCACGCCCAATGTCTCGGTCGTCGATCTGACCTTCGAGGCGAGCCGGGCGACCTCGGCCGAAGAGATCAACCAGGCCATCGCCGCCGCCGCCGAGGGCGACCTCGCCGGTATCCTCGGGACGACCGATCAGCCCAATGTGAGCATGGACTTCAACCACGATGCCCATTCATCGGTCTTCCACATGGATCAGACCCGGGTGATGGAGACCACGATGTGCCGTGTGATGAGCTGGTACGACAACGAATGGGGGTTCTCCAGCCGAATGGCCGATGTCGCCGTGGCCATGGGCAGGCTGGGCTGATCGCCTGCGACCGGGCTGCGTGGTCGACCGGGTAAATTTGCCAGAGTTCACGAAGTGTTCGCGTTTTTCCATTGGAGACTCAGCCCGGCTCCATTATCTCTCGGGGGGTTCGACACTCCCCGGGGGCAGACATGGGCGAACAGAAATTCATCGAGGTCCGCGGCGCACGGGAACACAACCTCGCCTCCGTGGACGTGGACATCCCGCGCAATGCGCTGGTGGTGTTCACGGGGCTGTCCGGGTCGGGCAAGTCGAGCCTGGCGTTTGACACAATCTATGCCGAGGGCCAGCGCCGCTATGTCGAGAGCCTGAGCGCCTATGCGCGCCAGTTCCTCGACATGATGCAAAAGCCCGATGTCGACCAGATCACCGGCCTGTCACCGGCGATCTCGATCGAGCAGAAGACGACCTCGAAGAATCCGCGTTCAACCGTCGGCACCGTCACCGAGATCCACGACTATCTGCGCCTTCTGTTCGCCCGCGCCGGCACCCCCTACAGCCCCGCCACCGGCAAGCCGATCGAGGCGCAGCAAGTTCAGGACATGGTGGATTCGGTCATGCGGATGGCCGAGGGCACGCGCGCCTATCTGCTCGCCCCCATCGTGCGCGACCGCAAGGGCGAGTACCGCAAGGAGTTCCTGGATCTGCGCAAGCAGGGCTTCCAGCGCGTCAAGGTGGATGGGCAGTTCTTTGAGCTCGACGAGCCGCCGACGCTCGACAAGAAATATCGCCACGATGTCGATGTGGTGGTGGACCGGATCGTCGTCCGGGAGGGGATGGAGACGCGGCTGGCGGATTCCTTCCGCACGGCGCTCGATCTCGCCGACGGGATCGCGGTGCTGGAGACGGCCCCGCGCGAGGGCGAGGGCGAGCCCGAGCGCATCACCTTTTCCGAGAACTTCGCCTGCCCGGTTTCGGGTTTCACCATCCCCGAGATCGAGCCGCGCCTGTTTTCCTTCAACGCCCCCTTCGGCGCCTGCCCCGACTGCGACGGGCTGGGGGTGGAGCTGTTCTTTGACGAGCGGCTGATCGTCCCCGACGGGGCGCTGCCGCTGACCAACGGGGCGATCGCGCCCTGGCGCAAGGGCAAGTCTCCCTATTTCACCCAGACGATTCAGGCCCTTGCGCGGCATTATGAATTCGATGCCTCAACCCCGTGGCGCGACCTGCCGGCGCATGTCAAGCAGGTGATCCTGCATGGTTCGGGCGGCGAGGAGATCGCGTTCCGCTATGACGAGGGCGGGCGGGTCTACAACGTCTCGCGCGCTTTCGAAGGCGTGGTGCCCAACATGGAGCGCCGCTGGCGCGAGACCGACAGCGCCTGGGTGCGCGAGGAGTTCGAGCGCTACCAGAACAACCGCCCCTGCGGCGCCTGCCAGGGCTATCGTCTGCGCCCCGAGGCGCTGGCCGTCAGGATCGGCGGGCTGCATATCGGCCATGTCAGCGAGATGGCGATCAAGGAGGCGCTCGCCTGGGTCGAGACCGTGCCCGAAAGCCTGAGCGAGCAGAAGAACACCATCGCCCGCGCCATCCTCAAGGAGATCCGCGAACGCCTCGGATTTCTGGTCAATGTCGGGCTCGACTATCTGACCCTGTCGCGCGGCGCGGGCACCCTGTCGGGCGGGGAAAGTCAGCGTATCCGCCTGGCCTCCCAGATCGGCTCGGGGCTGACCGGAGTGCTCTATGTGCTCGACGAGCCCTCGATCGGGCTGCACCAGCGCGACAACAACCGCCTTCTGACCACGCTGAAGAACCTGCGCGATCAGGGCAACAGCGTGATCGTGGTCGAACACGACGAGGAAGCGATCCGCGCCGCCGAGTACGTCTTCGACATCGGCCCCGGCGCCGGGGTCCATGGCGGGCGCATTGTCGCCCATGGCACGCCCGACGCCGTCGCCGCCGACCCGGCGAGCCTGACGGGCCAGTATCTCAGCGGCACCCGCGAGATCGCCGTGCCCCGCCGCCGGCGGCAGGGAAACGGCAAGACCGTGACCGTGGCAAGGGCGTCGGGCAACAACCTCAAGGACATCACCGTCGATTTCCCGCTGGGCCGTTTTATCTGCGTGACCGGCGTGTCGGGCGGGGGCAAGTCCACCCTGACCATCGAGACGCTGTTCAAGTCGGCCGCCATGCGGCTCAACGGGGCGCGCCACACCCCCGCCCCCTGCGAGACGATCCGGGGGCTGGAGCATCTCGACAAGGTCATCGACATCGACCAGCGCCCCATCGGCCGCACGCCGCGCTCCAACCCGGCGACCTATACCGGGGCTTTCGGCCCGATCCGCGACTGGTTCGCCGGGCTGCCGGATTCGAAGGCGCGCGGCTACAAGCCGGGGCGGTTTTCGTTCAACGTCAAGGGCGGGCGCTGCGAGGCCTGTCAGGGCGATGGCGTCCTCAAGATCGAGATGAACTTCCTGCCCGACGTTTATGTCACCTGCGAGACCTGCAAGGGCGCGCGCTACAATCGCGAGACCCTCGAGATCAAGTGGAAGGGCAAGAGCATCGCCGACGTTCTCGAGATGACCGTCGAAGAGGCCCAGGCGTTCTTTTCGGCGGTGCCATCGATCCGCGAGAAGATGGACGCGCTCATGCGCGTGGGGCTGGGCTATATCAGGGTCGGCCAGCAGGCGACGACGCTTTCGGGCGGCGAGGCGCAGCGCGTGAAGCTGTCCAAGGAACTCGCGCGGCGCTCGACGGGCCGGACGCTCTACATCCTCGACGAGCCGACCACGGGGCTGCATTTCGAGGACGTGCGCAAACTGCTCGAGGTGCTCCACGAACTCGTGGAGGCCGGAAACACCGTGGTCGTGATCGAGCACAACCTCGACGTCATAAAGACCGCCGACTGGATCGTCGATATCGGCCCCGAAGGGGGCGACGGGGGCGGCGAGATCGTGGCCACCGGCGCGCCCGAGGACGTGGCGGAGGTGGCGCGCAGCCATACCGGGCGCTATCTCGGGCCGGTGCTCAAGGCGCGCAAGGTCGCGGCGGAGTAGCGCGATGGCGGGCATGGGTGTGGCACTGGGCTCGGGCGGCGCGCGCGGCTGGTGCCACATCGGTGTCCTGCGCGCGCTCGACGAGATGGGCGCGCCGCCCCGCGCCATCGCCGGATGCTCGATGGGGGCGCTGGTGGGCGCGGTCTATGCCGCCGGGCGCCTCGACGCGCTCGAGGAGTGGGCGCGCGGGCTCACGCGGCGCAGTTTCGTGACGCTTCTCGATGTGGGGTTCGGACAGGGCGGCCTCGTCGCCGGCGACGAGATCCTCGCCGTGCTCCGGCGACTGGACCTTCCCGAGCGAATCGAGGAGCTGCCAATGCCCTTTGCCGCGGTCGCCACCGACATGCGCACCGGCGAGGAGATCTGGCTGCGCGAAGGCTCCCTGGCCGAGGTGGTGCGCGCCTCGGTCGCCCTGCCGGGCGTCATCAGCCCCTTCCACCTCGACGGGCAGTGGCTGCTCGATGGCGGGCTCGTCAATCCCGTCCCCGTGAACACCTGTCGCGCGCTCGGCGCCGACAGCGTGATCGCGGTCAATCCCAACGGCCGGCCCGACCGCCTGTTCTGGCGCGCCGAGACGGAGCGGGAAGCCGCCCCCCGCTGGACGGCGATGAAGCCCTATCTGCCCGAGGCACTGCGCGGCCTGCTGGAGCGGCGCGAGGCGGCACCGTCCTATCTCGACGTGGTCACCGGCGGGCTGAACATCATGATCGACAGGGTCCGGCGCAGCCGCATGGAGGTCGAGCCGCCCGATCTGCTGCTCGAAGCGGCGCTGCCCGACATGCTTTCGCTCGAATTCTATCGCGCCGACGAGGCGATCGCCGAGGGCCGGCGCGTCTGTGAGGAGGCCGCCCGCGCCATCGGCGATCTCGCCGCGGACTGACCAGCGCCGCCCGGAACGGGCGGCGCGGGATTCAGCGCTTGTCCGCCGGGCAGGTGCTCATGCCCAGAGCGGCATAGATCGGACAGACCGAAACCAGTCCGGTAATCAGCGGAATGAGCCCGATCAGAAGAACCCAGCGATAGGGCGACTCGGGAAAGACGAAGAAGCCGGCCAGAAGAACCAGCCCCACGACGACTCTGAGCACCCGGTCAAGCGGGCCGACATTCTGCTTGAACATGATCGTATCCTTTCACTCGCGCGAAACATATCTTCGCACAAGCATAGGTAAGCACGTCGCCCCCGGACTGTCCATGCGCCGCTGTGCCGCGCGGCAGTGGGCGACGCGGCCTCCGGGCGTCACGAGGTCGCCCGCTCGAAGGTGAGCTCATCCTCGCCCAGCGGCGCGAGCATCGCGGCGACCTCGGAATCGGTGACGTCTTCGGGGCCGGCGTGGCGCCAGCGGGGGGCGCGATCCTTGTCGATGAGCCGGGCCCGCACGCCCTCCAGAAAGTCGCCCTTGTCCATGGACCGCCAGGTAAAGCGGAATTCGCGCCTGAGCGCGGCGTGAATGTCGTCATCACCGCGCTGGGCGCGAATTGCCGCGAGCGTGCAGGCCATCGACAGTGGCGAGCCCTCGCCAAGCGCCTTGCGCGCGCCCGAGGCGACCTCGCCGCTCTCGGATTCCAGCCGCGTGGCGATGGCGGAGACGCTCTCGGCGGAAAACACCCTGTCGATCGCGGCCTGCGGCAGTACCGGGGCCGGCGGCTCGCGCGCCGGCAGGGCGGCGGTGCCCCCCGCGTCACAAAGCGTGCGCAGGAGCGTGGGCCAGTCGGTCTCGGGCAGGTAATAGTCGGCAAAGCCGGCGGTGATCGCGTCGCCCGCGCTCATGCGCGCGCCGGTCAGGCCCAGATACTCCCCCAGCCGCCCCGGCGCCGCCGACAACAGCAGTGTCCCGCCCACATCGGGGATCAGCCCGATGCCGCATTCGGGCATGGCCATGCGCGTGGTGTCGCCCACCACCCGATGCGAGGCGTGGCAGCCCAGCCCGACGCCGCCGCCCATCACGAACCCCTGCATCAAAGCCACGACCGGCTTGGGAAAGGTCTTGAGCCGGGCGTTCATCCGGTATTCGTCGGCCCAGAAGGCGCGGCCGGCGTCGAAATCCCCCGCCCGCGCGGCCTCGTGGATGCGCGCGATATCGCCGCCGGCGCAGAACGCGCGCGTGCCCTCGGCGTCGATCACGACAAGATGGACCCCGTCCTCGTCGCGCCACGCCGTCAGCGCGTCGTCAATTTCGCGGCACATCCGGCGGGTCAGCGCGTTGAGGGCCTGCGGGCGGTGCAGGGTGATGCGGCCGGCACGGCCCTCGCGGCGGATCTCGATGTCGGGCATTCAGCGCGCTCCTTGAGCATGGCGGGACTTCGGCGCCGGCGGCGAACCGGCGCCCTTCGTCAAAAATCGGGGCCAGACTACGCGATCGGCGCCTCGGGCGCACGAGCCTTCTCGGCCCGCCCCGTCGCGGCGGTGCCGGTGCCACGGCCGGGGCGCGCGGCAGCGCACCGGCGCCGCCGACGGCATGGCCGCAAATCCAAAGGCGGACCCGCGACGGGTCCGCCTTCTTCCGGGCCGGGACGGCATCGCCACGCACGACCTTCCCCCGTGAGCAGGGATGAATGGCAGCGCGTGGCGGACGGCCGGTGCTCAGTCCATCTGCTTGAAATGGAACTCGCCGCCTTCCTTCAGCCCCGAGGGCCAGCGCGCCGTCACCGTCTTGGTGCGGGTGTAGAACTTGAAGGAATCGGGGCCGTGCTGGTTGAGATCGCCGAATCCCGATTTCTTCCAGCCGCCAAAGCTGTGATAGGCCAGCGGCACCGGGATCGGCACATTGACGCCGACCATGCCGATATTGACGCGATGGGCGAAGTCGCGCGCGGTGTCGCCGTCGCGCGTGAAGATCGCCGTGCCATTGCCGTATTCGTTGTCCATGGCCAGGCTCAGCGCCTCCTCGTAGGAGTCCGTGCGTACCTGGCTCAGGACGGGGCCGAAGATCTCTTCCTTGTAGATGTCCATGTCCGGCGTGACCCGGTCGAACAGGTGCGGGCCGACGAAAAAGCCGTCCTCATAGCCCTGAAGCTGGAAATCGCGGCCGTCCACGACCAGCTCGGCGCCCTGCTTGATGCCGGATTCGACCAGCCCCAGCACCTTTTCCTTGGCCTGCGGGGTCACAAGCGGGCCGTAGTCGACGTCGTCGCCGCCGGTGTAGGGGGCGATCTTGAGTTTCTCGATCCGCGGGATGAGCTTTTCGATCAGCTTGTCGGCGGTCTTCTCGCCCACCGGCACGGCGACCGAGATCGCCATGCAGCGCTCGCCCGCGGCGCCGTAGCCCGCGCCGACCAGCGCGTCGGCGGCCTGGTCCATGTCGGCGTCGGGCATGACGATCATGTGGTTCTTGGCCCCGCCGAAGCACTGCACGCGCTTGCCGTTGGCGCAGCCGCGGCCATAGATGTATTCGGCGATGGGTGTCGAGCCGACGAAGCCGATGGCCTGGATCACCTCGTTGTCGAGGATCGCGTCAACCGACTCCTTGTCGCCGTTGACGACCTGCAGCACCCCATCGGGCAGACCGGCTTCCTGCATCAACTCGGCCAGCATCAGCGGCACGGAAGGGTCGCGCTCGGACGGCTTGAGGATGAAGGCGTTGCCGCAGGCCAGCGCCGGGCCCATCTTCCACATCGGGATCATGGCGGGGAAGTTGAACGGCGTGATGCCCGCGACCACGCCCAGAGGCTGGCGCATCGAGTACATGTCGATACCCGGCCCGGCGCCGTCGGTAAACTCGCCTTTCAGAAGGTGCGGCGCGCCGATGCAGAACTCAATGACCTCGAGCCCGCGCTGGACGTCGCCCTTGGCATCGGGGATCGTCTTGCCGTGCTCGCGCGACAGCGCCTCGGCGAGCTTGTCCATGTCGCGGTTGAGCAGGGTCACGAATTTCATCAACACCCGCGCCCGGCGCTGCGGGTTGGTCGCGCCCCATTTCACCTGCGCTTGCGCGGCGCTCTCGACGGCGGCGTCGAGCTCGGCCTTGTTGGCCAGCGGGGTGCGCGCCTGCACCTCGCCCGTGGCGGGGTTGTAGACATCGCTGAAACGGCCAGACGCGCCTTTGACGTGCTTGCCGTCGATCCAGTGGGTCAGTTCCTGCATTCCGGACACTCCTCCTCGAAAAACCGATCCGGGGCAGGATAGGCTTGCATAATTGCCATTGAAAGAGGCAGTTGTTCAAAAGCGTTTTGCATTCCTGCAATGGAGCGGACATGACCGATTGGGACGATCTGCGCATTTTCCTTGCCGTCGCGCGGGCCGAAAGCCTCTCGGCCGCCGGGCGGCGGCTGCGGCTGGATCCGGCAACCGTCGGCCGGCGCATCGCCCGGCTCGAAGAGACGCTGGGCGCGCGGTTGTTCACCAAGTCGCCGCAGGGCTACGCGCTGACCGAGGAGGGCGGCCGGCTGCTGCCACACGCCGTGGCCGCCGAGCAGGCGATGACGGGGGCGACCGACGCCCTGCATGGCGCCTCCGCCGGGCTGACCGGCCAGGTGCGCATCGGCGCGCCCGACGGCTGCGCCAATTACGTGCTGCCGCAGGTGGTCGCCGCGATCTGCGACGAGAATCCGGGGCTGGAGGTGCAGATCGTCGCCCTGCCCCGCGTGTTCAACCTGTCGCGCCGCGAGGCCGACATGGCCGTCGCCGTCTCGCGCCCCGCGGCGGGCCGTCTTTCGGTCCAGAAGGTGACCGACTACCACCTCCATCTCGCCGCGAGCCGGGCATGGCTGGAACGCCATGGCCCCATCACGCACCGCGCCGATCTCGGCGGCCACCGCGTGATCGGCTACATCCCCGACATGATCTTCGACAGCGAACTCGACTATCTCTCGGAAATCGGCGCGGCGGCGCCGGCGCTGGCGTCGAACTCGGTCGCGGTCCAGCTCAACTGGGCCCGGCAGGGCGCGGGGATCGCCATCGTGCACGACTTCGCGATGGCCACGGCGCCCGAGCTGGTCAAGCTGCTGCCCGACGAGATCCGGCTGACGCGCAGCTTCTACCTGATCCGGCACGCCGACGACCGCCGGGTGCAGCGGCTCAACAGATTTGCCGAGGCGCTGGTCGCGGGGCTGCGCCGGGAAGTGAGCCGGCTCGAAGCCCAGACTTGACAGATTGGCGCAGGCGGCGGACGCTTTTCACACAGAAACGGGAGAGTCGTCATGCTGGTCAGTCACATCCTGAAGTCCAAGCCCGGCGCGGCCGACGACGTGGTAACCGTCAGCGCGGATTCGCGCGTGGCCGACGCCGCGCAGCTGCTCTCGGAGCGGCGGATCGGGGCCGTCGTCATACTGTCCGACGAGGGCGGGGTTGCCGGCATCCTTTCGGAGCGTGACATCGTGCGCGAACTCGGCCGCCGCGGGACCGGCTGCCTGCAGGACAGGGTCGAGGAGATGATGACCTCCGAGATCGAGCATTGCACCCCCGCCGACAGCACCGACGAGGTGCTCGAAAGGATGACCGCGGGCCGCTTCCGCCACATGCCGGTGATCCAGGAGGGCCGCATGGTGGGGCTGATCTCGATCGGCGACGTGGTCAAGGCGCGGCTCGACGAACTCTCGCGGGAGAAGGACGCCCTGGAAGGCATGATAATGGGACGATAGCGCCTGCCCCCTCTTGCATCCCGGCGCGGGATCGCGTTGCTTGCGCCGAAAACACGAGAGGGGCACGCGCATGCGCATCGGTCTTTATCCGGGGACATTCGACCCGATCACTCTGGGACATGTCGACATCATCACCCGCGCCGCGGCGCTGGTCGACCGTCTGGTGATCGGGGTGGCGATCAACCGCGACAAGGCGCCGCTGTTCTCGCTTGCCGAGCGTGTCGAGATGATCGAGGCCGAGAGCCGCCGCCTGACCGAGACCACCGGCACCGAAATCGTCGCCCATCCCTTCGAGAATCTGCTTATCGACTGCGCCCATGACGTGGGCGCGCAGGTCATCATTCGCGGGCTGCGCGCGGTCGCCGATTTCGAATACGAATATCAGATGGTGGGGATGAACCGCGCGCTCGACTCCTCGGTTGAGACGGTGTTCCTCATGGCCGAGGCGCGCCATCAGGCGATCGCGTCGAAACTGGTCAAGGAAATCGCGCGGCTGGGCGGCGACGTCTCCAAATTCGTCTCCGCCCCCGTGCGCGAAGCGCTGGCGGCCAAGTTCGCCTGAGCCGGGCGCGGCCCGCCGCGTCAGTAGTGAATGGCCCGCCCCCAGGCGTCGAGCACGGATTCGTGCATCATCTCGCTCAGCGTGGGGTGCGGGAAGACCGTCTCCATCAGCTCGACCTCGGTGGTCTCGAGCGTCTTGCCGACCGCGTAGCCCTGGATCAGTTCGGTCACCTCCGCGCCGATCATGTGCGCGCCCAGAAGCTCGCCGGTGCCCGCGTCGAAAACCGTCTTGACCATGCCTTCGGATTCGCCCAGCGCGATGGCCTTGCCATTGCCGATGAAGGGAAAGCGGCCGACCTTGACCTCGTGGCCGGCCTCCTTGGCCTGCGCCTCGGTCAGGCCCACGCTGGCGATCTGGGGGTGGCAGTAGGTGCAGCCGGGGATCGACTCGGGACGGACGGGATGGGGATGCTTGCCGGCGATCATCTCGGCCACCATCACGCCTTCATGGCTGGCCTTGTGCGCCAGCCACGGCGCGCCGGCCAGATCGCCGATGGCATAGACGCCCTCGACCCCGGTGCGGCAGTATTCGTCCACCACCACGTGACTGCGATCAACCTCGATGCCGGCCTCGTCGAGACCGAGCCCCTCGGTGTTGCCGGTGATCCCGACGGCGGAAATGACGGTGTCGACCTCCAGCTTTTCGGTCTTGCCGCCGGCCTCGATATGGGCCGTCACCTTGTCCTTGGCCCGGTCGAGCTTCCTGACCGTGGCGCCGGGCTTGATGGTCATGCCCTGCTTTTCGAACTGCTTGCGGGCGAACTCCGAAATCTCGGCATCTTCCACCGGCAGGATACGGTCCATCACCTCGACGACCGTGGTTTGCGCGCCCAGCGTGTTGAAGAAGCTGGCAAACTCGATTCCGATCGCGCCCGAGCCGATCACCAGGAGCTTCTCGGGCATCCGCTTGGGTTGCAGCGCGTCCTTGTAGGCCCAGACACGGTCGCCATCGGCCTCCAGCCCCTTCAGATCGCGCGCCCGCGCGCCCGTGGCCAGCACGATGTGGCTGGCAGAGAGCTCCTCGTCGCCCTTGTTGGTCTTCACGGCGACGCGGCCCTTGCCGGCCAGACGGCCCTGGCCCATCACCACCTCGACCTTGTTCTTCTTGAGAAGGTGGCCGACCCCGCTGGTCAGTTGACCGGCCACCTTGCGCGAGCGCTTGACGACCGCGTCGAGATCGAAGCCGAGCTTTTCGGCGGAGAGGCCGAAATCGCCCGCCCTGTGCATGAGATGAAAGACCTCGGCCGAGCGCAGCATCGCCTTTGTGGGGATGCAGCCCCAGTTGAGGCAGATGCCCCCCAGATGCTCGCGTTCGACCACGGCGACCTTGAGCCCGAGTTGCGCGCAGCGAATCGCGGCGACATAGCCGCCCGGTCCGGCGCCGATCACGATCACGTCAAAGCTTCTGGCCGCCATTTCGTCTCCTCTCGCCACATGTAGTTTGACGTTAAACTACATGCGCTTCCCGTGCAATCGGCGGGGTGCGCGGGCGGGCGGCTCAGGCCGGCTGTTTGAGCTCGTTCAGGATGGCGCCGTACCCCTCGTTTTCGAGAAAGGCCTCCTCCTGCGGGGTCGAGGGCCGGCCGAGCGCCGCGTTGCGATAGGGGAAACGCCCGAAGCGGCGGATGATCTCGCGGTGGACGCGGGCGTGAAGCAGATTGTTGGCCCCCTCATCGGGCATCCGGGCGAGGATCAGGCGCACGCAGTGATCCTGATCGGCCAGCGATTCCGAATGCATCAGCGGCATGTAGACGAACTGTCGCTGGCGTTCGGGCAAGTCGAGATCGAGATCGCGCTTGATGGCCTTGAGCGCGGCGGCGTGGGCGATGTCGTCGGTCTCGAAGGCGCGCGCCTCGCCACGGAACATGTTGCGGGGAAACTGGTCGGTGACAATCAGGAAGGCCAGCATGCCGCCGGCGTCGCAGCGCCAGTGATTGCGCCGGCCTTCGGCCGCGGCCTGCCATGTCGGTTCGAAACGCTCGCGGATTTCGGCGTCGAGCGCCGGATCGCTCTTGTACCAGCGGTCGGGCCCGACCTCGTCGAGCCAGAATGTCAGAACCTCTTGCTTGTCGGCCATGGCATGCCTCCCTCCGTTACTGCTGCCCGATGCCAGACTCAGAGGCTGGCAGGATTTTGCGCCAATAGCAACTTGGACGCGCCGCGGCGTCAGGCGGCGGTCTCGGGCGGCTCGTCGGCCTGCTCGGCCGCCCATTCCCGTGCCGCCTCGACCGCGACGGGCGAGGAAGTCGGAGCCACGCCGAGATAGCTGGCGGTGTCGGCCACCGGGATAGCCGCGCGCTGGGTCATGCGCCAGGCGGAGTAGGCCACGAGAGCCAGCATCAGCACCGTGACGAACATCCAGAATCCCGGCGGGCCGAACGCCCCCATCAACCAGCCCGTGATCAGCGGCCCCGTGATCGCGCCCAGCCCGTTGAGAAAGAGCAGCCCGCCCGAGGCGGCGGCCATGTCGTCGATCTCAAGATAATCGTTGGTATAGGCCAGAAGCAGCGAATAGAGCGGATTGGCCATGCCCCCCACCACGAAGGCCACGCCGATGAGCACCGCGAAACTCGCGCCCAGGGCCACACCCGCCATCGCCGCCATCGCCCCGATCGCCGCGACCGCCAGGATCAGCCGCCGCCGGTCGATACGGTCCGAGGCCCAGCCGATCGGATACTGCAGAACGAGCGAGCCGACAAAGATCGCCGCGATGAAGATCGAGATCCGGCTCACCGGCAGTCCCGCCCGCGTGCCGTAGACCGACGCCATCCCGAACAGCGCCGAGAACACCCCGCCCAGCAGGAATATGCCCACGCAGCCCAGCGGCGATTTCGAATAGAGTTCGGCCAGGCTCATCCGCTTGGCGGTCCCAAAAGCCGGCGTGGGCGAGACCGACAGCAGGATCGGCGCGAAAGAGATCGAGACGAGCACCGACGGGATGATGAACAGCAGAAAACCGCTCGGGTCGCCGAGATTCATCATCCCCTGCCCCGAGATGATGCCGATCATCTGCACGATCATGTAGGCCGAAAGCGTCGTCCCGCGGGTCTCGTTGGTGGCGGCGTTGTTGAGCCAGCTTTCGGATGTCACATAGACCCCCGCCAGGCAGAACCCGAAGATGACCCGCAGCCCCATCCAGGCCCACGGATCGGTCAGCACGGGAAACAGCACGAACACCGCCGAAATGAACGAGCCCAGCGCGGCGAAGACCCGCACATGCCCCACCCGGCGGATGAATTCGGGCGCGGCGCGCGAGCCGGCGAGAAAGCCCAGGAAATAGGCCGAGGTGATCAGCGACAACTCGAAGGTGGAAAACCCCTCCTGCACACCGCGCACACCCATCAGCGTGGCCTGCATGCCGTTGCCCACCATGATCAGCCCGATTCCCAGGAGAAGCGCCCAGGAAGCCGCGAGAACCCGTATCATGCCCGTTTGCCCATCTTTGCCGTGCGCAGGTTCTGGCGCGGGGGCGCCGCCCCGTCTGTTCAGTCCGCGACGTCGCCGGGCCCGTTTTCGGGAAACAGCAGCGATGCGTCGCCATAGGAGAAGAAGCGATACTCCTGCGCGATCGCATGCTCATATATCCGCCGGATCGTCGCGCGCCCCATCAGCGCCGCGACCAGCATCACCAGCGTCGAGCGCGGCAGATGGAAATTAGTCATCAGCGCGTCGGTCGCGCGGAAACGATAGCCGGGATAGATGAAGATGTCGGTCTCGCCCGTCCAGGGCCGAACGGTGCCGGCGCTGTCGGCCGCCGTCTCGATCAGCCGCAGCGCGGTGGTCCCGACCGGAATCACCCGCCCCCCCGCGGCGCGGGTGGCGTTGATCGCCTCGGCCGCGCCGGCGGTGACCTCGCCCCATTCGGCATGCATCCGGTGGGTGGCCACGTCTTCGACCTTCACCGGCAGGAAAGTGCCCGCGCCGACATGCAGCGTCACCTCGGTCACGGCCACGCCCGCCGCGCGCAGCCGCGCCAGCAGGGCGTCGTCGAAATGCAGGCTCGCCGTCGGCGCGGCCACCGCCCCCGAATGACGGGCGAACACCGTCTGATAGTCCTCGACATCCTGCGCATCGGCCGCGCGCCGGCTGGCGATATAGGGCGGCAGCGGCATCGCGCCGGCCTCGGCCAGCGCCGCATCGAAG
The DNA here is from genome assembly GCA_002967695.1 of Rhodobacteraceae bacterium WD3A24. Lineage (GTDB taxonomy): Bacteria > Pseudomonadota > Alphaproteobacteria > Rhodobacterales > Rhodobacteraceae > Alkalilacustris. The sequence continues at coordinate 25,183 of PUHN01000015.1, read as the reverse complement.
GCCGCGCCGGTGAGGTTGAAATCAAGCTCGATCACCCCCTCGCCAAGCCCGCGCACCGTGGCCTCCAGCCTGTCGGAAAAGGTGATGACATCGCCCGCGCGTAACCGGCGCAGGGGTTTGGCCAGCGCCGTCCAGCCGCCATCGGGGCGCGGCGCGGCCAGCGTGACCTCGATGCGCGCCACGCCGCTGCCATGGGTCGTCTCGCGCCGGCGCGTGCCGCTCAGCCGCGCCGGAATCACCCGCGTGTTGTTGAGCACGAGCCGGTCGCCCGGCCGCAGGAAACTGGGCAGATCGCGGACATGCGCGTCGGTTATCCGCGCCCCGTGCGCGACCAGCATGCGGGCTGCGGGGCGCGGCCTGACGGGGCGCGTCGCGATCAGATGCTCGGGCAGGTCGAAATCGAAATCGGACAGGTTCATGGCGGCGGCTCGGCGATGAGGGCGTGCTCCCTTGATATGCCCCGTGCCGGCCGTCAAGCAAAACCCGCAGCCGCTGTTTGACTTTCGCGCGCCGTCGCGGGAACCTGCCGCGCAACGCCAACAAGGAGAGCCTGGATGCTTCAGACCGGCGAGAGCGCGCCCGACTTCACCCTGCCCCGCGACGGCGGCGGCGAGATCACCCTTTCGGGGCTGCGGCCGCAGATAGTGGTGCTGTATTTCTATCCGCGCGACGACACGCCGGGCTGCACCACGGAGGCGGTCGACTTCACACGCCTGTCCGACGAATTCAGGCAGGCCGGCGCCACCGTCATCGGCGTGTCCAAGGACGACGTCGCCCGCCACGACAAGTTCGTCGCCAAGCACGATCTCGGGGTGATCCTGGCCTCCGACGCGGACTCGGATGTGTGCGAACGCTACGGCGTGTGGGGCGAGAAGCAGATGTACGGCAAGACCTTCATGGGCATCACCCGTGCCACCTTCCTGATCGACGGGACGGGCCGCATCGCCCGCGTCTGGCCCAAGGTGAAGGTGGCGGGCCATGCCGAGGAGGTGCTCGAGGCCGTGCGCGCGCTGTGACGTCCAGCCTCTCGCAGATGGCCATCGAGGTGCTCGCCACGGCGGACGGCCGGGCCAAGGCGGCGCTGTCGCGCCGGCACGCCAGTGCATGGCAGGCTGCGCGGGAGGGCGGCACGCCCCTGCCCGTCGGCCATGCGACCCCGCCGCCGCGCCCTGCCCGCCCCGCGCGCCCCGAGCTTCTCGATCCGCGCGACGTGCCCCGCCGCCGGCCGGGCACGCCGCAGGGGCGCATCGCCCTTCTCCACGCCGTCGCGCATATCGAACTCAACGCCGTCGATCTGCACTGGGACATCGTCGCGCGGTTTGCGCATGTGCCCATGCCGGCGGGCTTTTATGACGACTGGATCAGGGCGGCGGACGAGGAGGCCAAGCACTTCAATCTGATGTGCGACTGTCTGGAGACGCAGGGCAGCCACTACGGCGCCCTGCCCGCCCATGCCGGCATGTGGCGCGCCGCCGAGGACACGGCCGGGGATTTCCTGGGCCGCCTCGCCGTGGTGCCGATGGTGCTGGAGGCGCGCGGGCTCGATGTCACGCCGGGGATGATCGACATCTTCCGCAAGGCCGGCGACACCGGCGCGGTGGCGGCGCTCGAAACGATCTATGCCGAAGAGGTCGGCCATGTCGCCTACGGATCAAAATGGTTCAACTTCCTTTGCGGCCGCGATGACACCGATCCGCGCGAGGCGTTCCACGCCCTCGTGCGGCGCTATTTCAAGGGCGCGCTGAAACCGCCCTTCAACGAGGAAAAGCGCGCCGAGGCCGGCCTTCCCCCGGATTTCTACTGGCCGCTGGCCGAGGACGGCGACTAGCCGCGCAGCGCTCCGCGACCGCCCCGAATCAGGTGGCCGCGCCGGTGGCTCGGCATAAATTCGCTCAAATTCCACCCGTTTCGTGCCGTCCAACCGGCCACATTCCGTAAAATTCTTGCGAGCCGGCGCCCTGCCCGGTAAGCACTGACTAGCGCAAGGGCCGTCAGAGCCTGCGCTATCTGGGCTGGGCAACAGGGACAGACCATTGGCACGTCTTGCAGATCGACTGAACAATGGCCTCGAAAGGCTTCTCCCCGAGCGGCGCCTTTTCCTGAGATCGGATGCCGAAACCCGCTTCATCCGGCTGCGGCCGGTGACACAGGCGATCGGCCTTGGCGGCGGCGGGCTCGTCGTGGCCTGGTCCATCATCGCCACGGCAATCATCCTGATGGACACGATCGGGGCGGGCAATGTGCGCGATCAGGCGCAGCGCGAACAGTTCGTCTACGAGGCCCGGCTCAACGCGCTGGCCGCCGAGCGCGACCAGCGCGCCGAAGAGGCCCGCGCCGCGCAGGAGCGTTTCAGCCTCGCGATGGAGCGCGTCTCGGAGATGCAGACGGCCCTGCTGAACTCCGAGGAACGCCGTCAGGAGCTGGAGACCGGCATCGAGGTCATCCAGCGCACGCTGCGCAGCACCATGGAAGAGCGCGACACCGCCCGCGCCGAGGCCGCGCAATTCCGCGCCGCGCTGCAGGACGATCCCGACGGCGTGCGCGAGGGCTCGCGGCGCAGCGCCGATGTCGACGGCACGCTCGCCTTTCTCACCCGCGCCCTTTCCGGAACGGCGGAGGAGCGCGATTCGCTGGCCAACGCGGCCACTCAGGCGCGCCAGCAGCTCGAACACCTCGCGCTGGAATACCGCCTGCTCGAAGACCGCAACGAGCGCATCTTCTCGCGTCTCGAGGAGGCCGTGTCGGTATCGATGGAGCCGCTCGAGCGGATGTTCACGGCCGCCGGGCTGCCGCCCGAGCGCGTAATCGAAACCGTCCGCCGCGGGTATCAGCGCTCCGAGTCGCTCTCGCCCATCGCGATTTCCACGCAGGGCTCGCTCGATCCCGACAGCGACGAGGCACGCGCGCAGGGAATCATGGACGGCCTCGAACGCATCAACATGTATCGCGTTGCCGCGCAGCGCGCGCCCTTCGCACGTCCGGTCGCTGCCGGGGCGCGCCAGACATCGGATTTCGGCCCCCGCCGCGACCCCATCAATGGCGGCACCCGTCATCATGACGGCCATGACTGGGCCGCCGGATCGGGCACCCCGATCTACGCGACGGGAGACGGCGTCGTCACCCATGCCGGGTGGCGCGGCGGGTATGGCCGCGTGATCATCATCGAGCACGATTTCGGGCTGGAGACGGTCTATGCACATCTCAGCCGAACCCGCGTGCGCGAGGGCCAAAGGGTCTCGCGCGGGGATCGGATAGGTGATATGGGCTCCACAGGACGCTCGACCGGCACGCACCTCCACTACGAGGTTCGCGCCGGGGGCAGACCCGTGAACCCGATGACCTACATAAGGGCAGCGAGAGATGTTTTCTAAGAGCAAGATCAACGAGCCCGGCCCCAAGCAGCAGGGCCAGGCCGAGGATAAGCCGCGCGCCAGCGAATCGCAGCCCGCTTCCAGCGTCGCGCGCGAGGGCGGCAGCGCCACCGCTCAAGCCACCAAGGCCAAGCCGCCCGCATCGCAGCTCTCCGCCGATCTGACGGTGACCGGCAACATCAAGAGCACCGGCGACATCGTCATCGAGGGAGTCGTGGACGGCGATATCCGTGCGCATCTGCTCACCGTCGGCGAGGGCGCGACGGTGCGCGGCGAGATCGTCGCCGACGATATCGTGGTGGACGGGCGCATCATCGGGCGCGTGCGCGGACTCAAGGTCCGGCTGACCTCGACCGCACGGGTCGAGGGCGACATCATCCACAAGACGATCGCCATCGAATCCGGTGCCCATTTCGAGGGCTCGGTGCAGCGGCAGGAAGATCCGCTCAGCCTTGGCTCGCGCGGTGAGGCAGCGTCCCAGACGCAGCAGCAACCGCGTCAGCAGCAAGGCCAGCAGCAGCAGGGTCAGCAGCCGCAGGGACAGCAGAAATCCGCCCCGGCCGCGTCGACCGGGCGGCCCTCGAGCGGCCAGCAGGCCAAACCGGCCGCGCCAGCCGGCGGTCAGTCGCAGCAGGGCGAGACCCCCCGTCAGGGCGGTCAGAGCAAAGCCACCGAAAGCAGCAAGAACTAAAAGCCCGGCTCAGGCCGGCTCGCGCGCGCGCGCCGCGGCGGGCCGCGCCTTGCCGTGACGCCGCGCGTGCCGTCACCGCGTGGCGGGCAAGACCCGGCGATACATGTGCCAGCTCGCGTGGCCGAGCACGGGCAGGATGACGAACAGCCCCAGAAACGCCGGCAGCATCGCCACGATCAGCAGCACGGCGATGATCGCCGCCCATGACAACATCACCCAGGGACTGCGGGCCACCGCGGTCAGGCTGGCGATCATTGCCGTGACGAAGTCGACCTCGCGGTCGAGCAGCAGCGGAAGGCTGACGACCGTTACCGAGAACAGCGCCGCCGCCAGCAGGGCGCCGACCGCCGTGCCCACGATCAGCATCGCGATGCCGTTGGCCGTCAGCAGGATGTCGACCTGCTCGAGTCCCAGCCCCGATCGTCCGAGAAAGATTGCCAGTATCCCGCGGGCCAGGATGATCCAGAAACCGAACCCGATGATCAGGACCACCGCCATATAGGGCAACTGACGGTGCCTTTGCGCGACCAGGCGGCCGATCACCGCGCCCCAGCCCATCGGCTCTCCGCGTTCGCGCCGCCGGCTTACCTCGTAGAGGCCCACCGCCGCGAAGGGCGCCAGAAACGGAAAGCCCAGCATGAACAGCACGAACCACAGCGGCTGGCCGGCCCGCGCGAATCCCCAGTAGATCAGGAGCCCGCCGGCAACATAGAAGGCCGCGAAAAACAGCCCGTAATGCGGGGCGCGGATGAAGTCCGCCGCACCGCCGCGCAGCGCGGCGCCGATATCCGCGGGACGGATGGCGCGGGGGTCGAGAGCCTCGGGCGACTCCGCGAGCGGGACTTCGTGGGGTTTGCCGGACATGATGTCTTCCTCCTGTTGGGCAGGCCAGAGGCCGCGTCAGCGGCCGTCCGGGAGAACCCGGCGATAGAGGTGCCAGCTCGCATGGGCGAGCACCGGCAAGGCGATGAAGAGCCCCAGAAAGCCCGGCACCATCGCCACGAACAGCGCGCCCGCGACCACCGCGGCCCAGGTGAACATCGCGACCGGGGCGGCCAGAACCGTTTGCACGCTCGTGATCATTGCGGTGACGAAGTCGATCTCCTTGTCGAGCAGCAGCGGCAGCCCGACAACGGTGATTGCGAACAGCGCCGCGGCCATCGCCCCGCCCACGGCCGAGCCCACCGCGAGCATGGCCAGCCCGCTGGGCGACAGCAGCATCGACCATGTCGTCCCCGTGATCGCCTGCAGACCGAAGAACAGCGCGAAAACCGTGTGCGCCACGAACACCCAGAACATGAAGATCAGCAGGATCACCACGGCCATGGAAGGGATCTGGCGCTCCTTCTGGCGCCAGACGCAGCCGAGAACCGCCCCCCAGCTCAGCGGCTCGCCCCGCTCAAGCCGGCGGCTGACCTCGTAAAGCCCGGCCGCGGCAAAGGGCGCGAGAATCGGAAAGCCCACCGCGACGGGGATGAACCACAGCTCGTTGCCCGCCAGCGCGAAGACATACCACAACAGCCAGCCGCCCAGCACATAGACGAAACTGAAGAACAACCCGAAGGCCGGCGCGCGGCGGAAATCGGCCCAGCCGGCCCCGAGCAGCCTGGCGATATCGCCCGGCGCGAGCGGCACGATGTCGGGAATCGCCGAGGGCGGCGGCATGGCCTGGTCGCTCATCTCTCTCCTCCCACTGGTTGAGAAGAGGTTACGCCACGGCCGCCCCGGCGCGCAAGCGGCGCGTCGTCAGGCCTCGCCCTGTTGTGCCTCGGCGCGGCTCTTGCCCTCGACCTTCAGCGCCAGCGTCGCGGCCATGAAGCGGTCGAGTTCCCCGTCGAGGACGCCCTGCGTGTCGGAGGTCTCCACGCCGGTGCGCAGATCCTTGACCATCTGATACGGGTGGAGGACGTAGGATCGTATCTGGTTGCCCCAGCCGGCCTCGCCCTTGGCGTCGTGGCTGGCCTGAATGTCGGCGTGGCGCTTTTCCAGCTCCATCTGATAGAGGCGCGACTTGAGCGCGCGCATCGCGATCTCGCGGTTCTGGTGCTGCGACTTCTCCGAGCTGGTCACGACGATCCCGGTGGGGATGTGGGTCATCCGCACGGCCGAGTCCGTGGTGTTGACGTGCTGGCCGCCCGCGCCCGAACTGCGGAAGGTGTCAGTGCGGATATCGGAGGGGTCGATCTCGATCTCGATATTGTCGTCGACCACCGGATACACCCAGACCGAGCTGAACGAGGTGTGCCGGCGCGCCGAGCTGTCGAAGGGCGAGATGCGCACCAGGCGGTGCACGCCCGACTCGGATTTCAGCCAGCCATACGCGTTGCGCCCCGAAATGCGGTAGGCGGCCGAGCGGATTCCGGCCTCGTCACCCGGGCTTTCGCTGAGCAGTTCGACCTTGTAGCCATGCGCCTCGGCCCAGCGGACATACATCCGCGCCAGCATCGCGGCCCAGTCGCAGGATTCGGTGCCCCCCGCGCCGGCGTTGATTTCGAGATAGGTGTCGTTGGCGTCGGCCTCGCCGTCGAGCAGCGCCTCGAGCTCGCGTGCCCGCGCCCGCTCGGCCAGCGCCTTGAGCGCCGCCTCGGCCTCGGCGACGACGTCGGTGTCGCCCTCGGCCTCGCCCATCTCGATGAGTTCGACGTTCTCGTTGAGATCGCGCTCGATCCCGCGATAGGTTTCCAGCGCATCGACCAGCGCCTGACGATCGCGCATCAGTTTCTGCGCCCGGTCGGGGTTGGACCACAGCTCGGGATCCTCGATCATCGCGTCGAATTCTTCCAGCCGGTGCTCGGCGGTTTCCCGATCCATACGCTGGGCGAGCAGTTTCAGCGACTTCTCGATGGCCTGGACGGTGTTCTGCGCCTCGGCACGCATGGGCGAAAGCCTCTTTCACAATGATGCCGGCGCGCGCCACGACGGCGCCGCGCCATGGCGGTGGATAGCGTGAAGCCGGGTCGGGGACAACCGCACGCGGCAGATCAATAGAGCCCGCCCGAACTCACGGTGCCGAAATCGGCCTGATCGGGGGCATCGGCGCCGCCGCCGCCGTCGCCCGTGCCTGCGGCCTCGGCGCCGGGGGGAAGCTCGCCGCGCTCCTCGCGCTCGAGCACGTCGTCGCGCGAGAACAGCGGAAGGTTCGAGCCCATCGCGAAACCGCCGTCGATGATGGCGCTGGAGCCGAAGAGCGGCTCGTCGCCCTCGCGGAAGAATTCGGCCATGACGTCGGGACCGCTGGCATCGGGGCCGAGGCGCTCGCCGGTAAAGCGGTCGATATTGATGAAATATCCGCCTTCGGGCGCCTCGAACCTGCCGCCGCCGTAGCGCTCGATCGCCGTTTGCATGAAATCCTCGAAGACCGGCCCGCACATCCCGCCACCGGATGCGCCGCGGCCCAACGGGCGCGGGCGGTCATAGCCCATGTAGCACCCCGCCACGATGTTCGACGAGAACCCCACGAACCACACATCGCGCGCATCGTTGGTGGTGCCGGTCTTGCCGGCGATGGGCACGGGCAGGTTGACGCTGCGGGCGGTGCCGCGCTGCACCACACCCTCCAGCATCGAGGTGAGCTGATAGGCGGTGACCGGGTCCATCACCCGCTCGGCATTCGAGACGATCCAGGGCGCCTGCCCCGGCGGCAGCCTGTCGCGATCGCAATCGACGCAGGTGCGCTGATCGCGGCGATAGATCGTCTCGCCCCTGCGGTTCTGCACCCGGTCGACCAGCGTGGGCTCCAGCCGCTCGCCGCCATTGGCGAACATCGCGTAGGCGGCGACCATGCGAAACAGCGTCGTCTCCTGGCTGCCCAGCGCGTTGGCAAGAAAGGGGGCCATGTCGTCATAGACGCCGAAACGCTCGGCATAGCTGGCGATGGTGTCCATGCCGACCTCGCGGGCCAGCCGCACCGTCATCAGGTTGCGCGACTGCTCGATCCCCATGCGCACCGGCGAGGGGCCGTAATACTGGTTCGAGGCGTTGGTCGGCCGCCAGACGTTGCCGTCTTCCGTCTCGATCTCGAGCGGCGCGTCGATCACGATCGTGGCGGGGGTGAAGCCCGAGTCGAGAGCCGCAGCATAGACGAACGGCTTGAACGACGAGCCCGGCTGACGCATCGCCTGTGTCGCGCGGTTGAACGAGGAATCCTGATAGGAAAACCCGCCCTGCATCGCGATGACGCGGCCGGTGTTGACGTCCATCGCCATGAAGGCGCCCTGCAGCTCGGGAATCTGGCGCAGCGACCAGTGCCGGGTGTTGCCCGCGTCATCGGTCACTTCCTCGACCAGCACCACATCGCCGGGGGCAAGCAGGTCGCTGGCGCCGTCGGCCCGCGGGCCCAACCCGCCGTTCTCGTCGCGCGGCCGCGCCCATGTGACGTCGGAGGCGGGGATGACCGCGCTCTCTCCGCCGGGCTCCACGCCCTCGATGCCGATGCGGGCATCGCCGCCCTCGATGGCCAGCACCACGGCGGGGCGCCAGCCGGTGACGTCGCGCGGGATGCCGGCCGATGCGAGCGCGGGCTGCCACGCCGCCGGATCGTCCAGAAGGGCGGGGTCGAGCCGGTCCTCCGCCCCGCGCCAGACGCCCTGATCGCGGTCGTAACGCTCGAGCCCCCGGCGCAGGGCGCCCGCGGCGGCGGCCTGCATGTCGGGCTCCGCGGTCGCGCGGATCGCGAGGCCGCCGGTGAAGAACTCCTCCTCGCCGAAGCTTTCGGAAAGCTGGCGACGGATTTCGTCGGTGAAGTAGTCGCGCGCGGGCAGGCTTTCGTCAAAGGCGGGGATCTGGCCCCCCTGGACGGTGCGCAGCGGCGCGGCGGTTTCGCGCTCATAGGTCGGCTCGTCGATATAGCCATTCTCAAGCATCTGGCCCAGCACGTAATCGCGCCGCGCCAGCACCCGCTCGCGCGCGCGCACGGGATGGTAATTCGACGGGGCCTGCGGCAGCGCCGCGAGGAACGCGGCCTCGTGGATTTCCAGCTCGTCGAGCGTCTTGTTGAAATAGGTCTGCGCGGCGGCGGCCACGCCATAGGAGTTCTGGCCCAGGAATATCTCGTTGAGATAGAGTTCGAGGATCTGGTCCTTGCTCAGCGTCTCCTCGATCCGTGTGGCGAGGATTATCTCGCGGATCTTGCGCTCGCCCGTCCGGTCGCCCGAGAGCAGGAAATTCTTCATCACCTGCTGGGTGATCGTCGAGGCGCCGCGCAGGTTGCGCCCGCGCGAGACGATCGCATCCCACGCCGCCACGGCGATGCCGCGCGCGTCATAGCCCTGATGGGTATAGAAGTTCTTGTCCTCGGCCGAGATGAAGGCGTTGCGCACCACTTCGGGGATCGACTCGATCGGCGCATAGAGTCGCCGCTCGCGTGCGAACTCGTCGATCAGCCGCCCCTCGGCCGAATAGATGCGGCTGATCGTCGGCGGCGCATACTGGGCGAGTTGCTCGTGGCTGGGCAGATCGTGGCTATAGACCCAGAACACCGCGCCGATGGTCAGCGCGGAGAAGAACGCCGCCAGCGTGATCCAGCTGAAGATCGCGCCGAAAAAGGATAGGATCGCCCTGAGCACCTGCGCCTCGCTACTACTGACCCGCGCTTATACGCCCGTCGGCGCGCGGGGTCAAAACCCGCGCATGCGAATTGGGCCAGACCCGCCCGGATCGCGCCGCCCCGGTCGCACCGCCGCGCCCCGGCCCTGCCCCGCTCTGTCGGCAGCCTTGGGATCAGGCGCAATAAATAATTCAAGATTAAAACTTCATGCTTGAAATATACGCCGTGCGCGGAGACAATGCCGCAACAAACCGCACCCCGACCACTGACACGCGGAGACGAATGATGGCAGACACGCCGGTGATCGGCATCGCCGGGCTGGGCGCGATGGGCCTCGGGATCGCGCAGGTCTTTGCCCAGTCGGGCTGCGCCGTGCGCGCCACCGACGCCGTGAGCGCGGCCCGCGACAGCGCGCCGGAGCGGATGCGCAAGGCCCTCGACCGCCGCGTCGACGCCGGCAAGATGGAGCCGGCGACGCGCGACGCCACGCTGGGCCGGCTGACACTCGTGGAGGCGCCCGAGGGGCTTGCCGGGTGCGAGCTGGTCATCGAGGCCATCATCGAGGAGATGGACGCCAAGCAGTCCCTGTTCCGCAGCCTCGAAGCGGTGCTGGCCCCCGACGCGGTTCTGGCGACGAACACCTCCTCGCTGTCGGTCACCGGCCTCGCCCGCGGGCTCGAACGGCCGGGCCGTCTGCTGGGGCTGCATTTCTTCAACCCCGCCCCGGCCATGAAGCTTGTCGAACTGGTGCGCACGGAGCTTGTCGACGCCGACGCGCTCGACCGTGCGCAGGCCCTGACCGAAGCGGCCGGCAAGACGGTCATCCGCTGTTCCGACCGGCCCGGCTTCATCGTCAACCGCTGCGCCCGGCCCTTTTATGGCGAGGCACTCGCCATCGCGGAGGAGGGCACCGCGAGCCCCGGAGAGATCGACGCCGCGATGCTGGCGGCCGGCTACCGGCTGGGCCCCTTCCAGTTGATCGACCTCGTCGGCGCGGACATCAACCTCAAGGCCACCGAGACCGTCGCGGCCGCCATGGGCGGCCATCCACGCTATCACGTCTTCGAGACCCTGCGTGCGCAGGTGGACAAGGGCGATCTGGGCCGCAAGAGCGGGCGCGGCTTCATCCACCCCGACAGCCCCCCTGACCCCGGCGCGAACGCCGAGGCGATCGTCGAGCGCATCGAGGCGATGCTGCTCAACGAGGCCGCGACGCTGCTGGAGGAAGGTGGCGTGGACGAGCAGGGCATCGACACCGCGCTCAAGCTGGGGCTGAACTTCCCGCGCGGGCCGTTCGAGGCGGGCCGCGCCCGCGGCCCGGGCCGGATGGTGGCGCTGCTCGACCGGCTCGAAGCCGCCGCGCCCGCCCATCTCAAGGGCCGCTACGCCGCGGCCGACACGCTCCGGCAACTGGCCGCGTGACACCGCCAGCGTGCCATGGCACGCCTCGTGCATGAGATCCCGGCATCGGCGGCCGCCACGCCGCCCGATCGCAACTCAAGGAGAGCATCAGGATGACCCCCGAAGACGCCCGCGCCAAGCCGCCCGAGATGACCTGGCAGGATCCGTTCCTGCTGGAGGACCAGCTCGACGGCGACGAGCGCATGATCCGCGACACCGCGCATGCCTACTGCCAGGAGAATCTCGCCCCCCGCGTGACCGAGGCCAATCGCGAGGAGCATTTCCACCGCGAGATCATGACCGAGATGGGCGAGCTGGGCCTGCTCGGCGTCACCATCCCCGAGGAATACGGCGGCGTCGGCGCGAATTATGTCAGCTACGGCCTGATCGCGCGCGAGGTCGAGCGGGTGGATTCGGGCTACCGCTCGGCGATGTCGGTGCAATCGAGCCTGGTGATGCACCCGATCTTTGCCTACGGTACCGAGGCGCAGCGCAAGAAATACCTGCCCAAGCTGGCGTCGGGGGAATGGGTCGGCTGCTTCGGCCTGACCGAGCCCGACCACGGCTCCGACCCCGGCGGGATGCGCACGCGCGCCAAGAGGGTCGATGGCGGCTACGCGATCTCCGGTGCGAAGACCTGGATCACCAATTCGCCGATCGCCGATGTCTTTGTCGTCTGGGCGAAATCCGACGCCCATGACGGCAAGATCAAGGGCTTCATCCTGGAGAAGGGCATGACGGGGCTCGTCGCGCCCAAGATCGACGGCAAGTTCAGCCTGCGCGCCTCGACCACCGGCATGATCCAGATGGAGGAGGTCTTCGTCCCCGAGGACAACCTCCTGCCCGAGGTGCAGGGCCTTGCGGGCCCCTTCGGCTGCCTCAACCGCGCGCGCTTCGGCATCAGCTGGGGCGCGATGGGTGCGGCGGAGTTCTGCTGGCACGCCGCGCGGCAATACACGCTCGACCGCAAGCAGTTCGGCAAGCCGCTGGCCCAGACCCAGCTGATCCAGAAGAAGCTGGCCGACATGCAGACCGAGATCAGCCTCGGGCTTCAGGGCTGCCTGCGGCTGAGCCGACTGTTCGACGAGAACCGCGCGTCGGCCGAACTCATCAGCCTGATGAAGCGCAACAATTGCGGCAAGGCGCTCGATGTCGCGCGGGCCTCCCGCGACATGCATGGCGGCAACGGCATCTCGGACGAATACGGCGTGATCCGCCACGTGATGAACCTCGAGGCGGTCAACACCTATGAAGGCACCCACGACATCCACGCCCTGATCCTGGGCCGCGCCCAGACCGGGCTGCAGGCCTTCGGCTGACCTTCCCCGATTTCGGGCCGCGCGCGGCGCGGCCCGAGGCCTCCGGCGGGGATATTTCCACGAAGATGAAGGCCCGTCCGCACCCGGAGTGAAGAGCGCCCCGGCCGCAATGGCTGCCGGCGGGTTCGAGGCGCCCCTTCTTCACCTTCGCCGAAATATCCCCGCCGGAGGCATTGATCGCCGCGAAGCGGCCGCCGGCCGCAGGCCGGCTCTACCAGCCCGGCTGGTCCGGATCGGGCAGCGGGATCGCGTCGAGCAGCGCGCGCGTATATGCCGCCTGCGGCGCCTCGAAAAGCTGCGCGGTGGGCGCGTTCTCGACGATCTCGCCGCGATGCATGACGATGACATGGCTGCAAAGCCGCCGGATGACCGACAGGTCGTGGCTAATGAAGGCCAGCGTGACTCCCAGCTCGCCCACCAGCCGCTCCAGCAGGTTGAGCACCTGCGCCTGGCTCGAGACGTCAAGGCCCGAGACGATCTCGTCGGCGAGGATGAAATCGGGCGAGAGCGCGATGGCGCGCGCGATTCCCACGCGCTGGCGCTGGCCGCCCGACAGTTCGTGCGGGAAGCGGCGCGCGAAGTCGCGCGGCAGGCCGACATGGTCCAGCGCCTCGGCCACGCGCGCCTCCACCCGGTCGAAGCCGTGCCGCCGCAGCGGCCCGGCGATGATACCCCCCACCCGGCGGCGCGGATTGAGCGAGGACATCGGATCCTGAAAGATCATCTGCACGCGGTGGCGCAGCCCGCGCAGGCGCGTCTCGGGCAGGTGCGTAATGTCGTGGCCGTCGAAACGGATGTTCCCGCCGGTGGGTTCCAGCAGCCGCAGCAGCGCCCGCCCCAGCGTGGACTTGCCCGACCCCGAGCCGCCCACGATCCCCATAACCGCCCCGCGCGGCACCGTGAAGCTCAGCCCCCTGAGGATCTCGATCCGGGGCGCGGCCCCGATCAGGGGCTTGGCGGTCATGTCGGGCAGCGAGAGGTGCAGGTTGTCCACCTCGTAGAGAGGCGTGCCCTTACGGTCCGGCCTGGCCATTGCGCCACTCCCTGTCATCGGCGGCGATCTCGGCCTCGACGGTGTCGAGAACGTCCCGCTCGACCGGCCGCAACGAGCCGGTCGGGTCGGTGTATTGCGGCGTGGCGGCGAGCAGAGCGCGCGAATACGGGTGCGCGGGCGCCCGGAAGAAATCGCGCATGGCGGCCTGCTCAACCACCTTGCCGGCATAGAGCACGGCGAGGTCCTGGCAGATCTTGGAGACCACGCCGAGGTCGTGGGTGACGAATAGCATGGCGGTGCCGTGGCGCGCCTGCATCTCGGCGATCAGCCGCAGGATCTGCTTCTGGACGGTGACGTCGAGCGCGGTCGTCGGCTCGTCCGCGACGATCAGGCGCGGCTCGGCGGCGAAGGCCGCCGCGATCAGGATACGCTGGCGCATGCCGCCCGACAGCTCGTGCGGATAGCTTTTCATCACCCGGGCGGGCTCGGCGATGTGAACCTCGTCAAGCAGGGCCTGCGCGCGCGCCTCGGCGTCCGCGCGGCTCCAGCCCAGGATGTCGACCAGCCGGTCGGTGATCTGCGGGCCGACGCGGTGGGAAGGGTTGAGCGCGGTCAGCGGATCCTGCGGGATCAGCGCCGCGGTCGCCCCGATCAGGCGCCGGCGCCTGTCGGGCGGCATCCGCAACAGGTCCTGCCCGTCGAGCAGGATCTCGCCCTCCACCACCTCGACCGCCGTCGGCAGGATGCCCAGCACCGCCTTGCCGATCATGCTCTTGCCCGCGCCCGACTCGCCCACCAGCCCGGTGACGTGGCCGGCCTCCAGCGCGATGGACACGCCGCGCAGCAGCCTCTCGCCGGTGCCACGAACTACCGCCGACAGGTTGCGGATTTCCAGATACGCGCTCACCGCAGCACCGGGTCGAAGCGGTCCTTGAGCCCCTCGCCGAGTTGCGAGAAGGACAGGACGGTCAGAAACAGCGTGACCAGCGGAAAGACCAGCACCCACCAGGACTGGTGAATGGCCTGGCGGCCCTCGGCGATCATCCCGCCCCAGGTCGGGTCGTCGGTCGGGATCGAGAGGTTCACGAAGCTCAGGATCGCCTCGACGATGACCGAGATGCCCATTTCCAGCGTCAGCAGCGCGCCGATCGTCGGCAGCACGTTGGGCAGGATTTCCACCAGCATCGTGCGCAGCCGCGAATACCCCGCCACCTGGGCCGAGGCGACATAGTCCATCGCCCCCTGGTTCATCGCCTCGGCGCGCACCACGCGGGCAAAGCGCGTCCAGTCGATGACCACGATCGCGACGATGATCGAGGTCAGCCCCGTGCCGAGAACCGCGATCAGCAGGATCGCGAACAGGACCGGCGGAAACGCCATCCAGATATCGACCAGCCGCGAGATGACGATATCGGCCATGCCGCGGAAATAGCCCGCGATCAGCCCCAGCGTGGCCCCGATCAGGCAGGTCGCCGCCCCCGCCGAGACGGCCACGATCAGCGCGATGCGTGCCCCATGCAGGATGCGGCTGAGCACGTCGCGGCCCAGATTGTCGGTGCCCAGCCAGTAGCCGGGCTCGGCGCCCTCCATCCAGAAAGGCGGCAGGCGCGAGGTGAAGAGATCCTGCATCAGCGGGTCCTGCGGCGCGACCCAGGGCGCGAAGACCGCGCCGAACAGGACGAGCGCCAGCCACCCCCCCGACAGCCACAGCCTGAGCCCGGCGCGGCGCCTGATCTGACCCCGGCCGTCACGCATGGCGCAGCCTCGGGTTCAGCGCGGCATAGGTGAGATCGACCACCAGATTCACCGCGGTGAACAAGGCGGCAAAGACGATCACGATCCCCTGGATCAGCGGCAGGTCGCGGTTGATGACGGCGTCGATGGCCATGTTGCCGAGCCCCTCGTAGGAAAACAGCCGCTCGATGATGACGGTGCCGCCGATCAGGAAGGTGAACTGGACGCCCACCAGCGTCAGCGTCGGCAGCACCGCGTTGCGCAGCGCCTCGCGCAGGATCACGCGCGTCTCGCCATATCCCTTGGTGCGCGCCAGCGTGACGTAGTCGAGGCCCATCGTCTCCTTCAGCGACTGCTTTAGAAGCTGGCCGATAATCGCCGCGAGCGGCAGCGCGAGCGCGACAGAGGGCATGAACATGTGCGCGAGCAGGTCGGCAGTGATGTCGAAGCGCAGGCGCAACAGGCTCTCGAACAGGTAGAAATTCGTCGAGAACGGCAAATCGAGCTGCGGCGAGACCCGCCCCGAGATGTGAAAGAGCGGCCACAGCACCCCGAACAGCAGGATCAGCAGAAGCCCCCACAGGAAATCGGGCACCGACATGCCCACGCCGTTGGCCACGTCGACGGCCGCCTCGGTGCGCCGGCCGCGCCAGCGCGTGCCCAGCAGCGCCATCGCGCCGCCCAGCGCGACCGCGAGGATCAGCGCCAAGATGGAAAGCTCCAGCGTCGCCGGAAGCCGGCCCAGCACCAGCTCGGCCACCGGCCGGCGCAGCGAGATCGAGGTTCCGAAATCACCCTGCACGACCCCTCCCAGCCAGATGACGAACTGCTCCATTATCGACTTGTCCAGCCCGTAGAGCGCGCGCAGCCGCGCCACGTCGTCCTCGGTCGCGTTGGGCGGCAGCATCATCGCGATGGGGTTGCCGGGCACCACCCGCACCACCACGAAGACGATCAGCGCCGCGCCGAAAAGCGTCACCGCCGTGGTGGCGAGGCGCAGAAGGATCGCACGGAGAAACTGCAAGAGCGGGCCGTCCTGATCTTGTCGGAATGGGAAGTCATGCGGGCCGGGCCGCCCCTGCGACGCCCCGGCCCCTCTCCGGGCCCGTCAGGCCCGGCGCATCAGATGCGGCAGCAGCGCGCCCGAGGCGTGCTGCGTCACCTCGACCCGCGGGTCGTGCAGGATCGGCTGGACATACTGCAGCAGCGGGATCACCAGCCCGTTCTCGGCGATGTAGCGATCGACTTCCTGCCAGCCCTCGATGCGGGCCTCCTCGTCGCTTTCGCCCCACAGCGGGTTGATCATGTCGATCAGGTCCTGCCCGTCCCAGACCGAATGGGGCGACGGGCCATACATCGCGAAGCCGGTGGAAGTCGTCGGGTCGCCGACCGCGTTGCCCCAGTTGTAGAAGGCCGCGGGCGCGAGTTCGTCGGCCGCGCGCAACTCGAAATGCTGGGCGATCTCGTAGACCTCGATCTCGGCCTCGATCCCGACGCGGCGCCACATGCCCACGATCGCCTGGATGATCTCGTAGTCCTTGGGCTTGAAGCCGCGCGTGGTCTGGATGGTGAAGCGGACCGGATTGTCGGGGCCGTAGCCCGACTCGGCGAGAAGCTCCTGCGCGCGCTCGGGGTCGGTGGGCACCTCGATCGACGGGTCATAAGCGAGGTAGTCGGGGGTCTGCATCGTGTCGATCGGCACCCCGTAGCCCGACAGCAGCCGGTCGATGATCAGCTCCTTGTCGATGGCGTAGTGCATCGCCAGCCGCACGTTGCGGTCCAGCATCGGCTCCACGTCGTTGATGAAGATCATGCCGATATCGGAAATCGGCATGTCGGTGCCGGCGATGTTCGGGCGCTGGCGCAGGCGGTCGTACTCCTCGTAAGGCATCTCGAGCGTGACGTGCGAGTTGCCGCTTTCCACCTCGGCCACGCGGCTGGTGGCGTCGGTGACGAACTTGATGGTCACCGTCTCGAACTCCGCAACACCGTTCCAGTAGTTCGGGTTGGCCCGCAGCCGCACGAAGGCGTTGCGCTCGAAACTGTCCACCATGTAGGGGCCGGTGCCGATCGGCGCCTCCTCGAAGCCTTCGGCGCCGACACGCTCGTAATAGTGCTTGGGCAGGACGTAGCCGGTCAGGAAATACATCCACTTGAAGATCGTGGGGTCGTATTGCAGCACGTCGCCGGTGATGCGGTTGCCGTCGATGCGGAAATTGCCGATCGTCGCCCAGGTGGACTGGATCGGGTTGCCGCTTTCGGGGTCGGCGGCGCGCTCCAGCGACCAGACGACGTCCTCGGGCGTGAAGGGCTCGCCGTCATGCCACACGACCCCCTCGCGCACATCCATCCAGACCTGGGTGTCGTCGTCGTTCCAGCCCCAGTCGGTGATCAGGCCCGGCGCCGGGCTCAGATCGGTGTTCTGGTGGATGAACATATCAAACACCGACTGGTAGATGCCCTGGATCGTCGGGTTCACCGCCGAGGGGCCCGTGGTCGGATCCCAGCTGGGCAGGTTCACGTTGTAGGCGATCACCAGCTCGTCGATTTCCTGGGCGCGCGCGGGCAGCCCCATCGCCCCCAGCGCGACACCGGCCGTCGTGGCCTGAAGCAGGCTGCGTCGTGTCAGATTGGCTTTCATTGTCATGGTCTCCCTGTCGGTTTCGCTTCTTGTGGTTACTCACGCGCCGGCAAGTCGGCGGCCCAGCATATAGCCCGACCCGGCGCCCGCCCCCGCGCCCGGCCAGACCGCCGCGCCCGTCAGGTGCAGGCCCGCAACCGGGGTCTCGCCGCCGGCATGGCCGCGCGCGGGGCGGAACAGGAAATGCTGGGCAAGATGGTGGCTGCCGCAAATCTGGTCACCGCCCACCAGGTTGGGGTTGTCGGCCTCCAGATCGCGCGGGCTGACGACATGGCGCGCGATGATTCTGTCGCGGGTTCCGGGGGCGTAGGCCTCCAGCATGTCGAGGACGCGCTCGGCAAAGGGCGCGGCGGCGCCGTCCCAATCGGTCGCCTCGATGCGGCCGGCGGCGTCACCGGCGATCTCGGCGGGGGCCATGCGCACCTGAAGCCACAGCGTGTGCTTGCCCTCCGGCGCGCGCGTCGGGTCCACCGTGCCGGGCTGGCCCACCACGACGACCGGCGCCTCGGGCAGCAGCCCGGCCTGCGCCTGGGCATAGGCCCGCGCCATGTGGTCGAGGCTGGGCGCAATGTGGACATAGGCGAAACGGCGCAGTTCGGCCCCGGCCGCCCAGTCAGGCAGATCCTCCATCGCCAGATGGATCATCATCGTGCCCGGCGCATGGGCGAAGCTGCGCATCTTCGCGTCATATCCGGCATCGCCCGACTCGCCCTCAAGCAACCCGTCGATCAGGTTGCGCGGCGCGGTCCCCGCGATCACCGCGCGGCGGGCCGTCACCCGGCGCCCGTCCGCCAGATCGACGCCCGAGGCGCGGCCGCCCTCGCGCAGGATGCGGGCGACCGGCGCGCCGCATTCGATCGTCCCGCCATGCGCCTCGACCATGCCGCTCAGCGCGTCGATCATCGTCCCGGCGCCGCCCTTGCCCAGCACCATGCCCATGTTCTGGGCCGCCATCGCCTCCAGATACGGGAACAGCGCGCCGCCGGCGATGTCGGGGGCGAAATCCAGATGCATGCCCCAGGCGCCCAGCGCCGCGCGCAGCTCGGGCGACTCGAAGCTGCGGGTCAGCCAGGCGCGCGGCGATTCGATCAGGAAACGCCCCAGATCCAGCGCGCCGCCCGCGCCCCGGTCGCGCCACAGCCCCCAGCCGAAACGTGCAAGCGCACCTTTCCGCATCGGGCTGCCCAGCAGCGCGAATATCTGCGCGGCCTCCGCCCCGAAACCGGCGGCGAGGCGGCGCCATGTTTCGGCATCCGCCGCCGAAAAGCCGCCGATGCTCGCCGATGTCGCGTCGAGATCAGTGCTCACCCCCAGCCAGCGGCCATCGGGAAAGACGCTGGCGAACACGTCCGATACCGGCGCGAATTCCAGCCCGTGCCGGGAGAGCTCTTCGCCGTATGTGCCATGAAACGCCGAACCCGCAAACAGCGAAAGGTTCATCGCCCCCCAGTCGTGGCGAAACCCCGGCGCGGTCAGCTCCAGCGTCTTGACCGCGCCGCCGGGGCGCGCGGCCTGCTCGAACACGCCCACGCGCCAGCCCTTCGCCGAAAGATGGGCCGCGCAGGCCAGCGCGTTGTGGCCCGCCCCCACGATGACGGCGTCGAATTCGCTGCTCAATTCCGGCCCTCCAATCACAAGTTATGTTTGCAAATGCATGGAAACCTGTCTAGCATAATTTTCGCCCCGCCCCGGCGGGTGCGTCCCCCGGCACCGGGAGGCACGGCCGGGGCGCGACAAATCCTGACAGGGAGTATGACCGACATGAGCGCTGCGAACACCATAAACGAACTGGGGGGGCTGCTTCTTTCGGGCAAGGTCGAGGTTGTCGATCTGTCCAGCCCGCTGGGCCCCGAGACGCCGATCCTGCAACTGCCGCCGGATTTCGCCAAGAACACGCCCAAGGTCGAGATTCACAAGATCAGCGAATACGACGAGGACGGCCCCTTCTTTGCCTGGAACTGGATGGTGCTGGGCGAGCATTCGGGCACCCATTTCGACGCGCCCCATCACTGGGTGACGGGCAAGGACTACAAGGATGGCTTCACCGACACGCTGGACGTGCAGCGCCTGATCGCCCCGGTCAACGTGATCGACTGCTCGAAGGAGGCGGCCGAGAACGCCGATTTCCTGCTGACCGACGAGCACATCAAGGCATGGGAGAAGGAGCACGGCGAGATCGGCCGCGACGAGTGGGTCGTCATGCGCACCGACTGGGACCGCTACGCCGATGACGAGGAGAAGTTCCTCAACACCGACGAGAACGGCCCCCATTCGCCCGGCCCCACGCCCGAGGCGGTGGAATACCTGCTCTCGAAGGGCATCGTCGGCTGGGGCAGCCAGTGCATCGGCACCGATGCGGGCTCGGCCGGGGGGATGGAGCCGCCCTTCCCCGCGCACAACTTCCTGCACCGCGACAACAAGTTCGGCCTGGCGAGCCTGGCCAATCTCGACAAGCTGCCGGCCAAGGGCGCGATCCTGATCGCCGCGCCGATCAAGATCAAGCGCGGCACCGGCTCGCCGATCCGGGCGCTGGCGCTCGTGCCCAAGGGCTGATGCGCGATGACGCGGTACGATCACGTCATCATCGGGGCCGGCATCAATTCGCTCGTCGCCGCGGCGATGCTGTCGAAGAAGGGCCGGCGCGTGCTGGTGCTGGAGCGGGCCGAGGCCCCCGGTGGGTGCATGCGCACCGAAGAGGCCACCCTGCCCGGCTTCCAGCATGACGTGATGGCCGCGACCTTCGTGCTTTTCCTGACCTCCCCGGCCCATGCCGCGCTGGGCGACGACCTGGCGCGGCATGGGTTGGAGTTCTGCCACAGTCCGCACCCCACCGCGGTGCTGCGGCCCGACGGGTCGGCGCTGCGGCTGACGACCGATCGCGAGGCCAACATCGCGGCCTTCGACGCGCTGGCCGAGGGCGACGGCGACGCCCACCGCCGCGACGTGACCGGAATCGAGGCCGACGCCGATTTCCTGTTCTCGCTGCTGGGCGGGCGGTTGTGGAGCTGGTCCACCGCGCGGCTGCTGGCCAGACAGGCGTGGAAGCGCGGCCCGCGCGGGCTGGCTGCATGGATGGGCCGGGCGCTGACCCCCGCGCGCGGCTGGCTTGAGACGACCTATACCTCGCCGCTGGTACAGGCGCTTTACGCGCCCTGGGTGCTGCATGCGGGGCTCACGCCCGAATCGACCTACTCGGGGCAGATGGGCAAGGTCATCGCCTTCGCGCTGGAGGCGGCCGGCGCGCCGGTGGTCAGGGGCGGCGCCGCCCAGGCGGCCGAGGCGTTCCGCGCGCTGATCGAGGAGCAGGGCGGCGAAATCCGCTGCGGCGTGGAGGTCGACCGCATCCGCATCGAAAAGGGCTGGGCCGCCGGGGTTGTCACCTCCGAGGGCGAGGAGATCGCCGCGCGCGACGTCATCGCCTCGGTTGCGCCGGGCCAGCTCTATGGCCGGCTGCTGCGCGACGCCGATCTGCCGCAGGCCGATCGCGACGCCGCCGCCGCCTTCCGCCACGGGCGGGGCGACTTCCAGCTTCACTATGCGCTCGACGGCGCCCCCGACTGGGTGGCCGAGGGGCTGGAGGATGTCGCGCTGATCCATCTGTCCGACGGGATCGACAGCGTGTCCAAGTCGGCCAACGAGGCCGAGCGCGGGATGATCCCCGAGACACCGACGATCTGCGTGGGCCAGCCGCACCGACTCGACCCCTCCCGCGCGCCCTCGGGCAAGGGCGTGCTGTGGCTGCAGATCCCCGACGCGCCGCGCGTCATCAAGGGCGATGCCGCCGGCGAGATCGACGCCGGCCCTGACTGGAGCCCGGCGGCGCGCGAGGCCTTCGCCGACCGGATCGAGGCCATCCTCGCCCGTCATATCCACAATTTCGATGCCATAAAGCTTGCCCGCCGGGCCTATTCGCCCGCCGATCTGGAGGCGATGAACCCCAATCTGGTCGGCGGCGATCCTTATGGCGGGCATTGCGGGATCGACCAGTTCTTTATCTGGCGGCCCTTCGCGCATTCTGTCGACAACGACACCGCCCTGCGCGGCCTGCATCACATCGGCGCCTCGACGCATCCCGGCCCTGGCCTGGGCGGCGGATCGGGATATCTCGTGGCCAGGAGGATGGGCGCATGAACGAACGCACCGATCCCGACGATCTCCAGCGGCCCGCGCGCCCGCCGCGGCTGGGCGAGATGGGGCTGGACAATTTCGCGCCCTATCTGATGAACCGCATCATGGGCCGCTACAATGCGAGCCTGCGCGAGGAGATGGCCGCGCTGGGGCTCTCAACACCCAAGATGCGCGCGCTGGCGGTGCTCAGCGTGATCGACGGCATCCAGATTCGCCAGCTCGCGGTGTATTCGGTGGTCGAGCAATCGACGCTGAGCCGGGCGCTCGACTCGCTGGCCGCCGAGGGGCTGGTGCGGCGCGAGGCAGACCCTTCGGACAGCCGCGCCACCCGCATCCATCTGACCGAGGCGGGCCGCGCGGCCTTCGAGAAGCTCTGGCCGCACATGGCCCAGAGCTATGCCGAGATGTTCGCAGGCATCGACACGGACGAACAGCGCGCCTTCGTCGGCACGTTGCAGAAGATTCTCGCCAATATCCGCAAGCACGATTTCTGACCGAGTGGAGCGAAAATGGCTGAACGGTCGTTCAAGAAAGAGGTCCAGCACCTGCGCCTCGGCGAGGGCGAGACCTTTACCGGCGAGGGCATCCTCGCCATCACCAAGGCCCTGCTGGAAAACGGGGTGGGCTATGTCGGCGGCTATCAGGGCGCGCCGATCTCGCATCTGATGGACGTGCTCGCCGACGCCGAGGAGATTCTCGGCGAGCTCGGCGTGCGGTTCGAGGCCAACGCCTCCGAGGCCGCCGCGGCGGCGATGCTGGCGGCCAGCGTCCACTACCCGATCCGCGGCGCGGTAACGTTCAAGGGCTCGGTCGGCGTCAACGTCGCCTCCGACGCGCTGGCCAACCTCGCCTCGTCGGGGGTCACCGGCGGCGCGCTCGTCATCGTCGGCGAGGACTACGGCGAAGGCTCCTCGATCATGCAGGAGCGCAGCCACGCCTTCGCGATGAAGTCGCAGTTCTGGCTTCTCGATCCGCGGCCCAACCTGCCCTCGATCGTGGGCGCGGTCGAACAGGGGTTCGAGCTTTCCGAGGCCACCAACACGCCGGTGATGCTGATGGTGCGCATCCGCTCGTGCCACGTGACGGGGCAGTTCACCACGCGCGACAACCGCCCGCCCCCGCTGACGGTGAAGGACGCGCTCTCGAACCCGCGCCGCGACGTCTCGCGCGTGGTGCTGCC
The DNA here is from genome assembly GCA_002967695.1 of Rhodobacteraceae bacterium WD3A24. Taxonomy (GTDB): domain Bacteria; phylum Pseudomonadota; class Alphaproteobacteria; order Rhodobacterales; family Rhodobacteraceae; genus Alkalilacustris. The sequence goes on along the minus strand of PUHN01000015.1, from coordinate 2,179 downwards.
GCCGATGTCCTACGCGCAGGAACAGGACAAGGTGAAGAACCGCTGGCCCGATGCGCAGAAATACATCCGCGAACACGGCCTCAACGAGGTCTTCGGCCCGCAGGAGGCGCCTGTCGGGCTGATCCTGCAGGGGGGGATGTATAACGGCGTGATCCGCGCGCTGCAGCGGCTGGGCCTGGCCGACATCCACGGGAAGAGCGATATCCCGCTCTACGTGATGAACGTCACCTATCCGGTGGTCGAGGAGGAACTCCTCGAATTCGCCGAGGGCAAGGACGCGCTGCTGATGATCGAGGAGGGCCAGCCCGAATTCATCGAGCAGCAGCTCGGCAGCCTGCTCTACCGCAACGGCAAGCGCACCCGCCTGCACGGCAAGGACATGCTGCCGATGGCGGGCGAGTATACCGGGCAGGTGATGCTCGACGGGGTGCAGGCCTTCCTGCGCGAGGAGGCGCCCGACCGCCTGCCCGCCCAGACCCGCGCGCCCAACCGCCCCGACGAGTCCGAAATCCCCGACCTGTCGAAGACCGTGCCGGTGCGCCCGCCGGGCTTTTGCACGGGCTGCCCCGAGCGCCCCATCTTCGCCGCGATGAAGCTGGTCCAGGAGGAGCTGGGCGAACACCAGATCTCGGCCGATATCGGCTGCCATCTCTTCGCCTCGCTGCCGCCCTTCAACATCGGCGGGGCGACGATGGGCTACGGGCTGGGGCCTGCGTCGAACGCCGCCTTCGACGCCGGCGGCGAGAAGCGCCCCGTCTCGGTCATCGGCGACGGGGGCTTCTGGCACAACGGGCTGTCGAGTTCCGTCGGCAACATGGTGTTCAACCGCTCCGACGGCGTCGTGATGATCGTCGACAACTACTACTCGGCCGCCACGGGGGGGCAGGATGTCCTGTCCTCGCGCGCCGAGAACGCCAGCAAGTCCACCCAGCACTCCATCTCCGACGCGGTGCGCGGCATCGGCGTCGAATGGGTCCGCGAGATCGACGACACCTATGACGTGGGCCGCATGCGCGAGGTGCTGCGCGAGGCGCTGACGACCGACTACACGGGACCGAAGGTGATCGTGGCCTCGTCGGAATGCATGCTCAACAAGCAGCGGCGGGTGAAGCCGCAGGTCGCCGCCGCGATCAGGGAGGGCCGCCGGGTCGAGAAGCCGCGCTTCGGCGTGGACGAGGACATCTGCACCGGCGATCATGCCTGCATCCGGCTGTCGGGCTGCCCGTCGCTGTCGGTCAAGACGCTCGACGACCCGCTGCGCGACGACCCCGTCGCGGCGATTGACGAGTCTTGCGTCGGCTGCGGCAACTGCGGCGAGGTGGCCGATGCGGCCGTGCTGTGCCCGTCCTTCTACCGCGCCGACGTGATTCACAATCCGAGCCCGTGGGAGCAGCGCCTCGACCGCTGGCGGCGGGGCATCATCGGCTGGCTGCAGGCGCGTCGCGCGCGGCGCCGGCTGAATTTCGACGCGATCGAGGGAGTGGCCGCGGAATGAACCAGGCTGTGCAGGGATTGGAGCCGCGCCAGCCCGACGCGCGCATGGAGGGCATCATCAAGCTCGCCATCATGGCCGTGGGCGGCCAGGGCGGCGGCGTGCTGACCGGCTGGGTCGAGGCGGTCGCGCGCGCCAACGGCTACGGCGTTCAGGCGACCTCGGTCGCCGGCGTGGCCCAGCGCACCGGCGCGACGATCTACTATATCGAGATGGCGCCAAAGGACGCGGGCACGCCGGTCTTCTCGCTCGCCCCCGCCGCGGGGGATGTGGACATCCTCGTCGCCGCCGAGATGATGGAGGCGGGCCGCGCGATCATGCGCGGCTTCGTCACGCCCGAGCGCACGACGCTGATCGCCTCGACCCACCGCGCGCTGGCGGTCTCGGAGAAGATGGCGCCGGGCGACGGCATCGCCAATGCCGACGAGGTGCGCGCCGCCGCCGAGCTGGCCGCCGAGAAGCTGATCCTGTTCGACATGGACCGCATGGCCGTCGAGGAAGGCACGGTGATCTCGGCCAGCCTGCTGGGCGCGCTGGCCGGCTCGGGGCGGCTGCCCTTCCCGCGCGAGAGTTTCGAGGACGCGATCCGCGCCTCGGGCCGCGGGGTCGAGGCCAGCCTGCGCGCCTTCGCCCGCGCCTTCGACGCCGCGCGCGGCGCGGGCGAGACGCACCCCGCCGCGCCCGCGC
>PUHN01000014.1 GCA_002967695.1 Rhodobacteraceae bacterium WD3A24 | reverse complement strand
GGACCTACGACGACCTATGGCGCGCCGTTGGACACGTCTGTGACCTCTTCACCGACGAGGAATGCTACAACTTCTTCAAGGCCGCTGGCTGTGAAACCAATTAAACGCAACACGCTCTAATCCGGGCTCGGTCAAAGTGGTGGGATAGATGGTGAGATAGCTTTCGCGCGGCGCCTAAAATCGCAATAAAATAAGTCACTTATCAAGAAATAATGGTGGAGCCGAGGGGAATCGAACCCCTGACCTCGTCATTGCGAACGACGCGCTCTCCCAACTGAGCTACGGCCCCGATCCGGGCGTGGTTTGACGGGTTTCGCGGGGCTTGTCAAGCGCCTGCGTCCTTCGCCGGCGGTCCGGCGGCATGCGACGACTTCCGCTTTCCGACATGGGTCGGGCCGTTCGGAGCCAGGGCTTTCGTCCAGTAGATATGAGGCGTGCGATACCCCCCCCAAACTGCGCACATCGGCTCCCCAGCGCCGTCGCGCCCGCTGTGTCACCGTGTCTGCCGCCCGCGCTCGGCGCGGCGAAAGGCGGTCTTGAGAAGTTCGAGCTCGGCGCGCAGATGGGCGAGTTCGGCCAGCACGTCGCCGTGAGGGGGTGAATCGGCCAGAATGGAGAAAACCGCCAACGTCGCCTCCGCGCCAGCCTCGCGCAGCACGACGGTCTGCACACCCTCGCCGAGAACCGAGGCGGGCACATCGAGTCGTAGATGCCAGGTGCCAAGCCCATCGGCCGCGGTGAGCACGGGTGCGGGCAGCGCCCTGGTTTCACCCGCCCGGCCCGGCGCGGGCATGGCGTGGTGTACTGCTTCGATCACCGGCGGCTCGGCGCGGCCCGGCAGGTGCAACACACCCTCCCACACACCTTCGGCAAAGCGGGTTTTCGTCAATCCGGGGTCGGGCATGGGCGATCATCCTCTCACATCCCGGCGCGGGGCCGACGCGCAAGCACCACGTCGTCGACGGTGATGCAGTTCATCCGTGGCCGCTCGAAAATCAGATCGAGCCAGAGCCGATCCGCACGGCCCTCGGCAATATCGCCGGAGCCAAGATCGAAATCCACCGACGCTGCCCCCGCACCAACCTGCTCGGGCGGTAGTTCGCGCAGGAACTGTGCCGTGTTCGGGCCCTGGCGGATGTTGAGCCGCGCGAAGACCTCGATGGGGCTCTCGAGCCGCAGCGCGAGCGCAAGACTCACCAGATGCCGCCCGCTCAGGCCCCGAGCGGCCGCGTCGGGCAGATCGACGACGAGCGAGAGAAAACGCCCGTCGAAACCGAAGACCTCGACCGACACGCCGCAGGGCCCCGCGCCACTCCACCCCGCAGCCGGACAATGCTGGCGCAGGGCGATCTCGTGGTTGGTGGCATCGTGGAACAGCTTGACCGACTCGGACAATTCGGTGCCCGGTCCGACATGCGTCCAGCCGGCCGCGGCCACGGGCGCGCGCCATAGCGGGGGGCGCCAGGCCCAGTCGCCGTGCAGGGGCGGGGCGGGATCGGGCGCGGCCCCGTCGAGGCGCTCGGCGGCGGCGCGCTCGAACCCGTCGATCGCCGTGCGCATGGCGGCCGCGTCCTGCCGCAGCCGGGCGAGAAGCGTCGGCGCCATGCGACCGACATGGGCACGCGCGCGTGCCCACCGCCGCAGGCCGCGCCGATGCAGCCGCGCATCCAGCCATGAGCCCAGGCGTGCCGCCATGTTCCTCCTCACCGTCTCGCCCCTGAGCCCCGCGGACCCCGGGGAAGCCGCTCAGCCGGTATTGGCCCGCATCATGGCACGCACGAACGCCTCGATCAGCCCTCGGCCGGCCTGATCCGACAACGGCGTCCCGGCCGCCGACATCACCGACAGTGTCACCACGCGCCCGCGCAAGTCGAAAATCGCGCGCCAGTAATCGGGTGCGACGCTGGGCCCGCGAAACTCGCTGGTGTCGCGCGCCCGAAGAAGCAGGATACCGTCGCGGCTGTCGATCGAGTCGACCTCCACCGACCCTGCCTGGCCGGAACGGCTCAGCGCGGCGCGGCCGGGGGCGGAATCGAAGAAAGCCGTCAGGGCGTCGATGGAGTCCGCCACCCGGGGCCAGTCATTCTCCGGCCCCGAGACGGAGGCGGTGAGCACGGCGCGGGTATCGGGCGCGCGCCCGCCCTCGCCCAGCGCGTCGCAGCCCCCCAGGAGCGCCACCGCGCCGCGCGTTTCCTCGCGCGTGGCCTGCACATCGATGCAGTAGCCGCGCGGACCGGCAATGGTGACCGCGCCGCCTGCCACCTCGGCGGTGCGCGGCGCCGCACCCCGCGCCGAACCGCCGAAGCTCATGAAACCGCCGCTGCCGCCCAGCCCGTCGAAACAGGCCGCCAGAAGAAAAGTCAGCGCCAGCACCGCGCCCGCGCGCGGATGTCTAGATGTCCATATAGGCATGCCGCTCGCCTGCGCCGCCTGGATGCGTCACCGCTCCCTTGCGGGTGGAGCCGACCTGCTCGGCATATTTCCACAAGGCGCCCGAACCGTAGATCGTCTTGCGCGGGCCGGACCAGCCCTTTTTGCGTTCGGCCAGTTCGTCGTCGGAGAGGGCCACCGAAAGCTCGCCGGTCTGCGCGTCGATGGTGATCACATCGCCATTGCGCAGCAGCGCGATGGGGCCGCCATGCGCCGCCTCGGGGCCGACATGGCCCACGCAGAAGCCACGCGTCGCGCCGGAAAACCGCCCGTCGGTGATCAGCGCGACCTTCTTGCCCCGCCCCTGACCCGAGATCGCGGCGGTGGTGGCGAGCATCTCGCGCATCCCTGGGCCGCCGGCGGGCCCCTCATTGCGGATCACGATGACCTCGCCATCGGCGTAGTCGCGGTTCTGCACGGCCGCGAAGGCGTCCTCCTCGCATTCGAAGACCCGCGCGGGGCCGGAAAACACCTGCTCCTCGGCGCTCATGCCGGCGACCTTCACGATCGCGCCGTCGGGGGCGAGATTGCCCTTCAGCCCCACCACGCCGCCGGTCCTGGTGATCGGCGTCGCCACCGAGTGGATCACCTTTCCGTCAGCTTCGCGGGTGATCCGGTCGATTTCCTCGCCGATGCTGCGACCGGTGGCGGTCATGCAGTCCTCATGGATAAGCCCCGCCTTGCGCAGCTCCTTCATGACGACCGGCAGGCCGCCGGCCTCGTAGAGATCCTTGGCGACATACTGCCCGCCGGGCTTGAGATCGACGAAATAAGGCGTGTCGTGGAAGATGTCGCACACGTCGAACAGGTCGAACTCGATCCCCGCCTCGTGGGCGATGGCCGGCAGGTGCAGCCCGGCATTCGTGGACCCACCCGTGCATGCCACCACCCGCGCGGCGTTCTCGAGCGACTTGCGGGTGACGATGTCGCGCGCGCGGATGTTCTTGTCGATCAGCTCCATCACCGCCGCGCCGGAGGCTTCGCCATACTGGTCGCGCGATTCATAGGGCGCCGGCGCGCCCGAGGAATTGGGCAACGCCAGCCCGATGGCCTCGCTCACGCAGGCCATGGTGTTGGCGGTGAACTGCCCGCCGCAGGCGCCGGCGGAGGGGCAGGCGATGCGTTCGAGGATGGCCAGTTCGGCATCGGAATAGTTGCCCGCCTGATGCTTGCCGACCGCCTCGAAGACATCCTGAACCGTAACATCCTTGCCATTGAGACGGCCCGGAAGGATGGAGCCGCCATAGATGAACACTGACGGCACGTTGAGCCGGACCATCGCCATCATCATGCCCGGCAGCGACTTGTCGCAGCCCGCCAGCCCGACGAGCGCGTCATAGCTGTGGCCCCGCATGGTCAGCTCGACGGTATCCGCGATGGCCTCGCGCGAGGCCAGGCTCGACCGCATGCCCTCATGGCCCATGGCGATGCCGTCGGTCACCGTGATGGTGGTAAACTCGCGCGGCGTCCCGCGATTGGACTTCACGCCCGACTTGACCGCCTGCGCCTGCCGCGAGAGCGCGATGTTGCAGGGCGCGGCCTCGTTCCAGCAGGTGGCAACGCCGACAAAGGGCTGGTGGATTTCCTCCTCGGACAGCCCCATCGCGTAATAGTAGGAGCGATGCGGCGCCCGCGACGCCCCTTCGGTGACATGCCGGCTGGGCAGGTGCGCCTTGTCGTAAGTCCTCTGGCTCATGTGCTGTGCTCCCCCTCGTCTGTCGTTGCCTTTCTGGATAGGCGGCGCGGCGAGGCTGCGCAAGCGGCTTTGCCCCCGCCGGCGGGGCGCGTCGCCCTGTTGCCACGTGACGCGGGCCATGCGCTTGCCCCCGTTTCGGCTTCACGACACAGTGCACGGGTTCTCGCCCCGATACAGGTGATGCCCATGCTCCGCCCGCAGGTCTTCGAACGCTACATTGCCCCCGCCCGGCAAAGGCCTCAGTTCTGGCGGCTTGTGGTGGGGCTCGCGCTCGTCGTGGTGTTCTATGCGGGATTTCTGGCCCTGACGGGGCTGACCCTGCGGCTGCTGATGAGCGATGCGGCACTCCTCGGGGCGCTCGACCGTGTGTCGCGGGGCGGCGATCCGATCACGCTGCTGGTTCTGCTCGCCTCCTTCTCGGGGCTGATGCTGGGCACGGTTGTGGCCGCGCGGCTGATGCAGGGGCGCGGCTTGGCCAGTATCATCGGGCCGTGGCGGATTGCCCTGCGCGACTTCTTTCTCGGGATCGGGCTAGCGCTCGTGGCCTTCGCGCCGGCGGGGCTGGCCTGGTCGGGCTGGAGCGATCTGACACCCGGCCTCGATCCGGCGCTGTGGGCGGCCCTGCTGCCCATTGCCCTGCTCGGGCTGATCGTCCAGACCGGCGCCGAAGAAGCCCTGTTTCGCGGCTACATGCTCCAGCAACTCGCCGCACGATTCCGCAGCCCGCTCGGCTGGCTGATACTGCCCTCGCTGGCCTTCGGTCTGGTACATTACGACCCGGTCACGATGGGCGGCAATACCTGGCTGGTGGTCGCCTCGACCGGGCTGTTCGGGCTGATCGCGGCCGACCTGACGGCGCGCAGCGGCAGTCTCGGGCTGGCCTGGGGGCTGCATTTCGCCAACAACGTCTACGCGCTTCTGATCGTCTCCATGGGCGGCGGGCTCGACGGGCTGGCATTGTGGCGCTATCCCCACCCGCCCGACGCGGCGGCATTGCGGCCCCTGATGGCGCTCGACATGGCCCTTCTCGCCCTCATCTGGCTGGTCGGACGCTTCGCGCTGCGCCACCGCCGCTGATTGCATTCACGCGCCCGCCGGCTTATCTGGGCGGCACACCGTGATGGCCCTGGCCGCCGAGGACAACACCCGCGATGAACTGGATCACCAACTACGTCCGCCCGCGCATAAACTCGCTTTTCTCGCGCCGCGAAGTGCCCGAGAATCTCTGGCGCAAATGCGACGAGTGCGGCTCGATGCTGTTTCATCGCGAATTGGCCGACAATCTCAATGTCTGCACCAATTGCGGCCACCACATGCCGATTACGCCGCGCGAGCGCTTCAAGACGCTGTTCGACAACGGCGTCTATTCCGAGGTGAAGGTGCCTGAACCGGTGGCCGACCCGCTCCATTTCCGCGACCAGAAGCGCTATCCCGACCGGATGAAGGCCGCCCAGCGGGCCACAGGCGAAAAGGAGGCGATGCTCATCGCCGAGGGCGAGGTGGGCCGCACCCCCGTCGTTTCCGCCGCGCAAGACTTCAGCTTCATGGGCGGCTCGATGGGCATGTATGTCGGCAACGCCATCATCGCCGCCTGCGAGCGCGCGGTCAAACTCGGCCGCCCTCTGGTACTGTTCTCCGCCGCGGGCGGGGCGCGCATGCAGGAGGGGATTCTCAGCCTCATGCAGATGCCCCGCACCACCGTGGCCGTGCAGATGCTGCGCGAGGCGGGCCTGCCCTATATCGTGGTGCTCACCCACCCCACCACGGGCGGCGTGACCGCGAGTTACGCGATGCTCGGCGATGTCCAGATCGCCGAGCCCAACGCGCTGATCTGCTTCGCCGGGCCGCGGGTGATCGAGCAGACCATCCGTGAGAAGCTGCCCGAGGGTTTCCAGCGCGCCGAATACCTGCTCGATCACGGCATGCTCGACCGCGTCACCCACCGCAAGGACATGCGTGACGAGCTCATCACGATCCTTCGGATGCTCATGCACCAGCCGCCGGCGGTGCGCGGCGATCTGCCCCCGCCCGAGCCGCTCACCCCCGCCGAACCGGAGCCGCGGCAGGCCGAGGCCGGAGATGCCAGCGAGACCGCCGGGGAAAAGACCGACCGGGGCACGGGCTGAGCCCGGCGCCCGCGCGCCGCAACGGCCGTTCATTCAAGGGAGGCCGACCGGCCAGCTCCATGACAAGTGATACCGCCCCGGCCTCCGACGCGATCCTCGCGCGTCTGATGAGGCTGCATCCCAAGATCATCGACCTCACGCTCGACCGCGTCTGGCGGCTGCTGCATGCAACGGGCGACCCGCAGACGCGCCTGCCGCCGGTGATCCACGCCGCCGGCACCAACGGCAAGGGCTCGACCCTGGCGATGATCCGCGCGGGGCTGGAGGGCGCGGGCGAGCGCGTTCATGCCTATACCTCGCCGCACCTGGCGCGGTTTCACGAACGTATCCGGCTTGCGGGCAGGCTGATCGACGAGCCTGCGCTGGCCGCCCTGCTCGACGAGGTCGAGGCCGCCAATGGCCCCGCCCCGATCACCTATTTCGAGATCACCACCTGCGCGGCGCTGCTGGCGTTCGCCCGCGTGCCCGCCGACTGGCTGCTGCTGGAGGTTGGGCTGGGCGGGCGGCTGGACGCCACCAATGTTGTCGACCGCCCGCGCCTGACCGTCATTACGCCCGTCGCGCTGGATCACCAGCAATACCTGGGCGACACGCTGCCCGAGATCGCCGCCGAGAAGGCCGGCATTCTCAAGCGCGGCGTGCCCTGCGTGGTCGGGCCGCAGGAAGACGCGGCGATGGAGGTGATCGAGGCGCGCGCGGCACGACTGGGGGCGCCGCTGATCGCCCACGGCCAGCACTGGCACGCCTGGCAGGAGCGCGGGCGGCTGGTCTATCAGGACGAGACCGGCCTGCTCGACCTCCCGCTGCCGGTTCTGCCGGGCCCGCACCAGATCGGCAATGCGGGCATGGCGATCGCCGCGCTGCGCCATCTGGGCATGAATGAGCCGGCCTGCGAGGCCGCGATCACGCGCGCCGACTGGTCCGCACGCATGCAGCGCCTGCGGCGCGGCCCGCTGGCCGAGGCGGCGCCGGATGCCGAGATCTGGCTCGACGGCGGCCACAACCCCGCCGCCGGGCAGGCGCTGGCGGCCACGCTCGCGGCCATGCCGCCCCGGCCGACCCATCTGATCTGCGGGATGCTCAATACCAAGGATATTGGCGGCTATCTGCGCCCGCTTTCCGAGCGGGCCGCGAGCCTGACGGCCGTGCCCGTCCCCGGCGAGGCGGCGACCTTGCCCCCCGAACAGACCGCGGCCGCCGCCCGCACGGCCGGGCACCGCGCGCAAATCGCCGATAGCGTCGCCGACGCACTGGCGGAGGTGGTCGCCCGCTCCCCCGACGCGCGCGTTCTCATCTGCGGATCACTTTACCTCGCCGGGTCCATCCTGCGCGAAAACGGCTGACGCCGCCAGCGGCGCATGGTGATTCAAGCCGCGGCGGGCAGGTCGCGGGGGCGGTCGGCCACCGGCAGATGCACCAGCGCCGAGAGCAGCCCCACGCCCACACCCACCCACCACACGAGGGTATAGGTCCCGTGCAGGTCATAGAGCGCGCCGCCCAGCCAAACGCCGATGAAGCTGCCCAGCTGGTGGCTGAAGAAGACGATGCCGTACAGCGTGCCCATGTAGCGCAGCCCCCAGATTTGCGCCACGAGCCCCGAGGTCAGCGGCACGGTGGCCAGCCACAGCGCCCCCATAACCACCGAGAATGCCATCACCGAGCCGGGTGTGATCGGCGCGAGGATGAAGGCCGCCGCCGCCACCGTGCGCGCCGCGTAGATGCCGGCCAGCAGGTGCTTCTTCGACATCCGCCGCCCGGCCCATCCGGCGGTGATGGTCCCCGCGATATTGGTCAGCCCGATCACCGCGATGGCCACCGCCCCCAGCGCCGATGTCGTCGTGACACCCAGCGAGGCCAGCATCCCCGACGGGTCGATCGGGCCGCAAAGCTCGGTGACGAAGGCCGGGAAATGCGCGGTGATGAAACCCAGTTGATAGCCGCAGGAAAAGAAGCCGATGAAGATCAGCCCGAAGGAGGGATCGCGCAGCGCGCGCCGCAAGGCGAATGCCATGCCCCGGCCCGGCACGGCGGGCGCGGCGGGGGGCGGCACGCGCATCATCGGCAGCGCAGCCATGGCGGCGATGATGAGCGCGGCAAAAATGATGAAGACGGTCTGCCAGTCGTAAAGTCCCAGCAGGAGCTCGGCCATCGGCGGGCCGACCACCTGCCCGGCGGACCCCGCCGCCGTCGCCACCCCCAGCGTGAGCGAGCGGTTCTCGTCACTGGCCGCGCGGCCGACCACGGCGAGGATGACGCCGAACCCCGTGCCCGCAATGCCGAACCCCACGAGGATTTCGAGCAGCTGATGCGCGCCGGGCGTGACCGCGAAAGCCGAGAGAACCAGCCCCAGCGCATAGGTCAGCGCCCCCAGCAGGATCGCGCGGCGGTCGCCGAAACGCTCTGCGATGGCTCCGAAGATCGGCTGGCCCACGCCCCAGGCGAGGTTCTGGATGGCGATGGCGAGGCTGAATTCGGCACGCGGCCAGCCGAATTCGTCGGCCACCGGAATCTGGAACACGCCGAAGCTTGCGCGTACACCGAAGCCCAGCATCATGATGATGCAGCCGCCGATCAGGACGGGGGTGAAGAATGGCGCGCGCGTGGCTTGCATGATTACCTCTTTGCGGCAAGGGCGGGCGCAGTATTCGCCGCGAACAAGCAAAAGGTCAAATCCCCGCGCCAGGGTTTTCAGCGCGCCCGCGTCCGGCTATTGGACGCGGCCATGAGCGAGACCCTGACCCGGATTTATGACCGCATGGCCGCCGAAGGCGCGCTGACCCCCGACGCCGGCCAGCGCGCTGTGGTGCCGAAACTCGAGAGCCTGCGCGCGTGGCTCGCCGAGAATCCGGCGCCGCGCGCGCGGGGCGGCCTGCTGGGCACGTTGCTGCGCCGCGCGCCGGAGCCACCCAGGGGGCTTTACCTCTGGGGCGGCGTGGGGCGCGGCAAGTCGATGCTGATGGATCTGTTCTTTGCCGCCGTGCCGATCGAGGCCAAGCGGCGCGTGCATTTTCACGCCTTCATGCAGGAGATCCATTCGGGCATGCACGCCGCCCGGCAGCGCGGCGTGGACGACGCGCTGGCCCCGGTGGCCGAGGAGGCCGCGCGCGATCTGCGGCTGCTGTGCTTCGACGAGATGCAGATTTCCGATATCACCGACGCGATGGTGGTCGGCCGGCTGTTTCAGATGCTCATCAAGGCCGGCGTGGTCATCGTGACGACATCGAACCGCCCGCCCGACGATCTCTACAAGGACGGGCTGAACCGCGAGGCGTTCTTGCCTTTCATCGACCTGCTCAAGCAACGCCTGGATGTCGTCGAGCTCGAAAGCGAAACCGATTACCGCGAACATCGCCTCAAGGGCGCGCAGGTCTGGTTCACCCCCGCTGATTCCGCGGCGCGCGACACGCTCGACCGGATATGGGACGATCTCACCGGCGGCGATCCGGGGCGCGAGCTGAGGCTGCAGGTCAAGGGCCGCGACGTGGTGCTGCCGGCGTTTCACAACGGCGTGGCGCGTGCTGATTTCTGGGCGCTGTGCGGCCAGCCTCTGGGAGCGGCGGATTATCTGGCCATCGCCGAAACCGTGCGCGTGCTGATCCTCGAGTCGATCCCGCGGCTGTCGGCCGCGAATTACGATGTGGCCAAGCGCTTCGTCACGCTGATCGACACGCTCTACGAGGCGCGCGTGCGCCTCATCGCCAGCGCTGCCGACCGCCCCTCGCAGCTCTACATGGAGGGCACGGGCAGCTTCGAGTTCGAACGCACCGCGAGCCGGCTCGTCGAGATGCAGAGCGCCGAGTGGCACGAATAGCCCGGCGCGCCGCCCTTCTGGCCCGTGGCGACTGCGTGGGGAACCCGGATGCCGGGCCGCGCCCGTCCGGCGGGCGCGATCAATCCTTGTCGCGCTGAAATATCCAGTCGTGATCGGGATGGTTCCTGAAGCGCCACTTGCGCAGCGGGCCGGCCATGACGTTGAGGTAATACATCTCGTAGCCATAGGGCACCCCGCAGGGGTGATGCCCGCGCGGGACGAGGACGACGTCATGATTTTCAACGGCCATGGATACGTCCAGGCTCCTGTCCACGGTGAAGACGCGCTGAAAGCCGAAGCCCTGCGGCGGGTTGAGGCGGTGGTAATAGGTCTCCTCGAGATAGGTGATCTCGGGATAGGAATCCTCGTCATGGCGGTGGGGCGGGTAGGAGGACCAGTTGCCGTCGGGGGTGAAGACTTCGGTGACCAGAAGACTGTCGGCGACGTCGCGCTCCTCCATCGCGATGGCATGGATATGGCGCGTGTTGGCGCCCTTGCCGCGCACGACCGGGTGAATGCCGGCCGGCCCGATGACCTGGGCGGGGTGGCCGCCCGCGCCGGGGGCGGAGCAAACGGCCAGCGTTGCCTCGCTGGTCGCCCTGGCCGACCAATCGGCCCCGTCGGGGACATAGACGCAATGCGGCGGCGTGCGCTCGAAGACGTCCATGCGCCCGCCCAGCTCGCCCATCTCGCGCTCATCGGCGGTGATCTCGGCACGCCCCTCGACGAGCACGAGGATGGCCTCGCGTGCCCCCGTGGAGGCGGCCGCGCGTTCGCCCGGAGCCAGCCGGTGGAGGGAAAAGCCGACATAGCTCCACCCCGCGCTCTCGGGCGTGATGTCATGCACCTTTCCCGCTTGCCCGGCGGGCTTTCGCAGCAGCTCTGTCATCGCGTATCCTCCTCGTGGGAACGTCCGGCATCGGGGCTGGCGGCGATGAAAAACCCCCAGAAAGCATAGGCGCCCAGCGCGCTGAAAAGTATCCCCCAGAAGGGCTCGCCATCGCCGAATTCCACCGCCCCCCAGATCAGGCAGATCGCGGTGATCGCCACGCGCCGCCACAGGGGGCGGTAGAAGGGATCGTTGAAATCAAGAAACCTCATGCCGCGCGCCCGAGCCCGGCCCTGGCGGCCATCGCGCGCAGGGCGCGCAACCCCAGGGACTGGTATTCGAGCGGGTCGCGCTCGGCCGGATCCTGTTCGGCCTCGATCACCAGCCAGCCGTCATAGCCCGCCTCCGCCGCCTGCCGCAGGCAGGCCGGAAAATCGACAGCACCCTCCGCATCGCCGGGCACGGTAAAAATCCCCGCGCGCACCGCCGTCAGGAACGACCAGTCAAGCGCGCGTGCCCGCTCCAGGACCGTGTGGCGGACGTTCTTGGCGTGGAAATGCGCCACCCGCCGCCCGTGCCGGCCCAGAACCGCGGGCGGATCCCCGCCGCCGAAAAGACAGTGCCCCGTGTCGAACAGAAGCCGCGTGGCCGGCCCCGTGGCGGCCATAAAGGCGTCGATATCGGCGGGCGATTCCACGACCGTGCCCATGTGATGATGATAGACGAGTGTAAGCCCCTGCGCAGCCGCAAATGCGGCGATTTCCTCCACGGCGGCGCCGAAATCGCGCATCTGCGCCGGGGTGAGCCGCGGACGGCGCGAGAGCGGCACCTCGCCCGCCCCGTGGATGGCGTTCGATGTCTCGCAGACGATGCAGATACGGCAGCCCATCGCCTTGAGCCGGTCGAGATGCGGCTGAATCGCCGCCTTTTCCGCCTCGACCGTGCCGGAGAGAAGATCCAGCGAATGCCACGCCGACACGAAGTCGAGCCCGCGCGGCTCAAGAGCGGCGCGCAGGTCGGCCGGTGCGAGTGGAAACTTGTGGCCGTTCTCGATGCCCTCGAAGCCGATCGCGGCGGCCTGTTCGAGACAGGTCTCCAGCGTGATCTCGGCACCAAGGCTGTGATCGTCGTCATTCGACCAGGCGATTGGATTGGTGCCGAAACGGATCATACCTGTTCCTTCTTGATTGCCTCGTATTCGGCGCGGGCCGCACGCACCTCTTCGCGCCCCGACACTTCCGGCACCGCGACATCCCACCAGTGCCCGCCCGGCTCCGTGCCGGGATATGGGTCGGTGTCGATGACGATGACGAAAGGGCCTTCGGCCGCACCGGCGCGCTCCAGCGCGGTCTCGAGTTCATTGATGGTGGTCACATGCACGGCCGCCGCCCCCATGGCACCGGCATGAGCGGCGAAGTCGATATTGGCCGGCACCGCATGCGCGGCATGATCGAGCAGGTTGTTGAACTCCGCCCCGCCGCAGCCGACCTGCAGCCGGTTGATGCAGCCGAAGCCGCGATTGTCGGTCAGAACCACGGTGAATTTGATGCCCATCATCACCGCGGTCGCGAGTTCGGAATTCATCATCATGTAGCTGCCGTCGCCGACCATGCAGATGACGTCGCGTGCGGGCTCGGCCATCTTCACGCCGATGGCGCCGGCGATCTCGTAGCCCATGCAGGAATAGCCGTATTCCATGTGATAGGCGCCCGGGCGCGGCGCCTTCCACAGCTTGTGCAGCTCCCCCGGCATGGTGCCGGCAGCGCACATGATCACCGTGTCCTCGCCGCTGGCCCGCTGGACGGCGCCGATCACCTGGGCGTCGGTCGGCAGGTCGTTCCCGCCCGCCTCCGGCGCGGCGGTCAGCGGATCGACCTGCGCGAACCACGCCGCCTTGGCGTCGGGGGCGGAGCCGGTGGCGCTGTGGTCGCCCAGCGCGGCGGAAAGCTCGGCGAGCCCGGCGGCGGCGTCGGCCTGGATCGGAAGCGCGCCATGTTTGGCGGCGTCGTAGGCGGTCACGTTAAGGCTGATGAGCTGTCGGCCCGGATGCCGGAAGAGGGCGCGCGAGCCGGTGGTGAAATCGGCAAACCGCGTGCCCGCCCCGAGGATCACATCGGCCCGCGCGCAGGCGTCGTTCGCCGCGCCGGTACCCGTCACCCCGACCCCGCCCAGATTGAGCGGATGATCCCATGGCAGGGCCGACTTGCCCGCCTGGGTCTCGACGACAGGGATGTTGTGGGCCTCGGCAAACTCGCGCAGCACCCCCGTCGCCTGGGCGTAGTGGACGCCTCCCCCGGCGACGACAACAGGCCGCTCGGCCGCGCGCAGCGCGTCGGCGGCACGGGCGATTTCCCGCGTGTCGGGCCGGATGCGGCGGCGATGCCATGTGCGCGGCGCGAAAAAGCTCTCGGGCCAGTCATGCGCCTCGGCCTGCACGTCCTGACACAGGGCGAGCGTGACTGGGCCGCACTCGGCGGGGTCGGTCATCGTCGCAAAGGCTCGCGGCAGGGCGGTCAGGAGCTGCTCGGGCCTCGTGATCCGGTCGAAATACCGGCTCACCGGACGGAAGCTGTCATTGGCGCTGACGGTGCCGTCGCCCCAGTCCTCGATCTGCTGAAGAACCGGGTCGGGCCCGCGCCCGGCGAACACGTCGCCGGGCAACAGCAGAACCGGCAGCCGGTTGACATGGGCCAGCGCCGCCGCAGTGACCATGTTGGTCGCCCCCGGCCCGATCGACGATGTCACCGCCATCGCCCGGTTGCGCCGGCTCTGCTTGGCATAGGCGATGGCGGCGTGGCACATGCCCTGTTCATTGTGCCCCCGCCAGGTGGGCAACGCATCGCCCATGCCGTGGAGCGCCTCGCCGAGCCCGGCCACGTTGCCATGGCCGAAAATGGCCCACACACCGGAGATGAAGCGCTCGCCATCCTCGTTGAACTGCGCCGCGATATAGCGCACCAGCGCCTGGGCGGCGGTCAGCCTGATCGTGTTCATGCCACGGCCTCCTTTCTGTCGCGGGCGCGATCCCACGCATCGCAAAGCGCGCGGTAGCGCGCGGCCATGTCCGCCACGGCCGCCTCGTTGTCGATCTGGCCGGAAAACCACGCGCGCGCGGCCGCGCCGAAGATGGTCCGGCCAACGGCGAAGCCCTTGACCAGATCGTGCCGCGAGGCGATCGCGAAACTTTCCTCCAGCGCCGGCGCCGGCGCGTCGAGGCCCAGCACCACGATCCCCCGCGTATGCGCGTCGCGCGCATTGATCGCATCGCAGGCGGCCCGCCAGGCCGCGTCGGACGTCATCGGTTCGAGTTTCCACCAGTCGGGATAGAGGCCCGCATCATAGACCCGCTCGATGATGGCCGGGGCGGTGCCGGCATCGACCGGCCCGACCTTCGACGGGATGACCTCCAACAGCACCTCCAGGCTGTTGCGCCGCGCCGCTGCGAAAAGCCGCGCGAGGGTGGCGAGCTGCGCCTGCCACATCGCGTCGTCGTCATCGGGATGGGCGAAGCACAGGCACTTGACGACATGGTCGCGCGGCCATTCGCGCAGGCCACCGCAATCGGGGCCGAGCTCGGGCTCGAGTTCGAGCGGGCGCGCGCCGGGCCACTCGGCGGGGCGTCCGATCCACAACCCCTGCCCGGCGGCGGCGTGCAGCGCGCCGCGGCCCAGCCGGCCGTCGCACAGGATGCCGTAGCCGGGCGCCCCGCCCGCGACCTCCTGCGCGGCCTGCAGGCACAGCCGCTTGAAGGCGCCGATGCGGTCGGGCGTGGCGCCGTCGATCTCCTCCATCTGCTTGCGGTGATCGAAGGCGAAGACCCGGCAGCGCGACCAGTCGCCCTTGCGGTTGGTCGCCCAGTGGGTCTGTTCGAGTTCGGTGTCATGGCGCAGCGCCGGCGTCCTTACCCCGCGGGCGAGAAAGAATTCGAGCTCGCTCCAGGACGGATAGGCCGGCGTGCAGCCGTGGCGGCTGACCGCGAGCGCCCCGCACGCATTGGCCCATGTCAGGCTGGTCGGCCAGTCGGCCCCGCGCAGCCAGCCCCTCAGAAGCCCCGACATGAAGCCGTCGCCCGCACCGAGGACATTGAAGACCTCGATCGGGAAGCCGGGGCCGCTCTCTCCGCCGTCGAGGCTGTCGGGAATCGCCCCCGGAAAGGCGGCCGCGCCCATGGGGCCGCGCTTGCACACGAGAACGGCGTCGGAGACGGCGCGGACTGCGCGCAGGGCTTCCATCGTGTCGGTGGAACCGCCGGCGATATGGAACTCCTCCTCGGTGCCCACGATCAGGTCGAACAGATGCAGCGTCGCCTGCAGCCGCGCGGTGACCTGCGCACTCTCGACGAAACGCTCCTCCCCCGCTCCGTGGCCCGCCAGCCCCCAGAGATTGGGGCGGTAGTCGATGTCCAGCGCCGTTCTGCGGCCAGCCTCACGTGCCAGACGCAGCGCCTTGAGCACCGCGGCCTCGGTGCGGGGGTGGCTCAGATGCGTGCCCGTTGCCACGACAGCATGCGCGCGCGCGACGAAGGCGGGGTCGATATCGGCCTCCGACAGCCCCATATCGGCGCAGTTTTCGCGGTAGAAGATCAGCGGGAAGCTGTCAGCGTCGCGGATGCCGAGCAGCACCAGCGCCGTCAGCCGCTCGGGGTCGATCTTGACGCCGGCGGTCTCCACGCCCTCGCGGCGGAGCTGTTCGGTGATGAAGCGGCCCATATGCTCATCGCCGACGCCGGTGATCAGCCCCGGCCGCAGCCCCAGCCGCGCCGTGCCGCAGGCGATATTGGTGGGTGATCCGCCGATGTATTTCTCGAACGATCCCATATCTTCGAGACGCCCGCCGACCTGGCTGCCGTAGAGATCGACCGAGGAACGGCCGATCGCGATCAGATCGAGGTCGGGCGCCGTCATCGCGTGACCTCCTCCAGCGCGACGCTGCGCCCCTCGCGCGCGGCAATCCCGGCGGCATCGGCGAGCGCCAGCGCCATCGCCCCGTCGGCCCCCGTCGCGGGGGGCGGCGCGTCTTCGGCGATCGCGGCGATGAAGGCGGCGATTTCGGCGCGATAGGCCTCGGCATAGCGCGTCATGAAAAAGTCCAGCAGTGGCGGTTGCGCGATGCCCTCGGCGGTGGCGGTGCGGATATTGGCCTCGTGGCGGTTGTCGGCTGCGACCATCCCGTCGGAGCCATGCACCTCCAGCCGCTGATCATAGCCGTAGCTGGCGCGGCGCGAATTGGTGATGACGCATTGCCGGCCGCCGGCCGTGGTCAGCAGGACGTTGGCACTGTCGTAATCGCCGGCCTCCCCGATCGCCGGATCGACAAGCACCGATCCCGTCGCCTGCACCGTCTCGACCTCTTCGCCCAGAAGCCAGCGCGCCACGTCGAAGTCGTGAATGGTCATGTCGCGGAAAATGCCGCCCGAGCGCGCGATGTATTCGATCGGGGGCGGCGCCGGATCGCGCGAGGTGATCGTCACCATCTCGACCCGGCCGATGACTCCCGACTCGACACGGGCCTTGAGGGCGCGGAAATCGGGGTCGAAGCGGCGGTTGAATCCCACCATCAGCGTCGCGCCCGTCTCCTCGACCACGCCGAGGCAGGCGCGGACCCGCGCGAGGGAAAGGTCGATCGGTTTCTCGCAGAAGATCGCCTTGCCGGCGCGGGCGAAACGCTCGATCAGATCGGCATGGGTGTCGGTGGGCGTGCAGATCACCACCGCGTCGATGGCGGGGTCGGCCTCGATATCGTCGATGCTGCGCACGGCGCAGTCATGCGCCTGGGCAAGCGACCGGGCGGCCTCGGCGACGGGGTCGGCCACGGCGGCGAGCGCAGCGCCCGGCGTGTCGGCGATGGCGGCACCGTGCACCTTGCCGATACGCCCGGCACCGAGAATGGCGAATTGAAGCATCTGTCTTGTCCTTGTTTTCTGCCGGCGCGTGGGCCGGGTTTTTCATTCGGGCTGGGCATCCGCGACCGTCTGGTCGAAATCGACGGCGGCCCCGGTCATGGCGCCCGCGCCGAGGCCGGCCATGTCGGCGGTCAGCCCCGCGACATCATCGGATTCGACGAGACGGCCCACGGGCCGCGGGGCGGCGCCTGCCTCATGCCAGCCCGCCTGCGCGCCGTACCGGCGGCGGCATCGCTCATGTCCACCCGGACGAAGCCGGCACCGGCGCCCGCCCGGCCGAGCCCCTGGCCGCCGCTGGTGATCACCGGGCGGGTGTGGATGTGCGTGCTGTCGGCCATGGCTCAGGCAAAGGTTGCGGTGGCGTCCTGATTGGCAACGCCGGTGATGTGCTTGACAACCTCGTTGCCATCGACCTCCGCGGCATTGAGATCGGCCACGAGCAGGCCGCGCCGGAACACGATGATCCGGTCGACCAGATCGAAGACCTGCCGCAGGTTGTGGCTGACCAGGATCAGGGGCACGCGGCGCTCCTTTAGGTTGCGGATGATCCCCTCGACCTGCGCCGTCTCCTGCACGCCGAGCGCCGCGGTGGGCTCGTCCATGATGATGAGCCGTGAGGCGAAGCTCGCCGAGCGGGCGATCGCCACGCATTGGCGCTGGCCGCCCGACATATGCCGGATGGCGTTGTCAAGCTTGGGAATCTTGACCCCGGTGCGGCGCAGCCCCTCCTCGGTGTCCTGGCGCATCGCCCTGCGGTCGAGAATGGAGAACGGACCGAGCCGGAACTTCACCTTTTCGCGCCCGAGAAACAGGTTCGACGGCACGTCGAGCTCATCGGCCAGCGCGAGATTCTGGAACACCGTCTCGATGCCGGCCTCGCGGGCGTCGAGGGGGCCGTCGAATTCGACCTGCTCGCCGTCGAACCAGATGCGGCCGCGCGTGCGTTGCTCGACCCCGGTGATCTGGCGCACGAAGGTGGACTTGCCCGCGCCGTTGTCACCGACGATGGCGACATGCTCGCCGTCGCGCAGCTCGAAATCGGCCCCCTCCAGCGCCTGGACGCCGCCGTAATGCTTGGTCAGGTCTTCGGTCTTGAGAATGACGTCGCTCATCTCATCCCTCCATCGCGCGGCGCTTCTGACGCCAGACGTCGAGGACGACGGCGGCGACGATGATCGCGCCCTTGATCATCTCCTGGTAGTAGGCGTCGAGGCTGAGAAAGGTGAATCCCGAAATGATCACCCCGAAGATCAGCATCCCGATGGTCGCCCCCATGATCGAGCCGCGCCCGCCGGCCAGGCTCACGCCGCCGATCACGGCCATGGCGATGGCGTCGAGTTCGTACATGATGCCCATGCCGGCCTGCGCGGTCAGGCCGCGCGCGGCCACAACCATGCCGGCCAGCCCGGACAGGAGCCCGGCGATCGAATAGACCAGCACCAGATGGCGCTCCACGTTGATGCCCGACATGCGCGCGGCATCCTGGTTCGATCCGATGGCGTAGGTATGCGTTCCGTAGACGGTGAATTTCAGGATCAGATAGAACAGAGCCGCCACCGCCACGAAGATGAGAACGGGGGTCATGCCCTGGCCGATCGCCGCGAACTGATCGGTCGGAAAGCTGACCGGCTCGCCGCGGGTCCACCATTTGGCCACGCCGCGGGCGGTGACCATCATGCCCAGCGTGGCGATGAAGGGCGGTATCTTGGTATAGGCGATCAGGGCGCCGTTGATGAAGCCTGCCAGCAGCCCCACGCCAAGCCCCACTGCAAGAGGCACGATGACCGGCAGATCGACCCAGCCGAGTTCCCAGAACACGGCCCGGGTGTTGGGCTCGCCGTAAATCTCGCCGGCCTGGGCAAAGCTCATCGCGATCATCGCGGTCGCCCCCACGACCGAGCCCGACGACAGGTCGATGCCGCCCGTGATGATCACCTGCGTCACCCCCACCGCGATGATGCCGATGACCACCACTTGCAGGATCATGATCCGCAGCCGCGCGAGATTGAGCAGGAAACTCTGCCCCACGAATATCCATCCGAGAATTTCTATGAACAGTGCGATACCGACGAGCCCGATCAGGGCATTGAGTTCGGCCGGCCAGTGGCGGCGCCTGCGCGGGCTCTCGCCGCCTTCGACCGATTGCGAGGTGAGCTCGGCCATCGTTCTTCCTCCCAAGGCGATGCGCGATCGCGTGCGCGGGCCGGGGCGTGGCATGGCCGCCGCCCCGGACCGGCCGGATCGGCGATCAGTTGGCCTGCATGTAGTCGTCCATGTTCTCGGGCGTGACGAGTTCGAACGGCACATAGATGGTCCGCGCCACGTCCTCGCCGCGCGCCAGCGCAAGCGCCGTGTCGACAGCCCCTTCACCCTGGCCGGCGGAGTTCTGGAACACCGTCACGTCCAGATTGCCCTGCTGCATCTGCAGCAGCGCGTCGCGCGTCGCGTCCACGCCGCCGACAACGATTTCCTCGACATCCATGCCGGCATTCTGCATCGCCTGGATCGCGCCGATGGCCATCTCGTCGTTGTTGGAGATCACCGCGTCGAACTCCGTTCCGGCGGACAGCCAGTTGCTCATCAGGTCCGCGGCCTCGGTGCGTCGCCAATTCGCGGTCTGCTCCTCGACGATCTCGATGAAGTTGCACATCTCCAGTTCGAGCACGTCGTGAATGTCGGCGGTGCGCTGCTGGGCGGCCTGGTTGGACAACTCGCCCATCAGCACCACGGCCTGCGCGCCGTCGGTCAGGCCCTGCCCGCGCAGAAGCTTGCAGATCTCGAATGTCTCGAGCGTGCCCGACTCGACCTCGTTTGAGCCCACGAAAGCCTGGTTGTCGGGAAGGGCGCTCAGGTTGACCGGCTGGCGGTTGACATAGACCAGCGGCACGCCGGCGCTGGCTGCGGCCTGGGTCATCGCCGCGGTCGCGCTGGTGTCGACGGGATTGACGATCATCGCGTCAACGCCCGAGGCGGCGAAATTCTCGATCTGGTTGAGCTGCTCGCCGACATCGTTTTCCGCATCCAGTATCTGGATATCGACGTCGTCGAGGGTGTCGACATAGTCCGACATGCCGTTGCGCAGCACCGTCAGGAAGTTGTCGTCGAACAGCGCCATCGACACGCCGATGGTCTCTCCGGCTGCGGCGGTCGACATCATGGCGGTCAGGCCTGCGGCCATCAGGGTCTTCTTCATCTTTCTCCTCCCATTCGCGACGTCCGGCGGCATCGCTTTTGAGTCAGTTTGTCTGCCGGAAATCCGCATTCAGGCCGCCGGCGCGGCGAGCCTGGCGCGGACGAACTCGAAGCTCTCGGCGAGGGCGACATCGGGGGCCTGCAGGGCGTGAACGGAGGGCGCGAAGCTCTCCATCGAGAGCGCGCCCGAATAGCCCGCGGCCAGCAGGGCGGCGATCTGCTCGACGGTGCCCAGCCGATCCCCCGCGCCCACGAGACCGCGATGTTCGTCGCGCATCTCGGCGATGGAGGGCACCGGATCGTCGACGCCCGATATGTGGACGATCCCGGTGTGTTCGGCGAAAACCGGCCCGCCGCCCGCAAGGTGATGATGAAACGTATCGTGGACGAGGAGAAAGCGGGCGGGATCGACCGCCTCCATCGCGTCCACAGCGTCGGCCTTGTCGCGCAGGCTCGACGTCTCGAATCCCAGCGGCTCGACGAACCCCGCGAGATCGTGCGCCGCAAGCATCGGAGCGAGTTCGCGCAAGGCCAGCCGGAGGTTGGCCTGACGCTCGCCGTTGCCGGTCCCGCGCCCGTCATTGCGCGGGATCAGGGCCACCCCGCGTGCTCCGCAGCGCGCCGCGGCATCGAGCAGCGCCTCCGCCTCGGCCGCACGCGCATCGGTCCAGTCGTTGAAACGTTCGATTTGGGCGAGGGCGAAGATCGCGATGCCGGCCCGGCGGGCATGGGCGCCGACCTCCCAGGGCGCGTCGCCGGCAAAGAGCGGCCCGCCCAGGTCGTTGCGCAGCTCCACCCCGGCGCAGCCGAGTCCGGCGGCCAGATCAATCACCGCCCGCCAGCCCAGCCGCGGCGTGGTCATGTGGTTGAGTGCGATCGACGGCATCGGCATCGTCCCCTCCTCCCGGTGCGCGACGGATCGTCGCAGTCGCGTCGGCGAAGACTCATGCCCAACAAGTGGGCAGATGGTCAATCAAGACGGACGCATTTTACGTCAGCCATGATGTTTATCATTTCAAATAATTGACGAAATTAAATCAAACTGTCTCGGGGAGATGTATCACCGGAGGCAAGAAATGCTGGCCGGGGGCGCTCTGCTCGACCCCGTTGAGAGCGTCGACCATCAGCCCGACGAGATCATCGCACAGCCTTGTAAGCGGCGTCTCGATGACCATCGTCACATAGTCGTCGAGCATGGCCGACCGGCTTTCGGGCGTCAGTTCGTTGACCACGAGCCTCACCTCGCCGGGCTGGCGCGTCTCGCGCAGCGCCATGAACGCGCCCTCCATGCCGCCGCCGGCCAGATACATCCCCTGCAGATCGCGGTGACGCGACAGAAGATCGAGCGTGGCCTCATAGGTGAGCTGTCGTGTCTCCAGATTGATAAGGGTGTCGAGCACCTCGAACTGCACAGGATGTTCGCGGAAAAAGCTGCGAAAACCGGTCTCGCGAAGTTCATGCCCGTGCCAGCGATGGCCGCCCACGAACAGCGCGATCTTGCCCGGCCGCTGCATCGCCGTGGCCAGCATCCACGCTGCGGTGCGGCCGACCTTGAGGTTGTTCATGCCCACATACTGGGCGCGCACACCCTGAGCGAAATCCGACAACAACGAAAATACCGGCACACCGCGGGCGCGCAGCTCCTCGGTGGCCTGAAGGATGTCGGGATGATTGACCGCCGTGGCCGCCAGCGCATCGACCTGATCGCCCATCTCGCGCATCAGCCGGGCGACCTCGCTAGGCGCCTGACTGGCGGCGTAATGCAGATGGCAATGCGCGCGCACATTCTCGGCCTCGCGGCAGGCGCGCCGGGCCTGCGCGCCGAAGGCCTGATAGAATGCCTGACTCTCCTTGTGCAGCAAGAAGCCCAGCGAAACCTCGGGCAACTCGGTCCGCGCGCGGTGCTCGATCAATGCGGCGGCGTGATAGCCCACGCGGTGCGCGGCCTCCGCCACACGGCGGCGGGTCTCTTCGCGCACGTTCTCGCGGCCGTTGAGAACACGGTCAACCGTGGCGGTGCTGACGCCGGCCGCGCGGGCGACATCGGCAATGGTGGGGCGCGCGGGCATGCTGGCCTCGACGGGAAAGCATCACTTATGATGCCGATCATTGATGTCTTTTGATGCAAATGCAATCCCGCGCGGTGCCCGGCGGCGCCCTTGACGGCTATGATCGCGCCAAGCTGCAAGGGAGGGCCCTGCCATGACGACTCGCGACTACAACCTTCTCGGCCAGGATGGCCGGCGGGCGGTGGAGGCTGGCCTGGCCGCGGCGGAATGGTATCACACCGACATCCCGCGCAAGGAGATGAAGGCGCTGATGAAGCGCGACGACGGCCCCGCCATCCGCGACACCATCATCCTATTCGGGGCCATGATCGCCTTTGCCGTCGCGGGCGTGGCGCTCTGGCCGGCCTGGTGGTCGGCACCGTTCTGGCTGGCCTACGGGGTGCTTTACGGCTCGGCCATGGATTCGCGCTGGCACGAATGCGGCCATGGCACGGCCTTTCGCACGCCGTGGATGAACACGCTCGTCTATCACATCGCCAGCTTCTGCATGATCCGCAATCCGGTCACCTGGCGGTGGAGCCACGCGCGCCATCACACCGACACGCTGATCGTGGGCCGCGACCCCGAAATCGTGGCGATGCGGCCACCGGCGCTGTTTCGCATCATTCTCAACTTCTTCGGCCTCATTGACGCCACGCAGGGTTGGTGGCGGATGCTGGTAAACGCCGCCGGCCGGCTCGACCCCGAGGAAGCGACCTTCATCCCCGACAGCGAAAAGCCCAAGGTCGTCGCCGTGGCGCGCGTCTGGGCGGCGATCTACGGCGCCACCGTCACGGTCGCGGTCGCCACGCAGTCCGTCCTGCCGCTGATGATCATCGGGCTGCCGCGGCTCTACGGGGCCTGGCATCATGTGATGACCGGCCTTCTCCAGCATGGCGGCCTGGCCGAGAACGTCCTCGATCACCGGCTCAACAGCCGCACCGTCTACATGAACCCGGTCAGCCGCTTCATCTACTGGAACATGAATTATCACGTCGAGCACCACATGTTTCCGATGGTGCCCTATCACCGGCTTCCCGAGTTGCATGAGCGAATAAAGCACGACCTGCCCGCGCCGAACCGCTCCATCATCGAGGCCTATGCCGAGATGCTGCCGGTGCTGTGGAAACAGCTCAGATACCACGACGCGTTCCTCGAACGCGAACTTCCCGGAACCGCCAGACCCTACCGCGAGGATCTCCACGTGCAGGCGTTGGGAACACCGGCCGAGTGAGCCGCCTGCACGCGCGACGGAAACATCACAGAAAAAGGAGTGACCCATGGCCGAGTGGATCGACGCATGCGCCGCCGACGATATCGAGCAGGAGGACGTCATCCGCTTCGATCACGGCGAGCGCACCTTCGCGATCTATCGCAGCCCCGAGGACGCGTATTACTGCACTGACGGTCTGTGCACCCATGAGCAGGTCCACCTCGCCGACGGGCTCGTGCTCGATCACATCATCGAATGCCCCAAGCATAACGGGCAGTTCGACTACCGCGACGGCAGCGCAAGGCGCGCGCCGGTCTGCGAAAACCTCGCCACCTACCCGACCAGGGTCGAGGGCGGCCGGGTCTATGTGTGCATCTGATGGCCGGCGTCGTCATCATCGGCGCGGGTGAGTGCGGCACGCGCGCCGCGCTGGCGCGGCGCGGACGGCGCCGTGAGGGCACTGCGACTCTGATCGGCGCGGCGCCGGACGCGCCCCATGAGCACCCGCAGCTGTCCAGGCCCGAGGGCAATGCGGCCCTGCGAAAGGACATCGCGACCGAAGCAGCCCACACCGTCGCCATTGACGAGAAGGCCGACGCCGCCTTTAGCGCAGCGCCGGAGGCCGGGGCATGAGCGGGCCGGGTGTCGGGCTGATCGGGTCGGGCTTCATGGGCAAGACCCATGCGCTGGCGCTGCGCGCGGCGCGCGCGGTGATGGGCGACGTGCCCGCCCCGCGCCTTGAGGTGCTGGCCGACATGCCCGTCGAGACCGCCCGCGCCAGAGCCGATCAGTTCGGCTTTGCCCGCGCGACGGATGACTGGCGCGCGCTGATCGACGACCCCGGCGTCGATATCGTCTCGATCACCACGCCCAACGCGCTTCACTGCGAGATGGCGCTGGCCGCGCTGGAGGCGGGAAAGCATGTCTGGTGCGAAAAGCCGATGGCGCTGACACTCGCCGACGCCGAGCGGATGGCCCGCGCCGCCGAAGGCGCGGGCACGGTGACGCTGGTGGGCTACAACTATCTGCGCAACCCGGCCATACGACATGCCGGCAAGCTGATCGCCGAGGGCCGCATCGGCCGCGTGGTCCATGCGCGCGGCTGGGTGGACGAGGATTATCAGGCCGACCCGGATCTGCCCTGGACATGGCGGGCCAGGCTCTCCGAGGCCGGCCTCGGCGCGCTGGGCGATCTGGGATGTCATCTGATCTCGGTTCTCACGACCCTGGCCGGCCCGATCGAAAGCCTTGTGGCCGACACGCAGGTCGTTCACCCCAACCGGCCGCTGCCGGACGGCTCGGGCCGGGCGGCGGTGGAAAACGAGGACACCGCCACTGCGCTGCTGCGTTTCAATGGCGGCGCGCAGGGGTCGCTGTCGGCCTCGCGCAGCGCCTGGGGCCGCAAGAACCGGCTGGACTGGGAAATCCACGGCACTCGCGGCATGATCGCCTTTGCGCAGGAGAGAATGAACGAGTTGCAGATCTACGAGGCCGCCGGCCCGCGCGCCGAACAGGGGTTTCGCACCATCCTGACGGGGCCGGACCACCCGCCCTATGATGCCTTCTGCCCGGCGCCCGGCCATCAGCTGGGATTCCTCGACCTCAAGACGATCGAAGCAGCCGAACTGCTGCGGGCCACGCAGGGCGGCCCGCTCGCCTACCCTGATTTCACCGAGGCGCTGGATTTTGAACGGGCCATTCACGCCATCGCGCAAAGCGCGCAGAGCGGCGCGCGCGTCCGGCTCGGCGGATGAGAGCCGGACGGCGCCCGGACAGCTCTCCCTGCCTCAGCCGTCGGCGCGGATACGCGCGTTCTTCGGGTCGTAGGGGCTGTCCTCGGTGACTTCCGCATCATACAGCCCGTCGAGGATGCGCACCTCGAGCCGCGTGCCGGGCTCGGCCATCTCGGAGTCCACGTAGCCCATCCCGATCTGCTTGCCGAAGGCGACCGAGTAGCCACCCGAGGTCAGCCGGCCGACGCGCCGGTCGCCCGAATACAGCGCCTCGCGCCCCCAGGGGTCGGCGTCTTCGGGGCCGTCGATCAGCACGGTGACGCATTTCATCCTGATCCCGTGGGCTTCCATCGCATCCTTGCCGAAGAAGTCCTTGGAGGTGTCGACGAAGCGCGGCAGGTCGGCCTCCAGCGGGGTGGAGTCGCGGCCCAGCTCGTGGCCGAATGCGCGGTAGCTCTTTTCCTGGCGCAGCCAGTTCTGCGCCCGCGCGCCCACCAGGCGGAGCCCGACCCCCTCGCCCGCCTCCATCAGCCGGTCGAAAAGGTAGTTCTGCATCTCCACGGGGTGGTGCAGTTCCCAGCCCAGCTCGCCGGTATAGGCCACGCGAACGGCGCGGACCGGGCACATGCCCAGCTCCAGGGGCCGCATCGACAGCCACGGAAAGCGTTTGTTCGACAGTGCCGTTTCGGGCGCCGCGTCGCCGATCAGCGGGCCCAGCAACTCGCGCGATTTCGGGCCGGCCACGGCGAAGACGCCCCACTGGGTGGTGACCTCCTGCACCTCGATCCAGCCCAGATCGGCGCGGCGGTCCTCGGCCATCCTGCGCAGCCAGTCGCCGTCATAGGCCGCCCAGGCCCCGGCCGAGATCAGGTAGTAGTCGTCCTCGGCCACGCGGATGATGGTGAACTCGCTGCGGGTCGTGCCGGCGCCGGTCAGCGCGTAGGTCAGGTTGATGCGCCCGACCTTGGGCAGGCGGTTGGTCGTCAGCCAGTCGAGGAAGGCGGTCGCGCCGGGGCCGGCCACGCGGTGCTTGGCAAAGGCCGAGGCGTCGATCATGCCCACGCCCTCGCGGATCGCGCGGGCCTCCTCGACGGCATATGGCCACCAGCCGCCGCGGCGGAAGCTGCGCGCGTCGTGGTCGAAGCCCTCGGGCGCGCCCAAAGGGCCGAAATAGTTGGGCCGCTCGAACCCGTTGACGGCGCCGAACTGCGCGCCGCGGGCCTTGAGCCGGTCATAGGCGGGCGCGGTGCGCAGCGGGCGGCAGGCGGGGCGTTCCTCGTCGGGGTGGTGGAGGATGTAGACGTGCTCATACGCCTCCTCGTTCTTGCGGGCGGCGTATTCCGTCGTCATCCACGGCCCGAAGCGGCGCGGGTCGAGCATGGCGGTGTCGATGGGCGCCTCGCCCTCGGTCATCACCGTGGCAAGGTAATGCCCCGCCCCGCCCGCGGCGGTGATCCCGAAGGAGAACCCCTCGGCCAGCCACATGTTGCGCAGCCCCGGCGCGGGGCCCAGCAGCGGGTTGCCGTCGGGCGTGTAGCAGATGGGGCCGTTGTAGTCGTCCTTGAGCCCCACCTCCTCGGTCGAGGGGATGCGATGGATCATCGACATGTACTCCTCCTCGATCCGCTCCAGATCGACGGGGAAGAGATCGGCGCGGAAGCTCTCAGGCACCTCGTTGAGAAAACGCGCGGGCGCGCCCCGCTCATAGGGCCCGAGGATCCAGCCGCCGCGCTCCTCGCGGACATACCACTTGGCGTCGGCGTCGCGCAGGACCGGATGCTCGGGGTTGCCCGTGCGGCGGTATTCGACCAGCGCCGGGTCGGGCTCGGTGACGATGTACTGATGCTCGACCGGAATCGCGGGGATCGAGATGCCCAGAAGCCGCGCGGTGCGCTGGGCGTGGTTGCCGGTGGCGGTGACGACATGCTCGGCGGTGATGTCGAAACGCTCCTCGGTGGGGATCAGGTTGCCGCCGCGCTCGGCCATGCGGGTGCAGGAGACGACCCATTCCGACCCCGTCCAGCGGTAGCCATCCACCTGCACCTTGCGGATGATCTCGGCGCCGTGCTGGCGCGCGCCCTTGGCCATCGCCTGGGTCACGTCGGCGGGGTTGATGTAGCCGTCGGTGGGGTGGAAGATCGCGCCCTTGAGGTCGTCGGTGTTCAGCAGCGGCCAGCGTTCCTTGATGTCGCGGGGGCTCAGCCACTCGTGCGGCACGCCGATGGTCTCGGCGGTGGCGGCGTAGAGGCGGTATTCGTCCATCCGCTCGTCGGTCTGCGCCATGCGCAGGTTGCCGACGACGTAGAAGCCGGGGTTCAGGCCGGTCTCCTCCTCCAGCGTCTTGTAGAACTTCACCGAGTAGTCGTGGATGAAGCTTGGCGCGTAGCCCATGTTGAACAGGGGCAGCAGGCCGGCGGCGTGCCAGGTCGAGCCGGCGGTCAGCTCGTCGCGCTCCAGCAATGTGGTCTCCCAGCCGGCCCGGGCGAGGTGATAGGCGATCGAGGTGCCGACAGCGCCGCCCCCGACCACAAGCGCTTTGACATGGGTTCTCATGGCCCGCCTCCCTGATGCCGAATCTGCGCCATCAATGCCCGATCCCGGCGCGCGCGCAAAAACCCGCCACGACGCATCGTGCCCTGATTACGACTCAGGCCCGGCGGCGGGCTCCCTTGTCACTGCGCCGGGGCGGGGTTAAGCAGCGCGAGCGGGCCGAACCACAGCACCGTCAAGGGGGGTCGGGGCAGATGCGTCTGTGCCGCACGCGCGAAGACATGCGAACCGCGGTCCGGTCGTTCCGGGCCGAGGGCGCCTTCGTGGGGCTGGTTCCCACGATGGGCTATCTGCACGAGGGCCACATGGAACTGGTGCGCCGCGCGCGCGCGGGCTGCGACCGGGTCGTGGTGTCGATCTTCGTCAATCCCGCGCAATTCGGCCCCGCCGAGGATCTGGCAACCTATCCCCGCAACGAGGAGCGCGACCTGAGACTGCTCAAGGACGCGGGCGTCGATGCCGTCTTCCTGCCCGAGGCGGGCGAGATGTATCGCCCCGGCGCGCAGACGGTCGTCGAAGTCAAGAACCTCTCGCGCATCCTGATGGGGCGGCTGCGGCCGGGCCACTTCCGGGGTGTGACGACGGTGGTGGCCAAGCTTTTCAACATCGTCACGCCCGACCGCGCCTATTTCGGCGAAAAGGATTACCAGCAACTCCAGGTGATCCGCCGGATGGTCGAGGATCTCGACTACGGCATCGACATCGTCGGCGTGCCTACACGGCGCGCGCCCGACGGGCTCGCGCTGTCGTCGCGCAATGTTCGCCTGAGCGCGGAGGATCGCGCCGCCGCCACGATCCTCAACCGCGCGCTGAACGAAGCCGAGGAGCACGCCCGAACGGGGCCAAGCGCCGCGGCCCTGCGCACCATGCTCCGCGACCGGATAAAGAGCGAGCCGCGCGCCGATCCGCGCAGCGTCGATATCCGCGATGCCGAGACGCTCGCCCCGGTGAGGGGGCCGCTTGCCAGACCCGCCGTCATACTTCTGGCGGTGCGGTTCGGCGATGTTCTGTTGATCGACCAGCGCGTCGTAACCCCGCAAGGAGAGCCCGATGAGCACTGACGCCCCCAAACCCATCCGCCGGATCACCGTGCCGCAAATCGCCGCGCGCAAGGGCGGCGAGCCGATCGTCTCGCTGACCTCGTATCACGCCCATACCGCGGCGATCGTCGACAAATATGCCGACTTCATCCTGGTGGGCGACAGCCTCGGCATGGTGATGCACGGCATGGACAGCACCGTGGGCGTCCCGCTGGATCTGATGATCATGCATGGCCGCGCGGTGGTGCGCGGCACGCAGCGCGCTCTGGTGGTGGTGGACATGCCCTTCGGCTCCTACGAGGAGAGCCCGGCCATGGCGTTTCGTAACGCCGCGCGGGTGATGAAGGAGACGCAATGCGGCGCGGTCAAGCTGGAGGGCGGCGCGCGGATGGCCGAGACGATCCGCTTTCTGACCGAGCGCGGCATCCCGGTGATGGCCCATACCGGGCTCACGCCCCAGTCGAGCCACGTCATGGGCGGGTTCAAGACCCAGGGCCGCGACGAGGACAGCTGGCCCGCGCACGAGGCCGACGCCCGCGCCGTGGCCGAGGCCGGCGCCTTCGCGCTGGTGCTCGAAGGCATGGTCGAGCCGCTCGCCGCCCGCATCACCCGCCAGATCGACATTCCCACCATCGGCATCGGCGCGAGCGCGGAATGCGACGGGCAGGTGCTGGTGCTCGAGGACATGCTGGGCCTCAACCCGAAACCGCCCAAATTCGTCAAGGTCTACGGCCAGCTTGGCGGCATGATCGAGCAGGCGGTCAAGGACTATGCCGACGAGGTCAAGGCGCGCAGTTTCCCCGGCGAGGGGCAGGTCTACCGCTGAGCGCGCCATCCGCAGGGCGCGTTGGGTATTGAACTCGCGGGCGGCCGAGGCAGGATCGTTCCCGCGCCGCCCGGAGGACCGCCCGTGACCGACCGCTATCCGCAACTGCGCCTGCGCATCGTCTTCGGCCCCGAGGCCATGCTCGGCCCCGGCAAGGCCGACCTGCTGGAACTGATCCGCGAGACCGGCTCGATCTCGGCCGCCGGGCGGCGGATGCGGATGAGTTACAAGCGCGCCTGGATGCTGGTCGAGACGATGAACGCCGCCTTCGCCGAGCCGCTGGTCGAAAGCTCGCGCGGGGGCGCGAAGGGGGGCGGGGCGCGCCTGACCGGGGCCGGAGAGGACGTTCTCGCCCGCTATCGACGGATCGAGGCGCGGCTGGCCGAGGCGGGCGACGAGGATATCGCCGCGCTGCAGGCAATGCTTTCGGATATGTCCGGCGAAAAATAACGGTTGCGTACCGCAATCAGCCGGGCGATATTTCCGCCGAGACATGACGACTTCCGGGAGGTGGACATGGCAGCATCCCTGCGCCGAATGACGTTCGCGGCCGCGGCGATCACTCTCCTGCCCGCCGCGCTCGCGGCCGGCGAGGTCACTGTCTTCGCGGCGGCGAGCCTGACCGACGCGATGCGCGACGTGGCCGGCCGTTTCGAGGCGGAAACAGGCCATGATGTCACCCTGTCCCTGGCGGGCTCGTCGGCGCTCGCCCGCCAGATACAGCAGGGCGCGCCGGCGGATGTGTACATCTCGGCCAATGCGGGGTGGATGGACATGCTGGAGGATGACGGCCTGATCGACGCCGCAACCCGCTTCGATCTCTTGGGCAACGCGATCGTTCTGATCGCGCACGGCCAGGACGCCGCCCCGGTGGAGATCGGCCCAGACCTCGACCTGGGTGGAATGCTCGGTGGCGGACGGCTGGCGATGGCGCTGGTCGAGGCCGTGCCGGCGGGCATCTACGGAAAGGCCGCGCTGGAAAACCTCGGGCTGTGGGATGATGTCGCGCTGCAGGTCGCCCAGGCCGGCAATGTGCGCGCGGCGCTGTCGCTTGTTGCCACGGGCGAGGCCCCGATGGGCATCGTCTATGCCACCGATGCGACGGCCGAGGACGATGTGACGGCGGTGGCCACCTTCCCGGCAGAGTTGCACCCGCCCATCGACTATCCCGCCGCCGCCGTCGCGTCTTCGGGCAGCCCGGTGACGGGGGCCTTCCTCGACTTCCTGCGGAGCGCGCCGGCCCGCGCGGCGTTCGAGGCGCAAGGCTTCACCGTCATGTCCGAGTGACCGGATCATGATGGAGTGGCTCGGCCCGCTCTCCCCGGAAGAGTGGCAGGCGGTGCGGCTGTCGCTGCGCGTCGCCTTCTGGGCGGTGGCGACGAGCCTGCCGCTGGCCATTCTGGTCGCCCACGCGCTGGCACGCTGGCGCTTTCCGGGCAAGCAGGTTCTCAATGTCGTCGTCCATCTGCCGCTGATCATGCCCCCGGTCGTGACGGGCTATCTGCTGCTGCTGACATTCGGCACGCAGGGGCCGATCGGCGGCTTCCTGCAGGCGCATTTCGGAATCGTCTTCGCCTTCCGCTGGACCGGCGCGGCCCTTGCCGCCGGCGTGATGGCGTTTCCCTTCATGGTGCGCGCCGCGCGCCTTTCGATCGAGGCGGTCGATCCCCGGCTCGAACAGGCGGCCGCGACGCTCGGCGCCTCGCGCGCGGGGATCTTCCTGACGGTGACGCTTCCGTTGATATTGCCCGGAATCGTTGCGGGGGCGGTGCTCGGCTTTGCCAAGGGCATGGGCGAGTTCGGCGCGACGATCACTTTCGTCTCCAACATTCCCGGCCAGACACAGACCCTGCCGCTGGCGATCGACCTCATGCTCGAGACCCCCGACGGCGAATCCCGCGCCGCGCGGCTGGCGGTGGTCTCGGTCGCGATCGCGGCCAGTGCGCTGGTCGTCTCCGAAGTGGTCGCCCGACGCATTGCCCTGAGGATTTCGGGCCCATGACGCTGTCGGTGGCGCTCCACCACACGCTGCCGGGCTTCGTCCTCGACATCGACGTCGAGGCCCCGCCGGGGGTGACGGCGCTGTTCGGCCGCTCGGGCTCGGGCAAGACCACCGTGGTGCAGGCCGTGGCGGGCCTGATGCGCCCCGATGCCGGGCGGGTGGTTCTGGACGGCACGGTCCTGATGGACAGCGCGGCGGGCATCTGGGTACCGCCGCACAAGCGCCGGCTGGGCTACGTGTTCCAGGAGGGGCGGCTGTTTCCGCACCTGACCGTGCGCGCGAACCTGCGCTATGGCCGCTGGTTCGCGCGCGCCTCCCGCCGCGACCGGGCCGAAGAGGCGCGGGTGGTCGAGATGCTGGGAATTGGGGACTTGCTCGACCGCCGTCCGGGCGGGCTTTCGGGCGGCGAGAAGCAGCGCGTGGCCATTGGCCGGGCGCTGCTGTCGTCGCCGCGGATGCTGCTGATGGACGAGCCGCTCGCCTCGCTCGACGAGGCGCGCAAGGAAGAGATCCTGCCCTATCTCGAACGGCTGCGCGACGAGACGGCGCTGCCGATCCTCTATGTCAGCCACTCGGTCGGCGAGGTGGCGCGGCTGGCGACGACTGTCGTGGCGATGCGCGAGGGCCGCGTGGTCAGCGCGGGCCCCGCCGCCGATGTGCTGGCCCAGCCGCAGGCGGTGCATGCGGTGGGGCTTTCCGAGGCCAGCGCGCTGATCTACGCGAGGATCGCCGCGCAGGAGGATGACGGCCTCACCCGCGTCGAGACGTCGGCCGGGCCGCTTCTGGTGCCCGCGCTGTCGGGCGCGCCGGGCACGCGGATACGCCTGCGGGTGCACGCGCAGGACGTGATCCTTGCACGCGGCCACCCCGGGGGGCTCTCGGCGCTCAACATCCTGCCCGCGCGCGTCATCGCGGTGCGGCCCGGCGAGGGGCCCGGCGTGATGGTCGAGCTGGACGTGGGAGAGGAGCGTCTGCTGGCGCGCATCACGCGCCGCTCGGCGCAGGCGCTCGGCCTGGCGCCGGGCGAGGATTGCTATGCGATCATCAAGTCGCTGGCCTCGACCAGCGTTCTTGCCGGCACGCCGGGGCGCGCCGGTCCGGGCTGACCGCGCCGGCCATGGCGCCGCGGACCGCGCTGGTGTAGATTTTTTCCGCGAGGGCAGCAGGAGCGGCGGTGAGCGATCAGGGCGGCGGAAAGTTCGACGAGCTTGTTGACGAGATCGAGCGGGCCGGCAGCGAAAAGGGGCTGTCGGTCGAGGACGTTCTGCGGCAGATGGGCGAGCGCTCTTTCGCGCTGCTTCTTCTTGTTCCCACGCTCGTGATCCTGTCCCCCGTCGCAGTGGTGCCCGGCATGCCTAGCCTGCTGGCCCTGCTGATCGGGCTTATCGTGCTGCAGATCCTGCTGGGCCGCGACCATTTGTGGCTGCCGGCGGTTCTGCGCCGTCAGACGCTGCCACCCCACCGGCAGAAACAGGTCGTGGCGTTTCTGCGCTGGCCGGCGGCATGGATCGACCCGTGGCTGAAGGTCCGGCTGACATGGTTGACCGACCCGCCCGGCAACATCCCGCCCCTGCTGATCTGCCTGGTCATCAGCTTTCTCATGCCGCTGATCGAGTTGGTGCCGTTCCTGACCATGACGCTGGCCACGGCGATGGCGCTATTCGCGGGCGGGCTCTATCTGCGCGACGGGGTGCTGGTGATCCTGGGCTATTGCGCCGTGGGGCTTGGGCTGGTGCTGGTCGCCACTCTGGCCGGTGCGGCGGCGGGGCTGCTGGCGCTGTTCTGAGTGGCCCGGGCGGTTGTCCGCGGCGGCGGGCTGGCCTATTGACGAACTGTTCGCCGGGCAACTCCACCCCGGCCCCCTGAGCGACGCAGGAGCGCCGTGCCCCGGAGCGCCATTCCCACCGATCTGCCGCCCGACCGCTCCGCGCGGCGCATGCTCCTGCTGGGGGGGCTGTTCGTCGGGCTGACGGCGCTCGGCCTCTGGGCCGTCCAGGACGCGCTGGGCGGGACGATCCGCTTTGACGCGCGGATATTCAGCGCGCGCATGATCGCCTCGGTCGGTGCGCTGATGGCGCTGTATCTGCTGGCCGACGGGTTGCGGCTCTACTTCACGCTGCGCGCGCTGGGCGAGACGATCGCACCGGGCGCCATGCTGCGGCTGGTCTTCATCAACATCTTCTTCTCCAACATCACGCCGCTGGCCACGGGCGGCGGCTTCGCGCAGGTGTGGTATCTGCGCGCCCATGGCGTGGGCGTCGGCCGGGCGATGGCGGCCACGACGATCCGGACGGTGCTGGCCGTCATCGTGATCTTCACGCTGGCGCCGCTGGCATTGCTGTCGCTGCCCGAACTGGCCGGGCACCCGATCCTCGGGCGTATCTCCGAGGCGGTGGCCCTGCTCATCCTCGCCTATCTGGCAGGGTTTGCAGTGGTGCTGTTCCGGGCGGGCTGGTTGATCGCCCCGATCGCCCGGCTGATCGGCCTCGGCGCCCGGATCGGCCTGATCGGCCCCGAACGCCGCGACCGCTGGCAGGAGCAGGTCTCCGCGGAGCTGCGCGATTTCTCGCTCAGTTTCCGCACTTATCTGGGCGGGCCGCGGCGCCAAGTTGCCGCATCGATGCTGTTCACGCTGGTCTTTCTGGTCAGCCTGTTCAGCTTTCCCGCTCTGATCCTGACCAATCTGGGCCATGATGTCGGCTATATCGACACGACGGGCAAGCTCGTCGTCGTCACCTTCATCATGTATTTCGCGCCCACGCCCGGATCGGCCGGCATCTCGGAAGGCGTGTTCGCCGGCCTGTTCGCCGGGCAGGTGCCGTCGGGGCAGCTGTTGCTGGTCATCGTCGCATGGCGCTTCGCGACGATCTATTTCGGAATGCTCATAGGGTTGATCCTGACCCAGATCGAGATCGCCCGGATCGGGAGGCGCGGGTGAACCGGCGGGTCGTCATATCCGTCCTGCTCTATCTCAACCTTGCGCTGCTGGTCACGCTGATCGGCTACAAGGCCTATCTTCTGCTGTTTCCCGCCGATGTCGAGGCGCTCCACAGCGACCAGATCGCGCGGCTCGAAACGCAGGTGGCCGACGCCGACCGGCTGCGGCTTGCGGTCGTGGGCAATGTCAACAACTCCATCGGCGTCTTCGAAAACCAGATCATCCCGCGCATCAACGACTCCGAGGCCGATCTCGTCGTGTCGGCGGGCAACGCCGTGTCGGGCGGCGGCGAGGACAAGTATCGCGCGCTTGTGGGAACGCTGAGCCATCTCGAACGGCCCTATCTGCTGACCTTCGGCGAGAACGAATACGAGGAGTTCGGAAGCTACCGCTTCTATGAGCGCTTCGGTCCGCATTTCTACTCCGCCCGCGCGGCGGATACGCATCTGGTGTTTCTCGACAGCACCGGCAAGACGCCGGTGCGCTGGCAGGAGCGCTGGCTCGACGACCTGCTCGCGGGAACCGGTGCGGCGCATGTTCTGGTGTTCATGGGCCATCCGCTCATTGCACCGGAAGAGGAGATGTTCTTTGCGTCCGACGACGGCGCGTGGTCGGCGCCGCAGGATCGTGCCCGCCTGATGGGGATGTTCGCGCGCCATGGCGTCGACGCGGTGTTTTCGGCCGGGCCGGCGACCTTTGCCGACCGGACCCGCGACGGTGTGCGTTACGTCACCACGGGGGGAGGCGGCGGGTTCGTCCTCAATACCGAGACGAGCTTCTACCACTATCTGACGGTTAGCTCCGGCGCCGGCGAGGTCGAGATCGGGCTGGAGCGGCTCGACTCGGGGCAGAGCCCGCTGATGTCGCGGCTCGAAAGCCTGTGGTTCTTCATCTATTCGCTGTTCTACGTCAGCGCGGTCAACTTCCTTCTGATATTCAGCGCCCTGCTGCTGGTGACGGTCAAGCTCTATCGACTGCTCTACCGCGAGCGCGACTACTATCCTCATTACGACGTCGATCCGACGCCGTGGCGGGGCCGCCCCCTGCGCGTTGCGATGTTCACCAACAACTACCTGCCCTATGTCGGCGGCGTGCCGATCTCGATCGCGCGGCTGCGCGGCGCGCTCGAGTCGCAGGGCCACACGGTGATGATCATCGCGCCCGGCTATCCCGACGCGGACGGGGCGGACGACCCGCAGGTTCTGCGCGTGCGACCGCTGGTGCCGTGGGGGCTGAGCGGCGAGTTCGCCATCGCCAACATCTTTCAGCGCGGCATCCGGCGCCGGCTGCGCGAATTCGGCCCGGATGTGATCCATCTGCACCATCCGTTCTGGATGGGCTCGCTCGGTCTGTTCCTCGCACGGCGCAAGAAGGCGCCCGCCATATACACCTATCACACGCGGCTCGAACACTATGCCCACTACATCCCCTTTCCGGGGCGGCTGTTTCGCAACGTGATCTCGCACTGGCTGGTGGAACGCTTCGCCAACAAGTGCAGCGCGGTGGTCGTGCCCACAGCGGCGGCCAAGGAATACATGCGGTTGATCGGGGTGTGGCGTCCGATTTTCGTCCAGCCCACCGGCATCGACTACGAGACGTTCCTGACGGTTCCCGAAAGTCGGGTCGCGGCGCTGCGCAAGGAACTGCAGATCGGTGACGAACTTGTGCTTGTCACCGCCTCGCGGCTTTCGCCCGAAAAGAACGTGGCCTTCCTGATCCGCGCCGTCGCCCGGCTGAAGGAGCGGCTCGACCGCCCCTTTCGCCTGCTCATCCTCGGCGACGGCGCCGACCGCCCCCGCCTGGAGGCGCTGATCACAACCTGCGGGCTTCAGGACCGCGTCACCTTCACCGGGGCCGTGGCGCCCGAAGAGATGGCCGCGCATTACCGGCTGGGCGATGTATTCGTCTTCGCCTCCAAGTCCGAGACGCAGGGGATGGTCGTGGTCGAGGCCATGGCCGCCGGGCTGCCCGTCGTGGCCGTGGATTCAAGCGGCATCGACGATTTCGTCCGCCATGGCCATAACGGCTTCAAGACGCTCGAGGACATCGACGCCTGGGCCGGAGCGGTCGAATCGCTGCTGCGCGACGATGCCCTCCGGGCGGAGATGGGCCGATGGGCACAGGCATTCGCCCGGCAATATGCCCTCGACGCCTTTGCCGACTCGATCGGCGAGGTCTATGCCCGCGCCCTCGCCGAAGAGCGGCGACAGCCCGATGACAGCCGGCGCCGGCGCACCGCCTGAGCGCCGCATCCCGGCGGGCTGGACAGCCCCCCGCGCCGGTGCGAGCGTCGCCGCCAGATCGGGCGGAGCGGGCGCGGGGGCCAGCGAATGACAAGACAATCGACACCCACCCGAAAGAGCGGCCCTGCGCCGCGTCGGCAATGGATCGGGCTGGTGGCGGGTCCCGTCCTCGCGGCCGCCTGCCTGCTGGCCCCGCCGCCACCGGAGATGGCGCCAGAGGCATGGCGGATGGTGGCGATGACGGTCTGGATGGTCACATGGTGGCTGACCGAAGCCGTCCCCATCCCCGCGACGGCGCTGTTGCCGCTGGTCCTGATGCCGCTCTTCGCCGTCGGGGCGATGACACCGACCGCCGCGCAATACGCGCATCCGCTGATCTTCCTGTTCCTTGGGGGTTTCCTCCTCGCCGCCGCGATGCAGCGCGTGGGCCTGCACCGGCGCATCGCGCTGGGAATCGTCGCCGCGGTCGGCACATCGCCGCGCCGGATCATCCTCGGCTTCATGCTGGCGACGGCGTTCCTGTCGATGTGGGTCTCCAACACCGCCACGGCGATGATGATGTACACGGTCGGGCTGTCGGTGATCGCGCTGATGGACGACGGATCGTCAACCGCCGGCCCGCGCGGTTTCGGCGTCGCGCTGATGCTCTCGATCGCCTACAGCGCCTCGATCGGCGGGGTGGGCACCCTGATCGGCACGCCGCCCAACGCGCTCATGGCGGGATTTCTCGCCAGCAGCTACGGGCTCGAGATCACCTTTTCGCGCTGGATGCTGCTGGGCGTTCCCGTCGTGGCCGTCATGCTCCCGCTGGCCTGGCTCCTGCTGACGCAGGTTCTGTTTGCCGCGCCGGCCGGCACGATGGCCGGCGCGGACGAGCTTCTTGCCTCGGAACGGGCGTCGCTGGGGCGGATGCGCGGCCCCGAGCGGATGGTGGCGGCAATCTTCGCAGCCACCGCGGCCGCCTGGCTCCTGCGCGCGCCCCTGGCCACGGCGACGGGGCTGCCCATCGACGATACACTGATCGCCATTGCCGCCGCGTTGGTCCTTTTCGCCGTGCCCGCCACGGCCGACGGGGTCCGGGCGCTCGACTGGGCGGCGACGCGCGAGCTGCCCTGGGGCATCCTGCTTCTCTTCGGCGGCGGGCTCGCACTGGCGCGCGGCTTTTCGGAGACGGGGCTGGCAGCCTGGATCGGCCAGAGTGTCGGCGGGCTGACGCTGGGTCCGGCAGCGCTCGTGCTCGCAGTGCTGGCCGCGATCGTCCTGCTGACCGAGATCACCTCCAACACCGCCTCGACGGCGACCTTCCTGCCGATCCTTGGCGCCGTCGCCGTGGGGCTCGGCCTGCCACCCGCACTGCTGTGCGTGCCCGTCGCACTGGGCGCCTCGATGGCGTTCATGATGCCGGTGGCAACGCCGCCCAACGCGATCGTCTTCGCCTATGAGCCGATGCGGCTCGGCGACATGCTGCGCGCCGGCGTCCTGCTCAACCTCATCGCCATCGCCACGAGCTTCGCCCTGTTCCGCCTGCTCGGCCCGTATGTCTTCGATATCGGGTTCTGACGGCGCGATACGGCCGCCACGGCTCCCGAAAGACGCGCGCGCCCTGCCCTATTCCTCCGCCTCGGCGGAGCTGGCGTTGAGCAGCCCGTAGCGTTCCGCGCCGATCTCCTCGCACAGGCCGATCTGGGTTTCGAGATAGTCGATATGGCCTTCCTCGTCGGCGATCAACGCCTCGAAAAGGTTCTTGGAGACATAGTCGCCCACCGCCTCGCAATGATCGCGCGCCTCCCTGTAGAGAGTGCGCGCATCGTGCTCGGCGGCCAGATCGCAGTCGAGCGTCTCGCGCAGGGTCTGCCCGATGCGCAGCGGATCGAGCTTCTGCAGGTTGGGATGGCCTTCGAGAAACAGGATGCGCTCGACCAGCTTGTCGGCGTGGTGCATCTCCTCGATGCTCTCGGCGCGGGACTTGGCCGCGATCTTTCCATAGCCCCAGTCCTCCTGCATCCGGTAGTGCAGCCAGTACTGGTTGATCGCGGTCAGCTCACTCCGCAGCGCCGCGTTGAGGTATTCGATGACCTTGGCGTCGCCCTTCATCCGCTTTTCCCTCCAGCTTGGCGCGGCGCAGGCCGCGCAGGTTCATGGGCACTTCCAATGTGTCACATTTTTCCATCTCGGCAAGCAAGAGCGGCAGACAGCCGCCGCAATCGGCGCGCTTGCCCAGCGCGTGATAGACCTTGCCCGGCGTGATGATGGTTTCGGGATCGGCGGCGCGCATCCAGTCCACCGCGGCGCGGATGTCGCGGTCGGTGATGGCGTTGCAGTGACAGACGATCATGGTCTCTTGCCCACGCTACTTGGTCAGGATCAGCTTGCCCGCCCGGGTGATGCGCAGGCTGTAGACCCTGTCATCGAGAACGATGTTGGCCTGCCGCCCGCCCGCGGTCAGGGCGTGCGCGTCATGGCGCGGCGGCTCTGCCGGTTGCGGGGCGGCGCCGGCGGGCTCGGCGGCGCCGGGGTGCGGCGGCGGGCTGTCGTGCTGCATCTTCTCCTCCGTCTCCTCACGGCGCGGGGCGCGTCCCGGCCGGCAGCATAATTTCTGACTCTTTACCTTATGATTGTCAATCCCGATCAGTTTGGTGGGTTATTGCCCTCCCCGCGCCGCTTGAGCTTGTCGCGCCCGCAGCGTAGCAGTCTGGCCACA
The DNA here is from genome assembly GCA_002967695.1 of Rhodobacteraceae bacterium WD3A24. Taxonomy (GTDB): domain Bacteria; phylum Pseudomonadota; class Alphaproteobacteria; order Rhodobacterales; family Rhodobacteraceae; genus Alkalilacustris. The sequence continues at coordinate 28,112 of PUHN01000014.1, read as the reverse complement.
TGACGGCGCAGGAGGCGGCGATGACGATACGGGTGGCGATCAACGGCTTCGGGCGCATCGGGCGGACGGTGCTGCGCGCCTGGACGGGCGGCGGCTGGCCGGATGTCGAGATCGTCGCGATCAACGACATCGCCCCGGCAGAGACGCTCGCCCACCTCTTCGAGTACGACAGCACATTCGGCCCCTTTCCCGGCACGGTGGCGCTGGAGCCGGACGCGCTCGTGGTCAATGGCCGGCGCCTGCGGCTGACCGGCGCAGCCGACCTCGCCGCGCTCGACCTCTCGGATGCCGATATCGTCATGGAATGCACCGGCCGCGGCGACAACCCGCAGGTCGCCGCCGCCGGCCTGCGCGCCGGGGCCGGGCGCGTGCTGGTCTCGGGGCCGTCGAACACCGCAGATGCCACCATCGTCCTGGGCGCCAATGACGACCGCCTCGCCCCCGGCCACCGGATCGTCTCGAACGCCTCCTGCACCACCAATGCCCTGGCGCCGCTCGCCCGGCTCATCGACCGCCACTGGGGGATCGAGACGGGCTACATGACGACCATACACTGCTACACCGGCAGCCAGCCCACGATAGACACGCCGCGCGGTCATGATCTCGCCCGCTCCCGCGCCGCGGCGCTGTCGATGGTGCCCACCACCACCTCCGCCCAGCGCCTGACCGACACGGTGCTGCCCGAACTCGCCGGCCGCATCCGCGGCTCGGCGGTGCGGGTGCCCACCGCGTCGGTCTCCGCGGTCGATCTGTGCGTGATCACCCGCGCGCGCGCCACCGAAACGGCGGCCAACGCCGCGCTGCGTGCCGCCGGTGGCGTGATCGGGGCAACGGACCGCCCGCTGGTCTCCTCCGACCTGCGCGCGCGCCCCGAAAGCATCGTGATGGCCCTGCCCGAGACCGCCGTCACCGGCGGCGGAATGCTGCGCGTCTTCGGCTGGTACGACAATGAATGGGGCTTCTCCTGCCGCATGCTCGACATGGCCGTCCGCATGGGCGCACTGCGCCTCTCACCTTCGTCCAAATATCCTCGGGGGGAGTCGCCGCAGGCGACGGGGGGCTGAAAGCCCCCCACTGACGCCTCCGCCCGGACCGGGCCACCGGCCCGGTGCGGCTACCGGAAAAAGCCGCGCACGCTGTCGGCCAGCAGCTCGACCATCAGAGGCTGGTCCAGATACCCCGTGGGGGGCAGTCCCCGACTTTGCTGATAGCGCCGGATCGCCTCGCGCGTCCGGGCGTCAAAGGCGCCGTCCACCGGGCCGGGGTCGAGCTCTAGCGCATCGAGGCGGCGCTCGATCATGCTGCGCGTGACGGGGTTGAGCCCAAGCCGGCTCTCGGCGGCGCGGGCGGCCTCGATCGCGTCCCGGCCGGGACCGGCAAGATCGTCGAGCCGGGTGCGGGCCTCTTCGGCGTGCCGGCCTTCGGGATACTCATCGAGATAGTCGCGATAGGCCGCCGACGTGTCCGTGTCGCGGGCCCGCCGCCAGGCGGCATCGTCTCGCGCCGCGCGCTCCTCGGCACGGGCCTGCTCGATCCGGTCCAGCCGCGCCCGCGCGGTCTGTGCAAAAAGCCCGTCAGGATAACGCTCCAGATACGCCCGCAGGCCCTGTTCATCGCCCTGCGCCCCGGTCCTGTTCCAGTAGTCGCGGTCGGCGCGCTCCCGCTCGGCCTGGCGCCGCTCCGCCTGCTCGGCCAGCCGGAGGATCTGCGCGGCGGTGAGATAGCCTGTCTCCGTCAGCCCGCTGTCGCGCTGCCAGGCGCGTATCGCCGAGCGGGTGCCGGGGCCGAAAATGCCGTCGATCCCGCGCGTGTCGTAGCCCAGATCGGACAACTCCCGCTGAATACGCACCCGCTGCGCCCGCGTGAGGCCGAGCGCCTCCTCGATCCTCTCCGGCGTGTTGGTCAGCCTCTCAAGTTCGGCGCGGGCCTCTTGCGCGTAGAGCCCGCGGGGAAACCGGTCGAGATAGCGCCGATAGGCCGCCGGCGTGTCCGCCTCAAGGGCCGACTCCCATGCGGCAATATCCGCGGCGCGCCGCTGTGCGGCGCCATCGGGCGCACTGATGTCCTCGGGCAGAAATGCGACGAGGGTTGAGACGAATCCTTCGGCGCGCAGATCGGGCCAATCCTCCACCAGCGTGCCCAGCGCCACGCCGCGTTCGGGCAAGGCCCGCTGTGCGAAGTCGGTGATCCGCGCGACCGGGCCGCGCAGAATCGTCACACCCTGCGGGGCCTCCAGCACCCCGAGACCGGGGGCGAGCCCCGGCCCGGCCGTGAAACGCCGCCGCGAAGGCGCCAGCAGCACCACCGCCCCGCCCGGCGCGTCGGCCGCCACGGCCAGCACCGCCGACAGCGCCACGCCCTGCGCGCCCACCGTCGCCAGATCGGGCAGGTCGGCATCGGTGCCAAGAAACCAGCTTTCTCCGCGCCCCTGCGCGAAATGACCCGCCAGAAGGATCACGATGCGCCCCGCCGCGCCCTCCTCGCGCGCGGCGACAAGGGCCGAGATCTCCGCCCGAATGCGGGTCGCGGACAGGTTCGCGCCCCCGAATCTGCGAAATCCTTCGACCGACAGCGTCTCGGCGGCCTGCGCCGCGTCGGCGGCGCCGCGCGCCGCGACCATCCGCGCATAGCGTTCGTTGCCGACGACAAGCGCCTGACCGATCTCCTGCGCGGCGGCACGGCCCGCAGGCAGGACGAAAGCGATGAGAGCAAGGGCGGCGAGCAGACGGAATACGGGCATGACGCTCCTCTCCGGTGGGCCGGACGGCCCCGGTGCCAGTCGCACGGGCGCGCCGTCTCATGCGCTCCGACGCCGCCCCCTTCGCAGGCGCGGCCGAACAGGCAATGAGCGGCGAGCATAACAAGTTGGCCGGCCGCGCACAATTCGCGATCCGCGCGCCCCCTCCGGCACAAGGGCCGCGTTACGCGCCTGTCATCTCAGGAAGTCACTCTCGACATCACCCACGTCGATGCCCATCGCCTCGAGCCCCGCTTCAAGGTTCTCGGCCAGATGGGGCATGCCCATCAGATAGTCGGCGGTGGGCGTGGTGGCCTCGGCGCGCGCGATCTCCAGAGCCTCGGCAAAGTTTTCGGCCTCATAGGCGCCACGCCCGACCCAGGCCAGCGCGACGAGGCTCGCCTTCTCGTCGACATTCATGCTGTCGATGAAGGCATGCAACTCGTGGTCGGCCATCCCGCCCTCGCGGGCTTGAAAGATGACATGGGCGACCTTTCTGGGGCTGATTTCGAGCATCGCGATCTCCCGACTCGTTGAGGGTAAGTGTCGCAAGCCCCGCACCGCCGTGCAAGCGCCATTCAGGCCCGCGCGATCAGCCGGTAATAGAGCGCATCGGGCAGGAACTGCCCCAGCCGGAAGACCAGAGAGAACAGCAGCGGGAATGAGCGCTTGAAGCGGTCGGTGCCCATGTGCTCGAAAATCGCGCGCGCGGCGGGTTCGGGGTCCATCAGGAAGGGCATGCGGAAGGTGTTCTTCTCGGTCAGCCGGGTGCGCACGAAGCCCGGATTGACCACCTGCACCTGCACCCCGGTCCGGCGCAGATCGGCATGCATCGACTCGGCCAGATGCATCACCCCGGCCTTGGACGAGCCGTAGCCGATCGACCCCGGCAGCCCGCGGAACCCCGACAGGCTGCTGACCAGAACGACATGGCCCGAGTCGCGCGCGACCATGTCGGGGATCACCGTCCCCAGAACCCGCGCCGCGCCGGTGAAGTTGGTGTCGCACATCGTCTCGACCTTCGCGGCGTCCCATTCCTGCGCCGGCATCGGCCAGTAGGCCCCGGCCATGTAGATCACCCCGTCAAGCCGGCCGGCCCGCTGCGCCGCCGCCTCGACCGAGGCGCGGTCGCCCACATCGGCGGGCACGCACAGGGCGCGGCCCGGCAGTTCGGCGGACAGCGCCCGCAGCCGCTGGGGGCTGCGCGCGCTCAGCACCAGTTCGACGCCCGCGCGGCTCATCTGGTGGGCCAGCGCGCGGCCCAGCCCCTCGCTCGCCCCGATCAGCCAGTATCGCTTGCCCTGCCAGTCCCTCATGTCTCCACCCGCCTCATTGTGGCCACCAGCTCGGCCACCTTGAAGCCGAACTTGCGGAACTGACTGCGATTGATCACCGTGCCGTTGTCGACCAGATACATCCAGTCGGTGACGTCCAGCACCCATCCGCCGGCACTTTCCGGCAGCTTGAGGCGATATTTCAGCCGCATGGCCGCCCCGATCTGCTGCCCGAGGCCCGTGCCGATGATGTCGTCGGCCTCGGCCCGGATCGAACCGTCATTGCCGACATGCAGGCGCCAGGTCCGGTCCTGCGCGGTGCCGCTGTCATAGCGGAACGCCTCGGTCAGCACGCCCGTGCTGCCGTCCCACCGGCCCTCCATGTCGGCGACGAAGCGCGAGACGACGCGGCCCCCGGGGCCGTAGATGACGCCTTCGCACAGCATGGGCCCGGCAAGATGTCTGTGCACGTCGAACTGCGGGGCGGTGCCGGCATAATCGGCCGGCCGCTGCGCGGCAAAGCCGAGGAACCGCCCGGCGACGACCAGCCCGAGGAAGACCGCGCCGGCGCCGGCAAGGACGAGAATTGCGGACAGCATCGGTCAGGTCTCCTCGACAGGGGTGGCCGCCAGCAGGGCGATGGCCACCAGTTTGAGAACGCAGGGCAGCAGCGCGTAAAGCGCCGTCAGCAGCATCAGCGCCGCCTGCGGGTTGTCGGTGCCCGAGCGGAAACCCGCCGCCTCCAGCGCGGGAAGCAGCGCGACGGCGGCGATGGCCAGCGTGAACTTCGTCATGAAGGCCCAGAGCCCGAAGGCCTGCCCCTCGGCACCACCCATCGCGGCGATCCGGCGCGCGAAGATCGCCGGCAGAAGGGTCAGGTCGGCGCCCACCGCCGCCCCGGATGCCAGGCAGATCACCGCGAACAACGCCACGTCGCCCGGCCCCAGCAGGGCCGCGAAGCCAAATGACAGGATCGCAAGCGCCATCGCCGCCATAAGGGCCGGTTTCGCACCGAGGCGCGCGGCGGCGCGGCTCCACGCCGGCACCGAAGCCGCCGCGGCAAGGAAGAACACGATCAGCAGCGGCCCGGAACTGCCCGCGGCCATCAGGCGGCTCTCGACGAAGAACAGGAACAGCGTCGAGGTCACCGCGACGGGCGCCGAGTTGACCAGCGCCAGCACCAGCAGCCGCCGCGCCGTCCTGTCGCCCAGAAGGGTCGCAAAGCCCGTCAGGGAAACCGCGCGCGCCGCGCCGTGCCACTCCGGCCGCATCGCCAGAACCGCGGCCAGCGCCGCGGCCGCGAATATTAGTGCGAAGGCGGCAAAGGGGGCATCGGTGACCGCCATCAGCGCGGCGGGCGCCGCCGCGGCGGCACAGACCCCGATCAGCGCGCCGCCCTCGCGCCAGGCCGCAACGCGCAGGTGACCCTGCGCGCCAAGATCGCGTGCCTTGGCCACGCCCTGGGCGTAGAACGTGATGGTCAGGAAGCTGAACGCGCTGAACAGCACCAGCAGACTGCCCGCGAACCAGGGCAGCGGCGCGACGGGCGGCGCAACCGCGAAGAGCGCAAGCATCGCAACAGCCATCGCGCAGCCCGCGATGGCCGCCGCCGCGCCCCGCGCGCCCCGGGTGGCCTCGGCCAGCCAGCCCAGGGCCGGGTCCTGCACGACATCGACCAGCCGCAGCGCGAACAGGACCGCCCCCAGCGCGCCCAGCCCGACCCCGTATTCGTCCACGTAGAATTTCGGGGCGTGAATATAGATCGGCAGCCCCGCCGCCGCGAGCACGCCGCCGAACAGCGCATAGCGCGGCAGGCCCGACGTGGCGGCGCCCGCCTTCGAGATGGCGATGCCGGCCATCAGGAAACCTCGTCGGCCGGGGGCGCCGGGCGCGCGCGATAGCGCGCCCCCTTCCACCACAGCTTGAGCGCCTGCCAGTGGATCAGCCCCAGCACCCTGCGCGAGCCGAAGGGCCGGCGCAGCATGGCGCCCAGGACCGCAGCATTCGTCAGCCGCCGCCGCTCTCCCGTCAGCGTGGCCACCAGCCCGCCGCCGGCGTGGCGGTAATCGATCCGGATGCTGATGCGCGCGGCGCCGATGTCGAAACAAAAGGCGTAGTCTCCGGCAACCGGCTGGAAGGGCGAGACGTGAAAGACCTTGCGCGCGCGCAGGTGGTTCTCGGCGGCGATCGGGCGCAGGTCGTCGTGGTGGCACAGATAGGAATGCCGGTCGCCAAAGGTGTTGCTGACCTCGGCGATCACGGCGCGCAGCGCGCCGTCGGCCCCGTGGCACAGCCAGAAGCTGACCGGGTTGAAGACATGGCCCAGCACGCGCGGCTGCGCGAGCAGCAGGATGCGCCCGGCCGCAGCCTCCAGCCCGCGGGCGGCCAGCACCTCGCGCACCCAGGCCGCGCCGCGCCCCCCGCCGGGCGGGCCGCCGTGGTCGCTGTCATGCAGCGAGGTGAGGTTGGCGCGGTTGCGCGAGAAGAGGCGCGGCGTGCGCATCGCCGCCTCGGGCTCGATCAGGATGTAGTCCACGCCGTAGGAAAAGGCGTTCTCCGGCGCCCCGTGGCGGCCGTGCCATGTCCGGCCCGTGACCTGATCGAGCACCGCCATCACGCCGCCAGCATCCGTATGGCATCGCGCCGCAACGCGTCGGTCACCGCGACGGCACTGGCGAACCCGTCCTCGTGGAAGCCGTCCCCCATCCATGCGCCGCAGAACCACGTGTTGCGCTCGCCGTTCATCGCGGCGAGCCGGGCCTGCGCGGCCACCGCCGCCTTGTCATAGACGGGATGGCGGAAGGTGGTGACATCATGGATCAGCTCGTCGCGGATGGGCCGCGCACCGTTGAGCGTGACGAAAAGCGGGTCGTCCTGCGGGATCGGCTGGAGCGAGTTCATCCAGTAGGTCAGCCCGATCCGGGGCGCGGGCTGCACACCGTCCTCGGTGTAGACCCAGCTGGACCACACCTTGCGCCGGCGGGGCATGATCGCGGGGTCGGAGTGCAGCACCGCCTCGTTGGGCTGGAACCGGATGGCCGACAGCGCCGCCCGCTCGGCCGGGTCCGCATCGGTTAGCATGGCCAGCGTATCGTCGGCATGGGTGGCAAAGACGACCTCGTCGAAACGCTCCCAGTCGCCGCCCCGGCAGCGCAGCGCGGCGCCGGCCCCGTCGCGGCGCACCCCGGCCACGGGGGCCGACAGGCGGATATCCACGCCCCGCCGCGCCAGATCGGCCGCAAGGCGGCTGACATAGGCCACCGAGCCGCCACGCACGGTGTACCACTGATGCTGGCCGGAATAGCCCAGCAGCGAGTGGTTCTCCATGAAACGCAGCATGGCACGGGCCGGGAAATCGAGGATGTCGCGCGTGGGCGTTGACCAGATCGCGCCGGTCAGCGGCAGCAGATAACGGTCGCGAAACCACGGCCCCAAACCCAGCACGCCGATCAGCTCGCCGATGGTCATGTCGTCGGCGCCGGCGGCCGCCCGGCCCCGCGCATTGAAACGCAGCACATCGCGCAGCATCCGCAGAAAGCGTGGATCGGCACAGTTGCGCCGCTGGGCGAAGATCGCATCGAGGCTGGTCAGCGCGTATTCGAACCGTCCGCCGTCAAAGGAGGCGCCGAAACTCATGTCGCTTTGGGCCAGTGGCACACCGAGGTGCTCGAACAGCGCGGTCAGGCGCGGGTAGTTGACCTTGTTGAACACGATGAATCCCGTATCGACCGGCTGCGTTCCATCGCGGCCCGCCATGACGGTCCGGGCGTGTCCGCCGGCGCGCGGCGCGGCCTCGATGAGCGTCACGCGATGCGTGCCGGCCAGTTCATGGGCGGCGGCCAGCCCCGATACGCCCGCGCCGATGATCACGACGCGCTCGCCGGCCGCGCCGGCCTTGTCCGTGGGCATGCGATTGCTCCCCGCTGTCCTGCCTCGTGTCGACTGTTACGCCCGCCGGGGCCAGCCGGATCAATACGGATGATTTTGATCCGCCCCGCGGCGGACGGCGTAGACGGGATATGTTGCAGTCGCTCGAACGCCTCGAAAAACCGGATGCATCCGCCCGACCGCCCACCTATGGTGTCGGAGCGGGCCGCGTCCGCGCCGGGCACGAACAGGAGACGGCAGCGATCACCGACGAGACACCAGCCGATTGGGTCGCTCTCGTCGCGCGGGTGCGCGACGGGCAGGACGCCGCCGCCTTCGCCGCGCTGTTTCGCCACTTCGCCCCGCGGGTCAAGGCGTTTCTCATGAAGGGCGGCGCAAGTGCCGCGGTTGCCGAGGACTGCGCCCAGGACGTGATGGCCACCGTCTGGCGCAAGGCGCATCTGTTCGACCCGAGCCGGGCGAGCGTGGCGACGTGGATATTTACCATCGCGCGCAACCGGCGCATCGACGTGCTGCGCCGCGAGAACCGCCCCGAGCCCGAGGAGCTGGGCTGGGGCCCCGAGCCCGAGCCCGATCAGGAGGACGTGTTCGCGCTGCAGCAGGACAGCGCGAAACTGGGCGCCGCGCTCGCGGAATTGCCCGACAAGCAGAGACAACTCGTCGAGCGGGCCTATTTCGGCGAGCTGTCGCATACCGAGATCGCCGCCGAGACGGGCCTGCCGCTGGGCACGATAAAGTCGCGGATCAGGCTGGCGCTCGAACGCTTGCGCCATTCACTGTCGTAGCAGGGTCACGAGATGATCAAACACCATCTGTCCGACGATCTTCTGATGGCGTATTCTGCCGGGCAACTGCCCGAGGCGTTCAGTCTCGTCGTGGCAACGCATGTCTCGCTGTGCGACGAGTGCCGCGCCCGGCTGGCCGGTTTCGATTCCATCGGCGGCGCCGTTCTGGAACACACGGAGAGCGCCGCAATGGCCGAGGGCAGCCTGGAGGCCACGCTGCGGCGCATCGGCCGCGCGCCGGAGAGCCCCGCCATTTCCCCGCCGGCGCGCGGCCGCGTTCTGCCGCGTCCGGTGCGCGATTATGTCGGCGGCGGGGTGGACGCGGTGAAATGGCGCAATCTCGGCGGCGGCGTGCGGCAGGCGATCCTGCCGACCTCGCGCGCGGCCTCGGCGCGGCTGCTCTATATCCCCGCCGGCGCCGCGGTGCCCGATCACGGACACAAGGGCACCGAGCTTACGCTGGTGCTGCAGGGCGCATTCAGCGACGAGTCGGCGCGCTTCGGCCGCGGTGATGTGGAGATCGCCGACGAGTCGGTCGAGCACACCCCTGTCGCCGAGCCGGGCGCAGCCTGCATCTGCCTGGCCGCCACCGACGCGCCGCTGAAGTTCAACGCGCTCATCCCGCGGCTGGTCCAGCCGTTTTTCCGCATCTAGACCAGACGCGGGTCAGCTTGAATCGGATAGCCCCGAGCCGATCGGGAGGTGGTCACGCGGCCGGGGGCCTCTGACGCGCCCCTGTAAAGAAGAATGTCGATGCCTCGGCCGCGTCACTCGTCGAGATTGGGCGGACGACATCCCGAAGGCGTCGCGTCAGCCCTGCCAGTCGGGGTCTTCCTGTGCGGCGAGCAACGCGAGATACTGGCCATAGCCGTTCTTGGAGAATTTCCGGGCGCGCTCCTTGAGCGCGTCGCGGTCGATCCAGCCCTGATGATAGGCCACCTCGTCGGGGCTGCCCGTCTGCAGGCCCTGCCGCGTCTCCAGTGTGCGCACGAAATTGCCCGCATCAAGCAGGCTGTCATGCGTGCCGGTGTCGAGCCAGGCATAGCCGCGCCCGAGCCGCTCGACCTCGAGCTGGCCCTCGGCGAGATAGCTTTCGAGCAATGTCGTGATCTCGAGTTCGCCCCGCGCGGAGGGGCGGACGGCCCGCGCGCGCTCGGGCGCCGTGCCGTCAAGGAAATAGAGCCCCGTCACCGCGTAGTTCGACGGCGGCGTGTGTGGCTTCTCCACGATCGTGGTGACCCGGTGATCGGCGTCGAAGGCGACGACCCCGTAGCGCCGCGGATCGGAGACGTGATAGCCGAAGACCGTCCCCCCGGCCGATTTCGCCGCCGCCCTGACAAGCATCCCGGGCAGCCCGTGCCCGAAAAAGATGTTGTCGCCCAGCACCATCGCACTGGCATCCCCGCCGAGGAAATCCTCGGCCAGAAGATAGGCCTGCGCCAGCCCGTCGGGGCTGGGCTGCTCGATATAGGTGATGCGGATGCCCCACTGCCTTCCGTCGCCCAGAACCCGCATGAACTGCCGGCGGTCGTGCGGGGTCGTGATCAGCGCGATGTCGCGCAGCCCCGTCAGCATCAGGACGCTGAGCGGGTAGTAGATCATCGGCTTGTCATAGACCGGCAGGAGCTGCTTGGAGACGCCCAGCGTGATCGGGTGAAGCCGCGTCCCCGCGCCGCCGGCCAGGATGATGCCCTTGCGGTTCATCGCACGCTGCTCCCTTCGCTGCCGGCCCGCGGGCCGGCCGAAAAGGCCCCCGCCGGCGCGGGGCCGGCGGGGGCAGGTCGCGCCCGCGGGACAGTCGCCCCGCAGGCGCGGGCGGATTTCGCCGCGCGTCTCACCCGGCCTCGCGGCCCATCGCCTCGCGCAGTTGCTGGCGCAGCAGGTCGATCGGGATCAGCTTGCCCTCGCGCCGGAACTGCCAGTAGGTCCAGCCGTTGCAGCTTGCCGCGCCTTCGAGCGCCGCGCCCACCTGGTGGATGGAGCCGCGATGCTCGGCCGTGACCAGCGAGCCGTCGGCGCGCACCTTCGCGGCCTGGCCGCGCGGGCTGACCAGAACCTCGCCGGGGCGCAGGAGGCCGCGCTCGACCAGCTGGCCGAAGGGTATGCGGGGGGCGGCGCGCCGCGAGGCGGTGACCTCCAGCGCCTCGGCCTCCAGACGGGGCGTGCGGCGGATGCGCTTCTCGGCCAGCTTGCGGTATTTCTCCTCGCGCTCGATGCCGATGAAGTCGCGGCCCAGCATCTTGGCGACCGCGCCGGTGGTGCCGGTGCCGAAGAACGGGTCGAGCACGAGGTCGCCGGGGTTGGTGGTGGCGACCAGCACCCGGTGCAGCAGGCTTTGCGGCTTCTGGGTGGGGTGGGCCTTCTCGCCCTCGTCGTCGCGCAGTCGCTCATGGCCGGTGCACAAGGGCAGCACCCAGTCCGAGCGCATCTGCACGCCCTCGTTCAGCGCCTTGAGCGCCTCGTAGTTGAAGGTGTATTTCGCGCCTTCCCCGCGGCTGGCCCAGATCAGGGTCTCGTGCGCGTTGGTAAACCGCTTGCCGCGGAAATTGGGCATCGGGTTGGACTTTCGCCAGACCACATCGTTGAGCACCCAGAACCCGGTGTCCTGCAGCGCCGCGCCCACGCGGAAGATGTTGTGATAGCTGCCGATCACCCAGATCGCCCCGTCGGGCTTGAGGACGCGGCGCGCGGCCGCGAGCCATGCGCGGGTGAACCCGTCATAGGTCTCGAAGCTCGCGAAGCGGTCCCAGGCGTCGTCGACGGCGTCCACGCGGCTGTTGTCGGGCCGGTGCAGATCGCCGCGCAGCTGCAGGTTGTAGGGCGGATCGGCGAAGACAAGGTCGACGCTGCCCTCGGGCAGGGCCTCCATCGCCTCGATGCAGTCGCCGGCGAGTATGCGGTTGCGGGGCGGCTTCGCGGCCACCTTCGTCTTCACTGTCATTGTCTGCCTCGTCCCCGCGCCTGAATGGCGCCGTCTGATTGATTGGGGGCAAGGATGAGTCAAACCCGATTCGCCGTCAATTCCCTTTTTGAATCAGGGGGTTATTTACTTCTCTTGATACAAGATGTTGCGCACGGGCGCGAAGGAACGCCTATGGTATGGGCTTACCCCGAGATCTTGGAGTGCGGCGCGGTGCGCGGACGTTCCATAGCCCATGTTGGTCTCCCAGCCATAGCCGGGCCACTCGCGCGCCAGCTCGGCCATCAGGCCGTCGCGCGCGACCTTCGCCACGATCGAGGCCGCGGCGATCGACAGGCACAGCCCGTCGCCGCCCACGACCGCCTCGCCCGGGCAGGTCAGCCCGCGCGGAAGGCGGTTGCCGTCGATCAGCGCATGGCAGGGCGGCGCGGAGAGCCCCTGAATGGCGCGGCACATCGCCAGGTCGGCGGCGCCGAGGATGTTGAGCGCGTCGATCTCCTCGACAGTGGCGTGGGCGATGCAGACCTCGGCGCGCGCGGTGATCGCGGCGGCCAGCTCGACGCGGCGGGGGGCGGCAAGCTCCTTCGAGTCGCGCAGGCCCTCGGGGATGTCGTCAGGGTCCAGGCAGACCGCCGCGGCGGTGACCGGCCCGGCCAGCGGGCCGCGGCCGACCTCGTCGATCCCGACGACGCGCCGCGCGCCCTTCAGGCGCAGGGCAATCTCGCGGCTGTCGTCTGGGGCGGCACCGGGCATGGCCACACAAATGCGCGAAAATCCCCGCGCCCTGCAAGCGGTATCGCAGGCAAGGGCACGGGGCAGGGCGCGGGACATCAGGGAGGAGAGGATCAGTCCACGCGGAATCCGTGTCTGCGCAGGCAGTTGGCATCATAGACCGTGCGCGGCCCGTGATCGTCGCGGCCATACAGGATGCAGCCGTCGGGCGGCAGGCGATAGCCGCGGCGCTGCCAGCAGTCGCTGTCATAGCCACCGAAGCGGTCATGACCCCGGCGATAGGTCAGGTCGCAGTCGCGCGGCAGGCGCGGGTGACGGTCGTAGCGGTCATGCCGGTCATAGCGCGCGTATTCGGGCCGGTAGCCGCGCCGTTCGAGGCACGTCGCGGTGTAGGCGCTGCGGCTGCCATAGCGGGTGTTGACCTCCACCCGGCAGATGCCGGGCAGGTGGCGCAGTCCGGCGCGGCGCAGGCAGCGGGCGTGATAGGCGTCGATCGTGCGGCCGCGGGCGCGGTAGGTCTCCTGGCAATGCGCGGGCAGGATGTGGCCGGTATAGCGTCCGTGCGCCTCGGCACGGTCGTCGAAGCTGTCGAGGATGGCGACGAAGGCGGCCGTGCCCAGGATGAAGGCCAGCGCATCCTCGGCGTCCGCGCGGGCCGGCGCCGGGGCGGCGAGGCCTGCCACCGCCAGCGCGAGCGCGGCGAGCGGGGCGGTGATGGGTTTGAACAGGGTCATTGTCGGGTCTCCGGGTTTGGGGCGGGTCGGGGCGCCGCAGCGAGGATCGCGGCGTGCACTGCGACAACGATCCGCCCCGGCGGCTCTGACACGCAATAGCGGGCGGCGGTTATCCGATAACCCCGCGCGCGCGCCCGGCCGATATTGAATAGCCGCGCGGCAATGCGCATTGTCGGCGTCAACGCGAAACAATGGTATGACCGGAATGAAAAAGCATCTCCTCTCGCTTGCCGCAGCGCTGCTTGCGGCCACACTCGCCCTGCCCGCGGCCGCGGAATGCTATGCCGACTACCGGGCCAGCCGCCGCGGCGGCAGCGGGCTGGAACTGCAATACGGCGTGATCGAACTGCCCGACTCGGCCTGCGCCAGCACCTCGGCCGCGTCGAGCCAGATCCGCCAGCGAATCTCGTCTGACGGCTGGGAGCTGCTGGACGTGATGTCGATCTTCGGCTCCGACGGGCTCTCGTCGCGCCGCGGCCGTGCCGGAGACTATTTCCTGCGCTACTGATCCTGCCCTGTGCCGGCACCGGGCGCGCGGCCCGGGCTTGACCTTGCCGCTGACATGACGCCAACTCATGATAGCGGAGGTTATTCGGTGACGCAGATCGAAAGCTCGGACCAGCCGGCACGGCGCCCCCTGGTGCCCGGCAACAGGATCGTCCTGACCGGGATCGCCGCCATCGTGGCGATCCTGGCGGCGGGCGGGTTCATGCTGCTGGCGTATCTGCCCGACGCCGACGCCTTCAACGAGCGGGTGGAGCGCATCTTCGTCGAGAACGACGCCTTCACCACGCAGGCCCAGATCAGGCTTCTGGAGATTCTGGCGCAGTCGGGAACGGCGTTCTCGGAAACGCTGGCCTCCTACCGCATGGTGATCTTCGTGCTGCTGGTCTTCTCGGCCGCGCTGCTGGTTGCCGCGCTGATCTTTCTGGTCCTGCTGCTGGGGTTCAACCGCCGCATGTCCGAGATCGAGCGCGCGGGCATCCAGATCTCGTCACTGGTCATCAGCCGGGCCGAGCGGAAGGTCTATCTCAACAACCTCGAATTCGACCTGACCGAGGCGGCGGTCGAGACGCTGGCGGTGCTGGCCGAGGCGCGGCTGGACGGCGACGTCCTGTCGGGATCGCAGATCGAGGCGATGATTTCGGGGCGCAACGCGGCCGATTGCGACGAGGCCGCCGGCGCGACCCGGATCAAGCGCCTGCGCGACACGCTGGGCAACCAGATGGTCTCGGCGCTGCTGATCCGCAACATCGCGCGGCAGGGCTATCTGCTGGCCATCGACCGCGACGTTATACGGATGCTGTGAGGCGCGCGGCGGGTCAGTCCCACGGCTCGGGCTTGCGGCCGTAGCTGATGTAGAGCGGGTGGCGCGGCTGGTTGTGCCGGGTCAGCCCCAGATGCTGAAGCGGCGCGCCCGTGGCCCGCAACAACCGCTCGACCGCCGCGCCACGGTCAAGGTGCGCCCCGTGGCTGCCCCAGGCGCAGATCACCGCGTCGGCCCAGGCCGCGCTGTCGGCGATGGCGGCGTCGTTTGCGGGGCCGACCGGTTCCTCGGCGGCGCGCATGACCTTCGGGTCGGTGGCGCGGAAGGCGAAGATGTTGCACACCCGGAACGCCCCGAATCCCAGCGCGCGGGCGCGGCGCTCGCAACGCTCGACGGTGGGGTCGTTCTGCTTTTCCGTCGCGGTCGAGGGGTTGAGCATCACGAACAGCGCGCGCCTGCCCCCGGGCTGCCAGATCCGCGTGAGCAGGTAGCGATACGCCATGCAGGGCGAATAGACCGCCGTGCTGGGCGCGTCGCCCTTCAGATGCGCGCGCGTGACCAGTCCCGCGCCCTCAAGCACGGGCGGCATGACGTCCGGGCCGGCGGGGGTGTCGGGGGCGGTTTCAGACATTGAACACCCGGCTGGGGTGCAGCTCGCCCGCGCGATAGATGCCCACGGCCACCGCGCGGCCCTCGAAGCTCGCCCAAGCCTCTTCACCGTACTCGGCGTCCGAGGTCAGAACCATGCCCGGATTGCCGTTGCGCAGCCGCGCCGCACCCTCGGGCGTGGCGCGCAGCTCGGGCAGGTCGGCCAGCCCGGCCTCGATCGGCAGCAGCCGCGCGTCCAGCTCGGGCGTCTGGGCGAGGTCCTCGATTTCGGCGACGGTGATTCCGTCCTCGGCGTCGAAGGGGCCCGACCATGTGCGGCGCAGCTCGGTCACGTGGCCCAGGCAGCCCAGCGCCTCGCCCAGATCGCGGGCAATCGCGCGCACGTAGCCGCCCTTGCCGCAGACCATTTCCAGCACCGCGTGGTCGGGGTCCGGGCGGGCGACCAGATCCAGGCTTTCCACCCAGAGGGGGCGTGCCTCGATCTCCATCTCCTCGCCCTCGCGCGCGCGGGCATAGGCCCGCTCGCCCTCGATCTTCACGGCCGAGAATTGCGGGGGAACCTGCATGATTTCGCCGCGGAACACGGCCAGCGCGGCCTCGATCCCGGCGTCGGAGGGGCGCGTGTCGCTGGTGTCGATAATTTCGCCCTCGGCGTCGTCGGTGTTGGTGGCCTGCCCGAAGCGCACCGTGAAGCGGTAGCATTTTAGCGCGTCGGTGACATAGGGCACGGTCTTCGTGGCCTCGCCCAGCGCCACGGCCAGAACGCCGGTCGCGGCCGGGTCCAGCGTGCCGGCATGGCCGGCCTTGCGCGCCTGAAGCGCCCAGCGCACCTTTCCCACGACGGCCGTCGAGGTCAGCCCCGCGGGCTTGTCCACGACCAGCCAGCCCGAAATGTCGCGCCCCTTGCGCCTGCGCCCCATGATGCGCGTCTCCTGCAGCAATTTCCGGTGTTCAGGGGGCGCCTGCTACAGCGGGCGCGGCGGGGCGTCAACGGTCGGGCGCGGGCTCGGCGACGCCCAGGATGGGCCCGATCGGCAGGCCCCAGTCCGACCTACCCAGCCCCGGCGCGTGAAGCCGCGAGACGTTGCCGTCGAGAAACAGCGCGTTGGGCGTGCCCAGCCCGTCGCGGAACAACCGGGCGAATTCGTGGAAGGTCACCTGCTGATCCGAGATCGCCAGCCAGGCCGTCTGCCCGTCGGCGCTGACCCCGACCCCGTTGCGCACGAAGCGCGAGGTCGAGTCGGGCAACAGCCGCGGATGCAGCGCGCCGTCGATCACCAGCATCGGCCCCGACTGCGTGGCATGGCGGCAATCGGGCCGGTCGGCGGCGAAGGCGCGGGTCTCGATCACCGCAAAGCGGTCGGCGGCGATGCAGAAGACGCCGTTGGGCAGAAGCCCGAAATTGCCCGGCCCGGCACTGGTGATCAGCGGCGCGCGCTCCTGCCCGTCGATGATCAGCAGGCCCACCGCCGAGCGGTCGCTGTGGAACATTCCACCATTCATGGCGAATCGCAGGCGCTGGTCGCCGCGCGCCAGGCGGTCGGCGACGCGGCCGAAACCGCCATAGGGCGTCCCGTCGGGGGCGAGATGCCACAGCCGCAGGCGATCGGCCCCCGCCCGCGCGGAGCAGACCGTGTAATCCAGCCCGTCATGGGTGATCGGGTTGCACTGCGCGGCCCGGGCCGCCGGGGCCGCCGCCGCGGCCGCCCAGATCAGCGCGAGAGCCGCCAGCGCGCGGCTAACCCTGCGCGCCGGGGTCATCGTCGTCTTCGCCCTCGTCCGTCGCGACGTCGCGGCGCACGCGGTCCTCGTTGAGAAGCTCGCGCATGTGGTCCATGCGGTCGAAAGTCTCGTCATAGGCGAAGCGCAGCTCGGGCGCGAATTTCAGCGTCAGCGTCCGCGCCACGATGCGGCGCAGCTCGGCCCGGTTCCGCTCCAGCGCCTCCATCGTGGCCTCGCGCGCGTCGCCGCCCAGCGGAACGACGTAGGCTGTCGCCGTCTTGAGGTCGGGCGTCGCGCGCACCTCGGCCACGGTGATCGACAGGCGGTTGAGCTCGGGGTCGTGCACGTCGCCGCGCGCCAGCACCTCGGACAGGGTGCGGCGGATCAGCTCGCCCACGCGAAGCTGGCGTTGCGAGGGGCCTGCGCCCCTGGAGGAACGATTGCGCGCCATGATGGCGCCCGCTTATGCCAAAGCGCCGGCACTGGCAACCGAAGCCTTTGCCCGCGCCGCCCATTGCGGCTAAGGCTTGCACGAGATCACGCTGATGAATGGAGGGCGAGATGGCCGACAGTCCCGCGATCGTGGTGATGGGCCCCTCGGGCCGCATGGGGCGGATGCTGGTGGAGCTGATCCGCGACAGCGACGCGGCGCGGCTGTCGGCCTGCCTCGAGGCGCCGGGGCATGACTGGGTGGGCCGGGATGTCGGCACCGCGATGGGCGGCGCCGAGATCGGCGTGAGCGTCACCGACGACCCTGCCGCCGCGCTGGAGGGCGCCGAGGCGGTCATCGACTTCACCGCGCCGGCCGCCACCGTGGCGATGGCGCCGCTGGCGGCCAAGGCCGGGGCGGTGCATGTCATCGGGACGACGGGCATGAGCGAGGACGACCTCGCCGCCATCGCCGAGGCCGGCCGGCGCAACGTCATCGTGCGGGCGGGCAACATGAGCCTTGGCGTGAACCTTCTGGTCGAGCTGACGCGCAAGGTCGCCGCCGCGCTCGACGCCGACTACGACATCGAGGTGGTCGAGGCGCATCACCGCAACAAGGTGGACGCGCCCTCGGGCACGGCGCTGATGCTGGGCGAGGCGGCCGCCGAGGCGCGCGGCAGACAGCTGGAAGAGGTGGCCGAGCGCGGCCGCGACGGCATCACCGGCGCGCGCGAGCGCGGCGCGATCGGCTTTTCGGCCATTCGCGGCGGCGACATCGTGGGCGAGCACGACGTGATCTTCGCCGGCGAGGGCGAGCGGATCGTCCTGCGCCATGTGGCCAGCGACCGCGCGCTTTTCGCCCGCGGCGCGCTGCGGGCCGCCCTGTGGGGTCAGGGCCGCAGCGCGGGCGAGTATTCCATGCGCGACGTGCTGGGGCTCTGAACGCGGGGGTTCAGAAATCGACGGCGATGCCCTTGCGCTCCCAGTCGCCGTAGCGGATCGGCTCGGGGCCGTCGCGGCCGCCCAGCTCGCGCGGCATCTCGACGGGGGCGGCGTTGCGGCGGCGCTCCTCGGCCTCGGCCAGGGCGCGACGGGCGGCCGCGGGCAAATCATCCTCGTCGCGCCGGGTATCGTCGGTCATGATGCGCTCTCCTTGCGACTCCTGCCCGCCTGATATACCTCCCGCGCTGATCCGGACAAGGCGGGACAGGGGCCATGGCGCGCCAGACACAATCCGCCGGGCTGCCCGCGCGGCGCGGGGCGCTGGCCCTGCTTGACGGCGTTCTCCAGCGCGGCCAGCCGCTGTCCGAGCTGCTGGTCTCCGGCGGCCCGCTCGACGCGCTGGAGCCGGCCGACCGGGCGCGCGCGCAGCGGCTTGCGCTGGCCACGCTGCGCAACATCGAGCGGGCCGACACGGTGCTGGCCCCGCATCTTCGCAAGGCGCCGCCGCCGGCCGTCCGCAACATCCTGCGTCTGGCCACGGTCGAACTCTCGGCCGAGGGCGCGGCGGCGCACGGCGTGGTGAATGCCGCCGTGGCGCTGGTGCGCGCGGGGCGGCGCACCGGGCATCTGGCCGGTCTGGTCAATGCCGTGCTGCGCCGCGTGGCCGAGCAGCCGGCGGAAGCTTGGGAGGCGCTGCCGCCCCAGCGGCTGCCGCCCTGGCTACGCAAGCGGCTGGTCCACGCCTATGGCCGGCCGGCGGTGGCGGCGATGGAGGCGGCCCATCTGGCCGGGGCCGCGCCCGACCTGACCCTGCGCGACGGCGACGCCGATGGCTGGGCGGCGCGGCTGGAGGGCGCGCGCGTGTTGCCGACGGGCAGCCTGCGCCTGCCGCCGCGCACGCGGATCACGGCGCTCGAGGGCTACGACTCCGGCGCGTGGTGGGTGCAGGACGCCGCCGCCGCCATCGCCGCGCGGCTGCTGGCGCCGCAGGCGGGCGAGGCGGTGCTGGACCTCTGCGCCGCGCCCGGCGGCAAGGCGCTGCAACTGGCTGCGGCCGGGGCCGCGGTCACGGCGCTCGACATCTCGGGGCCGCGGATGGAGCGCCTGCGCGACAACCTTTCGCGCACGGGGCTCAGCGCCGAGCTGGTCGTCGCCGACGCCCTGCACTGGACGCCGCCGCGGCGTTTCGACGCGATTCTGCTGGATGCGCCCTGCACGGCGACGGGCACCATTCGCCGCCATCCCGACCTGCCATTCCTGCGCACCGAGGCCGACATCGCCGCGCTGGCCGAGTTGCAGGCGGCGATGCTCGACCGGGCGCTGGCGATGCTCGCGCCCGGCGGGCGGCTGGTGTTCTGCACCTGCTCGCTACTGCCCGAGGAGGGCGAGGAGCAGATCGTGGCAGCCCTCGACCGTCATCCGGGGCTGGCGGTCGAACGCGACGCGCCACTTCCGCGGGGCGTCGAGGCGGGCTGGCGCACGCTCGAAGGCGGCCTGCGCCTGCGCCCAGATTACTGGCCGGAGTTCGGCGGCATGGACGGATTCTATATCGCGCGGCTTCACCGGGCAGGGCCATGACTCCCGCCCCGCGCGCGGCTATGCTGACCACCCGGCCGGGGCGCGGCGCGGGCGGCAATGTCGGGAGACGGCGGAGGTGATGCGACGTCGAAGCCGATTCGGGAGGGGTGCGGGCTGGATGGACCGGCTCGAGGCCCGGCGCACGGCCGGCGCGCCCCCCGTGGCGGGCTTCATCGTCGAGCCCGCGCCGCGCAGCATCGGCGACCCCGCGCGCGGGCGGGATTTGCTTGCCGGGCGTTTCGTGCTCGGCGGGCGCTGCATCGATGCGCCGGGCCGGAGCCCGTGGGACATCGAAACCTCTGATACAGATTTCACTGCGGCGCTGCATGGCTTCGGCTGGCTCGATGATCTCGCCGCGCTCGGTGACGGCCTCGCATGCCGCACGGCGCAGGCATGGACGGCGCAGTGGCTCGCGCGGTATGCCCGCGGGCGGGGGCCGGGCTGGACGCCCGCGCTGGCGGGGCGGCGGCTCTTGCGCTGGCTGTTCCACGCGACACTTCTGCTCAGCGATCGCCCCGATGGCGAAACCGATCCGCTCTTTGCCGCGCTGGCGCATCACACCGCGTTTCTGACTCGCCGGTGGCATCGCGCGCCGCCGGGCGCGGCGCGTTTCGAGGCGCTCGCTGCCCTGCTTCATGCCGGTATCATGCTGGAGGGGATGGAGAGTCATCTCGCATCCGCGCGCACCGCGCTGGGGTTGGAATGCGCCGAACGGATCGGGCCGGACGGCGCCATTTCCGGCCGCAATCCCGAGGAGCTGCTCGACATCCTCACGCTGCTGAACTGGGCGTCGTCGGCATTGTCCGAGGCCGGGAAAATGGCCGATCGCGACCATGTCGCGGCCATCGAGCGGATCGCGCCGACCCTGCGCAGCCTGCGCCACGCCGACGGCACGCTCGCCCGATTTCACGGCGGCGGGCCGGGGGCGCCGGGCCGTCTCGACCGGGCACTGGCGGAGTCGGGTGTGCGCGTGGCCGCGCGCGACACCGGGGCGATGGGCTTTGCACGGATCACGGCCGGGCGAAGCAGCCTGATCGCCGACGCGGCGGCGCCGCCGGCCGGCAGCAGCGCCGCACATGCCTCCACGCTGGCCTTCGAGCTGACATCGGGGCGCCGCCCGGTGATCGTGAGTTGCGGCCCCGCCGCCCTGCAGGGGCGGGAATGGCGCCGCGCCGCGCGCGCCACCGCGCTGCATTCCACGCTCGCGGTCGAGGGCATGGCCTCGTCGCGGCTGCGCCCCGGACGCGTGCTCGCCCGCCCCGGGCCCGTGCCGCTGGCCATCCGCCCCGAGGCGGTCACGCTGGAGCGTTTCAATGAGCCTTACGGCCGCGCGCTGCTGATGAGCCATGACGGCTATGTGCCCGGCCACGGGCTGACCCATGTGCGCCGGCTCGATCTGAGCGCCGACGGCCGCGCGCTGATGGGAGAGGACACGCTGGCCGCGATCACGCCGGACCACCGGGCGCGGTTCGACCGTTTCATGGCCGACAACTGGCGGCAGGGGGCGCGCTTTTGCGTGCGCTTTCAGCTTCATCCCGATGTGGCGGCCTCGCTCGATGAGGGCGGAGCCTCTGTGCTGCTGACGCTGGCCAGCGGAGAGCGCTGGCGGTTTCGCCATGACGGGGCGGCGATGCTGTCGCTCGAGCCGTCGGTCTATTTCGACGAGTCCCGCCCGCGGCCGCGGGCGACGGCGCAGATCGTTCTGTCGAGCCTCGTCACCGAGTATGCCGCGCAGGCCAACTGGACCCTTGCCAAGACCGGCGAAACCCCGGTAGCCGTCCGTGACATCGAAATGGATGCCCCCGCGCCGGCGGGACAGGCCGACTGAAGGAGCCCCCATGCAAGACCTCGTGCCGCTGCGCCGCGCGCTGATTTCCGTTTCCGACAAGACCGGACTGGAGGATCTGGGCCGGGCGCTGGCGGCGCGGGGCGTGCAGATCGTCTCGACCGGGGGCACGGGCAAGGCGCTGCGCGCGGCCGGCTGCGAGGTGCGCGACGTGGCCGATCTGACCGGCTTTCCCGAGATGATGGACGGGCGCGTCAAGACGCTGCACCCGATGGTCCATGGCGGGCTGCTGGCGCTGCGCGACGAGGGCAGCCATGTCGCCGCGATGCAGGAGCACGGCATCGCCCCGATCGATCTGCTGGTGGTCAACCTCTACCCGTTCGAGGCGACGGTGGCGCGCGGCGCGGAGTATGACGAGACGGTCGAGAACATCGACATCGGCGGCCCGGCGATGATCCGGGCGGGGGCGAAGAACCACGCCCATGTCGGCGTGGTGGTCGACCCCGAGGATTACCCGCACCTGCTGGCCGAACTCGACGCCCATGACGGCGCGACCTCTTACCGCTTCCGCCAGAAGCTGGCGCAGACGGCCTATGGACGCACGGCCGCCTATGACGCGGCGGTGTCGGGCTGGATGGCCGGGGCGCTGGAGGATCCGGCGCCGCGCCGGCGCGCCTTCGCGGGGCGGCTGGCGCAGACGCTTCGCTACGGCGAGAACCCGCATCAGCGCGCCGCCTTCTACACCGACGGCAGCGACCGGCCCGGCCTGGCGACCGCCCGCCAGCACCAGGGCAAGGAGCTTTCCTACAACAACATCAACGACACCGACGCGGCGTTCGAGCTTGTCTCGGAGTTCCTGCCCGCCGAGGGGCCCGCCTGCGCCATCATCAAGCACGCCAACCCCTGCGGTGCGGCGCGCGGGGCGACGCTGGCCGAGGCCTACGCCCGCGCCTATGACTGCGACCGGACCTCGGCCTTCGGCGGCATCGTTGCGCTGAACCAGCGGCTGGACGCCGAGACCGCGCGCGCCATCGCCTCGATCTTCACCGAGGTGGTGATCGCGCCGGGCGCCGACGACGCGGCGCTGGACGTCTTCGCCGCAAGGAAGAACCTACGGCTGCTGACGACCAAGGGTCTGGCCAACCCCGGCGCGCCGGGGCTGACATTCCGGCAGGTGGGCGGCGGCTTTCTGGTGCAGGACCGCGACAACGGCCAGCTGGGCGCGGGCGATCTCAGGGTCGTCACCCGCCGCGCGCCGTCCGAGGCAGAGCTTGCCGACATGCTGTTCGCGTGGAAGGTGGCCAAGCATGTGAAGTCCAACGCCATCGTCTATGCCCGCGGGCAGGCGACGGTGGGCATCGGTGCGGGACAGATGAGCCGGGTGGACTCCACGCGCATCGCCGCGCGCAAGGCGCTGGACATGGCGCGCACGCTGGAGCTCGACGCGCCCCCGACCGAAGGGTCGGCGGTGGCGTCCGACGCCTTCTTTCCCTTTCCCGACGGCCTGATGGCCGCGGCCGAGGCGGGCGCGACGGCGGTGATCCAGCCCGGCGGCTCGAAGCGCGACGAAGAGGTGATCGCGGCCGCCGACGAGGCCGGCCTCGCCATGGTCTTCACCGGCCAGCGCCATTTCCGGCACTGAGCGCGCGATGCGGCTTGCGACTTTCACACTGGCGACGACCTTCGTGCTGGATCAGGCGCTGAAATGGGCGGTGGTCCACGGGCTGAACCTGCAGGAGCGGCTGGTCATCGAGGTCGCGCCACCCTTCCTGGTGCTGCGCATGGCGTGGAACCGAGGCGTGAATTTCGGGCTGTTCTCCTCGGGGGCCGATGTCATGCGCTGGGGGCTGGTCGCGCTGGCGCTGGCGATTTCGGCCTGGGTGTGGCTGTGGGTGCGGCGCGAGGCCGGCAACCGCGCGATGCAGGTGTCGGCCGGGCTGCTGGTGGGCGGCGCGCTGGGCAATGTCGTGGACCGGGTAATCTATGGTGCGGTCGCCGATTTCCTGAACATGTCGTGCTGTGGAATCGACAACCCCTTTGCCTTCAACATCGCCGATGTGGCGATCTTCGCCGGCGCGCTGGGGCTGGTGATGTTCGCCGGGCGCCACAAGACCCCGTGACGTTGCCGCGGCGATCGGCTAAAGACGGGGCTGGAATGGATCAGGAGACAGGCATGCGGTTCAGGCACGGCATTCTGGCACTGGCGGGCATCGCGGCGCTCGCGGCGTGTTCCGGGCCGGAGACTCCGCGCCTGATGAACGCGTCCTCGGCCACCAGCGGCCCCGACGAATTCGGCATCGTGCCCAATCGGCCACTGGAGATGCCGCAGGACATGGCGACGCTGCCCGCCCCCGATCCGGGCGGCACGAACCGCACCGACCCTTCCCCGCAGGCCGATGCGGTCGCTGCGCTGGGCGGGGCCCCGCAGGCCGGCAGCGCGGCGGGGGACAGGCCCATCCTCGAATACGCCACGCGCTTCGGCGTCGTCCCCAACATCCGTGAGCGGCTGGCCGCCGAGGATCTCGCCTTTCGTCGCGAGAATGACGGCCGGCTTCTGGAGCGGGTTTTCAACGTCAACGTCTACTACCGCGCCTATGAGCAGATGTCGCTCGATCAGCAAGCCGAACTGGCGCGCTGGCGCGCGCGCGGCGTGACCACCCCCGCCGCGCCCCCCGATCCCGAATCCGACGGCGGGTGATCGCTCACGACTGCGTGGCCAGGGTTGCACCGGCCTCTCCCAGCGGTCAGCGTCATGCGCAAAGGAACCCGGGGAGGAAATCATGAACAGGCTTGCCGCGACTCTTGTCGCGCTTATCGCGCTGGCGGCGTTGCCGCTGCGCGCAGAACCGGTCACGGGCTACACGCTCGACAACGGCCTCGAAATCGTGGTGATCGAGGATCACCGCGCCCCGATCGCGGTGCATATGGTCTGGTACCGGTCGGGGGCCGCCGACGCACCACCGGGGCGGTCGGGCATTGCGCATCTGCTCGAACATCTGATGTTCAAGGGCACCGAGACGCGCGCGCCAGGCGAATTTTCCGATATCGTCGAGGCCAATGGCGGCAGCGACAATGCCTTCACCAGCCAGGACTTCACCGGATACTTCCAGCGCGTCGCCGCCGACCGGCTTGAGCTGATGATGGAGCTAGAGGCCGACCGGATGGCCAATCTCGATTTCTCCGAACAGGACTGGCGCACCGAACGCGACGTGATTCTCGAGGAGCGCGCGCAGCGGGTCGACAGCCGCCCCGGCGCGATTATGGGCGAGCGGATGCGCGCCGCGCTCTATCTCAATCACCCCTATGGCACGCCAATCATCGGCTGGCGCCACGAGATCGCGGCGCTGAGCGGCGATGACGCCACCGAATTCTACAGCCGCCACTACGCGCCCAACAACGCGGTGCTCATCGTCGCGGGCGACGTGGACCCCGAGGAAGTCCGCGCGATGGCCGAGCGGCACTACGGCCCGATCCCCGCCGCCCCCGATGTCACGCCGCGCACGCGCCCGCAGGAGCCGCCGCATCTGAGCGAGCGGCGCGTGAGCTATATCGATCCGCGCGTGGGCCAGCCCTATGTCATGCGCATGCAACTCGCCCCGGCCCGGCGCCCCGGCGACCAGGCCGAGGCCGCCGCGCTGACGGTTCTGGCCGAACTTCTCGGCGGCAGCCCGTTCACCTCGGTCCTTGCAGAGGCGCTTCAGTTCGACAGGGAAATCGCGCTGCAGGTCGCGGCGGGGTATAACGGAATGAGGGTCGATGACGCCACCTTCACGCTGGGCGTGGTGCCGCTGCCGGGCGTGTCGCATGACGAGGCCGAAGCCGCGCTGGACGCGGCACTGGCCGATTTCCTGGATACCGGTATTGATCTGGAGCGGTTCGAGCGCATCAAGACCGACATCCGCGCCTCGCAGATCTATGCACGCGATGACATGCGCGAGCGCGCGCGCCGCTACGGCACCGCGCTGACCAGCGGGCTGACGGTGGCGGATGTACGCGCCTGGCCCGAGGCGCTGGATGCCGTCACCCGCGAAGAGGTGATGGCCGCCGCCCGCGCCCTTCTGGAGAACGGCCACGGGGTGACGGGCCGGCTTGTCGCGCCTGCCGACGAACAGAACGGCGACGGGGAGAATTCATGATGAAACGGCTGTTTTTCGCGCTCGCGGCAGCGGTCACGCTGGCGCTACCCGCCCGCGCGGCGGTTGAGATCACCGAGCTTACCTCGCCGGGGGGGATCGACGCCTGGCTTGCCGAGGATCACTCCCTGCCCTTCACCGCCATCGAAATCCGCTTTCGCGGCGGCGCCGCGCTCGACCCGGACGGCGCGGAGGGCGCGGTCCATCTGATGACCGCGCTGCTCGAGGAAGGGTCGAACGGCATGGATGCGCAGGGCTTCGCCGCCACGCTCGAGGGGCTGGGCGCGCGGTTGGATTTCGACTCGAGCCACGACACGGTCGCCGTCTCGGCCCGGTTTCTCACCGAGAATCGCGGCGAGTCGGCCGAGCTGCTGCGCGCGGCACTGACCGAACCCAGCTTTGCCCCGGTCGCGGTGGAGCGCGTGCGGGGGCAGGTCCTGTCGGGGCTGCGCTCGGACGCGCGTGATCCCAATGCCATCGCCAGTCGCCGCTTTGCGGAACTGGCATTCGGCGACCATCCCTACGCCACCCCCGCCGAGGGCACGATGGAAAGCGTGGCAGACCTGTCGCGCGACGATCTGATCGCCGCGCATGAGGCCGCCCTCGCGCGGGACAGGGTCTATGTCTCGGCGGTGGGCGACATCACCCCCGACGCGCTTGGCGCGCTGATCGATTCGGTTCTCGGCGAGCTTCCCACAACCGGCGCGCCGATGCCCGAGCCCGCCGATATCGGCCTGACCGGCGGTCTCACTGTCGTGCCGTTCGAGGGGCCGCAATCGGTGGTGACCTTCGGGCACAAGGGCATCGCGCGCGACGATCCCGATTTCATGACAGCCTATCTCATGATCGAGGTTCTCGGCGGCGGCCGCTTCGGCACCCGCCTGATGCATGATCTGCGCGAAGAGCGCGGGCTGACCTATGGCGTGCGCAGCTATCTCGTTCCCCGCGATCTCGCCAGCACCATCCGCGGCGGCTTTTCCAGTCGCAACGAATACGTCGCACAGGCGATCGGGCTCGTGCGCGAAGAGTGGGCGAGAATGGCCGAGGAAGGGCTGACCGAGCAGGAACTCGACGAGGTCAAGACCTACATGACCGGCGCTTACCCGCTGCGCTTCGACGGGAACGCGCAGATCGCGCGAATCATGGTGGGAATGCAGCTCGACGACATGCCCGTCAGCTATATCGAGGAGCGCAACGACATGGTGCGTGACGTCACGCTCGACGATATCCGCCGTGTGGCGCAGCGGCTGCTCGACCCCGAGGGGCTGCATTTCGTCGTGGTGGGCCAGCCCGAAGGGATGGAACCGGGCGGCTGAACAGCGCCGATCCGCTTGGCAGGGCGGGGCGCGGCATGCTAATGCTTGTGGCATGCTTAGCCCCAGCCCCAACATGAGCCAAGAGCGCCCGTCGATCCGCAAGCTCGACGAGGCCGCCGTCAACCGCATCGCCGCCGGCGAGGTGGTCGAACGCCCGGCCTCGGCGGTCAAGGAGCTGGTCGAGAACGCGCTCGATGCCGGGGCGGGGCGGATCGATGTCGCCTATGCCGACGGGGGCAAGACCCTGATCCGGGTCGCCGATGACGGCTGCGGGATGAGCGCCGGGGATCTGCCGCTGGCGCTGGCGCGCCACGCGACCTCCAAGATCGACGGGGCCGACCTGCTCGACATCCACTCCTTCGGCTTCCGGGGCGAGGCGCTCGCATCGCTGGGCGCGGTGGGCCGGCTGACCATCGCCTCGCGCGCCGAGGGGGCCGAGGGGGCCGAGATCGCCGTGGCGGGCGGCGCGGCGGGGCCGGTCCGGCCCGCGGCGCTGAACCGCGGCACGGTGGTCGAGCTGCGCGAGCTTTTCTTTGCCACGCCCGCCCGGCTGAAGTTCCTGCGCACCGACCGGGCTGAGGCGCAGGCGATCGGCGAGGTCGTCAAGCGGCTGGCGATGGCCGAGCCGGGCGTGGGCTTTTCCCTGCGCGACGTCTCGGGGGGCGGCGACGGGCGGCTGGTGTTCCGCGCCGAGCCCGAGACGGGCGATCTGTTCGCCGCGCTGCGCGGCCGCCTCGCCCGGGTGATGGGCGCCGAGTTCGTGGACAACGCCCTGCCCGTGGAGGCCGAGCGCGAGGGGCTGACGCTGCGCGGCTATGCCGGGCTGCCCACCTTCTCGCGCGGGGCGGCGGTGGCGCAGCACGTCTTTGTCAATGCCCGCCCCGTGCGCGACAAGATGCTGCTGGGCGCGCTGCGCGCGGCCTATTCAGACGTTCTGGCCCGTGATCGTCACCCGGCTGCGGTGCTTTTCCTGGACTGCGACCCGCAGCGGGTGGACGTGAATGTCCATCCCGCCAAGGCCGAGGTGCGTTTCCGCGAGCCGGGCGTGGCGCGCGGGCTGGTCGTCTCGGCGCTGCGCCACGCGCTGGCCGAGGCGGGGCACCGCGCCTCGTCGACGGTGGGGGGCGCGATGCTGGGCGCGATGCGCCCCGAACCGGCCGGCCCCGCGCGTGTCTACCAGATGGACCGGCCCGGCGCCGGCGCGCTGCGCGCCGCGACCGCCGCGCAGGCCCCGGCGCCCGAGGGGCTGGCCGAGGCGCC
>PUHN01000013.1 GCA_002967695.1 Rhodobacteraceae bacterium WD3A24 | reverse complement strand
GGGGCCGCGCCGGCAGCCTCCAGATACCAGCCGAGATGCTTGCGCGCGGCGCGCAGACCGACATCGCGGCCGTGGAAATCGAGCATCGCCTCGTGATGGGCGCAGACCAGATCGGCCAGGGCCGCGCCCGCCGGCGGGGCCGGCGGTGGCGCGCGGCGCAGCTCGGCGGCGACCCGCGCGATCAGCCACGGCCGCCCCTGGATGCCGCGCCCGATCATAACGCCGTCGCCGCCCGAGGCGGCAAGCGCCCGGCGGGCCGTCACCCCGCAGACGATATCGCCATTGGCGATCACGGGGATGTCGACCGCCCGCCGCACGGCCGCGATCGCGGCCCAGTCGGCACTGCCCTTGTAGAACTGGCAGCGCGTCCGGCCGTGGATGGTGATCATACGGATGCCCGCGGACTCCGCCCGCCGGGCGATGTCGGGGGCGTTCAGGCTGTCGTGATCCCAGCCAAGCCGGGTCTTGAGCGTCACCGGCACCGAAACCGCGCCGACGACCGCCTCGATCAGGCGCAGCGCGTGGTCCGGCGTGCGCATCAGCGCCGAGCCCGACATGCCCCCGGTGACCTTCTTGGCCGGGCAGCCCATGTTGATGTCGATGATGCGCGCGCCGCCATCCTCGGCCATGCGCGCAGCCTCGGCCATCCAGCGCGCCTCGCGCCCGGCGAGCTGGACGGCGGTGCCGACCTCACCCATGCCCAGCTCGACCCGCGCGCGGGCCCGAACCGAGGGCTTGGCCTGCGCCATCTCCTGGCTGGCCACCATCTCGGAGACGACGAGCCCCGCGCCGAATCCGGCGACGAGCCGGCGGAACGGCAGATCGGTGATCCCCGCCATGGGCGCGAGGAACACGGGCGTCTGCAGAGCTGTCTCGATCAGGGGTGGCGACAACTGCCTAATCCTTGTGCGATTGGTCATGACGTAATCCCGCGGCGGGCGGAATGCAATTCATCCGCCACCCCAAGACGGGGCAAAGCGGCGCGCCCGCGAGCATCTGCCCACTTATTGGGCACGCCTGCCTGCCCGCGCCGCGCCATTGCCACGCCCCCCCGGCTGGCCTAGGCAAGGACCACGGGGGCAGACCCGGGCGGATCAGGCGGAGGCGCGCGCGTGCGAATGGCAAGCCAGCGGGGTATCGCGGCGGTGATCGTCGCCGCCGGGCGCGGCACGCGCGCGGGCGACGGCCCGCCCAAGCAGTGGCGCGACCTCGCGGGGCAGCCGGTGCTG
This sequence comes from Rhodobacteraceae bacterium WD3A24, assembly GCA_002967695.1. Taxonomy (GTDB): domain Bacteria; phylum Pseudomonadota; class Alphaproteobacteria; order Rhodobacterales; family Rhodobacteraceae; genus Alkalilacustris. Next base: position 67,472 of record PUHN01000013.1, on the reverse strand, counting down.
GCACACACGATCGACGCGCTGCGCACGGCCGGGATCGAGCGGCTCCTGCTGGTCATTCACCCCGACGATGCCGCCCGCGCCGCGGCGTTGGGCGAGGTCGAGCGGGTTGCGGGCGGGGCGACGCGCGACGCCTCGGTGCGCAACGCGCTCGAAGCGCTCGCAGCCGATCCGCCGCGGCACGTTCTCATCCATGACGGCGCCCGCCCCCTGCCCGGCACCGCGCTGATCGGGCGCGTCCGCGCCGCCCTCGAAGCGGGCGCGCCGGCGGCGATTCCGGCGCTGCCAGTGGGCGACGCGCTGTGGCGCGGGGCCGGCGGCCGGCTGGAGGCGCCGGTGGCGCGGTCGGGACTGTGGCGCGCGCAGACACCGCAAGGCTTCGACTTCGCCGCCATCCTCGCCGCGCACCGCGCCCATCCGGGCGGGGCGGCCGATGACGCCGAGGTCGCGCGCGCCGGCGGGCTTGACGTGAGCATCGTCGAGGGCGATGAGGACAACATCAAGCTCACCTGGCCCGGCGATCTCGCGCGGGCCGAGCGCATCCTGGGGGCGCGCGGCGTGGATATCCGCACCGGCAACGGCTTCGACGTACACCGCTTCGGCCCGGGCGATGCGGTCACGCTGTGCGGCGTCGCGATCCCGCACGGGCGGGGCCTGCAGGGCCATTCCGACGCCGATGCGGGGATGCACGCGCTGACCGACGCGGTCTATGGCGCGCTGGCCGAAGGCGATATCGGCCGCCATTTTCCGCCCTCGGACCCGGCCTGGAAGGGCGCGGAAAGCCGGGTCTTTCTGACCCACGCGCTGGATCTGGCCACGCGCCGGGGCTTTGCGCTGGGCAACTGCGATGTCACGCTGATCTGCGAGGCGCCCAGGATCGGCCCCCATGCCGAGGCGATGCGCGCAAGGCTGGCCGAGATCATGGGGGTCGAGGCCGGGCGGGTGAGCGTGAAGGCCACGACGTCCGAGCGGCTGGGTTTCGCCGGCCGCGAGGAAGGCATCGCGGCCGTCGCAACGGCGACACTGGTGAGCATATGAGCCCGACGAGACTGATCGCCACCTTTCTGGGCACGGGCCTTCTGCGGCCGGCCCCCGGCACCTGGGGCGCGGCCGCCGCGCTGCCGGTGGCATGGGCACTGCACGTGCTGGGCGGGTTTCCCCTGCTGGCGGCGGCGACGGTGGCGGCCTCGGCGGTAGGCTGGTGGGCGGTGGGCGTCGAGACCGCGGGCGCGGCCGATCCCGACCCTTCGGAAATCGTCATCGACGAGGTCGTGGGGATGTGGCTCGCGCTCTGGCCGGTCTCGCTGGGCGCGTCGATGCAGGGGGTGAGCGTGACCGCGCTCTGGCCCGGCTGGGTGGTCGCCTTCCTCGCCTTCCGGCTGTTCGATGTCTGGAAGCCCGGCCCGATCGGCTGGGCCGACCGCCAGCACGGGCCGATGGGCGTGATGCTCGACGATCTGATCGCGGGGCTGTTCGCGGCGCTCGTGGTGATTCTGGGCGCGGCCATCGCCCACGGGATGATGCGGCCATGAGCCCGGCGGCCGAGGTTCTCGACGCCGCACGCGCGCGGGGCTGGCGCATCGCCACCGCCGAAAGCTGCACGGGCGGGATGATCGCCGCCGCGCTGACCGACGTGCCCGGCTCATCGGATGTCTTCGACCGGGGATTCGTGACCTATTCCAACGCCGCCAAGCAGGAGATGCTCGGTGTGGCCCCGGCAACACTGCAAGCCCATGGCGCGGTTTCCGAAGCGGTCGCGCGCGAGATGGCCGCGGGGGCGCTGGCGCACGCGGATGCCGATCTGACCGTGTCGGTGACCGGCGTCGCCGGGCCCGGCGGCTCGGGGCACAAGCCCGAGGGGCGCGTGTGTTTCGCCATCGCTACGCGGGACGGCGTGACCAGCGAGACGGTCGATTTCGGCGCGCTCGGACGCGACGGCGTGCGTGCGGCCAGCCTGCGCCACGCGCTGCACCGTCTGCGGGAGGCGGCCGAAGGCTGAGCCCCCGGCCGACCGGGCGGGCAGCGCGGTCAGCCCGCCTGCGCGCCGAGCCTGATTTCGAGGTCCTCGCAGCCGCCGATATGCTCGCCGTCGATGAGGATCTGCGGAATCGCCTTTTCGCGCGGCAGCCGTTCGGCGAATTCGCGGCGCACATCCGGGTCGCTCACGTCGCGCTCGGTATAGGCCAGACCGCGTGTGTCCAGAAGCGCCTTGGCACGGGCGCAATGCCCGCAGCCGGGGCCGGTGAATATCTCGATCTCCATGGCATGCCTCCGCCAGGGGGCGGGCACGGGCCGGAAGGCCCGCGCCCGGCGCCCGTTTTCAATGGTTGATGGTCAGCTTGGGTTCGACGCCCTCGAACATCGGCTCCAGTTCGACCCCCAGCGCGTCGCCGAACTTCGACACGGCGATATACTGGGTGACGACGAAGGCGGCATCGACGATCTCGGCGTCGCTCCAGTGTTTGTGGAGCCCCTCCCATAGTGCCTTGGAGACGCGGTTGGCATCTTCCCCGATCTGGACGCAGAAATCGAGAAGCGCCTTCTCACCCTCGGTGAAATGGGGGCTGTCGCGATACATGAAGCCGTCGAGATCGGCGACCTTTTCGTCGGGAATGCCGAGCATGTCGCAAAGGCGCTCGTGTTGAACCACGCAGTACTGGCAGTCATTTCCCTGCGTGGCCTTGACGATCAGAAGCTCCTTCGTCTTCCAGTCCAGCACGCCGTCCTTGAGGATCGCCATGATGGTGTCGGTAAAGACCTTGCCATACTCCGGCTGGTGGCCGAACACCTTGAAGATGTTCAAAAGCGCCTGAAAGCGCTCCTCGGCGGCGTCGTAGAAGGCCGTGGTCTCGGCATCGGCCTGATCGCGTTCGACATAGCTTACGGTCATCGTCTTCTCCTCCATTTTGACCTGTCGTTCCAAATGAGCCAAAAAATATCAGCCCAGCAGCAGCGCGGCCCGGTCGGCCACCGCGCGGCAAGCGGTCTCCCCCGCGCCGGAGCGGTGCAGCACCCGCAGCCCGAGAAACAGGCTGACAAGCGCCTCGGCCGTCGCCGCCGGCGCGAGGCCGGGAGCGATGGTGCCGTCGGCCTGCCCGGCTTCCAGCCGCTCGCGGAAAAAGGCGCGCACCCCGTCGAAGGACTCATTGACGAAACGCTCTAGCTCGGGGTCGTGCGGGGCACGTTCCAGCGCCGTATTGACCAGAAGACACCCCCGGGGGACGCCCGAACGCCCGGTCGCAGCCGCGGCAAAGGCGGCCAGGATGGCCTCGCGCGGGGGATCTTCGGCGGCCAGTCGGGCCAGGAAGCCCGCGCGTTCGCGCCGGTCGTAGCGGCGCAGACTCTCCATAAACAGGCCCCGCTTGTCGCCGAAACCCGCGTAGAGGCTGCCGCGGTTGAGGCCGGTGGCCGCGACCAGATCGCTGATGGAGCTGCCCTCATACCCGTGCGCCCAGAAATGGCGCATGGCGCGCTCGATCACCGTATCGCTGTCATACTGTTTCTCCCACGGCATGGCAGCAGGCTGGCATGTATGGAACGATCGGTCAAGACACTCCGGCGGAGCCGTAGAGCGCCGCCGCGCGAGCCTCGAAGGCGCGCACGATCCGCTGCATCGCCTCGTTGAACACCACGCCGATCAGACGCTGCAGCATCGCGCTGCGGAACTCGAAATCGACGAAGAAGCGCACCTCACAGCCGCCCTCGGGCAAATCGCGAAAGCTCCAGCGCGATTTCATGTATCTGAAGGGGCCGTCGATATATTCGGTGTCGATGACCCCATCATCGCGCCACAGGACCACCCGGCTGCCGAAGCGCTCGCGGAAGACCTTGAACGAGATCACCAGATCCGCCTCCATCACCTCGCCCTCCTCGAATGGCGTGCGCGAGCGGATGCGCGCGGCCGCCGTCCAGGGCAGGAACTCGGGATAGCGGCCGACATCGGCGACGAGGTCGAACATCTGCTGAGCGGTATAGGGAAGCGCGCGGTTTTCCGAATGGGTCGGCATCAGGGCCCCCGAGGTGGTGACAGGTCGGCCGCGGCGCGCTATGCAGGCGCGCGCGGCGGGGCCGACATTTCATTGAGCGGGCCGGCGAAATCAAGGGGCGAGGATGACGCAACCCGAATACGTCATCGACAGGATGATATCGGCCAAGAGCATCGCGGCGCGGGTCGAGGCCCTGTCACACGCCATAACCGAGCATTTCCGGGGCACCGACAAGCTGGTGGTGGTGGGGCTGCTGCGCGGGTCCTTCGTGTTCATCGCCGATCTGGTGCGCGAGATCGAGCTGCCCGTGGAGGTCGATTTCCTCGAGGCGTCGAGCTACGGCAACAACACCACGAGTTCGCGCGAGGTGCGCATCCTCAAGGATCTGCGCGGCGAGATCGCCGGGCGCGACGTGCTGGTGGTCGAGGATATCGTCGATACCGGCTACACGCTCCACCATGTCGTCCAGCTGCTCAAGTCGCGCCATCCCGCCCGGCTGGAGGTCTGCGCGCTGCTCGACAAGCCGTCGCGGCGCGAGGTCGATATCCGCGCGACCTGGACGGGTTTCGAGATTCCCGACGAATTCGTCGTCGGCTACGGCATCGACTATGCCCAGCGCGACCGCAACCTGCCCTATATCGGCAAGGTCAGGTTTCTCGAATGAACATCTTCTGGCTGTTGCGCGCCCGGCGGTGGGCGCAGAATCCGCCATCGCTGCGCGTCGTCATCGGCGTGCTGCTCATTGTTGCCGCCTGCCTCGCACTGGCCGCGGTCGAATTCTGGTGGGGCTGGCCCGACTGGCTGACGACCAACGGGCTGGGCGGCGGACGCTGGGGCCCGCGGTTCTGAGCCGGCCGGGTCACCGGCGGGTGATCGGACGTGACTGGCCATCGGCCGGCGCAAGGCTGTAGCGCTGCCATCACAGCAACAACAGCCTCGGCCCAAGGAAAACCCATGACCGACACAACGGCCCCCTCCCCCCGATCCGCCCTGTTGCCGCTTTTTGCCGCCGGCTTGGCCGGCGAGGCGGTGTTCGAGATCCTCGCGCTGATCGTCGCGCCCGCAGTGCTGGGCACGCCGATGATGCCGGCGATGCTGGTGGCGGGGCTGGGCGGCAGCATCTTCGGCGCCACGGTGCCGATGCCGCTGGCCTGGGCGCTGCATCTGCTGGCCGGGGCGGTGGTGTTTCCGCTGGGCTATCTCGCGCTGTGCCGCGCGATGGGCGCGCGGAGCTGGGTTCTGCCCGGTCTGGTCTGGGCGCTCATCCTGTGGGTGATCGCGCAGGGGCTGCTCGCGCCGATGGTCGGCCGGCCGTTCATGCTGGGCTTCATCCCCTATACCTGGGCCTCGCTCGCCGTTCATGCGGCCTATTCGCTGACCGTGGCGGCCGTGTTCTACCGGCTCGCCACCGGCGCCGGGCGTGGTGGCTGAGGCTGCCGGCTCCGGTCGCCACGAAGGGGCTTACGCAGCGACGCGACGCCGTGCTAGCCTCGCGCCTGCGAACAGATTTCTGCCAGCCTGCCAGGGAGTTTTACCGTGAAGATACGTTTGTCCACTCTTGCACTCGCCGCCGCCACACTGACACTCGGCGCGGCGCTGCCGGCCGCCGCCCAGGACGCCGACTCCGCCGTGGAGGCGCGCCAGTCGGCGATGACGCTGATGGCGTTCAATATCGGCCCGCTGGTGGGCATGGCCCGCGGCGACATCGAGTATGACGCCGAGCTCGCCCAGGCCGCGGCCGACAGCCTTGTGCATGTCTCGATGATCGATCACGGCCGCTTCTGGGTGGAAGGCACGCATATCGAGAACCGCGACGATACCGAGGCGCTGCCCGCAATCTGGGAGGACCCCGAGGATTTCGCCAGCAAGCTCGCCGATCTGCGCGACGCGGCCGGGGCCATGCAGGAGGTCGCGGGCGACGGGCTCGCGGCGCTGCAGGGCGAGCTGCGCAATCTCGGCGGCAGCTGCGGCGCCTGCCACGACAATTACCGCGTCTCCGACGACTGACGCGCCGCCGCCGCCGCGCCGGGGAGACGCCCCCCGCGCGGCGCGCCGGCCGGCGGGGGGACATCCATGCGCCGCATTCTTCTCAGCCTGGCCGTGCTGGCGCTTGCCGGCGCAGGTGGCTACTGGTGGCTGACCCGCCCCGCGCCGCTGCCCGACGCCGCGCTCGCGGGAATCGAGGGCGATGCCGAGCGCGGCGAGCGGGTTTTCTGGGCCGCCGGATGCGCCGGCTGCCACGCCGCCGAAGAGGCCGAGGGCGACGCGTTTCTGGTGCTGGCCGGCGGGCGGCGGTTTCCGTCCCCCTTCGGCACCTTCGTCGCGCCCAACATCTCGCCCGACGACGACCACGGGATCGGCGGCTGGAGCCGGGCGGAGTTCGCCAGCGCCGTGATGCGCGGGGTCGGCCCGCAGGGCACACATTATTTCCCCGCCTTCCCCTATACCAGCTACGCCCGCGCCGAGCCGCGCGACATCGCCGATCTGTGGGCCTTCATGCGCACGCTGCCCGCCTCCGACCGGCCCAATGAGGCCCATGATGTCGGTTTTCCGTTCGGTATCCGGCGCAATCTCGGCCTCTGGAAGACCCTTTTCCTGCGCGAGGGCTGGGTGATCGAGGGCCCGCTGAGCGAGCAGGCGGCGCGCGGGCGCTATCTGGTCGAGGCGCTGGGCCACTGCGCCGAATGTCATACCCCGCGCAACGCCATGGGTGGGCTGGACACCGACCGCTGGCTGACCGGCGCGCCGAACCCGGCCGGCGACGGCCGCGTGCCCGACATCACGCCGTCGGAGCTGGGCTGGAGCGCCGACGAGATCGCCGATTATCTCTCCAGCGGGTTCACACCCGAGTTCGACGTGGCCGGGGGAGCCATGGGCGAGGTCATCGACAGCCTCGCCAATCTGCCCGAGGCCGATCTCGCCGCGATCGCCGCCTATCTGACCGCCCTGCCCGAATAGGGCACGGGGGACGCCTGGCGTCAGCTCGCGGCGGCCAGCCGCTCCAGCCGCGCGGCGCGCAGCTTTTCGAAATCCTCGCCGGCGTGATAGCTCGACCGCGTCAGCGGCGTGGCCGAGACCATCAGGAAGCCCTTGCCCCAGGCGGCCTTCTCATAGGCCCGGAACTCGTCGGGGGTGACGAAGCGGTCGACCGCGTGATGCTTCGCGGTCGGTTGCAGATACTGCCCGATGGTGAGGAAATCGACATCGGCCGAACGCATGTCGTCCATCACCTGATGGACCTGCGCGCGGCTCTCGCCCAGCCCGACCATGATCCCCGACTTGGTGAACATCGTGGGGTCGAGTTCCTTGACGCGCTGGAGCAGGCGCAGCGAATGGAAATAGCGCGCGCCCGGGCGCACCTCGGGATAGAGGCCCGGCACCGTCTCCAGATTGTGATTGAACACGTCCGGCCTGGCCGCGACGACGACTTCCAGCGCCTCCGGCGCGCATCTGAGGAAATCGGGCGTGAGAATCTCGATCGTGGTGCCGGGGCTGCAGTGGCGGATGGCGCGGATGGTCTGGGCGAAATGCTCGGCCCCGCCATCCTCAATGTCGTCGCGGTCCACGCTGGTGACGACGACATGGTTGAGCCCGAGCTTCTCGACGGCATCGGCCACCCGGCCCGGCTCGAAGGTATCGAGCGAGTCGGGCCGGCCGGTGGCGACATTGCAGAAGGTGCAGCCGCGGGTGCATATCTCGCCCATGATCATCATGGTGGCGTGGCCGGCGCTCCAGCACTCGCCCACATTGGGGCATCCGGCCTCCTCGCACACGGTGACCAGACGGTTTTCCTTGATGATGTCGCGGGTCTGTTTGTAGCCCTTGCTGGTGGGCGCCTTGACACGGATCCAGTCGGGCTTGCGCAAGACCCCCGTGTCGGGGCGATGGGCCTTTTCCGGGTGGCGCTGGTCAGGGATGGTCAGATCGCGCGGCGACATGTGCGGGCTCCTTCTGCTCTGACCTCCCGACATAATCCGGTTCGGCCGATTTGTCCAAAGGCAAGTCGGGGCGCGCGCGACGGTTTCCGTGCGCACCCCGGCGATGTCGGCCAGCCGCATTGACGGAGCGTGGCCGATCGAATATACATTCATACGATCTTTTTATTGTTACAGGGTGTGCAGCGTCGGCTGGCCGACATGCCCGTGAAGAATGCCGTGAATGGGGCGCATGCATGGGCGCGCGCCGGAGCCATCGCGGCCGCGCGAAAGATGCGCGTTTTCCGACGCCGGACCGGAGGACATCGGATGACCGATCAAGACTGCCTGCCCATCGAGGCGCTCAAGACCGACCGCGCGCGCTACTTCGTCATCGACGTGCGAGACCCGCAGGATCATGCCGCCGGCCATGTGGACGGCGCGGTGAACCTGCCGCTGGCGCGCCTGCTCGAAGAGGGGGTGGATGTGCCGGAGGGCCGCACGCCTGTGACGGTCTGCGGCAAGGGCGGCGGGCGTTCGGCAGAAGCCGTCGATGCCTTGCGCAAGGCCGGCCATGACGACGCCGTCTGGCTGTGCGGAGGCACCAACGGCTGGCTGGAACGCGCCCGCGAGGGCTGATCCCCGCCTTGGGGCCCGGTTCAGTTTCCGGTGTCGGCCTCGACCGGCAGGCCCGCGGCCTTCCATTCCGGCAGCCCGTCTTCCAGACGGCGGACCTGAAAGCCGCGCGCGCGAAGCGCCGCGACGGCCTCGAAGGAAAAGACGCAATACGGCCCGCGGCAATAGGCGACGATCTCGTGGTGCGGGTCGAGATCGGCAAGGCGCGACTCGAGCGCCTCGATCGGCACGTTCAGCGCGCCGGGAACATGGCCGGCGGCGTATTCGTCCTCGGGCCGCACGTCAAGGACCGTCACACCCCCCTCGCGCATCCGCGCCATCAGCTCCTCGCGCGAGACCGGCTCCAGACTGTCGCGGTCGGCGAACCAGGCGCCGAGGATCCGGTCGACCTCGGCCAGCCCGCTCTCGGCGACCCGGCGCAGCGCCGACATCAGCGCCAGCACCGAATCGTCGGCAATCGCGTAGAAGATGAACTTGCCCTCGCGGCGCGTGCGCACCAGCCCGGCCCGGCGCAACTGCTGCAGGTGATGTGAGGCATTGGCCATCGGCAGGCCGACCCGCCGCGCCAGCGCCTCCACGCTGCGCTCGCCCTGGGCGAGATGTTCGAGGATTTCCAGCCGGTCGGGATGGCTGAGCGTCTTGGCCACCAGCGCGAACTGCGCGAGCAGGGCGTGCTTGGGGCTATTGGTTGACATTCGAGGCGCTCCGGCACTATGTCGATCAAATCAAGTTTTGATTGTCATGCGGGAGCCGCGAAGTCAAGCACGCCGCCACCGCCGCACCAGTTCGGGACACGACGCATCATGCCGCAGAAAAACGACGACTTCACGGGCGATGACCTCGGCCATCTGACCCACGGTATTCGGGAGAATCTCGACCAGTTCGTCCACCAGCTCATTCAGGTGCTGCTGGTGGGCTTTGCCATCGGTATGATGCGCACCGTGGTGCCCGCGCTGGCCGAAAGCGAATTCGGCGTGGCGCGGGGCTCGTTTCTGATGCTCTCGGCCTTCGTCGTGGCCTTCGGCGTGGTCAAGGGGGTGCTCAACTTCGTCGCCGGCCGGCTGTCGGAGCGGATCGGGCGCCAGCGCGTGTTGCTCTGGGGCTGGATCGCGGCGATCCCGATCCCGTTCATGATCTACTTCGCGCCCAACTGGGGCTGGATCGTCGCCGCCACGGTGCTGCTGGGCGTCAATCAGGGGCTGGCCTGGTCGATGACCCAGACCGCCAAGCTCGACATCACCCGCCCCGACCAGCGCGGGCTCACGCTGGGGCTCAACGAGTTCTCGGGCTATGTCGGCGTGGCGATCGCGGGGATCGTGACCGGCTATGCCGCGGCCGCCCTCGGCCCGCGGCTGGGGCTGCTTCTCTTCGGCGTCGCGGTGGTCGCCGTGGCGCTGGTGCTCACCCGGGTCTGGGTGCGCGACACGCTGCCCTGGGCGAAGCTCGAAGCGGCCAATTACCGCAAGCCCCGGGCGGCGGGGGCCTTTCGCCCGCGCTACGCCCACGCCGCCGAGGCGCCCGGCACATGGGAGGTCTTCGCGATCATGTCCTGGCGCGACCGGCGGCTGGCCGCGGTCAGCCAGGCGGGGCTGGTGGAGAAATTCGTCGATGCGCTGGTCTGGGTGATGTTTCCCGTCTTTCTCTATTCGCAGGATGTGAGCCTGCCCAATATCGGCTGGATCGTGGGGGTCTACGGCTTTGTCTGGGGCGGCTCGCAGCTCTTCACCGGCCGTCTGTCGGATCATGTCGGCCGTTACTGGCCCAACGTGCTGGGCATGTGGATCTGCGGCGCCGGCGTCGCCATGGTCATGCTGGGTGACGGTGTGGTCTGGTGGTCGCTGTCGGCGGCCATTGCGGGCTTCGGCATGGCGCTGCTCTACCCCAACCTCTCGGCGGCGGTGGCCGACATCACGCCGCCCGACTGGCGCGGCTCGGCCATCGGCATCTACCGCTTCTGGCGCGATCTGGGCTATGGCATCGGCGCGCTGGGGCTCGGGCTGGCCGCCCATTTCACCGGCACGACCGAGGCGGCGTTCTGGTTCGTCGCGGTCTCCATGCTGCTGTCGGGCGCGCTTCTCGCCTGGTGGAGCGAGGAGACACATCCCCGGCTCAACCCCGCCGACGAGGCCGCGACCCCGCCCGACGCCTGAGCGCCAGCAAGATGAGGCATCCATGCCGGGGAATGTCCCGCCAGATCGCAACGACATCGGCGCCGGTGGCGGCCGGGCGCGCGCCATGCCTGCCGGCCCTGTGAGGCGGCGCGCGTGAGCGGCGCGCCCCCCGACCCCGACATCGCCCGCGCGGCGCTTCCGGCGGCCTATGCCGACTGGCGCAACAGCGCCCTCGGCCGGATCACCGACGCGCTGGAGGAGCGGCTGCTTCTCGACCGGATCGGGCCGGCGCGCGGTCTGCGCATACTCGACGTGGGCTGCGGCGACGGGGTCTTGGCGACCCGGCTCGCCGCGGCCGGGGCGCGGGTGACGGGGCTCGACGCCTCGACAAAGATGCTCGCCGCCGCCCGGCGCCGGGCCGACGCGGCGGAGGTCGAGCTGAAGCTGGTGCATGGCGATGCCGCCGCCCTGCCCTTTGATGACGCGGGCTTCGACGTCGTGCTTTCGGTGGCCACGCTGTGTTTCAGCGATGCCCCGCGCAAACCGTTCGCCGAAATGGTCCGCGTTGCCGCGCCCGGCGGGCGGGTGGTTCTGGGCGAGCTTGGCCGCTGGAGCCTCTGGGCCGCGCAGCGGCGCATCAAGGGCTGGCTCGGCTCGCCCGTGTGGCGGACGGCCCGCTTCCGCAGCCGTGGCGATCTGCTGGGATTGGCCGGGGATGCCGGGCTTGGCGGCGCCTCGGTGACAGGCGCGGTCTTTTATCCGCCCCTGGGGCTTGCGGCCCGGCTTATGGCGCCGCTCGACCCTGCGATCGGAGCGGTGACCACCATCGGCGCCGCGTTCCTTGTGCTCGATGCAACCAAACCCGCCGCCACGCCCGCCTGATCCGCCCTTGGCCGCGAACGGCTTCGATCGCTCCATGGAAATGGTCGCCGCACTCTGCAATGATGCGCGCGGCGCGGCGCGCCGGATCGCGAGAGAAAAGGGAACACCACCGATGAAAGCCACCCCGCCAGGCCCGAGTTGCCGCCCGGCCGGCGCGGCCATGCAGGCACGGGGACGGCAGCGATGAGAACGGTCGTCGTGATACCGGCGCGCTACGGCTCGAACCGGTTTCCGGGCAAACCGCTGGCCGCCATTCGCCAACCCGGCGGCGGCACGCGCACGCTGATCCAGATGACATGGCACGCCGCCTGCGCGATCGACGGCGTCTCGGCGGTGATCGTGGCCACCGACGACGCACGTATCGCGGCCTCGGCGCGGGAGGCCGGCGCGGAGGTGGTGATGACCGCCCCCGAGCGCGCCAACGGAACCGAGCGCTGCGCCGAGGCGCTGGAAGCCAGCGGGCTCGCCGCCGATCTCGTCGTCAATTTTCAGGGCGACGCGCCGCTGACCCCGCCCTGGTTCGTCGAGGCGCTCATCGACACCCTGCGCGCGGACGGCACTGCCCGGGTGGCCACCCCGGTGATGCGCTGCGACCGTGCCGGTCTGAGCCGCATGATCGAGGATCGCCGCGCCGGGATGACGGGGGCGACCACCGCCGTTTTCGACCGGCGCGGCGACGCGCTCTATTTCTCCAAGGAAATCCTGCCGCATCTGCCGCCCGGGGCGCTGGCACAGGACACGCCGCCGGCGATCCATCATCATGTGGGCGTCTATGCCTTCCGCCCCGAGGCGCTGGCGGCCTATGCCGGCTGGCCGCCGGGGCGGCTGGAGACGCTGGAGGGGCTGGAGCAGCTGCGCTTTCTCGAAAACGGCGTGCCGGTGCGCTGCGTGCCCGTCGAGGCGCGCGGACGCCCCTTTTGGGAGGTCAACAACCCCGGCGACGTGGCGCGCATCGAGGCCGCGCTGGAGGAGGGATGACCGGCGGCGGAATCATTCGGGTGGGAGAGGTCGCCTTTGGCGGCGACAGGCCCGTGGCGCTGATCGCGGGGCCGTGCCAGCTCGAGTCGCTCGACCATGCGCGGATGATGGCCGAGCGCATCGCGGCGGCCTGCGCAGCGACGGGGACGGGCTTCGTCTTCAAGGCGAGTTTCGACAAGGCAAACCGCACCTCGCTGGGCGCCGCGCGCGGGCCGGGGCTGGAGGCGGGATTGGCGATCCTGTCGAGGATCCGCGCCGAGTTCGGCTGTCCGGTGCTGACCGATGTGCACACGCCCGGCCAGTGCGCCCCCGTGGCGGAGGTGGCCGATGCGCTGCAGATCCCCGCATTTCTGTGCCGGCAGACCGATCTGCTGCTGGCCGCGGGCGAGACCGGCCGCGCGATCCATGTCAAGAAGGGGCAGTTCCTCGCCCCGTGGGACATGGCCGCCGTGGCCGGGAAGATCGCCAGCACCGGCAACAGGCGCATCCTGCTGTGCGAGCGGGGCACGAGTTTCGGCTACAACACGCTGGTCAGCGATTTCCGCGGCCTCGCCATCATGGCCGAGACGGGCTATCCGGTCGTTTTCGACGCGACGCATTCCGTCCAGACGCCCGGCGGGCGCGGCGCCAGCTCGGGCGGCGAGCGCCGCCATGTCCCGCTTCTGGCGCGGGCGGCCTGCGCGGCGGGGGTGGCAGGGGTGTTCATCGAGACCCATCAGGACCCCGACAACGCCCCCAGCGACGGCCCCAGCATGCTGCCGCTCGACGATCTCGCCGGCCTGATCGCCACCCTGCGCCGGATCGATGCCATCGCCAAGGAAGGCTGAGCGCCGCCGCCGGCGCTTTGCCAACGCGCATATTCCTGCTATCGCAGGATGTGGGCTGCGGCACGGCGCCGGGCGGCCTCGACAACCCCAGGCGAGGAGGGATCATGCCGCATCTGGCATTCGACTATTCGCGCGGGCTCGAAGAGAAGATCGAGATGTCCGCCTTTTGCGAAGTCCTGCGCGCGGCGCTCGTCCGGACGGGCCTGTTCCCGGTGGGCGGCATCCGGGTGCGCGGCCACGGCGCCGACTGCGCGACCGTCGCCGATGGCGCGCCGGGCCGGCTGTTCGTGGATATGGGGCTTCGTATCGCCAAGGGCCGCAGCGAAGCCGCGCGCAAGGACGCGGTCGAGACGGTCTACGCCGCGGCCGAGAGCTGGCTGAAGGCGCGCCTCGGCGACACGCCCGTGGCGGTCAGCCTCGAACTGCGCGAGATCGACCCCGAGTTCAGGGAACAGCGCTACAACACCATCCACGCCGACCTCGCGGCCCGCGAGACGGGCTGACGCCCGCTTCAGCCCTGCAGCGTCTCGAGATAGGCGGCCAGCGCGACCAGCCGCCGGGGCGTGGGGGTCATCACCCCCTCGTCGGTCTCGAACATCACCCGCGGCCCCTGCAGGAGCGGGTCGAAAACCGGCATGACATCGGCATGCCCGCGCAGCCCGTAGCCGTCGATCGTCGCCATCACCTCCACAGCGGGAAATGTGCCCCCGTTTCGCGCGGCGATGGCGGTCAGATCGGCGGGCGCCGGGTCGAGCCCTTCGGCCGCGGGTCCGTCGCCGCGCCCCTGCGTGCCGTGGCATCCCGCGCAATACTCCTGATAAAGGGCGCGTCCTTCCCTTACCGGATCGGCGCGCGGCGCGCAGGCCACCGCCGCAGCCGTCAGCGCCATCGCACCCAGGATCGTCACTGCCCGCATCGTGCCTCTCCATCTGTCTTGTCTTTTTGGTGTTTCGGCGCAGCCTATCACGACCCGCCACGCTGGCAAAGCCGCGCGCCGCGCCGCATCGCGGCCGTCATCCCGGCATGACGCGCCCGCCGTCGAGCCGCAGCACCCGGTCGAGCCGCGCGGCCAGCGCCATGTTGTGCGTGGCGATCAGCGCCGACAGGCCGGTCTCGCGCACCAGATCCATGAGCACGGAAAAGACCTGATCGGATGTCTCGGGGTCGAGATTGCCGGTGGGCTCGTCGGCAAGCAGCAGCCGCGGCGTGTTCGCCAGCGCCCGGCAGAAGGCCACGCGCTGCTGCTCGCCTCCCGACAGGGCGGCGGGGCGGTGCTCGGCCCGCGGCAGCAGGCCCACACGGTCGAGCAGCATGTCGGCGCGGGCCGTCGCTGCGGCCTTGGGCACAGCATTGGCAAGCTGCGGCAGCACGACATTCTCGCGCGCGGAGAATTCGGGCAACAGATGGTGGAACTGATAGATGAACCCCACCTCGTCGCGCCGCGCGCGGGTGCGCAGATCGTCGGAGAGCCGTGTCATCTCCATCTCGTCGATCAGTACGCGGCCGGCATCGGGCGTATCCAGCAGCCCCGCGATGTGCAGCAGCGTGGACTTGCCCGCCCCCGACGGCGCGACCAGCGCGGCCACCTCGCCGCGCGCCAGAGCCAGGCTGGCCCCGCGCAACACCGTCACTGCGTTGCGGCGGCCCTTGTTATAGGTCTTCTCGATTCCGTCGAGTTCGAGGACGGCCTCACTCATAACGCAGCGCCTCGACCGGATTCATCCGCGCCGCGCGGCGGGCGGGAAAGAGGGTGACGACAAAGGACAGCCCCAGCGACAGCCCCACCGCCTTTAGCACGTCGCCCAGATGCAGCTCGGCCGGCAGCGCGTAGATGCCGCGGATCGACGGATCCCACACCCCGCCGCCGGCGAGGTAGTTCACCGCCGCAAAGATCGGGTCGATATAGATCGCGAACAGGCTGCCGAGGATCACGCCGAAGGCGGTGCCCAGCACCCCCACCGACGCCCCGCAGATGAAAAAGACCCGCAGCACCGAGCCCTCGGTCAGCCCCATCGTGCGCAGGATGCCGATGTCGCGGCCCTTGTTCTTGACCAGCATGATCAGCCCCGAGACGATGTTCATCGCCGCGATCAGCACGAGGATCGACAGGATGACGAACATCACGTTGTCCTCGACGTCGAGCGCGCGCAGGAAACTGCCGGCGCTGTCGCGCCACGTCCAGACCATCGCGCGCTCGCCGCCCGCGCGCAGCAGGTCGGGGACCATCCGCTCGATCCGCTCCGGCCGTTCGACCATGACCTCCAGCTCGTCGGCCACCCCGTCGCGGTTGAAATAGCTCTGCGCCTCCGCGAAGGGCATGTAGATGCGGGTGCGGTCGATGTCATACCGCCCCGCGGTGAAGATATAGACCACCTCATAGGCGTTGATGCGCGGGCTGGTGCCGAAGGCCGTCTGCACCCCGTCGGGCGAGATCAGGCGGATACGATCGCCCACGCCCACACCCAGCTCGCGCGCCACGCCTGAGCCGATCGCGATGCCCTCGCCGAAACGCTCGATGGCGCCGCTGGCGCTTTCGGGGTCGGCGATGCGGGGGATCGTGCGCAGATCCCCGGCGCGGATGCCGAAGACCTGCACGCCGGTGGCGCGGCCCTCGCGGCTGGCCATCACCTGCCCCTTGACCAGCGGCGCGACGCGGGTGACCCCGGCCACCGTGGCAAGACGCGCGGCCATCTCGTCGTAATTGTCGATGGTCCGGGTGGTCTGGCCCGTCTCGGTGACATGGGTCGAGGCGTAGATTGTCGCATGGGCGTTCGCGCCGAGGATCGTGTCGACGAACTCGGCCCGAAAGCCCGAGCGCACCGCCAGCGTCGCGATCAGCGCGAAGACCGCCAGCGTGATGCCCAGCAGGCTGATCCAGGTCATCACGCTGACCCCGCCCTCGGCGCGGCGCGCGCGCAGATAGCGCCAGGCGATCATCCATTCGAAGCCCGCGAAGGCGGCCGGGGTCTTGGCCACGTTGTCTACCTCCGGCTCTGCTCGCGGCAGACAGTGCGGCCTATCCCGCACCGGGTCAAGGCCGGGCGCGGCGCCCTACCGCCCGGCATAGATTTCCGCCAGTCGCTCGACCGCCGCCTCGGGCGAGAGCTCCTCGGACTCGCCGCTGCGCCGGCTGGTCAGCTCCACCACGCCCTTGGCCAGCCCGCGCGGGCCCACGGTGATGCGCCAGGGCAGGCCGATGAGATCCTGCGTGGCGAACTTGGCGCCCGCGCGCTCGTCGGTGTCATCATACAGCGGCTCCAGCCCGCGGGCGGTCAGCGCGGCATACAGCGCCTCGCAGGCCGTGTCGGCGCCCGAGTCGCCCTGCTTGAGATTGACGATGCCGCAATGGAAGGGCGTGACGCCCTCGGGCCAGATGATGCCCTTCTCGTCATGGCTGGCCTCGATGATCGCGCCCACCAGCCGGCTGACGCCGATGCCGTGGCTGCCCATATGCACCGGCACGCGCTCGCCCCTGTCGTTGCTCACCACCGCGCCCATCGGCTCGGAGTACTTGGTCCCGAAATAGAAGATCTGGCCGACCTCGATCCCGCGCGAGCTTTCGCGCCGCGCCTCGGGCACCTCGGCAAAGACGGCCTCGTCATGGGTCTCGTCGGTGCGGGCATAAGGGGTGGTCCATTCGTGCACGATGGCGGCGCATTCGTCGCGGTCGTCGTAGTTTACCTGCCGCCCGCCCAGGGTTAGCCCCGCGATGGCGTTGTCGTAGAACACCTCGGACTCGCCGGTGTCGGCCAGCACCAGGAACTCGTGGCTGAGATCCCCGCCGATGGGGCCGGTATCGGCGCGCATCGGGATGGCCTGCAGGCCCATCCGCTCGTAGGTGCGCAGGTAGCTGACCATGTGGCGGTTATAGGCGTGAACGGCGGCGTCCTTGTCGATGTCGAAGGTGTAGCCGTCCTTCATGTAGAACTCGCGCCCGCGCATCACGCCGAAGCGCGGGCGGATCTCGTCGCGGAACTTCCACTGGATGTGATAGAGCGTCAGCGGCAGGTCCTTGTAGCTGGCGACATGGGCGCGGAAGATGTCGGTGATCATCTCCTCGTTGGTGGGGCCGTAGAGCAGGTCGCGCCCGTGGCGGTCGGTGATGCGCAGCATCTCCTCGCCGTAATCGTCGTAGCGGCCGCTCTCGCGCCACAGGTCGGCGGGCTGCAGCGTGGGCATCAGCATGGGGATATGGCCCGCGCGCTGCTGTTCGTCGTGGACGATCTCCTCGATCCGGCGCAGCACCCGGTAGCCCAGCGGCAGCCACGAATAGATGCCCGCCGCCTGCTGGCGGATCATGCCGGCGCGCAGCATCAGCCGGTGGCTGACGATCTGCGCCTCGGCGGGCGTCTCCTTGAGCACGGGCAGGAAATAGCGGGACAGGCGCATGGGAGAGACCCCTCGGGCAGAAATGGCTTTCCCCGCGGGGTTTAGGCGAGAGCGCGCGGGCAGGCAAGGCCGCGGGCGGCGCGCCCGGCGACACGCCCCTGCGCCGCCGCCCCGCACGAAGGATCGCGCCCGGCCCGAGGGTGGGCGCGATATCGCGGACGTGTCGCGCATCGGGCACGGCATGGGCGGGGGAACCAGACGCGGCGCCCGCCCTGGGGGGGCGGGTCGGGCGCGATCCGGGGCTTCGCCCCGGTATGAAATCCGGGCCGCGCGCAAGCCTTGCCCCGGCATCGCGGGGAAACGGGCGGCATGGGCGGGGCGCGGACGGCAACGCTTGCCCCATCGCCCCGCCGCCGCCTAGGCTGGCCGTCATTTGCAGGCGGAATTTCGATGGCCAAGGACCCCCAGCACCCCGCCAGCCTGATCGAATGGCTCGGCTACCGGCCCGACCCCGACTGGTCGCGCGCGCGGCCGCTGGGCCGGTTCATCGGCGTCGGTCTCGGCGCGGTGGCCGCCCTCCTGTCCCTCGGCGCCCTCGTCGCCGCGGGCGTCGTGTTGTGGCGCACCGTCGCCCCCTCCGGCACCATGGGCCTCGGCACCGGCGCGCTGATCGTCGCGCTTCTGGGCGCGCCCTTCCTGATCTGGCGGACGGTCATCGCCCATCAGACGCTAGGCTACCAGAAGGAAGGCCACATCACCGACCGCATCAACAAGGCGGTGGAGCAGCTCGGCGCGGAGAAAACCATTTCGTATGTGGCACGAAACGTGACGCACCCTGCCAGGCCGCCAGAGGAAACCGAAGGAGATAGGCAACACGAATTTGTTGACCGGCTGCAACGCATCAATGCGCAAACCGAAAGTGTTGATCGAATTCACGACCCGGAATTCGAATATGACAAATGGCAGGTTTTCTCCGAAACCGTCCCCAACATCGAGGTGCGCATCGGCGCCATCCTGTCGCTGGAGCGCATCGCGCAGGACTCAACCACGCATGACCAGGGCCGCGACCATGTGCGGGTGATGGAAATCCTCTGCGCCTATATCCGCAACAACGCCCCCGCCGACGACGCCAAGGACCACCCTTATGGCGAATGGGAGCCGCTGAAGGACGACGCGACCGAAGAGGAACGCGCCAAACACATCGCACGGCGCAAGACACGGCTGGGCGGCCAGAAGGTGCGCGAATGGGCCCGAACCCTCGACCCGCCACGCGCCGACATCGCCATGGCGCTCGACGTGCTGGGGCGGCGCACGCCGCAGCAACGCCGTGTCGAGGCCGCCTGGCCCGACCCGCCCGACACGGCCACCGAATGGCCCTTTGACATCCCCTGCCCCGAGTTGCCCGACGATCCCGGTGAGGCGCCCCTCGGCCCGGCGATTCTCAACGCCTACCGCAAGGAACTGCAGACGTGGATGAATCGACTGGGCACCTATCGGGGTTACCGCTTGGACCTGCGCGAGACCAATCTGCAAGGCGCCGATCTGTCGGGCGGCTGCTTTTCGGGTGCACGGTTCAATGGTGCGCGGATGGACGGCGCAAAGCTCCGCAGAACGCGGCTGGAGAGCGCGATCCTGCACCGGGCGTTCCTGAATGGGGCCGAACTCTTCGCGGCACGGATGGCGGGCGCAAACCTCGGCGAAACACAGATGGAAGGGACAGAACTCGACTGGGCCAAGATGCAAGGGATACGCCTCGAAGACGCGCAGATGTGCGGAGGATCCATTTTGAACGCGGGAATGGAGCAGGCAGTCATATTCAGGGCGTTGATGGAGGGAGTGCACCTTCAGTTCGCACGCCTCGTTGGCGCGCAGCTTAAAGGCGCACATCTGGAAACGGCACGCCTCGGGGAAGCGGACATGCAAGGGGCGAACCTCACGGGCACACGTATGGACGATGCCGACCTGGGCGGGGCACGACTGGAAAGCGCGCGACTGCAACAGGCGCGAATGGACGGTGCAAACCTTGCGCTGACACGGATGGATGAGCACACATTTCTGGGCTCAGCCACCCTTGACTGCGCTGCCGCGAGGGATGTGGATTGGTCATCCGTCGAAATCTTTCCCGACCAAATCAATTCGATGTTCGGTGACGCCAGCGTGATTCTGCCCGCCGACATTCCCCGCCCGAGGCACTGGCCGGAGTGGGAACTGCCCGTTTTCGCCCCCAAGGGCGGCCGGACTTTCACGGACGAGTGGCGCAAGTGGCGGGACGATCGTGACAACTACCCGATGCCGCCGCCCCCGGACGGCGAATAGCCAGCCAGCCCGCCCTGCCCGTCGCGCGAGCGACGGGACGCGCCCGCCCACCCGGGCGGCCGCGTCCCGCCACCCGAGCGTGGGTGACGGCGACGCTCCCCGCCCCGCCGCCGCGTGCCATCGCGTGCCATACGCATGCCATACGGATGCTGGCGCCAAGCCAGACGCCCGCCGGCCCCACGCCCCGCTTGCATGACGCCCCCGCAGCGGCGATACGGGGTGAAAGGGCGTCGAGGGGGCATCATGAGCCTGCCGGTCAGGGATCAGGCGAAATACTGGGGCGTCGCCGCGGCGGTGGCGATGCTGCTGCTGTGGTATCTGGGCGACGTGATCCTGCCCTTCGTGCTGGGCGGGGCGATCGCCTATCTGCTCGACCCCGTCGCCGACCGGCTGGAGCGGCTGGGCACCAGCCGGGCCGTGGCCACCGCCATCATCGCCGTGGGCGCGGGGCTGATCTTCGTCGTGCTGGCGTTGCTGGTGATCCCGACGCTGGTCCAGCAGACCGCCGAGCTTATCAATGTCGCGCCCGATATCTTCCGGAATCTGCACGCTTTTCTGACCGAGCGCTTTCCCGATCTGGTCGAGCCGGACTCGGTGCTGCGCCGCTCGCTCGACCAGATCGGGCAGACCATCCAGTCGCGCGGGCTGCAGGTGCTCAACACCGCGCTGGCGTCGCTGTCGTCGCTGATCGACGTCGCGCTGCTGTTCATCATCACGCCCGTCGTGGCGGTGTATCTGCTGGTGGACTGGGACAACATGATCGCGCGGATCGACGAGTTGCTCCCGCGCGAACATGCGCCCGTGATCCGCCAGCTGGCGAGCGAGATCGACGCCTCGCTGGCGGGCTTCGTGCGCGGGATGGGCACGGTCTGCCTGATCCTGGGCACCTATTACGCGGTGGCGCTGATGCTGCTGGAGCTGCAGTTCGGGCTGGTCGTCGGCTTCGTCGCCGGCATCCTGACCTTCATCCCCTATGTCGGCGCCATCGTCGGCGGGGCGCTGGCCATCGGGCTGGCGCTGTTCCAGTTCTGGGGCGACTGGCTGTGGATCATCGCGGTCTGGGCGGTCTTCCAGGCCGGCCAGTTCATCGAGGGCAATCTGCTCACGCCCAAGCTGGTGGGCAGCTCGGTCGGGCTGCACCCGGTCTGGCTGCTGCTGGCGCTGTCGGTGTTCGGGGCGCTGTTCGGCTTCGTCGGCATGCTGGTGGCGGTTCCGCTGGCCGCCGCGATCGGGGTGCTGGTGCGCTTTGCCGCCCAGCAATACAGGATCAGCCGCCTGTATCGCGGCCCCGGCGCAGAAGGCGACGACTGAGCAATGGCCGAGCAGCTGACCCTCGATCTGCCGGTGCGCGCGGCGCTGGGGCGCGCGGACTTCTTCGTCTCGAGCGCCAATGCGCTGGCGCTCGCGCAGATCGACGGGTGGCGCGACTGGCCGGCGGGCAAGCTGGTGCTCACCGGCCCGGCGGGGGCGGGCAAGACGCATCTGGCCCATGTCTGGGCGACGGAGAGCGGGGCGCGGATCGTCGCCGCGCGCGACCTCGCCGCGCTGGGCCCCGAGAGGCTGGCCGGCGGCGCGCATGTCGCCATCGAGGACGCGCAGGTGATCGCCGGCGACCGGGCCGGTGAGGCGGCGCTGTTTCACCTGCACAACATGGTGCTGACCGAAGGCGGGCGGCTCCTGCTGACCGCACGCGCGGCGCCGTCGCGCTGGGAGCTGGCCCTGCCCGACCTCGCCAGCCGGCTGGAGGCCACCCAGATCGCGCGCATCGCGCCGCCCGACGATGCGCTGCTCTCGGCGGTCCTGCTCAAGCTCTTCGCCGATCGGCAGATCGCGGTGACACCGGCAGTCATCACCTATCTGGCCCGGCGGATGGAGCGCTCGCTGGCTACGGCGGCGCGGGTGGTGGACGCACTCGATGCGGCCGCGCTGGCGCAGGGCCGGCCGGTAAGCCGCCGGCTGGCCGCCGAGATCCTGGCGCGGATCGCCGCGGGGGGCGAAGCCGGGCCGGCCCCGCTGGACAGCGGGGCCGGCGAGGCGCAATGATCGTCATCACTTTGTTTCGAGGCAGGTGCACATCCGTTTCATGACCCGATCCGATTTCCTTTCCGAGCCTTTCGAGACGCCCGTGGACCTGCCGGAGCTGGATCTTTCCGGCCCGGCGCGGTTCTTCAACCGCGAGCTGTCCTGGCTGGCCTTCAACTGGCGCGTGCTCGACGAGGCGTGCAACCCGCGCGTGCCGCTGCTGGAGCGCGTGCGGTTTCTCTCGATCTCGGCGGCCAATCTCGACGAATTCTATACCGTTCGGGTGGCCGGCCTGCGCGAACTCGCCCGCGCCGGCAACACCACGCCGGCGGCCGACGGGCGCAGCCCGGCCGAGCAGCTCGTGCTCATCAACGAGGAAGCGCGCCGGCTGATGGCCGCCCAGCAGGAAGCCTGGGAGACACTGACCGAGGCGATGGAGGCGCAGGGGATCAGTCTGATGGGGCGCGGCGATCTGACAACCTCCGACGAGGTCTATCTGCGCGACTATTTCCTGGCCAATGTCTTTCCGGTGCTCTCGCCGCTGGCGATCGACCCGGCGCACCCCTTCCCCTTCATTCCCAATGCCGGGTTCTGCCTCGCGCTGCAGCTCGGTCATGTGGAGACGGGGCGCGAGCTTCTCGCGCTGCTGCCGGTGCCGCACCAGATCGACCGTTTCGTCGCCCTGCCCTCCGAGGCGGGAAAGGCGCGCTTTGTGCCGCTCGAAGAGCTTCTGATGGGCAATCTCCAGGCGCTGTTTCCGGGATACGCGGTGGAGGGACACTGCGCCTTTCGCGTCCTGCGCGACAGCGATCTGGAGCTGGAGGAAGAGGCCGAGGATCTCGTCCGCGAGTTCGAGATCGCGCTCAAGCGTCGCCGGCGCGGCGAGGTGGTGCGCCTCAAGATCACCGAGAACGCCCCCGACGCCCTGCGCGAGCTGGTGATGCGCGAGCTGCACGTCACGCCCGACGAGGTCGTCGCGGTTCGCGGGCTGCTGGGCATGGCCGCGGTCAAGGAGCTTGTGCTCGACGACCGGCGCGATCTTCTCTGGCCGTCCTTCACGCCGCGGGTGCCCGAACGCGTGCAGGACCATGACGGCGACATGTTCGCCGCCATCCGGCAGAAGGACATGCTGCTGCACCACCCCTACGAGACCTTCGACATGGTGGTGCGCTTTCTCGAACAGGCCGCGCGCGACCCCGACGTCCTGGCGATCAAGCAGACGCTCTACCGGACCTCGCGCGACAGCCCGATCGTGAGCGCGTTGTGCGAGGCCGCCGAGGCGGGCAAGTCCGTCACCGCGCTGGTCGAGCTGAAGGCGCGCTTCGACGAGGCCGCCAATATCCGCCAGTCGCGCCGGCTCGAGCGGGCGGGCGCGCATGTCGTCTACGGCTTTCTCAACTACAAGACCCACGCCAAGATTTCGGCCGTGGTCCGGCGCGAGGGCGACCGGCTGGTCACCTACACGCATTACGGCACGGGCAACTACCACCCCATCACGGCGCGCATCTACACCGACCTGTCGCTGTTTACGTGCGACGCGGCGCTGGGCCGCGACGCGACACGCGTGTTCAACTATGTCTCGGGCTATGCCGAGCCCGAGTATCTCGAAAACCTCTCGATCTCGCCCAACGGGCTCAAGGAGCGCCTGCTGGAGCTGATTGCCGCCGAGGCCGCCCATGCCCGCGCCGGCCGGCCGGGCCGGCTTTGGGCCAAGATGAACGCCCTGATCGAGCCCGAGGTGATCGACGCGCTCTATGCCGCCAGCCGCGACGGCGTGCGCATCAGCCTGGTGATCCGCGGGGTCTGCGGGCTCCGGCCGGGCGTGGCGGGGCTGTCCGAGAACATCCGGGTGAAATCCATCGTCGGGCGCTTTCTCGAACACAGCCGCATCGTGTGTTTCGGCAACGGGCGCGATCTGCCCTCCGATCAGGCGCGGGTGTTCATCAGTTCGGCCGACTGGATGGGGCGCAATCTCGACCGCCGGGTGGAAACGCTGGTCGAGATCTGCAACGACACCGTCAAGGCGCAGATCGTCAGCCAGATCATGGCCGCCAACCTCGCCGACGAGGCACAGAGCTGGGTTCTCGCCCCCGATGGCAGTTTCAGCCGCGAATTGCCCGAGTGCCGCGGCGACCTGTTCAACTGCCACCGTTTCTTCATGGAAAACCCGTCGCTTTCGGGCCGCGGCACCGCCGGGGCGGGCGATGTGCCGCGGCTGACCCACAGCCATGACTGACGCCGCCGCGCCGCATGCGCGATTGACGCGGTGCGGCATCGGGGGGTATGAGTGGTCGCGTCACGCACGGGGGAAACCGGATGGATGGCATGACCGCGTCACGCGATGACGGCGGATCGCTGTTCGCTCAACCGCTGTTCGAGGATCCGTCCGCCCGGGCGCTGTCGCGCGTCGGCGTGATCGACATCGGGTCGAACTCGGTGCGGCTGGTGGTGTTCGACGGGGCGGCGCGCTCGCCGGCCTATTTCTTCAATGAAAAGGTTCTGTGCGGGCTGGGGCGCGGCATGGCCGAGACCGGCCGGCTCGATCCGACCGGCCGCGAGCGGGCGCTGGCCGCGCTGCGCCGCTTCGCGCTGCTGGCCGAGGGCATGGACCTTTCGAGCCTGATCACCGTCGCCACCGCGGCGATGCGCGACGCCGAGGACGGCCCGGATTTCGGCCGGCTGATCGAGGCCGAAACGGGCCTGACGCCCCGGGTGATCGACGGCACCGAGGAGGCGCGGCTTTCGGCCCAGGGCGTTCTGCTGGGCTGGCCCGAGGCCAGCGGGCTTGTCTGCGACATCGGCGGCTCGTCGATGGAACTCGCTACGATCGGCGACGGCCGGGTCCACGGCCGGGCGACGACGGCGCTGGGCCCCTTTCGCCTGCAGCGCATCCCCGGCGGCAAGAAGGGCCTCAAGGCCCATATCCGCGACACGCTCGAGGCGCTGCGCAGCGAGGTCGGCGACCATCATGAGCGGCTCTACCTCGTCGGCGGCTCGTGGCGCGCCATCGCCCGGCTCGACATGCTGCGGCGGGGCTATCCGCTCACGGTGCTCCACGAATATGCGATGACACCCAAATCCATCCGAAAGACGCTGGAGTGGATCGATGATTGCAGCACCAAGCCGCTGCGCAAGAGCGTCGGCATATCGGCCGAGCGCATGGCGCTGGTGCCGCTGGCGGGGCAGGTTCTGCGCCGGCTGCTGCAGGTCTTCGGCCCGCAGGAGGTGCGCGTTTCCGCCTATGGCATCCGCGAGGGCATGCTGTATGAACAGATGCCCGAACAGCTGCGCCGGCGCGACCCGCTGATCGAGGCGTGCCGTTTCTCCGAGAACACCGGCGCGCGCATGCCCGGTTTCGGGCGCAAGCTCTTCGCCTTCCTCCAGCCGCTCTACAAGTCGGCCAGCCCCGCGCGGCTGCGGCTGGTCAAGGCGGCCTGCCTGCTGCACGATGTCAACTGGCGTGCCCATCCCGACTACCGCTCCGAGGCCTGTTTCGACGCCATCACGCGGGCCAATCTGGGCGCGCTCGACCATCGCGGCCGGGTCTTTCTGGGCGTCGCGCTGATGCATCGCTACAAGAACAACGGCACCAGCGGCCGGATGTCGGACCTCATGAGCCTGCTCAGCGAGCGCGAGCGCAACGATGCCGAGGTGCTCGGCCGTGCGATGCGCTTTGGGGCGATGTTCTCCATCGCGGGGCCGGACACGGCGGGCAGTCTGCGATACTACCCCAAGAAAGAGGTGCTCGAACTCGTGCTCACCCGGCGCGCGCAGGGGCTGTTCAGCGAGGTCGCCGAGCAGCGCTTCGCAAGCCTCGCCAAGGCGCTCGGCGTGACGACACGGGTGCGCGTGGGCCGCGGCACCTGATCGCGCTCAGATCGCGATGTCGAGGCTGACGGGAAAATGGTCCGACGCCGTCAGCAGTGCCTCGCGCAGCTCGGGCGCGTGATAGCAGGCCGGATCGTCGAAGGGATGCCAGATCCGCCAGCGCGGCTCGCGCGCCATCAGGTCGGGCGAGATCAGCACATAGTCCAGCAGCGCCGAGAAGTAATGCGCCTCGTCGGCCACCAGAAAGCGCGCCGAAGACGGCGCCGCGGTGGGCGGGCCGCGCAGCGCCTGCACGGCGTGACGGTCGTGGAGCCGCTCATGCCCCGGGCGGCCCGCGCCCATGACGATTTCCAGCGCGGTGGGGCCGGGCTGGGCGTGGCCGGCAAGACGGCCGTTGCGCGGCCCGTCATTGAGATCGCCCAGCACGATCAGCGGCATCCCCTCGTCGAGATGCGCGTCGATGCGCTGGCGCAGCCACAGGCTCTGGGCCTGCTGCTTGCGCCGGTTCTCGGCCAGAAGGCGCGGAATCTGCCCGGCGTCATGGGCGCCGTGGGGCGCCATCGACTTGATATGAACCCCGATCATGCGCAGCCGCGTGCCGCCGACGGTAAGCAGATCGAGCTCCAGCGGCGGGCGCGCGAAGGGCACGATCAGCGGCGTCTCTTCTCCGGGCGGCACCCAGCGAAAGGCGCTGTCGAAGCGCGGCGCCTGTGCGCTGCCGCGCTTGCCGGTGGGCTGGCCGCGCGGGTCGTGACGCGCCTGCAGGCGCGCGGGGTCATAGAGCAGCGCGATCTCCTGCTGGCTGTCGCTGGCATAGCCTGCCACCGCGCGGCTGGTGCGCAGATCGAATCGTGCCGCAAACCCTTCGAGCGCGGCCACCGTGGAGCGGGCCCCACCATGATCGGGCGCCTCGACAATCAGCACCGCATCGGCATCGAGCGCGGTGAGAACGATCGCGATCGAGGCGATCTGATCGACCCGGCTGACGCCCTGCCGCCCCGACGGGCCGTCATCCTCTATGAGTTGATCGGCCTCGTCGAACAGGGCATCGAACCATTCGACATTGTAGGTTGCCAGTCTCACGCGGCGCGATCCCGCCCGATCTCCTCCCAGGCGCGGTTGACGTCCTGCAACCGGCGCACGGCCATCTTCACCGCCTCCTCAGGCACGCCGCGGGCGATCATGCGGTCGGGGTGGGTGTCGCGCACGGCCTGGCGCCAGGCGGCGCGGATTTCCTCCATCGGCGCGTCGCGGGACACGCCGAGCACATCATAGGGGTCGCGCGCGACATCGCCGACGAATCGCGCGCGCAGGCTGTTGAGGCAGCGATCGTCGAGCCCGAAGATGCGCGCGACCTCCTCGATGAATCCCGCCTCGCGCGGGTGATAGCGCCCGTCGGCCATGGCGATGTGAAACAGCCCTTCGACGAGATCGATCAGCACCGGATCCTGCGGCGGAAACATACGCGCGATCTTGCGCGCATAGGTCTCGAAGCCGGCCACGTCCTGCCGGGCGAGATTGAAGACCCGCGCGGCGTTGTCCTCCTCGCCGGGCGGGATGGTAAAGACCTCGCGAAAGGCCGAGACCTCGCCGCGGGTCACCTGCCCGTCGGCCTTGGCCATCTTCGCGCCCAGCGCGATCACCGCGATGGTGAAGGCCACACTGCGCTCCGGCGTGCCCCGCAGCCGGTCGAACACCGCCGCGAGCCCCTCGCCCTTGGCCAGCGCCGCGACGGCCTCCGATATGCGCGACCAGATCGACATGGCGCGAGCCTAGCGATTCCGCCCGGCACTGTCAGCGGCCCCCGCCGGGGTTTCACCAAGGAATTTCTGCATCACGATCAGGTCGAGCCATCGCCCGAATTTCCGGCCCACCTCGGGAAGCACCGCGATCTCGCCATATCCGATCGCGGCGTGAAACGCCCGGCCCGCGGGGTTGCCCGAACTGACACCGGCGATCAACGAATGCGCGCCGCCTGCGCGGGCATGGGCCTCCAGCGCGTCCATCATCGCCCGGCCGATCCCGCCGCCGCGCGCCGCCTCGCCCAGGATGATGCTGTGTTCCATCGTGCGGCGATACCCCCGCCCGGCGCGGAACTGGCCGTAATGGGCGAATCCCGCCAGCGCCCCGGCCGCCGCCTCGGCCACGAAAAAGCCGTGCCCCGCCGCCTCGCGCGCGCGGATCAGCGCGGCGATCTCCTCCACACTCTTGCGCGCGCTCTCGAAGGTCACCAGCGTCTCTGCGATGACCGGGTTCCAGAGGGCGGCGACGGCGGGCGCGTCCCCCGGCCCGGCCGGCCGGATGCGCAGCGCCGCGCCCCCGGCCTGCCCTGACCCGTCCTGCTGCGTCATCGCCCGTCACCTTCGTCCAAATATCCCCGCCGGAGGCACGGGCCGGCGCGGCCGCGCCGGCCCGTTCGCTCAGCCCCCGCTGCGCGCCGCGCGGATGAGATCGAGCACCTCCCGCGCCGCGAGGGGGATGTTCGTGCCGGGGCCGAAGACGGCACTGACCCCTGCCTGCCTGAGAAAGGCGTAGTCGGGCTGGGGAATCACGCCGCCGCAGATCACCAGAATATCGCCAGCCCCGGCCGCGCGCAGCGCCTCGACCAGCCGGGGCGCCAGCGTGCGGTGCCCGGCCGCCTGGCTGGAGATGCCGACGACGTGCACGTCGTTGTCAACGGCGTCCTGCGCGGCTTCCTCGGGCGTCTGGAACAGCGGGCCGACATCGACGTCGAAGCCGATATCGGCGAAGGCGGTGGCGATCACCTTGGCGCCGCGGTCATGGCCGTCCTGGCCCATCTTGACGACCAGCAGGCGCGGCCGGCGGCCCTCTTCCTCGGCGAAGGCCTCGACCTCTTTCTGGATGGCGGCGAAATCCGCATCACCCTCATAGGCCGCGCCATAGACGCCGGCGAGCGTCCTGACCTCGCTCTGGTGGCGGCCGAACACCTTTTCCATCGCCGCGCTGATCTCCCCCACCGTGGCGCGGGCGCGCGCGGCCTCCACGGCCGCTTCCAGAAGGTTGCCGCCCTCGGCGGCGCGGCGCGACAGCTCGTCGAGGGCCGTGTCGCAGGCGCCCTGATCGCGGCCCGCGCGGATGCGCTCCAGCGCGGCGATCTGGCCCTGGCGGACCTTCTCGTTGTCGATGTCGAGGGTCTCGATGGGATCCTCGTGCTCCTTGCGATACTTGTTGACGCCCACGAAGACCTGCTCGCCCCGGTCGATCATGGCCTGCCGGCGCGCGGCGGTCTCCTCGATGCGCAGCTTGGGCATGCCCGAGGCCACGGCCTTGGTCATGCCGCCCATCTCCTCGACCTCGCCGATCAGAGCCCACGCCTTTTCGGCGAGTTCGCTGGTCAGGCTCTCGACGTAGTAGGATCCCGCCAATGGGTCGACGACATTGGTGACGCCCGTCTCCTCCTGCAGGATGAGCTGGGTGTTGCGCGCGATGCGCGCCGAGAAGTCGGTGGGCAGCGCGATCGCCTCGTCCAGCGCGTTGGTGTGCAGCGACTGCGTGCCGCCAAGGACGGCCGAAAGCGCCTCGTAGGCGGTGCGCACGACGTTGTTGTAGGGATCCTGCTCGGTAAGGCTGACGCCGCTGGTCTGGCAATGGGTGCGCAGCATCTTCGAGCGCGGGTCGTGCGCGCCCAGCTCCTCCATGATCCGGTGCCACAGCAGGCGGGCGGCGCGCAGCTTCGCCGCCTCCATGAAGAAGTTCATCCCGATGGCGAAGAAGAACGAAAGACGCGGCGCGAAGCTGTCGATATCCATTCCCCGCGCCATCGCCGCGCGCACGTATTCCTTGCCGTCGGCCAGTGTGAAGGCAAGCTCCTGCACGAGGTTCGCGCCCGCCTCCTGCATGTGGTAGCCTGAGATCGAGACGGAGTTGAAGCGCGGCATCTCGCCGGCGGTATACTCGATGATGTCGGCGACGATCCGCATCGAGGGCTCGGGCGGATAGATGTAGGTGTTGCGGACCATGAACTCCTTGAGGATGTCGTTCTGGATGGTCCCCGAAAGCTGGCCGCGGTCGACGCCCTGCTCCTCACCCGTGACGATGAAGCTGGCCAGCACCGGGATCACGGCGCCGTTCATCGTCATCGACACGCTGACCTTGTCGAGCGGGATGCCGTCGAACAGGATTTTCATGTCCTCGACCGAGTCGATGGCGACGCCCGCCTTGCCCACATCGCCCTCGACACGCGGGTGGTCGCTGTCATAGCCGCGATGGGTGGCCAGATCGAAGGCCACGCTGACGCCCTGCTGCCCCGCCGCCAGCGCGCGGCGATAGAAGGCGTTGGATTCCTCGGCCGTCGAAAAGCCCGCATATTGCCGGATCGTCCAGGGCCGGCCGGCATACATCGTCGCGCGCGGGCCGCGCACGAAGGGCGGCTGACCGGGCACCGAGCCGAGATGGCCCAGCCCGACGGTGTCGTCGGCGGTATAGAGCGGGCGCACCGCGATCCCTTCAAGCGTCTGCCAGGTCAGCGTGTCGGGGTCGCGGCCGCGCAACTCCTTCTCGGCCAGTGCGCGCCAGTCGTCCTTTCGCTCGCTCATCGTCTCGCTCTCCGCGGCTGGTTGCATCGCCCCGCGCCCCGTCGGGCGGCGCGGCGAACAGAATGACCCTGTGTTCTCTTGGAAAAACGGCCTATATCACGCCCTGCAGGAGGTCGCATGAAATCGCTGTCTACCCTTGTCTTGATACTCTCCATGCCGCTGGCGGCGCTGGCCCAGTCCGGCGCGCCCGCCAACGAGGACGGCGCGGTGCCGCCCGAGGCGGCGCAGCAGGAGAGCGCCGCCGACGACCCGTCCGTCATTCCCGAGGACGAGCCCGCGCCAGAGGGCGCCGAGGAGGTGCAGCAGCAGGGGCTGCGGGTGCTCGACGCGCGTGACGTCGATCTGGCCGAATTCCGCTGGACCAACCGGCTGATCGTGGTGTTCGCCGACAGCCCGCTGCAACCCGAATTCCGCCAGCAGATGGAGTATCTGCGCGACGGGGCCGAGATGATGATCGATCGCGACGTGATCGTCATCACCGATACCGACCCGGATGCGCGCAGCCAGCCGCGGCTGGAGCTGCGCCCGCGGGGTTTTTCGCTGGTGCTCATCACCAAGGAGGGCGAGGTGGTCCAGCGCAAGCCAAGCCCGTGGGACGCGCGCGAGGTCGCCCATGCCATCGACCGGCTGCCCCTGCGCCGGCAGGAAATGCATGAGGAACGGCCCTCGGGGCGGGAGTGAGCCGGCGCGCTCATTCGAACTCCATGATCACGTCGTCCACCGCGAGGCTCGCCCCCGGCTCGGCCCGTATCGCGGCGACGCGGCCCTTGCGCTCGGCGCGCAGGATGTTTTCCATCTTCATGGCCTCGACCGTGGCCAGCGGCTGGCCCTCATGGACCTCGTCGCCCTCGCCCACATGCAGCCCCACGACGAGCCCCGGCATCGGGCACAGAAGCTGGCGCGAGGTGTCGGGCGGCTGTTTCTCCGGCAGATGGGCGGCCATTTCCGCCTGCAGGGGCGTGAGAATCTGCACGCGCAGATCGGCGCCGCGCAGCCGCAGGCGATAGCCGCCGGTGATCCGGCCGACCTTCATCACCAGCGGCGTGCCGTCCACCTCCAGCCGGGCGAGCGGGCGGCCCGGCACCCAGTCCGAGGTCACGCGATGCGCGGTGTGGTCGTTGATGCGCACCGTCGCGCCCTCGCGGTCGGCCTGCACCGTCACGGGCCACGTCTTGCCCTGCAGGCGGACGACCCATTCATCGCCGACCTTGCGCTCGTGATGGTCCATCCGCCCCGAGATGCGCGCGCGTCGGATTTCGGCCACCCGGTACATCGCCGTGGCGGCCGCGGCGACGCGGTGCAGCAGCGGTTCGGGCAGTTCCACGCCGGCGAAGCCCTCGGGATATTCCTCGGCGATGAAGGCGGTGGTGATATCGCCGGCGGCGAAACGCGGATGATCCATCACCGCCGACAGGAAGGGCAGGTTGTGGCCGATCCCCTCGACCTCGAAGGCGTCCAGCGCCTCGCGCATCGCCGCCAGCGCGCCGTCACGGTCGGGCGCCCAGGTGCAGAGCTTGGCGATCATCGGGTCGTAATACATAGAGATCTCGCCGCCCTCGTAGACGCCGGTGTCGTTGCGCACCACGGCGCTGTCGCTCGACAGCTCCCCCGGCGGGCGATACCGCGTCAGCCGCCCGATCGAGGGCAGGAAGTTGCGATACGGGTCCTCGGCATAGAGACGGCTCTCGATCGCCCAGCCGTTGAGACGGATCGCCTCCTGCGCGTGCGCGAGCCGCTCGCCCGCGGCAACGCGGATCATCTGCTCGACCAGGTCCACCCCGGTGATCAGCTCGGTGACGGGATGTTCCACCTGCAGGCGGGTGTTCATCTCCAGGAAGTAGAAGTTGCGCTCGCCATCGACGATGAACTCGACCGTGCCCGCGCTGGTGTAGCCGACCGCCTGCGCCAGCGCGCAGGCCTGTTCGCCCATCTTCCTGCGGGTCTCGGCGTCGAGGAAGGGCGAGGGCGCCTCCTCGATCACCTTCTGGTTGCGCCGCTGGATCGAGCATTCGCGCTCGCCCAGATATATGCAGTTTCCGTGCCCGTCGGCGAGGACCTGGATCTCGATATGCCGGGGCGAGGTGACGAATTTCTCGATGAAGATGCGGTCATCGCCGAAGGACGACGCCGCCTCGTTCTTCGAGCTCTGGAACCCCTCGCGGGCCTCGTCGTCGTTCCAGGCGATGCGCATCCCCTTGCCGCCGCCGCCCGCGCTGGCCTTGAGCATCACCGGATAGCCGACCTCGCGCGCGATCCTGACCGCCTCCTCGGCATCCTCGATCAGCCCGCCCGCGCCGGGCACGGTATTGACCCCCGCCTCCCGGGCGAGCTTCTTGGAGGTGATCTTGTCGCCCATCGCCTCGATCGCGCTGGCCGGCGGCCCGATGAAGGCCACGCCTTCCGTCGCCAGCGCCTCGGCGAAGCGGCGGTTTTCCGACAGGAAGCCATAGCCGGGATGAACAGCGTCGGCGCCGGTCTCGCGGATCGCGTCCATGATCCTGTCGATCACGATATAGGATTGGCTCGCCGGCGCCGGGCCGATATGGACAGCCTCGTCGGCCATGGCGACATGCAGCGCCCGCGCATCGGCATCGGAATAGACCGCAACCGTGGGGATGCCCATCCGGCGCGCCGTCCTTATGACACGGCAGGCGATCTCGCCGCGATTGGCGATCAGCAGCTTGTTGAACATGCTCTCTCCTTCGCCGGCGCGGCCGGGCGCGCGGCAAGACGACAAAATGGCCCGACCCGCGCGGGGCCGGACCGAAGTTCAGGGGAAGGGTAACATTTTGCCGCGAAACGGATCACCGTGACCGCGACGCCCCGATGATGCGCGCCGACGCCCTGGCGGGCAACGGCTTTCACCGCACCACCGCGCGGTTGGGCGGAACCTTGCCAATTCAGCGCGCGGTTGAGCAGGGTCATGCCGATCCCCCGCCGTCGAAAATCTCGGGAAAGCTCGCGCGGGCGCGGGCCACGTCGATGCGCAGGAGCGCGTCATAGCTTTCAGGATCAAAAGGATCCTCGGCGGCGACCACCTCGCGCCCGAACAGCCAGGAAAGCCGGCCGGCATCGAGATTGCCGCGCGGGAAGGGCTCGTCGCCGAATTGTGCCCACAGCGCGGCCATGAAGGCCGCGTCGGCGCGGCGGTCGGCCGGCCGGCGGTCGGCGTGACGCTTGCGTTCGATCAGGGGCGTGGCCCGCCCGCTCTTGGCGGCGCGGCGAATGGTGAACTGGAAATCGGTGCCCGCCAGACGCGAGGGAAATCCGCGATGTTTCAGCATGGCGCGCCTCCGCCTCGCGCGGGGCGCGTCACGCGCGGGGCGGCGCCGGGCCGCCCCGCCGCCGTATCAGTATTTCTGGCCGGTCGGTTCGGCGCGAACCGGCTCTTCGACCGGCTCGACATAGACCACTTCCTCCTCCTCGGCGCGCGGCGCGCAGGCCGCGGCGGCCGAGAGGGCAATGACGGCGAGGATGGTCTTGGCGTGTCTGGACATCTTTGTCTCCTGCTCGTGGTTTCCGCGTGGCCGATGCATGCACAGCCCGGCCACCAGTGGACGCAGCCGCCCGTCGAGGGACGGCCGCGAGAAATCCTAGCGCAGAAGCCGGAACGAAGCCACTCGCGCGCGCGCTGCGCGCGGTGCTGTTGCCCGGCTGCATCAAGGGGGCCGCGCTGCCCGTGCCGGACGGCGCGGCCACCGGCGTCAGCCGAGGTTGTAGTCGCCGCGGCCCGGGTCGTTCGGCGTCCTGTCCCGGTCGTTATCGTCGTCGTCATCATCGTGGTCCGGGCGGCAGATGATCTGGCCCTCCACGATCTGGAACGGCTCGCCGTCGCAAACCTCGCTGGGCGGCCGGCACTGGCCGGGTTCGCCGAGCTGGCCCTCGACATAGACGCCGCCCTCGGGGCAGGTGACGTCACAGCGCGGCAGCCGCTCGGGGTATTGTTCGCTGATCGGCCGGTCTGCCGGGCGGCACTCCGGGTTGCCGTATTTGTCGAAGGTCGGCTCCGAATGGATCGGCTGGGGCTGCGGCTGAGGGGCGCAGGCGGCAACGAGCCCCGCGATTCCAATGGCCGTGAGCCCAAGTCGGATGATGGTGAGCATGACGTCCTCCCGTTCGGTTCGCTTACGGGGCGCGTCGCGCCCCGGCCGCCCCCGGAGGTACTGGAACGGGGGGCAGGATCATCCCGTGATCCTGTCCGCCCGGCCGCGATGCGCATAGCCTCGGCGGGCGATCGGTTATCGGCGGGCTGCCCCCGCCAAGCGGCCGGCGCCCTGCCCTGCCGATAGCGCACCACGCGCGAGCAACCGGCGCCGGGACCGTGGATAATGTTACCCAAAGTCAGGGCGGTTGGACAACCCTGCGCATTCACGATCATTGAAAGAGCTCCCAGACACAGGCGCCGTCCTCGACGCGGTAGGCCTCGAAATACTGGGTGACTTCGGGTACCGCCTCGCCAAAGGGCACCTCGCGGGCGGCCAGGGAAATGACGATCTCCTCGGCCTGCGCCCCCTCGCGCGTCATCCATGGCAGGGCGTAGAACTCGCACAGATGGTGCATATCCTCGGCCGTGGTCTCGAAATCCGTCTCGTCGATCTGCGCGCCGACGAAGCGAAAGCGCAGCCGCGTGCCGTCGGCCTCCGGGCGGATGTCCTGCAGCGCGACGGGCTGGCCCGACGGCACCGCCGGCACGGACAGCTCCGCGCCATCGGCGCCCGACTCGGGCGTGCGCGAGCCCGGCGCCGCCAGCAGGAAGACCGCCACGCCCAGCGCCAGCGCCCCCCCGACCCAGGCTGTCATGCGCGCCGGCGTCATGCGTCCTCACAGCGGAATGTTGTCGTGCTTCTTCCACGGATTCGACAGCCGCTTGTTGCGCAGGCTGGCGAAGGCCCGGCAGACGCGGCGACGGGTGGATTGCGGCTGGATCACCTCGTCGATGAAACCACGCTCGGCGGCGACGAAGGGGTTGGCAAAGCGCGCCTCGTAGTCGCGCGTGCGCGCGGCGATCTTTTCGGCGTCGCCCAGCTCGGAGCGATAGAGGATCTCGGTCGCCCCCTTTGCGCCCATCACCGCGATTTCGGCGGTGGGCCAGGCATAGTTGAAATCACCCCGGATGTGCTTGGAACTCATCACGTCATAGGCGCCGCCATAGGCCTTGCGGGTGATCACCGTGACCTTGGGCACCGTCGCCTCGCCATAGGCGAAAAGCAGTTTCGCGCCGTGCTTGATGACGCCGCCGAACTCCTGCCCGGTGCCTGGCAGGAACCCCGGCACGTCCACGAAGGTCAGGATGGGAATCTCGAAGGCGTCGCAGAACCGCACGAAACGCGCGGCCTTGCGGCTCGAGTCGATGTCGAGACAGCCGGCGAGCACCATCGGCTGGTTGGCCACGACGCCCACCGTCGCCCCCTCCAGCCGGATGAATCCGGTGATGATGTTCTTGGCGTAATCGGCCTGTATTTCGTAGAAATCGCCCTCGTCGGCCGTCTTGAGGATCAGCTCCTTCATGTCGTAGGGCTGGTTGGGGCTGGCCGGCACCAGCGTGGCGAGGCTGGGCTCCACACGGTTGGGGTCGTCGAAGAACGGCCGGTGCGGCACCTTCTCGCGGTTCGACAGCGGCAGAAGATCGACGAGCCGGCGCACCTCGATGAGCGCCTCCATGTCGTTGTCGAAAGCGGCATCGGCGACCGAGGATTTCGTGGTGTGGGTGCGCGCGCCGCCCAGTTCCTCGGCGGTGACATGCTCGTTCGTGACCGTCTTGACCACGTCGGGGCCGGTGACGAACATGTACGAGGAGTCGCGCACCATGAAGATGAAATCGGTCATCGCCGGGGAATAGACCGCCCCGCCCGCGCAGGGGCCCATGATGACGCTGATCTGCGGGATCACGCCGGAGGCCATGATGTTGCGCTGGAACACCTCGGCGTAGCCCGCGAGGCTGGCGACACCTTCCTGGATGCGCGCGCCGCCGGAGTCGTTGAGCCCGATCACCGGCGCGCCGTTCTGCATCGCCATATCCATGATCTTGCATATTTTCTGGGCGTGCGTTTCCGACAGCGAGCCGCCAAAGACGGTGAAATCCTGGCTGAAGACATAGACCATGCGCCCGTTGATCGTCCCCCACCCGGTGACGACACCGTCGCCGTAGGGCCTGTCGCGCTCCATCCCGAAATCGGTGCAGCGATGGGCCATGAACATGTCGAACTCCTCGAAGGAGCCCTCGTCGAGCAACAGCGTCACGCGCTCGCGCGCGGTCAGCTTGCCCTTGGCGTGCTGCGCGTCGATCCGGCGTTCGCCGCCACCCAGCCGGGCCGAGGCGCGACGATCCTCGAGCTGTTGCAGGACGTCTTTCATCGGGGCTCCTCCTCGCTTCGCGCTGCGCAGCATATCGGCGCCGGTCCGGGGCGGAAAGCGATTTCCGGTAAATTTGCAAATACTTGGCACGAAGGCACTAGCAAATAGCAAAGTAGAAAACCCCGCCGGGCCACGCAATGGACATCCCCGCGGGCGCGTCCTAAACCGATTGCATGACAACGCATGCGCCCAGCCGGTTTCTCGACCGCGCCACCCCGCCGCATATCATGACGCTGGTCCTGCTGGCCGGGCTGCAGGCGCTTTCCATGAATGTCTTTCTGCCCTCGCTGCCCAGCATGGCCGAGTGGTTCGACGCCGACTACGCGGTGATCCAGCTTTCCGTGTCGCTTTATCTGGGCATGAACGCGGCGCTTCAGCTTTTCATTGGCCCGATCTCCGACCGTTTCGGCCGCCGACCGGTGCTGATGTGGTCGATCGGCGGCTTCGTGCTGGCCACGATCGGCACGCTGCTCGCGCCCACGGTCGAGATCTTTCTGGTCTTTCGCATGCTGCAGGCGGTGGTGGTCGCCACGATGGTGCTCAGCCGCGCCGTGGTGCGCGATATCGTCGGCGAGGCGCGCGCCGCCTCGATGATCGGCTATGTGACCATGGGCATGGCGCTGGTGCCGATGCTGGGGCCGATGCTGGGCGGGGTGCTGCAGGAGCTTTTCGGCTGGCAGGCGAGCTTCGTTCTGATGCTGCTGTGCGGGCTGGCGATGATGGCGCTGACCTGGGCCGATCTGGGCGAGACCGCCCGATCCCGGTCGACCAGCTTCCGCGCGCAGGTTGTGCAGTATCCCGAGCTGCTGACCTCGCGCCGGTTCTGGGGCTACTGCCTGTCGGCGGCCTTCACCTCGGGGTCGTTCTTCGCCTTTCTCGGCGGGGCGCCCTTTGTCGGCACGCAGGTCTTCGGGCTCTCGCCCTCGGTGCTGGGCTTCTATTTCGGCGCGCCGGCGGCGGGCTATGCCTTTGGCAACTTCTTCTCGGGGCGCTTTTCGGTGCGCCTGGGCGTCAACCGGATGGTGCTGTGGGGCTCGTCGATCACCGCGACGGGGGTAGCGACGCTGATGCTTCTGGCGCTGGCCGGGCTGGCGCCCGCGCCGGTGTTTTTCGGCTTTTTCGTCTTCGTGGGGCTGGGCAACGGGATGGTGCTGCCCAACGCCACGGCGGGCATGCTGTCGGTGCGCCCGCATCTGGCGGGCACCGCCTCGGGGCTGGGCGGCGCGATCATGATCGGCGGCGGCGCGGGGCTGTCGGCGCTGGCGGGGGCCCTGCTGGTGCCCGGCGCGGGGCCGTGGCCGCTGCTGGCCATCATGATCGCCACCTCGACGGCATCGGTCACCTCGATCATCTATGTCATCCGCCGCGAGCGGGCCGTGACGCGCTGAACCGAGGCTTCGCACGGATTGCAAATCCTGCTAAAGCGGATTTGCAAACATGGAGCACGACATGGCCACACACAAGCTCTATGCCGGCGCCAAGCTGCGCGAGACCCGCACGCGGCTGGGACTGACGCAAAAGGATTTCGCCGCGAAACTCGGGGTTTCCCTGCCCTACCTCAACCAGATGGAAAACAACAACCGGCCCGTTTCGGCCACGGTCGTGCTGGCGCTGGCGCAGGAATTCGGCTTTGACGTGGCCGAGTTGTCCACCGGCGATTCCGAACGGCTGATCAGCGACATGCGCGAGGCGCTCGCCGACCCCGTCTTTGCCGATCCGCCGCCACAGGCCGATCTGCGACTGGCGGCGTCGAGCGCGCCGGCGCTGGCGCGGGCCTTCCTGCAACTGCACCGCGCCTACCGACAGACGCATGAGCGGCTCGCCGTTCTCGACGAGGCCCTGGGCCGCGAGGACGCCGCGCTGCGCCCCACCCCCTGGGAGGAGGTGCGCGATTTCTTCCATTACTGCGACAACTACATCGACGCCGTCGACCGCGCGGCAGAGCACTTCGCCGCCGGCGGCACGGCGGCGGCCGACCGGCCCGACGCGCCGCTCGACAGGGCGATCGACACGCTGGCCGCCCACGGGGTCGGCGTGCATTTCGCCGATATCCCCGAGATCCGCGCCTATGACCCGGCGCGCAAGACTCTGGTGATCTCGACCAAGGCCACGGCGGCGACCCAGCGTTTTCAGCTGCTCCATCAGGCCGCGCTGCTCACGCGCGATGATCTGCTGGAGGCCACGCTGGACCTCGCCCGCTTCCAGTCCGACGAGTCGCGCGCGATCGCCAAGATCGGCCTGGCCAATTATTTCGCGGGCGCGGCGCTGATGCCCTACACCGCCTTTCTCAACGCCGCGCGCGAGACCCGCCACGACCTCGAACGCCTCGCCGATATTTTCGGCGCCTCGATCGAGCAGGTCGCCCACCGGCTCTCGACACTGCAACGCCCCGGCGCCAAGGGCGTGCCGTTCTTCTTCGTCCGGGTCGATCAGGCCGGCACGATCACAAAGCGGCATTCGGCCACGCGCCTGCAATTCGCCCGTTTCGGCGGGGCCTGCCCGTTATGGAACGTCCACCGCGCCTTCGAGACGCCGGGGCGATTCCTGCGCCAGCTCGCCGAGACACCCGACGGCGTGCGCTATTTCTGCCTGGCGCGCGATGTCTCCAAACCCGGCGGCGCCTTCACCGCCCCGGTGCGGCGCTATGCCATCGGGCTGGGCTGCGAGATCGCCCATGCCGGCGCGCTGGTCTATGCCGACGATCTCGACCTCTCCCGCCCCCAGGCATTCGAGCCCATCGGCATCTCCTGCCGCATCTGCGAGCGGGCCGATTGCCATCAGCGTGCCGTGCCCCCGCTGGGCCGGCGGCTGACCGTCACGCCCGAGCGGCGCGGGCTCGTGCCCTACGAGATCGACTCCTGAGCCGTCAGGGGCTTTACCCTCCGGCCCCGCCGGCCTATGGCTTGCCCGTCACCGGAAAACCGGAAGGGAGTGAGGGCATATGGAACTCAAGGGCAGCCGCACCATCGCCGCCGACCGCGAAACGGTCTGGCGCCACCTCAACGACGCCGAGACGCTCAAGGCGTCGATCCCCGGCTGTCAGGAACTCACGGGCAACCCCGAAGAGGGCTTCGAGGCCGTGGTCAAGCAGAAGGTCGGCCCGGTCAAGGCCACCTTCAAGGGCAAGGTCACCCTCTCCGACGTGGTCGAGAATGAAAGCTACCGCATCGCGGGCGAGGGCTCCGGCGGCGTGGCGGGCTTTGCCAAGGGCGCGGCGGTGGTCCATCTCGCCGACGCCGAGGACGGCACCGAGCTGACCTATGACGTCGAGGCGCAGGTGGGCGGCAAGCTCGCCCAGCTCGGCTCGCGGCTGATAAACGGGTTCGCCAAGAAAATGGCCGACCAGTTCTTCGAGAACTTCCAGGCCCATGTCGAGGGCGCCGGCGAGGGCGGGGCCTGACGGCCCCGCCGGGCGCCGCGCGCGCCCGCCCCGTTACCCGCGTGCGTGCAGCTCGCGCGCGATCTCGTCCTTGAGCTGGACACGGTGGTGGCGCAGCGCCTCCTCGCGTTCCTCGCTGACGG
Organism: Rhodobacteraceae bacterium WD3A24; assembly: GCA_002967695.1. Classification (GTDB taxonomy): domain Bacteria; phylum Pseudomonadota; class Alphaproteobacteria; order Rhodobacterales; family Rhodobacteraceae; genus Alkalilacustris. The sequence continues at coordinate 27,214 of PUHN01000013.1, read as the reverse complement.
GTTCGACGCGCGTCTCGGCGCGATGAACCGCCCGGTTGACCTCGTGATAGCGTTCGACAAGCCGCGCGAAATGCGCGTCCTTTTCCTTCAGCGCATGGATTTCGTCGATCTCGTCGGGAAAATCGTCGGCGAGTTCGTGCGGCGTATGCGACATCGCGGGTCTCCTGTCCTGCAGCGTTTGCCGCGCCACCCTGCATCGGGCGCCGGCCCTGCGCCTTGACATGGCGCAAACCGGCGCGCTCAAAGTCGCGGCGCGTGGTGCAGGATGACGGGGATGACCAGCTCCTCCTCGTCCACGAGATGGCGGTCGAGAAAACTGGCGAAGCCGGCGAGCCGCGCGTGCAGCCGCCCGGCGGCATCATGGCCGCCCTGCCGGGCCTGGATGGCCTCGAGCATGGCGTTGGTGTCGTCGGCCAGCCCGTGGAGGTGGCCGTCAAGCGCGTGGTGATCCTGATCGAGAATCTCGAACCCCCGGTTGAGGCCGGGCTCCAGCCCCGAGAGGGTGGGAAAGTAGTGCACGTCCTCGATCTGGTGGTGCCCGTGGAGCTGGTTGAGGAAAAAGCCGGTATAGCGCGCGTTCTCGCGCGCGAAGACGGCCGCATTGGCGTTGCCGTCGAGAAACGCCTCGGCACCGGCGTTGATCCGGTCGAGCAACTGGCGAAACATCACGTGCCGCTCGAGCCAGAACCGGGTGAGCTCGTCGAAGTTGCGGTGGCTTTCCCAGATGTCGCGGGGATACTGCGCCACGAGATAGCGCAGCGCCTCGGGCAATCCGGTGCGGGTGTCGAGATCGTCCATTGTCTCTCCCTGACCGCGCGGCCTCGGCGCCGCGCGCGCCGCCAGCCGGCCACCACGCGGGCGGCGGCCTCGCTGCAAAAACCTGCGCGCGGCCGCTGCCGGGCGATGCGCGTGGCGTGACAATAGGCCTGTCCGGGCAGGTGTTAAATGCGGCTGTGGCGCGAAATGCTGCCCTTTACCGCACAGCCGCCGGGCGATGGCCGCACATCCCCCGGCCGCGGCGCTGGCCATGCCCGGCCCGGCGCCGCGATCGCGGGGCAGGACGCGGCGGCCCTCAGGCCTCGTTGCACTCGCCGCCCATCACCCGCGCGCCCTCATAGGGCAGCATCCCGGCGGGCGGGTCATTCTGTGCGAGGGCGAGGAACGCCTCGCAGTCCTCGCGGCTGGCGAATCCCATGTATTGCACGGCCAGCTGCGTCTCCTCCGGCTCGACGAGATAGGCGGCCGCCGGATGCCCATCGGGCACCGGCCAGGCCAGAAACAGAACCGCCACGAAGGCCTCCATGATCGGTGACATCGCCTTTTCCCTTCTCTTGTCATCGCGCGGGCGATGCTACCATGGCGCCGGCCGGGGCGCGAGCGGCGGCTAACGCTGCGCCGTCCTCCAGCGGGGGTGACTCCACGGGCTGCGCTCGTCGCGTGGCAGCGACGCGCGACCGAGAATGTGGTCGGCCATCTTCTCGCCCACCAGCATCGAGGGGGCGTTGATGTTGCCGTTGGTGATGCGCGGGAAGACCGAGCTGTCGGCCACCCGCAGCGCCTGCACCCCGATCACCCGGCCCTGCGGGTCGACCACCGCGCCGGGGTCGTCCGCCCGGCCCATCCGGGCCGTTCCGCAGGGGTGATAGGCGCTCTCGGCATGATCGCGGATGAAGGCGTCGAGCGCGGCGGCGTCCCGCGCCTCCGGTCCGGGCTGGATTTCGTGACTGGTATAGCGCGCGAGCGCGTCCTGACCGATGATCTCGCGCGTCAGCCGGATGCAGGCGCGGAAGTCGCGCCAGTCGGCCTCGTGGCTCATGTAGTTGAAGCGGATGCGCGGCGGCGCCTCGGGATCGGGCGAGCGCAGCGTCACCGCCCCCCGGCTGGGCGAGCGCATCGGCCCGGTATGCACCTGAAAACCGTGCCCCCTGACCGCCGCGCGGCCGTCATAGCGTACCGCGATGGGCAGGAAGTGAAACTGGATGTCGGGATAGGCGACCCCGGCGGCCGAACGGATGAAGCCCCCCGCCTCGAACTGGTTGGACGCGCCCGGCCCCGTGCCCGTCAGCAGCCAGCGCGCGCCGACATAGGCCTTGCCCAGCAGATTCCAGTAGCGATAGAGCGTGACGGGCTTGCTGGCCGCGTATTGCAGGTAGAGTTCGAGGTGATCCTGCAGATTGGCGCCCACGCCGGGCCGGTCGGCCAATACCTCGATGCCGTGCTCGGCCAGATGCGCCCCCGGCCCGATCCCCGAAAGCATTAGCAGCTTGGGCGTGTTGATCGACGACGCCGCGAGGATGACCTCGCGGCGCGCGCGGATGACCTTGATACCGCCGCGGCGGGCCAGTTCGACGCCGGTGGCCCGCCCCTGCTCGATCACCACGCGCCGGGCGAGCCCGCGCACCAGCCGGCAGTTCGGCCCCTTCAGGGCGGGCTTGAGATATGCCCGCGCCGCCGACCAGCGCCGCCCGCGCCAGATCGTGGCCTCCATCGGACCGAAGCCCTCCTGCTGACGGCCGTTGTAGTCGTCGGTATGGGGATAGCCCGCCTCGACGCCCGCCGCGACGAATGCTGCGAAAAGCGGCGTCGCCCAGCGGCCCCGGCTGACATGGACCGGCCCGTCGCTGCCGCGCCAGTCGGCCTCGCCCGCCGCGCCATGCCAGGACTCCATGCGCCGGAAATAGGGCAGCACGTCGGCGAACGCCCAGCCATCCGCGCCCGTCTCGGCCCAGTGGTCGAAATCGCGGGCATGTCCGCGCACATAGACCATCCCATTGATCGAGGACGACCCGCCGATGACCTTGCCGCGCGGCGTGGCCAGACGCCGCCCGCCCAGATGCGGCTCCGGCTCGCTCTCGTAGCCCCAGTCATAGCGAGTCATGTTCATCGGATAGGACAGCGCGCCGGGCATCCCGATGAAGGGGCCGCCATCCGAGCCGCCGCGCTCGATCACGATCACCGAATGGCCCGCCTCGGCCAGCCGATAGGCCACCGCCGAGCCGCCCGAGCCCGCGCCAACGATCACGTAATCCGCTTCCATCAGCGCCCCTTGCGCCTGGTCTCGGCCCCGCCGGCCGCTGCGGGGCGGCTCAGGCAAGGCCCGGCGCCGGCCCGCCGCTCAATAGGGGGCATCGACCGGCCCCATCCCGACATGCACCGCCTTGATCTGTGTGTAGTGCTCGATCGCGGCGTGGCCGTTCTCGCGCCCCACGCCCGAGAGCTTCGCACCGCCAAAGGGCATCTCAAGCGGCGTGAGATTGTAACTGTTGATCCAGCAGGTTCCCGCCTGCAGCCGCGCCACCATCCGGTGCGCCCGGGCGAGATCGCGCGTGAACACCCCGGCGGCCAGCCCGTAGGGCAGCGCATTGGCGCGGGCGACGACCTCGTCCTCGTCATCGAAGGCCAGAACCGACATCACCGGGCCGAAGATTTCCTCGCGCGCGATGGTCATCTCGTCGGCGACATCGGCAAAGATCGTGGGGCGGACATAGAACCCCGCGCCGAACCCTTCGGCCCGTCCGCCGCCGGTGACCAGCCGCGCGCCCTCGGCCCGTCCGCTTTCGATGTAGCCCAGCACGATTTCCATCTGCTCCGCCGAGATCACGGGGCCGATATGGGTGGCCTCGTCCATCGGGTCGCCCATAACCATCGCCTCGGTACGCGCGGCCGCGCGATCGAGGAACCGCTCCAGCACGCCGCGCTGGACGAAGACTCGCGTGCCGTTGGTGCAGACCTGCCCGGCGGAATAGAAATTGCCCAGCAGCGCGCCGCCCACCGCGTCTTCCAGATCGGCATCATCGAATATCACCAGGGGCGACTTGCCGCCCAGCTCCATCGTGACCCCTCGGATGCCCTCGGCCGCAGAGGCATAGACCTTCTGCCCCGTCGGCACCGATCCGGTCAGCGAAACCTTGGCCACGCGCGGGTCGCTCACCAGGGCGCCGCCGACCGCGCCCGCGCCCTGCACGACATTGAACAGCCCCGCCGGAAGCCCGGCCTCGACCAGACACTCGGCGAGCCTGAGGGTGCATAGCGGGGTAAGTTCCGAGGGCTTGAACACCATCGCATTGCCCGTCGCCAGCGCCGGCGCGGCCTTCCAGCAGGCGATCTGTGTGGGGTAGTTCCACGCGCCGATGCCGACGCAGACGCCCAAGGGCTCGCGGATGGTATAGGCGAAATCGCCGCCCAGCGGGATCGTCTCGCCGGTGATCGCGGGGGCGAGCCCGGCGAAGTATTCGAGCGCCTCGGCCCCGCTGGCGGCGTCGGCCACCAGCGTCTCCTGCAGCGGCTTGCCGGTGTCGAGCGTCTCCAGCTCGGACAGCTCCCGGTTGCGCTCGCGCAAAATCTGCGCGGCGCGGGACAGGATGCGGCCCCGCTCCACGGGGCGGCGCGCGGCCCAGTCGGCCTGCGCCGCGCGCGCCGACTCCAGTGCGCGTTCCATGATCGCCGGCGTGGCCGCGTGCACGCGCGCGATCGTCTCGCCCGTCGCCGGATAGAGAATGTCGATCGCCGCGCCATCGGCATCCTCGACATAGGCGCCGTCGATGAAGTGGCTGGCCCGGGGTTGTGCCTTCACCTGTCTTCCTCCTCTGCCTCTCTCGCGCGGGCGAGCGCGGCGTCGAGATAATCCTCGACCATCGCAGCGGCGGCCGCGCCGTCGGGCTGGTCGTCACGCAGCGCCTCGCGGATATAGGCGCCGTCGATCATCGCGGCCGTGCCTGCCGCTATGGCATCGGCCGCCCCGCCCGCCAGCGGACGGAGCGCATGACACAGATTCGAATCGAGCCGGCGCTGATAGAGCGTCAGCAACCGCCGCGCCTCGGGCACGGTCTGGGCGAGGACATAGAAGTTCAGCCACGCGCCGATCGCCTCGCGCCGGAAGCTCGACGCGGCAAAGCTCGCCCGGATGATGGCCAGGGCCCGGCCGCGGGGGCCCTCGGCGGCGGCCAGCGCCCCGCGCACCTCGGCGGCGTAGACGGCCAGCACATGGCGCATCGCCGCGAGAAACATCGATTCCTTGGAGCCGAAGTAATGATGCGCCAGCGCCGAGGACATCCCCGCCCGGCGCGCGATCTTGCTGACGGTGACGTCCAGCGTGCCGGAGGTGCCGATCTCGGCAATGGTCGCTTTGACCAGCGCGTCGCGTCGTATAGGCTCCATTCCAAGCTTGGGCATCGGCGGGCTCCGGGAAAGTGGCTTGCAATCTTCAGCTAACTTGCTTTTTATTGATCAGTCAATCAAGTAAACGAGGGAGGAATGACATGACGATCCTGCGCACGACCTTGACGGCGGCGACGGCCGCCGCCGCGCTGGCCGCGCCGGCGCATGCCCAGTCCAGCTGCGAGACGGTGGTGTTCTCGGATGTCGGCTGGACCGACATCACCGCGACGACCGCCGCGGCGACCACGGTGCTGGAGGCACTGGGCTACGAGACCGACACGCTGGTGCTGTCGGTTCCGGTGACCTACACCTCGCTGGCCAATGGCGACGTCGACGTCTTTCTCGGCAACTGGATGCCGACGATGGAGGCCGACATCGCCCCCTATCGCGAGGCCGGGACGGTCGACACCGTTCGCGTCAACCTTGAGGGCGCGAAATACACCCTGGCCACCAATGCCGAAGGCGCGGCGCTGGGGATCGAGAGCTTCGGCACCATCGCCGAGCACGGCGAGGCGCTTGATTACACCATCTACGGCATCGAGCCGGGCAATGACGGCAACCGACTGATCCTCGAGATGATCGAGGAAGATGCCTTCGGGCTGGGCGAGTTCAGCCTCGCCGAAAGCTCCGAGCAGGGGATGCTGGCGCAGGTCCAGCGCGCCGACAGGCGCGGCGAGCCGATCGTGTTTCTCGGCTGGGAACCGCACCCGATGAACGCGAATTTCGACATCACCTACCTGACCGGCGGCGACGACTGGTTCGGCCCCGATCTGGGCGGCGCCACGGTGCTGACCAATACCCGCGCCGGCTATGTCGAGGAATGCCCCAATGTCGGCCGGCTCCTCGAGAACCTTTCCTTCACGCTCGCGATGGAAAACGAGATCATGGCGATGATCCTCGATGAAGGCATGGATCCCGGCGATGCCGCCGAGGCATGGCTGTCGGACAATCCCGGCATTCTCGAAGAGTGGCTCGACGGCGTCGAGACGCGCAACGGCGGTGACGCCCTGGCGGCAGTGACGGAAGCGCTGGAGTAACCGGGCCCAGGGCGCGTCCCCGGCGGGGGCGGGCCCGCCCGCATATATCCCCCTTCGCCGGCCGGCGGCATGCGGAGGGGGCGCCGCGCGCGCCGTCGCCGGCGCCGAAACCATCGGAGCACGGGGACATGATGGACTGGCTTACCGGCAACAAGATACCCGTGGGCGACGCGGCCGCTGCCGTCTTTCTGTGGTTGCAAATCAACGGGGCGTGGTTCTTCGACAATCTCGAAGCCTTCATGCGCACGCTGGTGGATGCCATCCTGTGGCTTCTGGAGCAGCCCCATCCGCTGGTCATCGTGGCGGTCTTCGTCGCGCTGACATGGGTTCTGCAACGCTCCTGGAAGACGGCACTGCTGATCCTGCTGGGCTTTGCCTTCATCCTCAACCAGGGCTACTGGGAGGAGACGATCGAAAGCGTCACGCTGGTCATGTCGGCCTGTCTGGTCTGCATGGGGGTGGGCGTGCCCATCGGCATCGCCGCGGCCCACCGTCCGCGTCTCTACGCGGCCATACGGCCGGTGCTCGACCTGATGCAGACCCTGCCGCCCTTCGTCTATCTGATCCCGGCGATCGTGTTCTTCGGCATCGGCATGGTGCCGGGGCTCATCGCGACGGTGATCTTCGTCGTCCCGGCGCCGATCCGGCTGACGCATCTGGGCATCTCCTCCACGCCCACCCCGCTTCTCGAGGCCGCGCGGGCCTTCGGTGCGACCCGGCGACAGACGCTGTGGAAGGTCGAGCTGCCCTTTGCCCTGCCCCAGATCATGGCGGGGCTGAACCAGACGATCATGCTGGCGCTCTCGATGGTCGTCATCGCGGCGCTGGTGGGTGCGTCGGGGCTGGGCGTGCCGGTGGTGCGCGCACTCAACACGGTCAACACCGCGCTGGGCTTCGAGTCGGGCTTCATCATCGTGGTGGTTGCCATCATGCTCGACCGGATGCTGCGCGTGGAGAAGCGGTGATGAGCGCCGCAGTGGAATTCGACAACGTCTCGATCGTCTTTGGCGACCACCCCGAGCGCGCGCTGCCGCTGATGGATGCGGGCCGCGAGCGCGGCGAAATCCAGGCCGAAACGGACCAGGTGCTGGGCGTGCACGACTGCACCCTGAGCGTCGAGCAGGGCGAGATCGTGGTGCTGATGGGGCTGTCGGGCTCGGGCAAGTCCACGCTGCTGCGCGCGGTCAATGCGCTCAACCACGTCACGCGCGGCGAGGTCCGCGTCCATGACGGCGAGAGGATGATCAGCATCACCAATGCCGACGCGGCCACGCTGCGCCGGATGCGGCTCAACAAGATCGCGATGGTGTTCCAGCAATTCGGCCTGCTGCCCTGGCGCAGCGTGCGCGAGAATGTGGGGCTGGGCCTCGAACTGGCCGGCCTGCCCGCGCGCGAGCGGCGCGAGCGGGTCGATGCCCAGCTCGACCTCGTTGGGCTGGCCGACTGGGGCGATCGCAGGGTGGCCGAGCTGTCGGGCGGGATGCAGCAGCGCGTGGGGCTGGCGCGCGCCTTTGCCACCGACGCGCCGATCCTTCTGATGGACGAGCCCTTCTCCGCCCTCGACCCGCTGATCCGCAACCGGCTGCAGGACGAGCTGCTCGAACTGCAGCAGCGGCTGCAGCGCACGATCATCTTCGTCAGTCACGATCTCGACGAGGCGTTCAAGCTGGGCAACCGCATCGCCATCATGGAGGGCGGACGGATCGTGCAGTCCGGCACACCGCGCGAAATCTATTCCGACCCGGCCTCCGAATACGTCGCCGATTTCGTCAACAACATGAATCCGCTGGGCGTGCTCTGCGCGCGCGACGTGATGCAGCCCGCCGAGGGCGGAGCGCCGCACGATCCCGTCCCCCCTGACGCTCCGATCACGGAGGTCATGGCCCGGCTGCACAGCCGCGAAGGCAGTGTCGACGTGGCCGAGGAAGGCCGGTTGATCGGCAACATTACCCGCGACGGCGTGCTCGCCAAACTCCTCGACCCGCGCGCCTGAGCCGCCCGCCACCGTTAGGACAGCCGATGGACGACCACGCAGCGCAAGAGCCGATCATCCGCAGCTGGCGCCCCGCGCCGGCGCGCGCGCCGGTCACCGCGCGCCTCGATTCCCGCGGCGTGACCCTGAGCGACGAGACCGGCGCGACGATCTGGTCGGTCGCCTTCGCCGACGTGGCCTCGGTGCGTTATGTCCGCCACGGGCTGGGCGCGCAGGCGATGGTCCGGCTCGAGCTGACCACCCGCGCTGGCGATCTGCACCGGCTGGAAATCAATCAGCCCGCCGGAGCACCGGGAACGCCGCTCGACGATTTCATGGCCTTTGTACTGGCCACGCTCGGCGCGCTCGCGCGGTATGATCCCGATCTGCCCTACAGCCAGGGCGAACGGGCCGGGGTGCGGATGACGCTCTTTCTGCTCGGCCTGGCGGTGGCAGCGGTCGCCGCGGCCGCCGGCGGCGCGGTCGTCGCCGACGGCGCGGCGCTGCCGGGCCTCGGGCTGGCAGTGGCCGGGCTGATCGCCGGCGGCTTCGTCGCCTGGGGCAACGCGCCCTGGCGCGACGGACAGCCCCGCCGCATGGGCGATCTGCTCAAGAGGACGCCGGCCGCCTAGACCCCGGTTGCCGGATCGGGCGGCGTGGTCACTCGCCGGCGCAGCACGGCCTCGCGCCAGGTGATGAAGCTGACCGCCGCCATGATCAGCCCGCCGCCCGACAGCACCCAGACATCGACGGGCTCGCCGAAGACGGCCGCCCCCAGCAACGTCGCCCAGAGCAGCTGCAGGAAGGTGACCGGCTGCGTCACCGCCAGCGGCGCGGCGGCGAAGGCGCGCGTCATGCTGTAATGCCCGGCGGTGGCAAAGAGAGCCACGAGAAACAGCCACGCCAGGTCGGCCGGGCCTGGCGGCACCCAGACCGCGATCGCGAAGGGCGCCAGACCCACCGTCACCCATATCGAGAGCATCGCCACCACCGTCCCCGCGCCCGCGCGCCCCGAGAGCGGCTTGGCCATCAGATAGGAGCCGGCGAACAACAGCGCGGTGCCCATCATCGCCAGATGCCCCGGCGAGACCTCGCGAAACCCCGGCCGCAGGATGACCAGCGCCCCCAGCAGGGCGACCGCGATCGCCGCAATGCGCCGGGCGGCGAGCCGCTCGCCCAGAAACACCGCCGCGCCTATGGCGACATAGACCGGCGAGAGATAGTTCATCGCCGTCACCTCGGCGAGCGGGATTCGGGTCATTGCGAAGAACCACAGAATCACCCCCAGCGCATGCACCAGCCCCCGCGCGGCGAAAAGCCCGTGCGCGCGCAGCCCCGGCCGCGCCCGCCACAGGCCGGGCAGCATGGGAATCACGAAAACCAGCCCGAGCAGGAATCGCAGGAAACCCGCCTGCGCGGCGGGAATCGCACCGCCCAGATGCTTGACCGTCGCGGTCACGGCCACGAAGCACAGCCCCGTGACCAGCATCCACAGGAGGCCCGCGAGGGGCCGACTCGCCGCAGCGGGAGAGGTGTGCCCGGACATGGCCGCCAATTGAGCCCGCCGGCGCGACGATGGCAAGGGCCGGCCCGGCCGGCCGGACCGGGCGAGCGACAGCGCCACGCGCCGTTCGGCGGCACAATAAAGATTTTAAAATCAGGCATTTGTCCATCCCTGTCATCCGATAACGCGCCCTGCCCGAACCGCTGTCATCGCATGACAGCGGGCAGCTATCGGATGGCTGCGCGGCGATATTGTTTGTCATCGGCCCTCGGCGGCAAGGCTTGGTCATCGACACGGCGCGGGCCACGACACGCCCCACAGGCAATCCCCCGCCGCCGGGTCGGCCACGAAACCGAAACCTTGCGACCTATGGGAGACAGACCAATGACCATCGCAACCACCATCCGCACCGCCGCCTTCACCCTGATGATGGGCGCCGGCCTCGCCACAGCGGCCGCTGCCGGCGGCAACTCGGTGACCATCGAGCAGTGGGGCTCGGGCAACGCCGTCGGCGGCGCCCAGTCGGGCCACGGCCAGCGCCTCTCGGTCTATCAGGACGGGTGGAGCAACACCTCGATCAACACGCAGGACGGCTACCGCAACCGCACCGTGGTCGGCCAGCGCGGCCACCGCAACACCGCCGACACCGACCAGCGCGGCCGCGGCAACATCGCCGGCGTCGCCCAGTTCGGCGGCCACAACGAGGCCGAGGTCGATCAGCGCGGCCGCCGCAACGCCGTGGGCGTCATCCAGTCGGGCCACGGTAACAGCGCCAGCACCAGCCAGCACGGCAACGGCAACGTCGCCGTCATCGTCCAGGACTGACACGCCAGCGCGCGCGGGTCGTGCATCACGCCCGGCCCGCGCCCGCCAGCCCTTGAAAGGAGCAATGCCATGAAACCCCTCAACCGCCGCACCACCCTTGCCTCGGCGCTCGCGCTCGGCCTCTCGGCCACTGCGCTTGCCGCCGCCGGCTGCGGCACCGGCGCCGCCAACGCCCACCAGAGCGCCGAGGAGGGGCCGCTGCGCTGCGAGATCGCCGTCACCCGCTCGGGCGGCAGCCTGACCTATCAGGCCCGCGTCCATGCCGACGAACCCGCCCAAGGCGGCTACCGGTTGACCATCCACCGCAGCGGCGCCTCCGGCGCGGCGCTCATCAACCAGTCGGGCCGGTTCTCGGCCGCGCCGGGCCGCCCGGCGGAGTTGGGGCGGGCCACCCTGGGCGGCGACCCGGCACAATACCGCGCCACGCTCGAAATCGACTGGCAGGGCCGCACCCTGACCTGCCGCGACACACGCGGCAGCACCGAGCTTTGAAACCCACCGATCACGCGACAGGAGATCACGCCATGAAACCGATCAACCGCACTTTCACCGCCTTCGCCCTCGCCACGGCTCTCGGGCTGGGCGGCGGGCTCGCTGCCGCCCCCGCACAAGCCGGCGGCAGCCTGAGCGTCGAACTCAACCCCCGCAACGCCGACGAGGAGCGCGCCATGCGCATCGGGCTGGGGATCTACGCCCTCGTGCAGGGCGCCAACCAGCGCGCCAACGTCGAACAGCGCGGCAACGGCAACGCCGCGGCCATCGGTCAGCGCGGCCACGGCAACTACGGCGCCGTCCATCAGGAAGGCGACGGCCACGATGCCTCGTTGCGCCAGAGCGGCAACAACAACGCCTATGGCATCTTCCAGTTCGGCGAAGGCGCCAGCGGGCACGCCACACAGCGCGGAAACGGCGGCACCGGGATGCTGATCCAGTACGGCTGGAAGTGATCCGCGCACTCCGCGCGCCGCCAGGGGGGCAGGCCGGCCACGGCCCGCCCCCTTGCCTTATTGCAACCCCTCCTCTCCACCCGAGCCCGCCAGCCGGGCATAGACATCGCCCGAATTAGCCGCACCGGGCAGAGCCGCGAGCGCACGGGCCATCGCGTCGGCGGTCAGCCAGCGGTCGTGTTCGAATCTGTGCGCCTCGCCCAGCGACAGATTGAACCGATACCCTCCCAGCCGCGCCACGCGCTCCAGCGCCCGCAGCGCCACCGCGCGCCGGATCGTGGTGATCTCGAAAGACAGGGCCGGAACCGCCGCGCTCAGACCGGCGAGCACTTCGTCTTCCAGCCCCTCCACGTCGATCTTGATGAAATCGGGTGTGCCGTGCCGGGCGATCAGGGCGTCGAGGGTGACCCGCTCGACCTCGACGACATCGTCCCAGACCTGCCCTTCCCAGCCCGGCGCGTCGCGCGCGGCGTCGATGAAATCCGGCGAGGCCGTGGCCACCGTCGGGTTGGCGGTGTTGAGATGCAGCGCAACCACCCCCGCCGCGGCGCCGGCGGCGGCCTCGATCAGCACAACACCGCCATCGCGCCCGTGGATCAGCCGCAGCGCCCGAAACGCGGCGGGCTGGGGCTCGACGGCGACGACCCGCGCGCCGAGCCGGCGAAAGCTCGACACCCGGTCGCCCACATGAGCGCCGATATCGAAGGCCATCCCTCCGCGCGGGACAAGGCGCGCATGGAGCGCATCCATCCGGCGCGCCTGCGCCGCATCACCGTGATACAGCCGCAGAGATTGCCCGATCGCGCGGGCTGTGCCGGGGGGATATCCCATGCCGCGCCTTTCACCCACCTCGCGTCGCCGCGCCCGCTGACCCGGCGCCGCGAACGGGGCGCCCCGCCACGACCAGCGCCGCGTCGGGGCCGCCGATCGCATCCCCTGCCCGGCGGTGGAGCGGCAAGGGCGTGCCCTCGCCGGTTCTTACGGGCAGGGCGCCTTGTAGTAGGTGCCGTCGCCGCGGGCATAGGCGCATTCGTTTGTCTGGGTGTTGCGGGCCACCACCGAACCGGCTGCCGCGCCGCCCAGCGCCGCGATGATCCGCCAGTTGTCGTTGGCGCCCAGCGCCTCGGCGGTGATCAGCCCGGCCGTCGCCCCGGCAAGCCCGCCCACGGCCATCCGCTGACTGCTGGTCATGCCCTCGCAACCGGCGAGCGCCAGCACCGAAAGACAGGCTGTCGTGAGAACCATCTTGCGCATCACTGTACCTCCAGTTTCGCTCAAGCGGGCGTGCATGCCCCCTCTTCGCACCGCTGTAGCCTCGCGCCGCCGTGATCACCTGTCAATGGCCATGTGTGTGGCGGCCACGCCGGGGCCGGGCGGCTCAGAGCTGCGCCATGACCTCGTCGGAGACCTCGAAATTGGAGGTAACCTTCTGGACGTCGTCGTCGTCCTCCAGCGAGTCGATCAGACGCATGAGCTTCTGCGCGCCCTCGAGATCGAGTTCGGTGGTGGTGGTGGGCTTCCAGACCAGCCGCGTGGCCTCGGACTCGCCCAGCTGCTCTTCCAGCGCCGCCGCGACATGGGCGAGCTCGGTGTCCTCGGTCCAGATGGTGTGGCCGTCCTCGCCGCTTTCCACGTCCTCGGCACCGGCCTCGATCGCGGCCATCATGATATCGTCGTGATCGCCGGCCTCGGGCGGATAGACCACCTGCCCCTTGCGCTCGAACATGAAGGCGACGGAGCCGGACTCGCCCATGTTGCCGCCATGCTTGCCGAAGGTCGAGCGGACGCTGGACGCCGTGCGGTTGCGGTTGTCGGTCATCGCCTCGACGATCAGCGCAACGCCGCCGGGGCCGTAGCCCTCGTAGCGGACCTCCTCGTAAGCCTCGCCGTCACCGCCCAGCGCCTTCTTGATCGCCCGGTCGATGTTGTCCTTGGGCATCGAGTTCGACTTGGCCTCCTTGATGGCCATGCGCAGGCGCGGGTTCTTCTCGGGGTCGGGATCGCCCATCTTGGCGGCGACCGTGATCTCCTTGGACAGCTTCGAGAACAGCTTGGAGCGCGCCGCATCCTGCCGGCCCTTGCGGTGCTGGATATTCGCCCATTTCGAATGGCCTGCCATGATGCCTCCGTCACGCCTGACTGCTTCGTGCCTGCTATATGTCAGCGCCGCGGCGCTGCGCAAGGGAGCCCGGCTTGCAACGCGCCGCCAAACCGGCGCAGACTCCGCGGGCAACAACAGGCAGGCGCGCCGTGACCCCCGACCAGATATTTCTCTTCGTCCTCTTCCCGACGATCTTCGCGCTCTTCCTGTGGGGGCGCATCCGTTACGACATTGTCGCCTTCGGGGCGCTGCTTTGCGGGGTACTCTGGGGCGTTGTCCCGGCGGATCGGGCGTTCTCGGGCTTCGGGCATCCGGCGACGATCATCGTGGCGCTTGTCCTGATCGTCTCGGCGGGGCTAATGCGTTCGGGCGCGATCGCGGCGCTCACCCGGTTTCTCGTCGACACGGACCGGCCGGCGGGCGGGCACATCGCGGTGATGGGCGCGATCGGCGCGGTGATGTCGGGTTTCATGAACAACATCGCCGCGCTGGCGCTCCTGATGCCGGTCGATCTGCAGACGGCGCGACGGGCCAAGCGGGCGGTGGGCTGCACGCTCATGCCGCTGTCCTTCGCGACGATCCTCGGCGGGATGATCACCCAGATCGGCACGCCGCCCAACATCATCATCGCCACCTTCCGCGCCGAGGAGCTGGGCACCCCCTTCACCATGTTCGACTTCGCGCCGGTGGGCGGGGCGGTGGCGCTGGCCGGGCTGGCCTTCGTCGCGCTTGTCGGCTGGCGGCTGCTGCCCCGGCGCGGCGAGGCGGCCGAACGCGGGCGCGAGGCGGTGTCCGATTTCATCGCCGAACTCGTGGTGGGCAAGAAGTCGCGCCTGTCGGGCAAGCGCGTGGGCGATTTCGAGGACGAGGCCGAGGCCGCCGACCTCGCCATCCTGTCGGTCATGCGCGAGGGCAGGCGCCGCTACGGCGCGGCGCGCAACCTGCGCCTGCGCCCCGGCGACGTGCTGCTGGTCGAGGCCGCGCCCGAGGGGCTGGAGGAATTCCGCAGCGAGATGAAGCTGGAATTTCCCGCCGGCCAGGCCACCCATCTGAGCACCGCGGAGACGCACACCAAAAGCGAAAAGGACAAGGACCGCGACGAGGCCGATGAGGCCCAAAGCGCCGAGGAAAAGGCCAAGACGCGGCGGCGTGCCGAAATGGCCAGCGGCGCGGGGATGGTCCTGCTCGAGGCGGTGGTGCAGGCGGAGGGGCGAATCGTCGGCAAGACCGCGCAGAGCGTGGGCCTGTCATGGCGCCACCAGACGGTGCTCATGGGCATCTCGCGGCAGGGGCGCACGATCCGCGACCGGGTACGGCGCACGCGCATCGAGCCCGGCGACATCCTGCTGCTGCTGGTGCCCGAGGAAACGCAGGACGACGTGGCCGAATGGCTTGGCTGCCTGCCGCTGCACGGCGGGGGCCACGAGATCGTGCAGGGCCGCCAGATGGGGCTCGCGCTGGGGCAGTTCGCGCTTGCCATCATCGCGGCCAGCGGCGGGCTGATCACCATGCCGGTGGCGCTGGGGCTGGTGCTGATCGGCTATATCGTCACCGGCGTGCTGTCGGTGCGCGAGATCTATTCCCAGGTGGACTGGCCGGTGATCGTGCTGCTGGGCTCGATGATCCCGCTGGGCCTCGCGCTCGACTCGACGGGAGGCAGCGGGCTGATCGCCGGCTGGCTGATGACGGCCACCGCCGGGCTGCCGGCCTGGGTGGCGCTGGCGCTGCTGATGGTGATCACCATGACGCTGTCGGACATTCTCAACAACAACGCCACGACGATCCTGGCGGCACCGGTGGCGCTGAACCTTTCGCAGCAGCTCGGCGTCAGCGCCGACCCTTTCCTGATGGCCGTCGCGGTGGCAGCATCATGCGCCTTTCTCACCCCGATCGGGCATCAGAACAACACGGTCGTCATGGGGCCGGGCGGCTACCGCTTCGGCGATTACTGGCGGATGGGGCTGCCGCTCGAGATCATCGTCGTCGCCGTCGCGGTGCCGATGATCCTTCTGGTCTGGCCGCTGCAGGGCTAAAGCGGCCAGATTAGCGGTATCACGACGCTCGCCGTGGCCGCCATGAGCAGGTTGAGCGGGACCCCGATGCGCATGTAGTCGGTAAAGCGGTAGCCGCCGGGGCCATAGACAAGCGTGTTGGTCTGATACCCGATCGGCGTCGAGAAACTCGCCGAGGCCGCGACCATCACCGTGACGACCAGCGCACGCGGATCGACGCCCAGCGTCTGGGCAAGCCCGATGGCGATCGGCGTGAGGATGACCGCGATGGCGTTGTTGGTGACCAGCTCGGTGAGAATCCAGGTAAGCAGATAGACCGCCAGTATCGTCAGATAGGGCGGCATCACGCCCAGCGCGGGTGCGGCCGCCTCGACCACCAGCTGCGCCGCGCCCGATTCCTGCAGCCCCGCGCCGACGGCGAGCATCGCCAGGATGAGCGCGAGAAGCCGCCCGTCGATGAAACCGAACGCCTCCTCGGCGTCGATGCAGCGGGTGACCAGCACCGCCGCCACGCCGAGGAAGGCCAGCACCACGATCGGCGCCACGCCCAGCGCCGAGAGCACAACGATGGCGGCGAGAATGCCGATCACCACCGGCGCGTGACCGCGGCGAAACGCCTTCTCCGAGGGCTGGCCGATATCGACCATCTCCATCTCGGTGGCCAGACGCTGGATGTCCTCGGGCGCGCCCTCGAGCAGAAGCGTGTCGCCCACCCGCACGATCAGATCGTCGAGCTGGCGGCCGATGTTCTGATTGCGCCGGTGCACGGCCAGCGGATAGACGCCGTAGCGCCGACGCAGCCGCAGCGAGCCCAGCGTGCGCCCCACCAGCCGGCAGCCCGGCGTGATCAGCGCCTCCACCGTCGTCGTGCGCACCGAGGAGAGCTTGTCGACCAGCTTCACATCGCGGTGGCCCTGCAGCCCGAGCACCTCCGACATCGGCGTGCGCAGCACCACCCGGTCACCCGCCTCCAGTACCACCGAGGCCAGATCTCGCCTGAGCGAGGCGTCGCCGCGCAGCACGTCGATCACCCGCGCGCCCTCGCGGCGGAACATGTCGATCTCGTCGATCCGCCGGCCCACCAGCGCCGAGCCCTCGGGCACCGCGACCTCGGTGAAGAACTTCATCCGCGTGCGGTCGGCGATCAGCCCGCTCATCGAGGTCCGCTCGGGCAGAAGCCGCGGCCCGAACAGCGCCAGATATCCCAGCCCCACCGCCGACAGCACCAGCCCCAGCGGCGCGATCTCGAAGATCGAGAACGGCGCGAGCCCCTGCGCGCGCGCCACGCCGTCGACCAGCAGGTTGGTCGAGGTGCCCAGCAGCGTGATCGTCCCCCCGAAGATCGAAAAGTAACTCAGCGGGATCATCAGCTTGGACGGCTTGATCGAAAGCTGCCTGGCCAGCTGCATGAAGATCGGGATCATCACCACCACGATGGGGGTGTTGTTCATGAAGGCCGACATCGCCACGACCGTCACCGCGAGCGCGGCCAGCGTCAGCCGCGGGCGAGCCTCGACATTGGCGGCGGCTATCCCGCTGACCCAGTCCAGCGCGCCGGTGCGCACCAGCCCGCCGACGACGATGAACATCGCCGCGATGGTCCAGGGCGCGGGGTTCGACAGCACGTCCAGCGCCGTGTCATAGGGCAGGATACCCGTCAGGATCATCGCCGCGGCCCCGGCGATCGCGGTGACCTCGACGGGAAAGACCTCGCGCACGAAAAGGGCGAACATCGCCGCAAGGATCGCGAGCGCGAGGATCGCCTCTGTCGTGGCGGAAAACTCGATCCCGATCATGCTCGCCCCCGGCCCTGCAGCGCGGCGCACACTGTGGCCATTCCCCACGCCGGTTCAAGGCCCCGCCGGAAGAAACCTGCAGCGGTCGGTGCGCGGGCGTCAGGGCCCGGCCTGGGCCAGCCGCCCGCCCTGGCGCACCATCTCGACCCGCGTCGTGCGCCCCGTGGCGTTGTCGGTCTCCACATAGAGCCCCGAGAGCGTCACATCGCCTCCGGCGGGCTCGAACCGCCCCTTGCCCATGCCGGTAATGAATCGGCGCATCGGCTCGGCCTTGTCCATCCCGATGACGGAATCGTAATCGCCACACATGCCCGCATCGCCCTGAAAGGCCGTCCCGCCGGGCAGGATCTGCGCATCGGCGGTGGGGATATGGGTATGCGTGCCCACGACAAGGCTCGCGCGCCCGTCGCACCAGTGGCCCATCGCCATCTTCTCGGAGGTGGCCTCGCAATGCATCTCGACGATCACCGCATCGGCCTGCCCGCCCAACGGATGGGCCTTGAGCACCGGCTCGACGCCCGAGAAGGGATCGTCGAAGGGCCGCTTCATGAAGACCTGCCCCAGCACCTGCGCAACCAGCACGCGCCGCCCGCCGGCCGCCTCGAACAGCCGCCAGCCGCGCCCCGGCGCGGCCTTGGCGTAGTTGATGGGGCGGATAATGCGCGTCTCGCCCTCGATATGGCCCATCATCTCCTTCTGGTCGAAGGCATGATCGCCCAGCGTCACGCAATCGGCGCCCGCCTCGAACAGCGCCCGTGCATGATCGGGCGAAAGCCCCATGCCCCCGGTGGCGTTCTCGCCGTTGACCACCACGAAATCGAGCCCCCAGGACCGCCGCAGCCCCGGCAGGCGGTCGCTCACCGCCCTGCGGGCCGCGCGGCCCACCACATCGCCCAGAAACAGTATCTTCATGGCCGCAGGCTTACGGGCGCGGCCCGACGAGGGCAAGCGAAAGCCGATGGTCTCACGCCGGCCGGTCGAAGCACCGCGCGCCCGTCTCGGTGACGACCATGTCGAGCCGCTGGTCGGTCGGCTCCACCGGCACCCGCGCGACCTCCTGCGCAGAAAAGGCAAAGCCGATCGCCACCACGGGCCGCTCGGCGCGCAGCATGTCCAGCGTGCGGTCGTAGAAGCCGCCGCCATAGCCCAGCCGGAAGCCGCGCGAATCGAAGGCCACCAGCGGCACGACCAGCACCTCGGGAACGAGCCACTCGCCCTCGGCGGGAATCAACGCACCGAACTCGCCCTCGACCATCCGCGCCTGCGGCGTCCAGCGGCGAAAGCGCAGCGGCAGGCGCGGCCCCTCGATCACCGGCACGCAGACCGGGCCGGCATGGACCGCCATGGCCGGCAGCGGGTCGATTTCCTGCCTCATCGGCATATAGCCCGACAATACCCGCCCCGAATGCCGGGCGAGCTGCTGGGCGAGATAGGCCGCCGCCTTGCCCTGCCCGGCGGCGTGGGCCGCCTTGCGCCGCGCGAGCGCGACGCGCCTGAGTTCGGCTTTCACGGCGGCGGTATCGCTGTCCCCGACAAGCCTCATCGTGTTCGGATCATCCTGAATTCCGGGCGCTTTGCCGCCCGTCCCTGCCCGGACCCGCCGATCCGCTCTCGCGCGCCCGCAAACCATTTCACAGCCCTGCATCACCCGCAAGGGTTGACCTTTCTCCTGCGCGAGAGGCCCTGCACCCACCGCCGGCACTTTCGTTCCCCGCACGGCGCAATTATGGTGCCCGGCCCGCGACGCCGATGGAGATTCCCGCATGGCCGACCTGATCCTGGGGCAGACCCTTGCCTTCCACGGCGATCCCTTCGACGAGGGGCCGACGGCCGCACACCACGAGAGCCGTGGCGGCGTGCTCGTGCGTGGCGGGCGGATCGCGGCGACCGGGCCGGCCGACGCGCTGCGCGCGGCCCATCCGGGCGCGCGCGTTCACGACCATGGCGAAGCGCTGATCACGGCGGGCTTCATCGACGCCCATGTCCACTACCCGCAGACCGCGATCGTGGCGAGCTGGGGCAAGCGGCTGATCGACTGGCTGGACAGCTACACCTTCCCCGAGGAGGCACGCTTTGCCGATCCGGCCCATGCCGCGGCGACGGCGCGGACCTATTTCGATCTCGCGCTCTCGCACGGCACCACCACGAGCTGCAGCTACTGCACAAGTCACCCCGCCAGCGTGGAGGCCTATTTCGCCGAGGCCCACAGGCGCGGCCTGCGCGCGCTGGGCGGGCGCACGGCGATGGACCGCAACGCCCCGGAAGAGCTGTGCGACACCGCCCAGAGCGCTTACGACAAGAGCCGCGCCCTGCTGGAGCGCTGGCACGGGCAGGGCCGACTGTCCTATGTCGTCACGCCGCGCTTCGCCCCGACATCGAGCCGCGACCAGCTCGCGGCGATGGGCGCGCTGTGGGCGGCCCATCCCGACTGCCTGATGCAGACCCACCTGTCCGAGCAGCCCGACGAGATCGCCTGGGTGGCCGAGCTGTTTCCCGAGGCGCGCGACTATCTCGACGTCTATGAGCGCTTTGGCCTGATCGGTTCGCGCGCGGTCTACGGCCACGCCATCCACCTGACCGACCGCGAGCGCGCGCGGCTGGCCGAGGCGGGCGCGGCGGTGGCCCACTGCCCGACATCGAACACCTTCATCGGCTCGGGGCTGTGCGACGTGGCCGGGCTCAAGGCCGAGGGCATCACGCTCGGGCTGGCAACCGACACGGGCGGCGGCTCGTCCTTCTCGATGCTGCGCACGATGGCGGCGGCCTACGAGATCGGCCAGCTGCGCGGCACGGCGCTCCACCCCGCCCAGCTGTGGTGGCTGGCCACCCGAGGTGCCGCCAAGGCACTGCATCTCGACGCCCATATCGGCAATCTGGCCGTGGGGATGGAGGCCGACCTCGCCATCATCGACCTCGCCTCCACCCCCGCCATCGCCCAGCGTGCCGCGCGCGCCGAGGATTTCTGGGAGGCGCTCTTTCCCACCATCATGATGGGCGACGACCGCGCCATCCGCGATGTCTGGATCGCCGGCCGCCCCGGCGCGCGGCCGGCCTAGAGTTCGATCGTCTCCAGCACCTCGGGCGTGCGCACATCCACCCCCGGCAGCGCCGCGCGCATCGGCTCGGCCGACTGCTCCAGCAACGGGAAGGTCTTGTAGTGGCACGGGATCACCGTCTTGAAGTTGAAAAACCGCTTGGCGGCGAAAGCGGCGCGCCTCATGTCCATGGTGAAATGCCCGCCCGCGGCCAGCAGGCCGATCTCGGGGTGATGGAGCTCCTCGAACACACCCATGTCGGCCATCACGTCGGTGTCGCCCGAGAAATAGATGGTCCGGCTATCATGCTCGATCATGAAACCCGCCTCGGTGCCCAGATAGACCGGCCCGGCCTCGCTCTGCGCCGAGGAGGAATGCGTCGCCGAGACCAGGGTGACATTGACATCGCCCAGCGCCACCGTGCCGCCGTTGTTGAACCCGGTGGCCTGAATGCCGTGCTGTTGTTCCAGCCAGCCGGCGAGTTCGGGCTTGCCGAGCACGGCGATGTCGAGCTCCTTGGCGATCGCGCCGGCGTCGTTGATATGGTCGAAATGGCCGTGGCTGAGCAGGATGTCGGTCGCCCCCGCGATCGCTTCCGCGCGCCGCTCCTCGGGGAAGACGGGGTTGCCCGTCACCCACGGGTCGATCAACAGCCTCCGCTCGCCGATCTCGATGCGAAAGCCCGAATGGCCCAGCCATGTGATTTTCATCGCACTTCTCCCTAACTTGTGTCGCGGCAAAGTGTAACGCCCCAACGCGGCGGGGCAAATCGCCAATGCGCGTGCCCCGGCCGCCGCGCGCAGACGCGCGCCCCGCTTGCAGGCCGGCCCGCGCGCGGCTAAACACCGCCCGACCGCAAGACGGAGTGGCCCATGTCCCGGATCGACACCGAAACCGCCCGCCGCGTGGCGAAGCTTGCGCGCATCGCGGTGCCCGATGATGACCTGCCCGCCCTCGCCGGAGAACTTTCCGGCATTCTCGACTTCATGGAACAGCTCGGCGAGGTCGATGTCACCGGCGTCGCGCCGATGACCAGCGTCACGCCGATGCGGCTCAAGCGCCGCGAGGATGTCGTCACCGAGGGCGAGATGGCCGGGCGCATTCTCTCCAACGCCCCCGACGCGCGCGAGGGCTTCTTTGCCGTTCCCAAGGTGGTCGAATGAGCGAACTGACCGATCTGACCATCGCCGAGGCCCGCGACGCGCTTGCCCGCGGCGACGTGACCTCGGCGGAGCTGACCGAGGCGAGCCTCGGTGCGATCGAGGGCGCGGGCGCGCTCAACGTCTTCATCCGCCCCACGCCCGAGCGCGCGATGGAACAGGCCCGCGCCGCCGACGCACGGCGCGCGGCGGGCGACGCCCCGGCGATGTGCGGCATCCCGGTGGGCGTGAAGGATCTGTTCTGCACCCGGGGCGTGGAGAGCCAGGCGGCTTCGTTCATCCTCGACGGCTTCCGCCCCGAATACGAATCCACCGTGACGCAGAACCTGTGGGACGCGGGCGCGGTGATGCTGGGCAAGCTGAACATGGACGAGTTCGCGATGGGCTCGTCGAACGAGACCAGCACCTATGGCGACGCCGTCAATCCGTGGCGCCGCACCGGCGACAACACGCCGCTGACGCCCGGGGGCTCGTCGGGCGGCTCGGCCGCGGCGGTGGCCGCGCGGCTGTGCGCAGGGGCCACCGGCACCGACACCGGCGGCTCGATCCGTCAGCCCGCGGCCTTCACCGGCACGGTGGGGCTCAAGCCCACCTATGGCCGCTGCTCGCGCTGGGGGATCGTGGCGTTTGCCTCCTCGCTCGATCAGGCCGGGCCGATGACGCGCAGCGTGCGCGACGCGGCGATCATGCTGGGCGCGATGGCCGGCCACGATTCGAAGGATTCGACCTCGGCCGACATCCCCGTTCCCGATTTCGAGGCCATGCTGACCGGCGACATCCGCGGCAAGAAGATCGGCGTGCCGCGCGAATACCGCATGGAGGGCATGCCCGCCGAGATCGAGACGCTCTGGCACAAGGGCGCCGAGATGCTGCGTGACGCGGGCGCCGAGATCGTCGATATCTCGCTGCCGCACACGAAATACGCCCTGCCCGCCTATTACGTGATCGCCCCCGCCGAGGCATCGTCGAACCTCGCGCGCTATGACGGGGTCCGCTACGGCCACCGCGCCACGCTCGCCCAGGGCGACGGCATCACCGAGATGTACGAGAAGACCCGCGCCGAGGGCTTCGGCAAGGAAGTCCAGCGCCGCGTGATGATCGGCACCTATGTGCTCTCGGCGGGGTTCTACGACGCCTATTACAACAAGGCGCGCAAGGTGCGCACGCTGATCAAGCGCGATTTCGAACAGGCCTTCGCGGCCGGCGTGGACGCCATCCTGACCCCGGCCACGCCCTCGCCGGCCTTCGCGTTGGGCGAGATGTCCGAGGCCGACCCGGTGCAGATGTATCTCAACGACGTCTTCACCGTGCCCACCAACCTCGCCGGTCTTCCGGGCATCTCGGTGCCCGCCGGGCTCGATTCCGGCGGCCTGCCGCTGGGGCTTCAGCTCATCGGTCACCCCTGGGAAGAGGGCGATCTGCTGAATACCGCGCATGCGCTGGAAAGCGCGGCGGGCTTTGTTTCCAAGCCCGAAAAATGGTGGTAGCTTCCGGCGCAGGCAACAATCCGAGGCATTCGATGCGGTTTCTTCTGTCCCTGGTCGGGCTGGCCCTGCTCGTTGCGTGCAGCCCACGGATTCCCGACTCGGGCGCCGGTGTGGGCTTTGGCGAGTACGGCCGCTACATGCGCGAGCGCGAGGCACAGTCCGAAGCCGCGCGCGGGGCGCAGCAGACGCAGCAGCCCCAGCAGCAGCAGCCCCAGCAACAGCCCGGCGCGCCGTTATCGGCCATCGACGGGATCGGGACGCCCGGCGATGAGGGGGCCGCAGGCGGCGGCGCGGTCTCCGACAGTCAGGATTTCGAGGCCGTCGCCGAGCGCGAGACGCTTGAAAGCGACCGCGAGCGCCTGGAGCAGCAGCGCGCGCAGTATCGCGAGGTCCAGCCCACCGACCTGCCCGATTCCGGGCAGGACGGCGCGCCCAGCGTGGTCGCCTTCGCGCTGCGCACCTCCCACCCCATCGGCGAGGAGCGCTACAGCCGCTTTCCGTTCCACTTGACCAACTGGCAGTCGAACTGCGCCGGGTTCCGCAGCCAGGACGAGGCGCAGGAGACGTTCCTGAGCCGCGGCGGCCCCGAGCGCGACCCCGGCAATCTCGACCCCGACGGCGACGGCTATGCCTGCTGGTGGGATCCCGCCCCCTATCGCGCGGCGGCCCGCACGTCGCAGTGATGGCGATCACGCCGCACCCATCGCCCAATCAATCCGACCGGCGCGGGGGTGCCCTGCCCGACATGGCGGTGATCCACTACACCGGCATGGCCACCGCGGCCGCCGCGCTGGCGCGGCTGTGCGATCCGGCCGCGGAGGTCTCGGCGCATTACCTCATCACCGAGGACGGCAGGGTGCTGGCCCTTGTCGCCGAGGAACGCCGCGCCTGGCATGCCGGGGCGGGCGCCTGGGGCGCGGTGAGCGATGTCAATTCGCGCTCGGTGGGCATCGAGCTGGCCAATACCGGGGCGGCGCCCTTTCCCGAGCCGCAGATGACCGCGCTGGAGCGGCTGCTCGAGGCGGTCATGCGCCGCTGGGCGATATCGCCCGCGCGCATCATCGGCCATGCCGACATGGCCCCCGAACGCAAGGACGATCCCGGACCCCGCTTCGACTGGCGCCGCCTCGCGCGGCGTGATCTTGCCGTGTGGTCCGACGCCGCCGCAGACGGCGCGCGCCCCGACGCGGCCGCCTTCGCCGACGCGCTGACCCGCATCGGCTATCCGCCCGCCGGCGCCGCGCGCCGCCTCGCGGCGTTTCGCGCGCGCTTCCGTCCCTGGGGCCGTGGGCCGCTGGCGCCCGCCGACATGGCGCGCGCCGCCGATCTGGCGCGGCGCTTTCCGGTTGACGCGAACGCGGACGCACCCTACCTGCGGTGATGCGCGGATGGCCGGACGGCCGCACCCCGGCGGGGTGAGGAAAGTCCGGACTCCATGAGGCGACGGTGCCGGGTAACGCCCGGCCGGGGAAACCCGAGGGAAAGCGCCGCAGAAAACAGACCGCCCGGCCCGCGGGCCGGGCAAGGGTGAAACGGTGGAGTAAGAGCCCACCGCGGGGCTGGCAACAGCACCGGCACGGCAAGCCCCACCGGGAGCAATGCCGAATAGGGGCCTCACGCGGGTCACGGCCCGCAGGGACGCTTCAGCCCGAGGCCCGGGTTGGCAGCACGACCCCGCCAGCAATGACGGGGCAAGATGAATGGCCGTCCGGGGGCGGCAATCGCGGCCCTCGACAGAATCCGGCTTACAGGCCGTCCGCGCACGACATTCGCCGCAGCCGGCCCGGCGAAAGGGCCGCGCGGCCGCCTTCGCGGTTGACACCGCGCGCCCCGTGCGTAAAAGGCGGGCCTGACGAATTTCGCGGGCGGCCCGGCACGCTGCCTGCCTGCAGGAGTGGGAAGACATGGCGAAGCCGACGACGATCAAGATCCGACTGAACTCGACGGCGGGCACCGGGCACTTCTATGTGACCAAGAAAAACGCCCGCACGATGACCGAGAAGATGACCATGCGCAAATACGACCCCGTCGCGCGCAAGCATGTCGAGTACAAGGAAGGCAAGATCAAGTAGCCTTCGCCCGCCCGATCGGGCTTGGGGGCCGCGTCTTCGGGCGCGGCCCTTTTCATTTGCCCCCGGTCGGACGCGCCTCATGCCCCGTGGTAATCGCGAAACCACTCCACGAAACGGGCCACGCCGGCATGCATGTCGGTCTGCGTGCGGTAGCCGGTGAGCCGCTGCAACAGGCTCGCATCGGCCCATGTGGCGGGCACGTCGCCGGGCTGCATGTCCATGTAGTTGCGGATCGCGCGCCGGCCCAGCGCCTGTTCGAGCGCGTCGATGAAATCGGTCAGCTTCTCCTTGCGCGAGTTGCCGATATTGACCACGCGGAACGGCGCGACGGGGCTGAGGCTGTCGCCTTCGGGCACGGCGCGGCTGGCGGGGCGTTCGGGCACCGCCTCGACGAGCAGCCCGATGGCGCGCACCAGATCGTCGACATAGGTGAAATCGCGATACATCTCGCCGTGATTGTAGATGTCGATGGGCCGGCCTTCGGTGATCGCGCGGGCGAACTTGTAATAGGCCATGTCGGGCCGCCCCCACGGCCCGTAGACGGTGAAGAAACGGAACATCGTCGTGGGGATGGCGTGCAGATGGGCATAGGCGTGCGCCATGCTCTCGCCCGCCTTCTTGGTGGCGGCGTAGATGGTAAGCTGGGTATCGGCCTTGTCGGTTTCGCGAAAGGGGATGTCCTCATTGGCGCCGTAGACCGAGCTGGTCGAGGCCATCAGAAGATGGCGCACGCCAAGCCGCCGCGCCGCCTCCAGCACGTTGAAGCTGCCCACCACGTTGCTGTCGATATAGGCGCGCGGATTCTCCAGGCTGTAGCGCACGCCCGCCTGCGCGGCGAGATGGATGATGACGTCGGGCGCGAAGGCATCGGCGGCCGTGTCGAGCGCGGCGCTGTCCTCCAGCATCGCCTCGGTCGCGGTGAAACCCGGCGACTGCAGCAGCATCTGGTGACGCCGGCGCTTGAGCACGGGATCGTAATAGTCGGTCATCCCGTCGAAGCCGTGCACCTCGGCCCCGGCGGCCAGCATGTGCCGGGCCAGATGAAAGCCGATGAAACCGGCCGTGCCGGTGATCAGAACCCGTCTCATGTGCTCCCTCGAAAGCCTGCCGGCCCCACCGGGCGGGGCGCCGCGGCGAACCTAGGGCACACGGGGCTGAATCACTAGCGGGTTCGGAAGATTCCCGGTGCCGCTCCGGGCCGGCCGAGCCGCGCCACCTGCCCGCGTCATCGACCGGGCCGGGTGGCTCGGGACGCTGGTCCGGCCGCAGCGCGCATTCCTCTAGTCGTAGACGGCCAGAGCGACGCCGGTCAGCCTGTCGCCGACCCCGCGCAGTTCCAGCCGGACCCGAACATTGCCGGACAGAATCCGGCTCTCGGCCGCATCGCTGATCGTCATGCCCTGCAAAGACCGCTCCAGCCAGGCGCGGTTCCCGGCGTCGGCGAAATACGGATCCCAGTCATCCTGCGGGTCGCCCCGGCCGAATCGGTGGTAATTGGCGCGATCCTGCCGGATCACTTGCCAGAATTCGGTCAGCCGCTCGCCCCGCGAGTTGTAGAGGTCCTGCTGGCCGATCCAGAGATCGTAGCCGCCCAGAATCCCGGAGTCGTCCTTCTGCGCCTGCGCGGCGAACGTGGCGAAGCCCAGGAGCAGCGCGGCCGCGATGGCGCGCGAAAATGCAAAGCGAAACATGTAACCCCTCGTCATGAAAAAACGCGCGCGCGCTCAGATTGCGCGCCCGGCCCTGCCCCTGTCAAGCGCGCTCAGCCCTGCGCCTTCTCGGCCCGCTCGGCGAGGTCGAGCCAGTCGCTCTCGGCCTGCGCGAGCGCCTCCTGCCGCGCGGTGAGCGCCTCGGTCGCCTTGGCGAACTTGACCGGCTCGCGGCTGTAAAGCTCGGGGTCGGACAGCAACTCCTCGAGCCTTGCGATCTCGCGCTCGAGCCGCTCGATCTCGCCGGGAAGGGTGTCGAGGCGGTGACGCTCGGTAAAGCTCAGCCCGTCGCGGCCGGCCGATGCCGCGCGCCGTGCCGCCGCGCCGACGCCCCCGGCGGGCTTGCTCGCCCGTTTGCCGCGCGGCTGCTGGGCTGGACCCGACGCCGCCGGCGCGGCCG
>PUHN01000129.1 GCA_002967695.1 Rhodobacteraceae bacterium WD3A24 | reverse complement strand
GAAAGCTTGTGGCTCTGCGCCTTGCCCGCCTCCAGGAGCGTGCCGTCGGGCAGCACCCAACTGCCCGCCTCGACCACCATGTAATTCACCGCCTCGTCGACATGCGCCCCGTCGAGGTGATTGGGCTCCTGCAACTGCAGCGTCAGGTCGCGGCCGCTGACCCCGCTGACCCGCACGTTCACCGGCTGCGGGCCGTTCTCGGTCGCCACATGCGCGATCACCACCGGATTGTCGTAGCTGCGCTCCAGCGTCACCGTCTGCGGGTTGTGGTCCAGCGTGAGGCGCCCCGTCTCGAGAACATCTTGCCTCGGGGCGGCAGAAAGGATGCCGGCCTGGTTGAACGCGAAGTAGTCCACCGACTCCGCGATGTGCGTGGTCTCGCTGTCGCGGCTGGTGTCTTCTTCCACCGAAACGTCGAAGGCCGCATTCGTGCTGCCGTTGCCGCGCGCCCAGGCCGGGTTCGCGCCCGCGAAGCTCGACAGCGCGGCGATCACGTTCGCCCCGCCTGCCATGCCCGCGCCGAG
>PUHN01000128.1 GCA_002967695.1 Rhodobacteraceae bacterium WD3A24 | reverse complement strand
TGCCATAGGATGTGGCTTGGCCATCTCAAACCCCCATATCTGCCATACAGACAGGGAATCACAGATCAAGCCACATGGGAATCCTGAATCGGGATGGGCGCAACCCACTCTAGGCCAACGATGGGGCCCAGTGGGCGCCCTTTTCCTGTTTTAATGCCGTCCCGAACACTCCTCAAAGGTTCAGGTGAATCGCAGTTGGCGTTGAGGCTTTGAGTGGTGCCTCTTGCAGTCAGTCGCGGGATGGATTCGGGTCAGCGGATTCACTTCTCGGAGCCCGTCGCCATCATGGACATCTTCCTCGCAGCCTTCGACGACGTCCCCGATCCGCGCGCGGGAAACGCCCGGCATAACCTGGACGAGCTGTTCGTCATTGCCTTCGTTTCGGTGCTGTGCGGCGCGACGTCGTGCGCCGAGATGGCCGCCTTCGGTCGCGCGAAGGAAAGCGTTTTCAGAGACTTCCTGAAGCTCTCGCACGCCATCCCGTCGCACGACACGTTCTCGGCGGTGTTCCGCATGATCGACCCGA
>PUHN01000127.1 GCA_002967695.1 Rhodobacteraceae bacterium WD3A24 | reverse complement strand
GGCCGCCGAGCACGGCGAGGAGAAGACGGTCATGATCGACGCGACTTACCTGAAGGCACACCGGACCGCGACCAGCCTGGCCGCGAAAAAGGGGGGCGTGGCCGCCTGATCGGCCGGACCAAGGGCGGCATGAATACCAAGCTGCACGCCATCTGCGACAGCAAGGGGCGGCCTCTGAACCTGTTTGTCACCGCCGGGCAGGTCAGTGACTACATCGGCGCACGAGCCTTGTTGAGCAGCCTGCCGGATGTCGACTGGCTGCTCGGGGACCGGGGCTATGATGCAGATTGGTTCAGGGATGCGTTGAAAAACAAGGGGATACGCGCCTGCATCCCGGGTCGAAAACAGCGAAAGTCACCCGTGAAATACGACAAGCGCCGATACAAGCGCCGCAACCGGATCGAGATCATGTTCGGTAGGCTCAAGGATTGGCGCCGCGTCGCAACCCGCTATGACCGGTGCCCGAAGGTCTTCCTCTCCGCAATCGCGCTCGCAGCAACCGTCATCTATTGGCTATGAGTCCTGACCCTA
>PUHN01000126.1 GCA_002967695.1 Rhodobacteraceae bacterium WD3A24 | reverse complement strand
TGCCATAGGATGTGGCTTGGCCATCTCAAACCCCCATATCTGCCATACAGACAGGGAATCACAGATCAAGCCACATGGGAATCCTGAATCGGGATGGGCGCAACCCACTCTAGGCCAACCGAGCCTGTTTTTGGCACTGTCGAGGCTTTGTTGAGCAAGGAACGTAGAGCCCGCATTCCCCTTTCCCCAGACGGACTCATCCTACGGGTCGTGTAATACCCGCGCTCGCTGATCCTGACTCACGAGGGATTCCCAGCACGCGCGTGAGCTGATTCCATGGAGAGAGCCGAGGGAGGATCTCCATGGGAGCAGCGATAGCCGTGCGGGCCGATTTCACGGCGGATGAGTTGAGGGCGTTGGCGAAGGCGAGCCGGGACGCGCGTCAGACGCGACGGCTTCTGGCGCTGGCCACGATCTACGACGGGAGCGCCCGGAGCGAGGCGGCGAAGCTCGGGGGCGTCGGGCTCCAGATCGTCCGGGACTGGGTCGTGCGCTTCAACGCCGAGGGCCCGGACGGGCTGATCGACCGCAAGGCCCCGGGGAAGACGCCGCTGCTGACGCAG
>PUHN01000125.1 GCA_002967695.1 Rhodobacteraceae bacterium WD3A24 | reverse complement strand
GCGTGTTTCGCGTGATGTCGGGCAGCGATTTCAGAGGGAGATGGGCGCGGATTTCGGGTGTTCGTGGGCAGTTCTGGCCGTCAGTCCGAGGATGGATGCCCCCCTTGTTCGGAACGAGGGGTCAGGATGTCAACGCAGCGATTGTCGATGCGACGGATACGAGATGTGCTGCGGTTGAAGTATGGCCAGGGCATGGGCGAGCGCGCGCTTGCCGCCTCGCTCGGGCTGGGTAGGGGAGCGGTGGGCATCTATCTGTCGCGCGCCCGGCGCGCCGGGCTCGGATGGCCTCTGCCGGAGGATCTGGATGACGACCACCTGGAGCCTCTGCTGTTTTCCGGCTTCGCCGACGGTGCCGGACCCCGAGCGCGCCCCGTGCCTGACTGGACGGAGGTTGATCGGGAGCGCCGGCGCGCCGGGGCGACGCGCGCCCTGCTCTGGGAGGGGTATCGGGCGAGTTATCCCGGCGGTTTCGGCTGCACCTGGTTCTGCACGCATTTCGAGGCCTGGAAGGGGCGCGTCCGCCCGACGATGCGACAGGCGCATGTCGGCGGCGAGAAGGTCTTCGTCGATTTCGCCGGCGACACGATCGACGTGATCGCCCCCGCGACGGGCGAGGTGCGCGCGATGAAGCTGTTCG
>PUHN01000124.1 GCA_002967695.1 Rhodobacteraceae bacterium WD3A24 | reverse complement strand
CTCGGCGCGGGCATGGCAGGCGGGGCGAACGTGATCGCCGCGCTGTCGAGCTTCGCGGGCGCGAACCCGGCCTGGGCGCGCGGCAACGGCAGCACGAATGCGGCCTTCGACGTTTCGGTTGAGGAAGACACAAGCCGCGACAGCGAGACCACGCACATCGCGGAGTCGGTGGACTACTTCGCGTTCAACCAGGCCGGCACCCTGGGCGCTCACGACTACGATTTGTTTACCTGAAGAATGGGGGCGGGCGCTTCGCGTGAAAACGGAGTTTGGTGGACCCGCCAGTGCAGTGTAAATTCCAGCTGGGTGCCACGGGCTTTTCAGCTTGACGGCTGGCTGAACTGATGCGGTGGATGCCCCCACCCAGCGGCATCTCGTATGCCATGATGGTTCCGTTGGAACCAAACGGAGGGCACATCGATGACGACAACGATCAGCATGCTGGCGATCGAGCTGGCGAAGGGCAGCTTTCAGGTCTGCGCAATCGGAATGGATGGGGCGGTTCCGTATAACCGCGTGCTGTCGCGGACCCGTCTGGCGAGGCTTTGATGATGTGACCGCCCCCCGACGGCATCGATGTGCCAAGGTGGGTCTGCGACGATCCACAGAGGAGGACGGTCATGTCGGAGATTACCACGGTCGGTCTCGATCTGGCGAAGA
>PUHN01000123.1 GCA_002967695.1 Rhodobacteraceae bacterium WD3A24 | reverse complement strand
GCGGCGGCATCGCCGAATGGAACCGGGTCCAGCTGCACACCATCGCGGCCGGCTACCGGGTGCCCTACGAGTTGATGACCGGCGATCTGAGCCAGGTGAACTTCTCGAGCTCGCGCGTCGGGCTCAACGAGTTTCGCCGGATGGTCGAGGCCATGCAATGGCAGGTCGTCATCCCGATGTTCTGCGAGCGCATCTGGCGCTGGTTCACCGAGGCGGCGTGGACGGCCGGGCTGATCCCGGTCCCCGAGGTTCCCGTCGAGTGGGGCCCGCCCCGGTTCGAGAGCGTGAACCCGCTGCAGGACGCGCAGACCGACCTGATCGAGGTCCGGGCCGGCTTTGCGACGCTCAACGAGAAGATCGCCGAGCGCGGATACGACCCGCAGAAGGTTCTCGATGAGCACAGCAAGACCGCGACGCGCGTGGACGAGCTCGGGCTCGTTTTCGACAGCGACCCGCGGAAGGTCGCGCGGGCCGGCGTGGCGCACAGCACGCCGCCCGATGGCGACGGCGAAGGCGGCGGCTCCGGCGCGCCGCCGGGCGGCGGCAACTAGGAGTTCATCATGCCAAAAGACACGATCCAGATGCCCGCCATGATGCGGGATGTCTCCGTGCGCGCGGAGACGGTCAACGAGGAGGCGCGCACAGTCGATGTGGTCTGGTCCACCGGGTCGGAGCGCGTCGTCCCCCGCTTCTTTGACGAGGCGTTCATCGAGCAGCTCTCGATGGACGATGGCGCGGTGCGGCTCGACCGGCTCAACAACGGGGCGCCGGTTCT
>PUHN01000122.1 GCA_002967695.1 Rhodobacteraceae bacterium WD3A24 | reverse complement strand
TCACGGCCGATCCCGCGCAGAAGCGCGCCGATGTTGTCGCCCGCCTCGCCGCGGTCCAGAAGCTTGCGGAACATCTCCACGCCCGTGCAGGTCGTCTTCTTGGTGTCGCGCAGGCCCACGATCTCGACCTCGTCGCCGACATTGATCACGCCGCGCTCGACACGCCCCGTCACCACCGTGCCGCGCCCCGAGATCGAGAAGACGTCCTCGATCGGCATCAGGAACGGCTGGTCGATCGGGCGCTCGGGCGTGGGGATGTAGCTGTCGACAGCCTCCATCAACTCGCGGATCGAGTTCTCGCCGATCCCCTCGTCGCGCCCTTCCATCGCCGCAAGCGCCGAGCCCTTGATGATGGGAACCTCGTCGCCGGGGAAGTCGTACTCGCTGAGAAGCTCGCGGACCTCCATCTCGACAAGCTCGAGAAGCTCCTCGTCGTCGACCTGGTCGACCTTGTTGAGATAGACCACCAGCGCCGGAACGCCCACCTGCCGCGCAAGCAGCATGTGCTCGCGCGTCTGCGGCATCGGGCCGTCGGCCGCGTTGACCACCAGAATCGCGCCGTCCATCTGCGCCGCGCCCGTGATCATGTTCTTGACGTAGTCGGCGTGGCCGGGGCAGTCGACATGCGCGTAGTGGCGGTTATCCGTCTCGTACTCGACATGCGCCGTCGAGATCGTGATGCCGCGCGCCTTCTCCTCCGGCGCACCGTCGATCTGGTCATAGGCGCGAAAATCACCGAAATACTTCGTGATCGCCGCCGTCAGTGTCGTCTTGCCGTGGTCAACATGGCCGATCGTGCCAATGTTAACATGCGGTTTCGTCCGTTCGTACTTCGCCTTTGCCAT
>PUHN01000121.1 GCA_002967695.1 Rhodobacteraceae bacterium WD3A24 | reverse complement strand
AACCATGCGCCGACGGCGCGCATGGCCTCTGCGGCCTTCGGGCTTTTGTGCGATGACAGGTTGTCGAGGATGATCACATCGCCGGGGTGCAGGGTCGGGGCGAGCTGGGTTTCGACATAAAGCTCGAAGAGGTCGCGGTTCATCGCGCCGTTGATGACCCAGGGCGCGTCCAGCCGGTCGTGGCGCGATGCGGCGATGAATGTCTGGGTGTTCCAGTGGCCGAAGGGCGCGTGACAGGGCAGGCGCGCGCCTTTTGCAGACCAGCCCGTGGTCTTGGCCATGTTCGTCTTGAGCGAGGTCTCGTCGATGAAACCAATGCGTGGCAACAGGTTAGCCATGAACGGATGGCGCCGTGTGATCCAGACATGGCGCGCCTGCCGGACCTCAGGGCGCTTTTGCTCGGCGGCTTGCAGGTCTTTTTTTATGCGTCAGACCGAGACTGCGCAGGGTGCGCCAGACCGACACGCGATGGACCGTGATCTGGTGCGCATCGGCGATTTCCAGCACCAGATCATCCAGCGTGAGGTCGGGCCTGGCCGCCATCCGCGCCGCGATCCAGTCCCGCAACCGGGCCAGCTTGCCATGCCCGCCGCCATTGCCCTGGACACGCGGCTCCAGCCCGCCCGTCTCGCGCTTGAGAATGACCATGTCGTTGACGAACTTCACTGAAACCCGGAACCGCGCAGCGGCCGCGCGGTGCGAATGCCCTTCCTCCACAAACGCGACAACGCGCTCACGAAGTGCCATAGGATGTGGCTTGGCCATCTCAAACCCCCATATCTGCCATACAGACAGGGAATCACAGATCAAGCCACATGGGAATCCTGAATCGGGATGGGCGCAACCCACTCTAGG
>PUHN01000120.1 GCA_002967695.1 Rhodobacteraceae bacterium WD3A24 | reverse complement strand
CTAGGGCGCGGACTCATAGATCGGCAAGCCAGATGCGGATGGAGGCGAGCTTGAGGGCGGCGAGGAAATTGTCCGGCCTGCGGTCGTATCGGGTGGCGATGCCTCGGAACTGCTTGAGTCGGTTGAAAAAACGCTCGACGAGGTTGCGCTGGCGATAGACCCATCTGCTGAACGGGAAGCTCTGCTTGCGGATCGAGCGGGGCGGGATGTTCGCCCATATCCCGGCGTCTTCGGCATGGTCGCGGATGGCGTTGGTGTCATAGGCGCGATCCGCGATCAGGGTCGCGCCGGCGTCGAGGTCCGCCATCAGCGGCACCGCTTCGGGCGCGTCGCCGGCCTGGCCCGGAGTGAGCGAGAGGCGCATGGGCCGACCTGCCGCATCGACGAGGGCGTGGATCTTCGTCGTCAGCCCGCCGCGGGAGCGGCCCATGCAACCATCGTCGGCGCCCCCCTTTTTACCGCGGCTCCATGCTGGTGGACGCGGACGCAAGACGAGTCGATCATCACGATGTCGCCGTCGTAAGCCTCTGAGACAGAACGAAGAAGCCGGTCCCACACCCCGGCCGCCCGCCATCGCACGAAGCGGTTGTAGAGTGTCGTCCGCGGCCCGTATCGCTCCGGTACGTCGCGCCAGGGCGAGCCGGTCCGGAAGCGCCACAGGATACCGTTGATCACCCGTCGATCGTCCACCCGCGGAACGCCGCGGGAACTCCGCGGCAAGAGTGGCTCGATGATCTCCCATTCATCGTCGGTCAGTTCGTGGCGGCGCATGCGTTCCTCCTTCCTCGCACGGAAGGAATCAGACCTGCGCCGCCATGTGAATCCACAGATCGAAATTTATGGGGACAGAGCCTAG
>PUHN01000012.1 GCA_002967695.1 Rhodobacteraceae bacterium WD3A24 | reverse complement strand
GGTAGGCTCAAGGATTGGCGCCGCGTCGCAACCCGCTATGACCGGTGCCCGAAGGTCTTCCTCTCCGCAATCGCGCTCGCAGCAACCGTCATCTATTGGCTATGAGTCCTGACCCTAAGCGCACTCCTTGCTCGCTCACGATCTTTCGGATTTGTCTTTTCCGCCATTGCCTGATGGAGGTCATTCGCCAACTCCTCTACTCTGTCACGAGCCCAATGCTCGAGCGCGCGAACTAGGGGGGTGTCTGACAGGTGGAGCCTCTCGGCACCTGCGAGGTGATCTCCAGTAAGTGAAGGACAACGCAGCTCGCCAAAAATGAAGCTGGCAGCACTCACACCATGCAGCGCTTGGAGCGGCCAAGTCGCTACATTATTGCGATTGTTCCAGACGCGGACCACATTCTTTGCCCGCGTTTCCTGCGACATCTGGAGTTGCCGTGCACTCGTTCGGAGCTTGAGGTAAGAAGAACCTTCCTGTCCCTCTAGCACGTCAACAGACTCGCCGGTTTCTGGGTCTGGGAGCACATCCGGGATAGAGAATATGCGCGGTTCTTCGAAACTGGGGTAAGGCTCGACCGCCACCGGTTTCACAGGTTCTCCTCCGACGATGACGCCGTCGGCCAAAACCCAGACCTGGCAGGTCTCTATCGTCATCGCGGTCTGGCCGTGGCTGCCGATGATCTCCACCACGGTGGAGGCGACCGTGCGTTTTAGCTTCTTCGTTGTCCGGCCCGCCCACTCCGCGACCTCATCGAGGAAAGCTACGGTGTACGCTTGTCGAGCATCGATCGCTGCTTGAGCCGCCGGAGGGAGATTGGTGATCGTAGTTCCAAGCGACTGGAGTATCTCCTCTAGGTGGTCAGCTGGAGCGACTTCTTGGACATCGTCGATCTTGACGCCGTTCACGATGCCAAAGCCAGGCTTGTATCGATATCCTGGTCGGTCGTTCACAAAGCCTTTCCGAGTACGTCGACCGTTGAAACACGACTCGAGGAATGCTCGCTGTGTGGCGCCACGGACCATGAATGCTTTTCCGCCGTTGCCATGCCCGGCTTCGATGTCCGCTGCGAGGTCAACCTTTCCGGCGCTAGGATCGGACCAAGTTGTCCAACCTCGAAAGTTTTCGGCGGGCGCTCCAGCAAAATCTATGACGGCTAGTGCGCGAGCATCAGTGCTCACGACCACGACGATTTGGCGGTCTTCTGCATCAGTGACGCCGAGCCGAGAGTATTGATCCTTCGAGTTCTTAACCAACTCTGGTAGGCCATCGCGGAGCGACCTGAACCTGCCTGTCAGCTGGTCGAGTGTGGCCTCTGGATCGATCGGAATTTCGTCAGGAAGCAGATACTCGGTCACAGGCTCAACATCCGGATTCGGCATAGCGGTCAAGTCGGACTCAGAGCTTGAATTTTGCATTAGCCTTCCCCTTGGGCGATGCGAAACGCGCTTCGACTTCGGAAACAGCATCCTTTAGGGCTTTGACGACCTTCCGAACCTCCGCTTCATCCCACTCATAGATCGAGCGATTCGAGAGGTTTCCGATCCGCCCGATCGCATCAAGGGCCTTGTTTGTCCTGCTCTCTGCCAGGTCACGGAACTTCTGGTGCTTGGCGCTCAGACCGCGCGCTTCGTGGTTGCTTCCATCCATATCCGGCTCCTTGCGATAGCGAATCTGTCGCATATGCGACGCTCTGACCACGACAAAGTGGTGCATGGGAGGGCATCTTGTCAATCTCTGCGATGAAATATTCGTCGAATATGCTGTCGCTTAGTGCGGACAATGTTGCTTCAGGTCTCGCGTATCTGCCGCCAGATATGCCGGTGATCTCACTTCAAAAAAGTGCACCGAGATTCGCATAACGCACTGTGTTTAAGAAGAAAATGGGAAGATTGATCGTGTGCTGAGTGTTCGATGCCGGGACGCCAGCACGGACGTGATTCAGGTAACAATCAGAAGAGCGTCGTGTGCTCCCGCTGGAGTCTCCACTTCAGGGGGAACTGCTCCACCATCCGCGCCAGCGTCACCTCCGGCCCCTGCTTCCCGTCCAGAATCGCCTCGACGATGTCGGGCGCGAGGAGCGTGAGGCGCAGGACGCGGGTCATGTATGAGGGCGCGATGCCCTCCCGCTCGGCCAGTTCGGCGATGGTAGCGAACTCCCCCGACTCCAACATCCGCTTCCACCGGAACGCGCGGGCCAGCGCCTTGACGAGCGAATTATCGGTCCGCTTCGGCTGCGCGGCGCCATCCGGCAATTGCATCTCCTTCCGCCCGCCGCGCTTCACAACGCGGAACGGGACCTGGAGTGTCACGGTGTCGGGGACTGGCGCGCCGCGGGTCATGCAGCTTCTCCAATGTCGCCGGCCAGCATCTCGCGGGCCAGACCGCCGAGTCCGTCGACGCGCAGGCGCACGTTGAGCCCGTCCACGCCAATGTCGACCCGCTCCACCAACAGCGCCACGATGCGCGCCTGATCGGCGGGGAAGAGTTCGTCCCACAGCGGGTCGAGTTGCTGAAGCGCTGCGCAGGCGTCGGATTCGGTGATGTCGCCGATCTCCGCGCGCGCCGCCTTCCACGTCCCCGCCACGATCTCGGGCTGGCGGAACACGGCGCGGAGCCGGTCGATGATGGCGGCCTCGATCTCGCCCGCGGGCACCCGGCCGACCGGGCATGATCCGGCCCCGTGCTTCAGCACGGTCTGGCTGACGTAGTAGCGGTAGAGCCTGTCGCCCTTGCGGGTATGCGTCGGGGAGAACGCGGCGCCATCGGGACCGAAGAGCAGCCCCTTCAGCAAGGCGGGCGTCTCGGCGCGGGTCCGCATCGCCCGCTTGCGCGGGCTCTCCTGCAGGATGGCATGCACCCGTTCCCACGTCTCGCGGTCGATGATGGCGTCGTGCTCGCCGGGATAGCTCTCACCCTTGTGCACCGCCTCGCCGATATAGGCGCGGTTGTTGAGCATCCGGTAGACATACTTCTTGTCGATCCGGTTGCCACGTGGCGTGCGGATGCCGCGCTTCGCGACCTCGCGCGCCAGTTCCGTGCCCGACCCGATTTCGAGGAACCGAGCGAAGATCCAGCGGACATGCCCGGCGGCTTCTTCATCGACCAGCAGCTTCCGGTTCTCGACCCGGTATCCGTAGGGCGGCACCCCGCCCATCCACATCCCCTTCTTCCGGCTGGCCGCAACCTTGTCGCGGATGCGTTCGGCCGTCACCTCCCGCTCGAACTGCGCGAAGGACAGCAGGATGTTCAGCGTCAGCCGGCCCATCGAGGTGGTCGTGTTGAAGGACTGCGTGACCGAGACGAAGGTCACGCCGTTCCTGTCGAACACCTCCACCAGCTTGGCGAAGTCGGCGAGCGAGCGGCTGAGGCGGTCGATCTTGTAGACGACGACCACGTCGACGAGCCCGTCCTCGATATCCGCGACCAACCGCTGCAAGGCCGGCCGGTCCAGCGTGCCGCCGGACAGGCCGCCATCGTCGAACCGGTCGCGGACCAGCACCCAGCCCTCGGCCTTCTGGCTGGCGACGAACGCCTCGCAGGCTTCGCGCTGGGCATCGAGCGAGTTGAACTCCTGCTCCAGCCCTTCCTCGGACGACTTGCGCGTGTAGATCGCACAGCGCTGCTTGCGCATGATGGGCTTGGTCATGTCCGCCTCCGCCGGTTCTTCAAGCCAAAGAACACCAGCCCATTCCAGCGCGTCCCCGTGATCGCGCGGGCGATGGCCGAGAGCGACTTGTAGGGGCGCCCCTGCCACTCGAAGCCGTCCGCGGTGACCGTGACGACATGCTCGACGCCTTGCCACTCGCGGATCAGCCGGGTGCCGGCAATGGGGCGATCACGATCGGCGCGGATGCGGCTCTTCGTGCGGTCGCCGCCATCCAGTTCCTCGCCTAGCCGCTCCAGCCGCCGAACCGTCTCGGGCTTCAGCCCGCCATAGGCCAGCTCCTGGATGCGGTAGGCCAGCCGGCTCTCCAGGTAGCGCCTGTTGAAGGGCGGCGGCTCGCTGTCGAACAACTCGCGCCACTGGGTCTTCAGCTCCGGCGTCGGGGTGGTCTTCAGCGCCGCCAGGCGCGCGGGGATCGGGTCGTTCGTCATGCGTCCTCCTCTTGAGTCGGAGTTGCATGAACGCTCTGCTCGGCCGGGAAGTGTAGGCGAATTTCTCCCGTATCTGCAGAGGTTTGCCCATATTTCTCGGGTGGATACGATCCATGGTAGCCCTCAGGGGCGCCAATGGTGCTATTACTCATGCCATGATCGGAAGGACACGGAGCATCCTCGTCTTCGAAATGGCCGGCGCGGTCTTCATGGTCGCGGTCGGGTCGGCCCTGCATTTCCTGTTCGACCTGGCGGGCGGATGGCCGCCGCTTGCGCTGATTGCCGCGGTCAACGAGTCCATCTGGGAGCATTTGAAGCTCGCCTTCTGGCCAGGGTTTCTCTGGGCCGGCTTCGCGCCACCTCCAGCAGGTATGCGCCGGCGAGGGCTGCTGGCGGTGAAGGGGCCGAGTTTGCTCGTCACAGCGGTTCTGATCGTCACGGTCTTTACCACCTATACGACCATCTTGGGCCGCAACCTCCTTGCGCTGGACATCGGCACCTTCGTGCTTGCCATCCTGATCGGACAGGCTCTGTCTGTCGCACTGCTGGCCGGCGGCGTTTTTCGACACAGCGCTCTGGTGCGCGCGGGTCTTTGGCTTCTGATGCTGCAGATTCTGGCGTACAGCCTCTTCACGTTTCTTCCGCCCGATCACTGGCTCTTTATCGAGGCAAGCAGCGGAGTGCGGGGCATTTCTGCCCCGTGAGTCCGAGGTCGCTTCTTCGCTTTGGAGAACCAGGCGCGCGGGGATCGGGTCGTTCGTCATGCGTCCTCCTCTTGAGTCGGAGTTGCATGAACGCTCTGCTCGGCCGGAGAGTGTAGGGAACTTTCTCCGGTATCTGCAGATGGCTGCGCATTGCCCCGATACCGCAGCCGCACCAGCCCGATTGCCAGCAGACCGCACAACTCGGCGCGGCGCTCTGCGGGCGTCATGTGTTCGGGTGGCAGGGCGTTGGGACCCCGTGTTGCCTTGTAGATCGCGTTTTGCATAGGGAGACGCTATCCGCTCGAACCCCAAAAACAATGATAGTCAGAAGGTTATGGGAATGCTGCGTAAAGGTGCGTCACCGATGGGAATCAAGTGCCGCGCGTACTGTGGCGATGAGCGCCGGAAGGCCCAGGGAGCTATTCTCTACCGGCGGGCTACACGCCATAGCTTGGCCACAACAGTCATCCTG
The DNA here is from genome assembly GCA_002967695.1 of Rhodobacteraceae bacterium WD3A24. GTDB lineage: Bacteria > Pseudomonadota > Alphaproteobacteria > Rhodobacterales > Rhodobacteraceae > Alkalilacustris. The sequence goes on along the minus strand of PUHN01000012.1, from coordinate 65,002 downwards.
CGAGGTGAGGCATGCATGGTCGGGTTGGGAGGTGAGCGGTGGTTCGCTGCTCCAGGCACGAACTTCCGCAAAGCGCAGGAAGCGGACCTTGCAAAGCCACGGTCGCTACGCCCCGGTAGGCATCGCTACCGGCCCACAGCGGACATATGTGCGTAGCGCGGCGAAGGACCGCCAATAACTGCTCCGCGGACAGAGCCGCCGTTGGTCGAAGCGCGGATTTCGGGGGACGATCGAATGGCCCTACTTGTTGCCAAATACCCGGCAGAGCGGTTCAGGCGGTGGGCGAGTCGGCGAAGCGACGGATTGCACCGAAGAGCGTATTCCAGGCCGGCTCCTGTGGCAGGATCACGTGATTGCCGCTGTCGAGCTGCATAAACTCCGCCCCCGGGATGCCCGCGGCCAAAGCCAGGCCCTGTTCGAACGGATGAACCGCGTCGTGGCGGGCATGCAGGACCAGCGTTGGCACGCGGACCGCTCCCAGTCGGCCGGCGACCGAATAGCCGTCGATCGCCCATCGCAGCCGCGCCGCCGTTTCGGCATCGGTGCACAGCCGCTGCAGATCGGCCAGCGAGTCGAGCTGCTCCTTTGTCGCCCCGGGAATGAAGATCGACGCGAAGGCCCGCATGAAGGCCGATCCCGGCTGCCCCCAGCCCTCGCGGATCAGCGTCGCCATCGCCTGCGACAGGTCCGCGCCGCCATCGCTGTCGCGCAGCCGCCTACCGCGTTCGAAACCCCCGTGCAGGATCAGACGCGCGACGCGCCCCGGATGACGCAGCGCATATTCGATGGCCACAGGCGCGCCCTGCGAGGTGCCGTAGAGCGTGAGCCGGTCGATCCCGACGGCCTCGGTGACAACGACGAGGTCGTTGACCGACGCTTCAAGCGAGAGATTGGCCGGTGCGCGCTCGGAAAGTCCGTTGCCCCGCTGGTCGTAACGCCAAAGCGTGAAATGCTGCGAGAACTCGTCGAGGAGCGGGTGCCAGACCGGGCTCTTCCAGTCATGTTCCAGATGTGTGAGCCAGTGCCCGGCGCGCACCAGCGGCGGGCCGCTGCCACTGCGGGCCCAGGCGATGCGCGTTCCATCGTCCGAGTGGCAGAAGCCGATCGTCTGATGCTCCGACGGCTTCGCTGGCGGTGAGGTTTCACCTTCGGTCCGGACCGCGCCGACAAAGCGAAATCCCCGGCGCGGGATTGTACGGATCCAGTCCTGCCGCGCGCCATTGTCGTCAATGGCGGCGCGTGCGGAACTGATGCGGGAACTGATCGCGGCATCCGAGACGATGCGGCCGTTCCAGATCGTGGCGATCAGATCGTCATGCGTGACCACGGTACCGGCGCGCTTCACGAGCAGGTGCAAAAGGTCGAAGACCTGAGGCTCGACCGGCCGGGGGACGCCCGCGACCGTGAGCGTGAAGGTTTCGGTGCAGAGTTGGCATTCGCCGAAATGGTACCGCATGGGCGAAGAATACCATCGCGGCGTGTGCCGACAAAGCGCAGGGCGGCGCAGCCGGTGCGAAATCAGGCAAACCGCAAGGGTTTCTGAAGCTCTTGGTCAGGCAGCCTGCAAGCGCCGCGCCGGTCAGGGTGCGAAAGAGGTGTCAGCCGATCAAGGATACCCACCATGTCCACTCATGCCGACCCGCTCATTCACCGCCGCCCCGACGGATCCATCGACTTCGAGCATTATGACCGCATCGCCCGCCGCCGGCGCGCCCACGATCAGCGTGCCGCCTTGAAGATGCTGATCGCGCCTGTGAGCCGAATGCTCAGCGCACTACGCTTTCGGCCCTCGACGCGGAGGCAATCACCTTTGGTGCCGAGGGCAAAGTTTGGCGGCGATATCCAGAGATAAGATCGAACAGTGCGTCTCGCCCGCTTTGGGCTGCCTCCGAACGTTCTCTGCGGTCGTTGTGAAGGTCCGGCAAGGGCCGGTTTTGCCGCAACAGATCATGCTGTGGGTTCGACAGCATCGGCCTACGGCACGGCCAGGCGAGGCGGTCAATGCCGCGTCGCGCCTTGTATTTTGCGATCGGTCTCCAGCTGCAACGCCGCGCGCCACAGCGGAGTCTTCATGAACAGCGCGTCCTCCGTGCGATAGCTGTCCGCGCCTTGCGGCTGGTGTAGCAGCCCAGCCCAGCAGAGCGGCCGCAGCACCTGGATGTAGAGATCGCCCATGACCCGGTCATATTGCGGAAACGGCCCTGTCTCGGGCTCCCCATAGAGCACCCTGCGGAGTTGCGCGCCAGTGGCGCCGTCCTCGGCCTCCACGTTAAGCACGTTCAGGAAGACGTCCCAGTTGCCGAGGAGGGGCTCGTCATTAAACCGCGAAAAGCTGGCGTGGTCGACGCGGAACAGGAAAACCGGGACGACGGTGTCGAAGATCCGGCCGGGATGGCCAACCAACGCCTGGCCGGCCTTCGTCAGCCTGAACTCGCCCTTGTAGTGCCGGCCGAGTTTCGTCGCGATCATCAGGTCGTGCAGCATCATGAGCGGCATGAAGTCCGGCTCGTTCAGAACCTTGTTGACGGCAAAGAGGTCGGCCTCGGTGTGGCCGGGCCAGTCGAACTCGGCCGCGGCCCAATGCACGAAGACCCGCTTGAAGGCCTTCGACGGCGTCAGGGGGATTCCGCCATTGTCCTGGATCCAGGCGAAGGTCTTCTCCAGCCCCCGAACGATCGGCGAATGCGCAAGCGCGGGGTCGGCGTCGTCGAGTTTGCGCAGCGCGATCATTCCGGCTTGGGCTTCAGGCTGGGGTCCTGCCGCGCAAGATCGGCCATGGCCTTACTGAATAGATGCCACGGGATGTTGGCCAGAGCGAAGCGCTTCTTGTTCGATGGTGCCAAATCATGAAGCGACTCGATCACCAGCTCCACGTGATCGCTGCTCGCGTGCAACTTCACCGTGATGTCGGCCTCGTCGAAATCGACCTCGTGGCGGCGGCCGTTGTTCCCGCGAATGATGACATGAGCCAATGCTATATCTCCCTTGCAAACCAGCGGATACGGCCGACGATGTGAATCTCGTCGGCCGTGCGTTCGTATGGACTATAGAAGCCGTTGTCGGAAATCACCCGCACCGCCGGCGGATCGCTGTTGGGGATGTGTTCGAGTCGCTTGGCCACCAGCCCCATGCCGTCATCGAGCACGAAGATGCCCGGCGGGTTGGGGGCGCGGCGGGCCATGTCCACCAGCACCGTGTCGCCGTCGAGCAGCGTGGGCGCCATGCTGTCGCCCTCGACATGCATGATCCGCAGCTGGGACGGGCTGGCCTTCAGGCTGTGCCGGATCCAGGACCGCCGGAAGTGATAGGCGCGGTCGGCCGCATCGGCGTGATCCTCGACCACGGCACCACCTCCCATTGCGGGCCGTGGCGTGGCCTGCGCGATCGAGACGAAGGCCTCGTCGGGGTTCTCGATGAACGGTGATGTCCCCTCGACATCGCCGATCCCGTGGATAAGCCAGTCGCGGTCGACCTTGAGCACCCGAGCGACCTCGCCCAGCTTCGCCATGCCGGGGCGCGTCGAGCGGCCGCGAAGGATGTCGTAGACGAAGGAGCGGTTGACGCCGGCGATCTCGGCGACATGGGCCGGGCTGAGGCCGAGCTGCTGCGCCCGGGCCCTCAGACGGTCGGCAAGGGTGTGATGCTCGGCCATGTTTTCCCCAATGGGCTGTGGATTAAACAGGATAAAACCGGATTGATCGGACGGCGTCAAGCGGATAGGAACATAAGATAAACATTATTCAGGGGACTCGGCGGGAGGGCAGTGAATGCACATCGACAAAATCGTATTTCACGCTTCCCGAGATCCTCGAACGGTGGCGGATATCCGAGGCCGACCTGATCTACCTTGCCGAGAACGACCGGCTGCGTCTGTCTGTGCGCGTTTTCGGGGTGCCGATCGAGTTCGGTGACGTCGAGGAGACGCCCGAGGGGGAGCTCTTTCAGGTGCCGTGGGAGCAGACCCGCTACAGCGGGCTGCTGGATCTGCATGCTTGTCACGTCTTCCAGATGTTCCGCTGCGGCGAGATTCATCTGCACGCGTTCCGCACGCCGCGCGCGGACTATGCCACCACCTTCGGCGATGCCGAGCCGGTCCTCGTGCTGATCGGCGACCTGCTTCTAACACGCCAGGAACGCGACCGTTTCGAGATCGCGACCGGCTTTACCGCGGGCGGGGCGCAGGCCGAGGCGCCCACCTTCATCCACTCGGCAGACTACCAGGAGGTCCGCTGCAACGGCGACCGCTACAAGCTGGGGCCGATCCAGGCGGAGGTGGTCCGGGCGTTGCACGCGGCCGCGCTGGCCGGCGAGCCTTGGCAGAACGGCAAGGCGATCCTGCGCGGGGCCGGCTCGAAAAGCCTGCGCATGGCCGATGTCTTCAAGTCCCAGGTGAACTGGCGGCGACTCATCCGGTCGGATCGTCGCGGCGGCTACCGGCTCAACCTCGACTGAGTCGCTCCCGGCGCGATCTCCGGAGGGGGATCGCGAAGGGGATGGGTTGGGGATGGAGGGGGATGCGTCCGCTGCATCGGCGCCCCGACCCTTGTCCTGCAAGCGCTTTTCGATCCCCCTCCGCATCCCCCGCCGGTCCTGACGACATCCCACATCGCCATCGGGCATCTTCTCGTCATTGAGGCATGAGAGGAGACACCGATGTTACCGAGGCATTGCCTGAACCAGAAGGAGCTCGCCCGGCGCTGGGGAATTTCTCACAGGACGCTGGAGCGCTGGCGCTACACCGGCCAGGGTCCCGCGTTTCTCAAGCTCGGCGGGCGCGTGCTCTACCGGCTGGCGGACGTGGAAGCATTCGAGCAGAGCCAGCTTCGGCGCGCCATGACGATCAGCGATGCGGTCGCCCGGGCCGGGCAATCGCCGCGGCGGTTGACGGCCGATCCGGCGCGCGCCACCCGCCATGCCAACGCGTTCCAGCGAGCGCAGCGGGCATGCTGATGGTGGCCGCGGATCATGGCAAACGGCGGGAGGTCACGCCGCGCCTGACCGACATCGACCTCTGTGCCTGGATCGCGCAGGCCGAGGCCGGCACTCGGCTGGAATACCATCGTGGCTTTCTCGGGATCGATATCACCCCGGTGATCTCGCTTCTGCCTGAGGCGGAGCGCTGCCAGCTGGCGGCTCTCGGACGGGCCGCGTTCGGCGCCTGCGAGATGGGCCTCGTCCATCTCGTCCAGGAGCGCGCGGGCCCCGACCGGTTCGCCTACATCGCCATCGCCCGCCCCACACCGAAGGCCGCCGCCGCCTCGCTGTCCGAGCTGCTGCTCGCCGAGCCGGAGGCCGCCTGATGACCCAATCCTTCTTTCCCGATCACGGAGACCCCTTCATGCCCTACCCGGAGAACGCTCCACGGAGCGATGACCTCACTGCCATGGCGCCGGGCGAGATCGCCCAGCTGCCGGTCGAACTTCTCGCCATCCTCCAGCGCGAGATCGATGAGCGGCTCAAGCGCGACAAGGCCGCGAAGGCCCGTCTCGATGGCGCACTGGAAATCCGCTATGCCGACCGCGCCGCTGAGGAACGGTACGCCCACGGCAAGGACACCGGCACCGTCCGGTTTGATGACGGCGATTTCACCGTGGTTGCCGACCTGCCCAAGCGCGTCGAGTGGGATCAGCGCCAGCTCGCGGACATGGTCGAGCGCATCCGCGCCGCGGGCAACGATCCGGCCCAGTACGTCGACATCGCGATCAGGGTGCCGGAGCGCAAATACGCGGCCTGGCCCGAGGCGATCAGGGCCGGCTTCGAGACCGCGCGCACGGTCGGCAGCGGCAAACCCGGCTTTCGGCTCGAGCCCACTGGAACCCCCGAACAACAGCGGCGGGGAGGCCCTGACCGCATGGCTGGGCAGGCTCCCCTTCGGCGCCCGGTCACTCCCCGTCGCTGTTGTCCGTTTCGACCCCTTTCAAGGAGAGCCCCATGACAGTGCGCATCATCACCGCCGACGAGCGATTGTCGGCGGCCGAGAACAAGACATCGCTGGCCATTTTCGGCCCGCCCGGCGTGGGCAAGACCACGCTGATCACATCGATGCCCGAGGACAGGACGGTGTGCTTCGACCTCGAAGCCGGCATGAAATCCGTCCAGGACTGGCGCGGCCCCAGCATTCCGATCCGCAGCTTCGCCGATTTCCGCGATCTGGTGATCCTGATCGGTGGCCCGGACCCGGCGCAGCACCCCGACAGCTATTACGGACCGCGTTATCACGCCCATGTCCAGGCGCAGTACGCCGAGAGCGGGCTGGAGGAATTCCTCAGGGACCGCTCGATCATCTTCGTCGACTCCATCAACGATCTGACGCGCCAGGCCATGGCCTATGCCAAGCAGCAGCCGGAGGCGTTCTCGGAGCGCACCGGAAAGCCGGATGTGCGCGGGGCCTACGGGCTGCTCGGGCGCGAGGTCATCCAGGCGCTGAAACACCTCCAGCATGCGCGCGGCAAGACGGTGGTCTTCGTGGGCGTTCTGGAGAAGGTGACCGACGAGTTCGGCACATCGAGCTGGGTTCCGCAGATGGAAGGCTCGAAGGCGGGCCGCGAGCTGCCCGGCATCGTCGACTAGGTCATCTCGATGCAGCTCTTCGGCAAGGACGCAGAGGGCGCATGGGCCCTCGATGAGGCGTCCACCACGCGCCGCCTCGTGTGCACATCCGGCAACCCATGGGGGCTGCCCGCGAAAGACCGCTCGGGCCGGCTCGAGGCGACCGAGCCGCCGGACCTCGCCGCGCTTCTGGCCAAGATCGACGGCCGCTCGCTCCCCGCTTCCATTCCTCAATCCAACTGATCCCATTAAAGGACCCGACCCATGAGTTACGATCTGAACGACGCCGCTCCGCAAATGGCCCCGATGGGAGAGCTGATCCCGGACGGCACCTTCGCCAAGGTGACGATGAAGCTGCGCCCCGGCGGCACGAACGGCGCGACCGAGATGGATGCGGGGCTGCTGAAAAGTTCCTCGCAGAGCGATGCGAAGATGCTCGACTGCGTATTCACCGTGACCGAGGGGCCGTTCGCGCGGCGCAAGTTCTGGCAGAATTTCACCGTGGCGGGCGGCAAGCTCGACGAGAAAGGCCAGTCCAAGGGCTGGAACATCTCCAAAAGCGCGTTCCGGGCGATGGTGGACAGCGCGCTCGGGCTCGACCCGCAGGATGTCAGCCAGGCTGCCAAGGAAAAGCGGGTGATCGGCGGGCTCAAGCAGCTCGACGGGATTACCTTCGCCGCACGGATCATGGTGGAGAGCTCGGACAACCCGAACTACCGCGACAGCAACAAGCTGGCCAATGTCGTGCTGCCCAATGAACCCGCCTATGCGGCGATCATGCGCGGCGAGCAGGTCACGCCGGATCCGGTCAATGCCGCACCGCGCAAGGCGCCCGCGCAAACGCCGCCCGCCTGGAACGCGCAGGCACCGGGGCAAGGCGGCTGGTCCAACACGCCCCAGGCGCCGGCCGCGCCGGCCCAGGGCAGCGTAGCCCCCGCGGCCCCCGCCACACCCGGCGGCGCACCGGCCTGGCTGAACAGCTGAGCCCATGACGCCGGACGAGTGGCAGGCGCATGTGACGCGCGTGGCAGCACGGGAGATCGGAACATGGCTCGAGGCCCGCGAAAGACTGGATCGGCCCATCGCAAGTCTCGGGCGGTCCGATCTCGAGGCCATGGCCTCGGTCCGAGCCTGCTCGTCACTGATCGCGCCCGCATCAACAAGCGCGGCCAGGCGGTAGCATCTCGCGCGAAGACCTTCGAGGTCATCGGCGAGCCCATGCAGGACAGCGACCGGCTTGTCTGGACCGTGGAGGCGCGCCCGCAATGAGGGTGAAACTCGATGTGAGCCCCGACCTCGCGGTTGTCATGGCGCGCGAGGTCGCCGCCGGGGAAAAGGCGGTCAAGCGCGCGGCGATCGGCGCCGGGCGCGACCTGAAAACCGCCTGGCGCCGGCAGATCACCGGCGCCGGGCTCGGCCGGCGTCTGGCGAACTCCATCCGCGAGCAAGCCTATCCCAAGGGCCAGAACAGCCTGAATGCCGCCGCCTATGTCTGGTCGAACGCGCCCGAGGTCGTGAACTCCCACGACAAGGGCGCGACGATCAAATCGGATGCCGGCTTCTTCCTGGCGATCCCGACAGAGGCCGCGGGGCGCGGGCTGCGCGGTGCGCGGCTGACGCCGGGCGAATGGGAGCAGCGCCGCGGGATGCCGCTGCGCTTCATCTACCGCAAGAACGCACCCAGCCTTTTGGTCGCCGAGGGGCGGCTGTCGAGCAAGGGCCGGGCGGTGCGGTCGCGCTCCAGGACGGGGCGCGGCAAGGCGACCGTCCCGATCTTCATCCTCGTCCCGCAAGTGAAGCTGAAAAAGCGGCTCGACCTCGATCGCGCGGCCGAGCAGGTGCAGAATGAGATGCCCGGCCGCATCGTGGATCCCTGGGTGAGCGACCGCGTGGGAGACTGACATGTCTGAGAGCAAATCCGAGACGGTGCTCAAGGCGCTGCATACCGCCCTCGCGGCCGCGGCGCCGTCGGGCGCCCTCGTGGAGCGCAACACGGCGCTGCCGACGCGGGTGCCCACGGCTGGCGCGCTGATCCAGCGCGACGGCGACCCTGGCGATCCCAAGGTGCTGCTCTCGCCGCTCGCCTACTTCTACCAGCACCGCGCCGAGATCGACGTGGTGGTCGCCGGCAAGACCGCGGCGACCCGCGACGCGCGTTTCGACGCGCTCAAGCAGGCGATCACCGCCGCGATCGCGCCCGACCGGACGCTCGGCGGGGAGTGCGATTGGTCGGAGGCTCAGGCCCCGCAGACCGAGGAAATCCCCGTCGAGGGCGGCACGCCGCTCAAGGCGGTCGTTGTCCCGGTCGTCCTGCACTACGCCACCCACGACCCTCTCGGCGGGTGAATCAGTTGGCGTTGAGCCCGTACGGCTGCCTGGTGGGGAGCCGCTGTTTCCAGCCGTTCTCGCGAGCGATGACATCTTCCGCCGGCAGGTCGGGCGCGAGGCGTTCGAGAATGCTGAAGCGATAATTGCGAGGGTCGCGACCGCGCAGCTCGCGGTTTCCACCATGACCATCGCGGGCGTAGACTTGCCACCGACCGAGTATGTTGTCTCGACCATAGGCGGAGCCGACATAGGCACGGCGATCGCTTTCATCGAAGACGAGGTAGATCCCGCGCTGCGCGCGCGTTTGTCGGAGGCGACGCGCACCCTGAACCTGCTGTGCGGGATATACGAGGAAGTCGCCCGCGTCGCCGCGACGCACAGGCGCGAATAGGAGCCCGAGACCAGTTGCGGCAATGGTGCCGCGGGCGCGCCCCGCCGCAAGCCCGGCGGGACGCGCAGACGTCAGATCGGCTGGAGCCGGTGAAAGCGCGAGCGCTCATACATCAACGGCGCGCCCTCGCCCTGGTGAATCTGCGTGATGCAGCCGACGAAAACGGTGTGGCTGCCCGCCTCCAGGGTGTCGGTGACATCGCATGACAGCGACAGAAGCGCCCCGCGCAGGACCGGCAGGCCGCGATCGTCCTCGCCCCAGTCACCGGCGGCGAACTTCTCCTCGCCGGTCACGCCGCGGGCCCCGGCGAAGCGCAGCGCCAGCTCGTCGGCCGGGTCGGCCAGCAGGTTGACGTTGAAGCGCCCCGTCTCGTGGATCGCGGCGCCGGTGCCGGTGCCGCGGTTGACGCAGACCAGCAGGCTCGGCGGCTCGGCGCTGACCGAGCAGACGGCCGTGGCGGTGATGCCGCGGCGCTCTTCGGGCACTCGGGCGGTGATGATGGTCACCGCGCCGGGAAAGCGCGCCATGGCGGTGCGAAATTCCTGGGGATCAACAGGCATGCCCATGGCTCACGCGGCCTCCAGTTCGGCCATGTAGTCCTGCGCCGCCTTGGGGTCGGCGAACCACGGGAAGAAATCGCGCGGATCGTCGAAGCCGTTTGCCATGCGGTGCGCGAGGCGGGGCTCTGCGGAGGCGGTGCCCATGAGGTCCAGCACGAAGTCGGGCGGCGGCGCCAGCATCATGTTGGTCCACTGCACCACCCACTGGGCGTAGTCCCAATAGGCGTCGAAAGTGCCCTGCATCCACTCGGCGTCGAACTCCCCCTCGCCGCGGGCGAGAATCCGGTCCAGATACACCGCGGCGGCCTTGGCGGCGTTGTTGGAGCCCTGCCCCGTGATCGGGTCGTTCAGGCAGACCGCGTCGCCCAGCCCCAGCACCTTCGCGCCCGAGGGCAGCGTCGCCACGGGGTGGCGCACCGTCGGCGGGAACCGGCCCGAGAGGATGCCGTTGTCGTCGGTCAACTCGATGTTGCGGCAGCGCTCGGCCTCCCACGGCAGGTAGGTGTCGAGGATCTCCTTCGACTTGGCCAGGTGCTGCTCGGGGCTTTTCACCTCGCCCCAGCAATCCATCGGCCCGCCGGGCACGCCCTCGAAGACCATGATCTCGCAGGGGCCGGTCGTCGTGAGCGCCGGAAACACGAAATACTCGCCCACGCCGGGGATCAGGTTGAAACACACCGCCGAATGCTCGGGCCGCGGGGTCATGCCGGTCACGTAGGTCAGCGCGAGCGCGCGCTGGGGCTTGTCGTAGGGCGACTTGGAGGCGTCGCGCTCGAACAGCCGGCCGACCTCGCCCTTGCCCGAGGCGACGACGACCAGGTCGTCCTCGCGGGCATAGAGCTCGATGTCGCTGATGCCGGCGTCCTTGATGACCATCTGGCCGCCGAGACGCTCGAACTCGGTCATCCAGCGCGGGATCTTCACGCGCTGGTCAACCGAATAGGCGTTGCGGTCCAGCCGGCCGGTCCAGTCGATCACCCTGCCGTTGCCGTCCGGGGCGGGGACCATGAAGTTGATGCCCTCGACCGGCGGGCACTCGTCCGACCAGAAGTCGATGCCCAGGTCACGCTCGTGCTGGACGGCGTTCGAGAACATGCACTGGCTGGACATAACGCGGCCCCCGCGGATGTCCTCGGCGGTACGGTTCTGCACCACGCGTACCTCGTAGCCGTTCTTGAGCAGGCCGAGGCCCAGTTGCAGCCCGGACTGGCCGCCGCCGATGATCGTTATGCGTTTCATCGCGTTTCCTCCCGTGATGTCGTTGTCATTCCATGAGTTTCGGTATTGCCGGCACCGCCTGCTCGGGGCCCATCGCGGTGTAGCCGCCGTCCACGCGGATATCGGTGCCGGTGATGAAGCTCGCCTCGTCCGAGCACAGGAACAGGACGGCGCTGGCCACCTCTTCGGGGTTGCCCGTCCGGCCCAGCAGGTGAAACGGCGCGGCGACGCCGTCGGTCTTGGCGCGGTCGCCGCCGGTGAGTTCATCCATGATGTTCGACCAGGTCCAGCCGGGGCTGACGGCGTTGACGCGGATGCCCTCGGGGGCAAGGTCCATCGCCTGGTTGCGCGTCAGTTGCAGGATCGCGGCCTTCGAGACCGGGTAGAGCCAGCGCCCCGTCTGCGCGACCCGCGACGAGATCGAGCCGAAATTGACGATCGCACCCTTGTTTTTCGCCAGTTCCTCGCGTGCGGCCTGCATCAGCATGACCGAGCCGACGACGTTCACGTCAAGGCTTTCCAGCCATTCGGCCCGCGTCGACTCGACGCCGTTGTCAAGGTAGGAACACGCGACATTGACGAGGAAGTCGATCCGGCCGAAGCGGTCCTTCGCGGCCTTGACCAGCGCGGTGATGTCGTCGTCGTCGCGCAGGTTGGTGGGCTGGAAGGCCACGCCGTCGGCCTCGAGCGCGCGGCCCGCCTCCTCGTTGATGTCGGCGACCATGACCCGCGTGCCGGCCTCGCGGAACGCGGCGACGATGGCGGCGCCGATCTTGGTGGCGCCGCCGGGAATGATCGCCACCTTGCCGTCCAGTCCACGCATCGTTGTCCTCCCCTTGACGCATTGCGGCTTTCGGGGGATGTGCACCGACAACGCCGCGCGGGCTATCCGGCGGCCGACGCGACTATCCGGAAAACGAAAAAATGAGCGCGCCCGTGCGCGGGCAATGTGAAACACGCCGCATGATGTGCTAGAGTGCCCGCCAACCGCGGCAGAGGCACCAGGAGAATGCCCGAGGTGACGCACCGGCCCCCGCTGGCCGATTTCGCCCTGTTTCACACGCGCGACCTTGACGAGGCGCGCGAACGGGTGGCGGCGGTCTTCTGCCCGCACACGCTGGACACCATCGGCCGCGCCCCGCTGCAGGCGCGCCATCACCACCTTCCGGGCGAGCGGCTGTCGCTGAACTTCATCGAGTACGGCGCCAAGACGCTCATCAGCCCGGGCGAGCTGCGCGACTTCTACCTTTTCCAGCTGCCGCTCGACGGCGGCGCGGCGATCGCCAACGGGCCGTCGCGCTATTACTCGCATCCCGGTGCGGCGGCGGTCCTCAACCCCCACCATCCGACCTCGATGATCTGGAACGAAGGCTGCCGGCAGGTTCTGGTCCAGATCGACCGGCGCGCGATGCACGAGCATCTCGCCGGCCAGCTTGGCAGCGCCGCGGACCGGCCGCTGACCTTCGAGGGGGCGCTGGACCTGACCGGCGCGCAGGGTGCGGCGCTGCGCGGCCTGATCATGCATCTGGTGGCCGAGGCCGACCGGGGACGTCCGGCGCTGGCGCCCGGCGGGCTGCTGGCCCGGCAGATCGAGGGCGCGATCCTGACCGGCCTGCTGGAGGCACATCGCCACAACTACGCCGGGTTCTTCCACAACGCGCCGCGTAGCACCGTCGCCCCGCGCCACGTGAAGCTGGCCGAGGAATACATGCTGGCCGCGCTGGATCAGCCGCTCACGCTCGAGGACGTGGCCGCCGCGGCCGGGGTCAGCGCGCGGTCGCTGCAATATGCCTTCCGCCGTTTCCGGGGGACGACGCCCATGGCCTTCCTGCGCGACACGAGGCTGCGGCGGGCGCATCTGGATCTGCAGCACGCCGCCCCGGGCACGCGGGTGACCGACGTCGCCATGCGCTGGGGGTTCGCGCATTTCGGCCGCTTTGCGGAAAGCTACCGCCGCCTGTTCGGCTGCACCCCGCGCGAGACGCTGCAGAACGGTCTGAACGACGCCTTCGCCGAGTAGCGGCGAATCCTCTGACGGAGTCGCGCGTTGGCGGGTATTGTTACACATATGCAGGATCACGATACACGACTGCGCGCCCCGGACGAGGGGATGGTTCCGGTACGGCGGAAGGTGCCCGCGCATGAGCGTGTGCACACCGAGTTGCGCCGGATGATACTGTACGGCGAACTCCGCCCCGGCCAGCCGGTGACACTGCACGGAATTGCCGAAGGGCTGGGGGCCGGCCTGACCCCGGTGCGCGAATCCCTGCGCCGGCTCACCGCCGAGGGGGCGCTGGCGTTCGGCGAGAACCGCCGGATCATGGTGCCGCACTTGACCTGTGATCAGGTCGACCAGCTCGCCCTGACGCGGCTCACCGTCGAACCCGCGATGGCCGCGCGCGCCGCCATGTGCCGGGCAGCAGTGCGGGGGCAAAGGACGCCACGGCGCGGTCGATCAGGTTCATCTTCGCGATCATGGATCAATCCCTCCGCGTCGTGGCGAAGCCGGCGACCGGACGCTTGCCGGTCGATGAGGCGCGCGCCAGATCGTCCTCGATCCGCCGGATCGTGCGCCACATTTCCTCGGTGCTGGCATAGGTGACGGCCTTGCCGTCCGCGTAAGTGACGCTGCGCACGCCGCTCGCATAGGCGCGCTTGAGCGCGTCGAGGTCCGCCTGTGTGAAACCTGCCATCAGAGCCAGCCCTTCGTCTTGTGACCGCCGACCCAGTTGTTCGCCCGCTTCGTCGGGGCGGCCTCGGCGGTCTGTTCGTCCTTCGAGGCGCGCGTGGTGTCCTCGAGCTCCTTCCACTTTTCGTTCGACCAGCGATCGCCGCCGGCGATCCAGGCGGCGGCGCGGGCATAGACGCGGGTGTCGAGCGCCTCGTTGCGCTCGCTCAGCTTCTGCCATTCGAGCCGGGCGAAGCCGCGCCGGTTGCGCACCGTCACCAGCTGCTCGGCGACGAGCTGCTTGAGCCACTCGGTCTCGATCCATTCCGGCAGATGCACAGTGCCCGCGGGCTGCTCGTGCCCCTCCCCGCCGAGGCGAGCGTCAACTTCCCCGTGGGCGCGCTCGTCAACATCAGCCAGGTCGGCGCGGGCACCACGACCATCGCGGGCGATACCGGCGTGACGCTCAACGGCGTCTTGGCGGGCTCCTGCACCATTTACGCCCAATGGGGCGGCGCGGGCCTCTACAAGCGCGCGGCGGACGCGTGGGTCGTGCAGGGCGCGGTCTCGGAGGTGACGTGATGGGCCTCTTTCTCTCGCGCTTCGCCCTGCTGATGGGCTCCACCGCCGGAGGGGACGGCGGTGATGGCGGTGGTGACACCATTGGCGTGCAGTTCGACGCGGCCAAGGCGGGCGCCGGCCACACCCTCTCCAATGATGACCGGACGCTCATCAACACCAGCGGCGGGTCCGACTATCGCCGCTGGGTGCCTACGCTTTCTCGCGTCCCCGGTCTCTATCCAGCGCCTGTCCATTGGGAGTTCGAGGCGAACCCCGCCGGGCCAGCGGAGTTCAACGGCTACCATGCGGTCGTCTCGCAGGCGGCACTGGACGACCCGTCCACGACCTATGACAGCGGAGAAAATCCGATCTGCGAGGGCTCCCTCGCCTACCGGGGCAGCGGCGATATCTGGGGCAATGACGGCTCCAACATCGGCAGCTATACCGCCTACGGCGCGGGCGACATCGTGATGATGCCGTTCGACCCGGCCACCGGAAGCCTTTGGATCGGCCTCAATGGCACGTGGGAGAACGACCCCGCGACCCTCGGCCCCGTGGAAGTCAGCACCGCCGCTGCCAACGATTTCTGGGTCGTTGGTCAGGGGCGCGAGACCGACGAGGGCGGCACGCTGCGGACGCTCACCAGTCAATTCTCCTACACGGTGCCCAGCGGCTTCATAGCTCTCGGGGAAGGTCTCGGGATCGAGGACGGCGTGGCCTCGTTCACGGCGGAGCAGTGGATAGAGATCGGCGGCGGGCAAGCCCTCAGCGCCGCCGTGAATGAACTCTGGATCGAGAAGGATACGTCATGAGCCATGTGCTTCACCTCTGCCACCAGCCCGCCGATCTTGGGGCTGTCACCAGCAACCATCTGAGCACGGATGCCGGGACATTCGATCCCGATCTGGATGTGAACAGCCTCCGGTTCGAAGGCAACGAGGACAGCAGGCAGCCCTTCTACCTCGATTTCGACACCCCGATAGGCGACCTGTGGTTCCAGTTCCGCACGTTGACTGCGGACGATGCAGAGTTCGGTATCGACAGCAACGACACCCCGTTCGTGTCCTTCTACGACGCCAACGGTGCCCTCGTCGCCCGGCTGCGCGGCCACTCCGACGAGACCATCGAGGCCGTGGCCGAGGGGGACAGCCAGGTTGTCGGGACAACGACCTTCACCATCGGGCAAGGCAACACCTACTGGATGGATATCAAGGTCGCGGTCGGCGCGGACATCACCATCGAGTTCTACGTGGGCGGCGTGCTGGTAAGCAGCGCCACGGCGGCGAACACCGGCGGCAAGGGCAAGCCGGTGCATATCAAGTTCGACAACCCGTCGCAGACCTGGCACTCGGGCACCGCTTCCTGGCATATCGCCCACCTCGCGGTTCTCGATGGCGTCTCGACCATCGGACGGCGCTTCGCGCGGCGGACACCGGACACCGTGGGCAACTACGACCAGTGGGCCGGATCGCTCGCCTCGCTGGGCGACGGCAGCGTGCTCACCCGGATGACCAGCGACACCGCCGGGCAGCGCCAGAACGCCACCCTGGCCGGCCCCACCATCGCGGGCGTCCACCTCAAGGCCATCGCGCAGGCGGGCACCAGCGGGCCGGGCAACCTCGCCGGGTCGCTTCGTCTCAACGCGAGCGACTACGACGCGGCAAGCGTTGCTCTCGGAAGCGCCATGCCAGAGACCGCGTTCTTCTCATGGGCGCAAAACCCCGACACGAGCGCGGCCTGGACCGACGCCGACCTCCCCGATGAAATCGGCCTCCTGAGCGCATCATGACGGACCGAACAACCATGATCGAGCAAATCACCACCGCCTTCCGCGAGAAAGGGCTGACCGCGGCGATCGGCGCGGCGCTGACCTTCCTGTTCGCGGTGGCCGGCGCGGTCACGCGCAAGGCGTTTACCAGCGAGGCCCTCGTCCGCCGCCTCGAGCAGGAACTCCGCGAGGAGCGAAAGCGTGCAGAGAAGGTGCGGATCGAGGAACGCGATCGCCCCGAGGCCCAGCGGGCCGAGGACATGAAGTCCGAGCAGGAGCATCGCAAGCGCGTCGAGCGCGATATCCACCAGATGCGCGAGCTCCTCTTCGCCGCATTCCAGCACCCGCCGCCGCAAGACTGACGGCCGGCGCACAACCCATCCCTCTCGGCCCGCCCCAGGCGGGTTTTTTCAGTTTCAGGAGGCCCTGATGACCCGCCTTTATGAGCACTACAGCGAGGTTCCCGACGCGGACTGGTGGTGGCAGGACTTCTCGCCGGCCGAGATCGCCTGCTGCGGGACCGGCAAGCTGCTCGTCCACGAGGAGGCCCTCGACACCCTGCAGGCACTCCGCGACCGGCTCGGCAAGCCCCTGATCGTGACCAGCGGCTACCGCAGCCCGGAGCACAACCGCGCGGTGGGCGGGGCGACACGCTCGAAGCACATGGAAGGCACCGCGTTCGATATCTCGATGACGAACCAAGAGCCGCACACCTTCGAGCGAGAGGCGCGCGCCGTGGGCTTCAAGGGCTTCGGCACTTATCCCCGCTCGAACTTCATGCATATCGACCTCGGGCCGGAGCGGTCCTGGGGCGCGCCGTGGCCGGCCGCGGACAGCGCGCCCTTCTCGACCGAGCGCCCGCCCGCGCGCGAGCGCCTCGCCGAGAGCCGCACCATGCGCGGGGCAGGGGCCGCCGGTGCGGCCACCTTGGGCACCGGAGCGGTCGAGGTTGCCCAGGAGTCCATCTCCGAGGCGCAGGGACAGCTGCAGGCGCTCGTCCCCTATCTCGACAGCCTGCGCTGGGTGCTCATCGCGCTCGCGCTCGGTGGCGTCGTGTTGGCGGTCTACGCCCGTCTCGATGACTGGAAGAGGGGGCGGCGGTGATGTGGGGTATGGTGGCCGGGGTGCTGGCTCGTCCTTGGGCGCGGCGGGTGGCCTCGATCGCCCTGGTCGCGCTGACCGATACTCTCTTTCTGCTCAACCTGCGCCGTGCCGGCGAGCGCGCCGGACGCGCCGCCGAGCGGCTCGAGACATTGGAGCGCAGCAATGCCGTTCACCGCCAGATGCTGGAGGCGGCCGCACGCCGCCCTCGCAGCCGCGACGACCTTCTTGACCGCCTGCGCGGGGGCGGGTTCTGAAAGCCCGCCCAGCGCTTGCCCGCCGATCGTCGAGTACAGCCCGAAGGTGCAGGTGCGCGCAGCGGAGAAGTGGCAGCGCTGCCGGAGAGGGCGGTGATCGTCGGGTGGCTGGCGGATTATGCGGTGATGCGGGAGCAGGCGCGGGCGCGCATTTGATAGGTCTCAGCACCAATCCCTGCGGAAGAAGGCCGGCCAGAGGATCAGCCGGAAGCACCGCGCGCCTCGACAGCCCACTGCACCCGGCCGGTTTCTTCCGAATTCACGCTGACGAAGAGCCGGTGCGAGTCGGGCACACCGAACATCCCGCCGCATCGCGCGCGCATAGTCCTGTTCGGAAATGGCCAACATGTTGCACCCCGCAGGAGGACTCTGTTGATGGCATGGACGGCCCGAACCGGAGACCGAACAGACCACCAGCCGGAAGGCGGGATCGTCTCGAAGAGCATCGGCGTCATCATGGTCGCGCCAGCCCTGGGCGGCGAGAAGCACGCTTGTCCGGATGAGGGAGGCGAGGTCATGGACGACATCCTCCTGGCGCCGCGGATCGGTCAGCTGCGGGATCATCCACGCGACGATGCCGCTGCGCTCCATGATCTCGCGCAGCGGCACGACGCCGGCATCGCCGGTCAGCCGCTCCGTGCGTCTCTCGACGCGAAGGGACTTGTTGAAGCGGGTGGCGAAGGGCTGTAGCGTTTCACCCATGGCGTGCTCCGGGGGCTGCTGTCGGGTTTCGTTTAGCAGCTTGATTCTACAGAGCTTTCGTGGGCACGCCAGCCATTTCCCCCCGATTTGGATGAATAAGGTGGGATCAGGGTACACTGCTGCTCTTTCCAACGAGACCGACAGCCGTTCAGTCTCGGCTCGTGATACGGAAAACCGCCTCTATTTCGACGGTCATATTGCCGGGAAGAGAGCCCATCCCGACGGCAGAACGCGCGTGTTTGCCGTCCTCGCCAAGAATCTCGACGAAAATATCCGAACAGCCGTTTATGACCTTCGCGTGCTCGGCGAACCCCGGCACCGCGTTGACCATCCCGAATACTTTCAGCGCACGGATACCGTCGAGACTGCCCGTCTCCGCGCGTGCGAGCGCCAGAATAGACAGGCCGGCGAGCCTCGCATGGGCGTAGGCGTCCTCCGCGGAGACATCGCCTCCGACCCTTCCGGTGTAGCGTGAGCCATCCGGGCGGCGGGGGCCCTGTCCGGCGATGTAAAGGGTGTTTCCGTCGCGGCGGACGGGGAGGTAATTTCCCCCGGGCGGTAGCAGGGTTGGCAGGTCAATGCCGAGATCGATCAACCTTTGTTCGCTTGTCCTGTCGGCGGTCACTGGATTTCCTTCCGTTCTCTCCATGCCGTTTTGTGAACTTCCGGCCGGAAGCCGTCAGCGGGTGCTTCCAAGCTGGTCGCGACGTTCCCAGCCTCCGCTGGTGGTTCTCACCCATGCGCGATCATAAAGATAGGCTGTCGTGCATGCATGTTCCGGAACGAGCAGAATGCGGTCACCAAGCGCCAAGCCCTCTGTCCGCACGACCGCGTGCTCCTCGGCGATGAGCATGATCTCGCCGTTGATCCGGAAGCGTTCCTTTAGGGGCTTGTCGGGGGCAATGGCCTTCGCGCCGGCATCGAGGGTGACCGTTCCATCGTGTTCCGAAACCACCGTCGCAAGCACGAACGCGGCGGGCTCCCAGTTCAGGTTCGGGAGGTCGCGATCATGTGACGCGCTCGAATAGGTCCAACTTCCGGGAGAAACGAATTGTGCAACGTCTGTTGGCCAGAGGTCGAAGGTATAGCTACCGCCGGCCACGAGATCGCCGGAAATCCCTTTCCGGGCGAGGCGCTCGTTCAGCTTGCGGACAGCCTCGGCTTCTGCTTCGACCCTGACGCGCCGTTCCTCCACGGGGCCGTGGATGTGGCCATCATAGAGGTGCCAGCCTGCGAACCGGTTCAGTTCATGAAGGCCGGCCGCCAAATCCACCGCCGCGTCGGTCATGGGTGCGCCGGTCCGGCCAAAACCCGGGTCGAGATCGACGCGCATGCGAATGTTGTCCTGTCCATTCCTGAGGTGAGCCCGCCAGGCCTCCAGCCCGTATTGCGAGTCGAGAATTCCGACAAAGTTCGTTTCGGGATGCGCTTGGGCACATCGAACGAAGCGGGCGATGTTGGCAGGGTTGACTGTTGTAAACGCGAGCGTCGCCGTTCGCGCACCGCCCCGCGCCACCATTTCAAGCTCGGCAAGCGTTGCGGCCTTGAAGGCCTCGACGCCCTTATTGCGAAGGGCGGCCACCACCCAGGGAGCGCGATGTGTCTTGACATGCGGCATCAGGCGCGCGGGGCCGCCCGAAACCTTGATCGTCTTCTCAAGATTGCGCAACACGGCGTCCTCATGGACGACAAATGCCGGCGTCTCGACGGGATCCGCCGGAATGTCCCGGCGACTCGCTCGGTGCGAAGCGGTCTGGATAGGTTCATTGTCGCGCATCATGTGCTCATCCCTGTTCTGGGCCGTTTCTCGAGCGGTTGCCAGCTCAGATCATCTGCTGGCGGACTCGGGCAGCCATTTTCCCGCGATCACCATGCCGGGGCTGCCGATCTGTTCGTCGGAGTGAAGGATCTCTCCGACGACGTCGACATGCGTCACGCGTTCGCTGCGCATTTCCAGCACGGTCGCGTCGCCGGCTGCCCCCACCTTCAGCGTCCCCAGTTCTTCGCGCCGGATGGTCTTTGCCACGTTCTGCGTGCTGGCGCGGATCACATCGGTGAGGGGCATTCCGAGCGCAAGAAACTTCGACATGACCGAAAGGAGGTCATGTGCGGGGCCATCCACGCAAAGGGCATGAACGTCGCTGCTTATTGCGTCGGCCATGATTCCCTGCTCCATCATCGCGCGGCAGGAATTAAAGGAAAAACCTCCCTGGCCATGGCCGATGTCGAAGATCACGCCGCGCTCACGTGCTGCCAGAACCTCCTCGCGGACCGAGCGATCCGCGTGGATCGGAGCCACCGGAAACGGGCGGAAGCAATGCGTGAAGACGTCGCCAGGGCGTAGGACATCAAGCACTTCCCGCTGGGTTGGCGGTGGCATGTCGATATGCGCCATTACCGGCAGGCCAAGCTGATCGGCGACCTCGATCGCCAGATGAAGTGGCGCCATTCCCGAGTTGCCACCGGCCTTCGCCCCGATCCGGGCTTTGACGCCGACCAGGACGTCAAGGTTTTCATTTGCCACGCGGAGGCATTCATGCGGGTGGACAAGCCGCATGTCGCCGCATTCCCCGACCATTACATGCTTGCTGAATCCAAAGATCCCGGCAAACGAGACGTTGATATAGGCCAGGATACGCGGGACGGACGCCTCGATGACATGTTTGCGGAATCCGGCGAAATTCCCTGCGCCGGCGCTGCCCGCATCGATGAATGTCGTCGTTCCGCTTCGCCGTGCAATCCGTTCTGCATCCACACCAAGCGACGTGCCGCCCCAATAGACATGGGTGTGAAGATCGATGAGGCCAGGTGTGACTATCTTGCCGCTGACATCTTGTGCCGCGGTCGCGCGGCTGGCGGGGATGTCCGCAGCGACCTCGGCCACCCTTCCATCGGCGAAGGCCACATCAAGCCTGGCGTCCAATCCCTGAGCCGGATCAATAACCCGACCGCTCTTCAGTACAAGATCATACACTTTGGTCTCCTAGTTGTATCTTGGGCTGACATGAGTCCTGGCCACACATTCGATGCCGTTCCAGGGATTGCAGCCAGTTGGTATCAATTACGGATCGGTTTACAGCACCTGCATCCCGATCCAGTCGAGTGATGACAGGCGAAGGTGCCCGTAGTTGTAAAAGTCGACGGCCTCCGCATCGGCATGTCCGGCCGCTTCCATTGCCGTGGCAAGCGCCTTGGGCCCTTCAAGCGTTGGCCAGCTCGGTCTCAGAATAAAACTCAAACGTGCATTAGGGCCGGCGAGGGCGCGCGCCTGGGAGATTTCGGCTGCCGTGGCCGTCGGCCCCTTGCTGTAAATCGGGATGGCAAGCCTGTCGGCCGCTGCCGCGAGCCGGGAAAGATCGGCCCCTTCTCTCCAGCATGTATGAAGGGGGGTGCGGACAGTCGGAATGACGGACAGGGATACGCGGGCGGGCAACTGCGTGCGCACATGGCTGACCATGTTGGCGATTAGCTCCATTCGCCAGCCGATGAATTGTTGCCACGCGGGGTCATCGATCAGATCGTTGGGTTCCTCTTCGCCCGATGAAAAGAACCGGTCCAGCTCCCGCCGTGCCCGGGCGGCGAACCCGTCCACGTCTATTCCCTTGTCCTTGGCCCTTGCGGCGCAGGCACTGCAAAAGCAAAGCCCCAGCAGCGACGCCGCACGCCGTGTCAGTTCGATGAGTTCGAACTCGTGATGATCATTGTGCCGGTAGGCCTGGAAGCCGGGCGCCTCGATCAGGATGTCTGTCACCGAAGGGTTCGTCGCCTGATCGAGGCACAGGGCCAGAAGGTAGTCCTGAACATCGGGCTGTGCGGGACACAGGGCAGACCAGATCGGATCGCCATAGGCGTTGCGACAGACGAGATCGGGGTGGGCCCGACCCAGACGACTGTTGTGGAGGGCCACTGTCCATGCCGACTGTTCGAGATCGGGGGCATGATGCGCCAGATCCGAGAGTGCGTCGTAACCCTCGGCGATCCGGGCCCGTTTCGGTTTCAGCCGGCCATAGAGCTTCGGCGAATGCCGGAAGTAGATGGTGCCATCCTCCGGGTAATAGACTTTCGCGCCCTCGGCATGGGGGCGCAGGAATTTGCCGGCGTGATAGCTGGTGGCGACAGCGATCGCCGAAATACCCGCCGCGCGAAGGCGTTGGCCGATGAGACGCGGCCCTTCATCCTCGACATCCCAAGGATATATGAACATTCGCCTCTTCATCATTTGCCGCGCGCGGATGCAGCAGGCTCGTGCAATGCTGCTTGAAAGTGGGGCGTGATGGTGGCCGCCGAGAGGCACGGACGTCTGATGCGGCTGGCTGTTGTATCAGGCATAGGAGGAGAAACAGGTGACAGCGTTCTCTCGGCCGGTTGCCTGCGTCGCGTCCTCTGGCTGCTTTGTGCCGGGCGCTTGAAAAACAGTGTTCCTCGACACACAGCGAAATATCCTGGTTTTTCCGGCGCTTCGCAGGTGATGGGGCTTGGGCGCCGCTCATCTCGGTGGCTCACGTCCGGTCGGACCCGTACACTATCTGCGAATCGGCCAAGTTTGACTTTAACTTCTGTATCAAACATGATTTGGTAATGAAACCCTCGACACGTGGAGGAGGTTCCTGTGGCGCCAAGAAGCCTGAGTGTTCAATCCGATGCCAGCGCGGCACAGGAGCATGTGGGCGCCCGCGACATACTCGGCCGAATCCGCGATCTGGAGCCGGAACTGTCGCGTTCGCAGCACAGGATTGCACAGGCCCTGCTCGGCTATCCGAGACTCTTCGTGGAAAAGCCCATCCGCGATCTTTGCGATTGGATCGGCGTGTCGGCGCCGACGATTATTCGCTTCTCGAAGGCTGTCGGGTGCAGTGGTCTGCGCGACCTCAAGTTGCAGGTCATGGGGGCAATGCGGGTTGGCCCCCGATATCTGGAACCTTCCGACCCTCCGAGCACACTTGAAGATGTCCGCGAGCAGGTCTCGATGCGTGCGCAGAGCGCGATCGTCGAGGCGTTGGGCATTCCCGATGACAAGGTGGAGCGGGCAATCGATGCGATCCTGAGGGGCGGCACGCTCTACGCGTTCGGCAGCGGTGGTGTTTCGAGTTGGTTGGTCGAGGAGATTCAGAATCGTTTCTTCCGTCTCGGGGTCCGTGTCGTGCCATGCCGAGATGGAGTCATGCAGGCAATGCTGGCCGCCTCGGTCGAGCGCGGCGATGTCGTTCTCTGCTGCTCGCTGGGTGGCGCGAATGACGACCTTGTCACTGCCGCGCGGATCGCAGGCAATTATGGCGCCACAACGCTCGCCCTTACCCAGAACGGCAGCCCATTGGCGGCTGAGGTGGACCTGGCGCTTCACATTGCTGTGCTACGCAATGACGGCGATGTGCTGGGACCGACTACGATGCGGTATGCCTATCTCGCGGTCATCGACCTCCTCGCATTCGGAGCGGCCATACGGTCGCGCCCACACGCGATGGAGAAGCTGCGGCGCCTCAAGCAGCAATTCGTCTCGCACTTTGACGAGGACGCGACCCGGCCCTTGTGCGACTAGGCCATTGCGCCTGGAGCAGATAAAACTTCGCGATCAATACCCGTGATTTGCGCGTTGGATGACTCAAAAGTTAAAAAATATTTTTGACCCTACTCACGGGAGGTGCTAGCGTCACCTCACCGGGTCGGAATCGCCTTGCCTGCCCCGGCGTCGGATCAGGGGCTCAGGCGGAGCACTCTTAAGATAGACCATCGACCCGTGGTTGGTCATTCCGGTCTCGATTTTTTGTAAGGAAGGCGCGCGGTTGCCGGCATCATGCCGCGTCGCGCTGCCAAGCAGGATGGACCGTTCGATGATGGAAGTTTCCAGCCGCACACCGGGAAATTTTATTGGTGGCACGTGGGAATGCGAGGCCTCGGAATGGATGGAGTCCATTAATCCTGCCAACGGAGAGATCCTTGCGCACCTGCCGAAAAGTTCGCGTCACACGGCGCAACGCGCAATCGCCGTCGCGTCGCAAGCGCAACGGTCTTGGGAAAAGACGACAGCGTGGGAGCGGGCCGATCTTTGCAGGCGCCTGGCCGATGCGGTGGACGCAGCGGCTCAGCATCTTGGCCGCGTCATATCGCTGGATCAAGGAAAGCCGCGTCAGCAGGCCGAGGGCGAGGTTTCCAAAGCAGCCGACGGCCTGCGTCTGGCCGCTGATCTGGGGAAGTATCTGACGGGCGAAACAATCCCTACGGAAACACCGGGACGCCTGGTCATGACGGTGCGTCGCCCGCGGGGCGTTTACGCCGTGATCACGCCGTGGAATTTTCCTGTCAATATCCCGGTCGAGTATCTGGCGCCGGCCATCGCTACTGGCAATTCCGTGGTCTGGGTTCCGGCTCCGTCCACGTCGCTTGTCGCGGTCGAATTCATGGCCGTGCTGGAAAAGGCGGGCCTGCCTGCCGGCGTCGTCAATCTCGTTCTCGGGGAAGGCCCCGTCGTTGGGGATGAGATAGTGTCCAACCCGGGCACCGCTGCCGTCGGGTTCACCGGGAGTGCCGCGACCGGGCGCCGAATTGCCGAACGCGCGGCGGGCAAGCCCCTTCTCCTCGAGTTGGGTGGGAATGGTCCGCTCATCGTCAGGGCGGATGCCGATCTTGCAAAGGCTGCCGAAGCTGCCGCTCTCGGCGCCTTTTCAAACGCCGGTCAGATTTGCGCTGCAACCGGTAGGGTTTTGGCCGACAAGCGCATCGCGGCGCAACTGGGAGAACTGATCAGCGAACACGCGCGCGCGCATGTCCTCGGTGACCCTCTTCATCAGGGTACGACGATGGGTCCGCTGAACAACCAGGATGTTCTCGAGAAGACTCGAGCTCATGTGGAAGGTGCGATTCGCGCCGGGGCCAGTTGCATCACGGGAGGCCGGAGTCGCTCCGATCTCGGCAGCGAGCTTTTCTTCGAGCCGACGGTTCTTCTCGATGTTGATCCGGGTATGGATGTTGCCCGCTACGAGACTTTCGGTCCGGTCGTGCCGATCCTTGCACTGGAGGGCGATGGCGAACTCATGGAAACAGCGCAGGACAGCGACTACGGGCTCAGCATGGGAATTTTCTCGGAAGATCTCGGAAAGGCCATGGCGATGGCGACACAGCTGAGGGCCGGAATCGTCAACATCAACGAGCGCAGCAACTACTGGGAGCTCCATATCCCCTTTGGGGGAGGGAGCCGTACCCAAAGCGGTGTCGGGCGCATAGGCGGGCGCCACACAATGGAGGCGATGACCGAAATCGCCACGGTGACGTTGCCACTCGAGAGATTCGAATGATGTCGGCGCGGCTGGCAGACCTTTCCACGGGCAAGGTCGCTGACAGCCCCGTGGAGGTATTGCCGGACACCATTCGCCACGGAAAGCCCGGAGAGGCTGGCAGCCGGAGTTGCCAAAATGGCGGCAGACCGCACCGGCATAACCCCGCACGGGGTTCGAGCAGGCAAAAACAGGAAACGACCAACCGTCCGGCATGCGGTTGCACCATGCCGTTGCAGGCAGTCACCCGGCGCTGGCGGTGCCAAGGCCGGACTTGCAAAGCAGAAGAAGTGAAACAGGGAGTCAAGACAATGAAACATCGTTATCGTCAAATCATGGGGGGCGTCTTCGCCGGAGCCCTCTGTCTGGCCGGATCATCGGCCGCGTGGTCGCAAGACGCGAACACTTTCGTCGTTGCGGAAGATGTCCCGCCGCAGACCTTCGATCCGATCCAGTCCTCGCAGATCCGCACCTGGTACATGTGGCAACTCGTTTACGAGGGGCTTCTCCGAGCCGAGCTTGACGGCACCCTCGTGCCTGTTCTGGCGACCGAATGGACGGCGAGCGACGATGGTCTGACCTATGATTTCACCCTGAGGGACGGCGCGACATTCTCGGACGGCACGCCTGTTACCGCCGAAGACGTCGTGGCTTCGTTCGAACGCCTCAAGGCGGACGGCTTGCCCTATGCGCAGGATCGCTTCGAATCCCTGGAAACGGTCGAGGCGGTGGATGAAGGCCACGTCCGTTTCATCCTGTCGGCTCCCGACGCCGGGTTCTTATTGAATCTCGGCAACCCGTTTGTCGTCGGGTCGGCCATCATGAGCGAAGACTGGCTCGAAGACAACGATGCCAGGACGGCAATGATGGGAACCGGCCCATACGAGATGGTCTCCTATGTTCCGAACCAGGAACTCGTCCTGCGCCGGAATACGAACTACTGGGACGAAGACGCGGCACCCGAAATCGAAAACCTGACCATTCGTTACATGCCCGAGCAGTCCGCACAGATCGCCGGGATGGTTTCGGGCCAGATCGACCTGATGTTCCCCAGCGCGGAGAGCATGTTGCAGATCAGGCAGATGGACAACATCGAATCCATGGCGGTGGCGTCCACAAACACCGTTCGGATCAACATCAACACGAACATCGAGCCCTTCAGCAATGTCGATTTCCGTCGTGCGATGTCTCTGGCGTTGAGCCGTGAGGATGTTGTTGCCGGGGCATTCCTGGGCGAAGCGACGCCGAGCGCTCCTGTCCCGCCGGCCTATGCTTGGGGCTCGGCTCCTTCCGACCTCGAATACCAGCACCAGGATATCGACCGGGCCAGGGAACTTCTGGTGCAGGCAGGCTACCCGGACGGCGTCGATATTACCCTGAACCACCTGGCCGGCTATGCCAGCTACCTCGACCGCTTCGCGAATATCATCGAGCAGAACATGGCCGAAGTCGGGATACGCGTCACGATCGAAGCCAATCAGACAGCCGTCTGGCTCGATAAGCAGAACAACGCGAATTACGACATCATGACGAATGAGTATGCCTACCAGGCCGATCCGCTGTTCTACCTGATGCCGCGTCCGGGGCGCCAAGGGCCGAACCCGCCGGAAATGCAGGCGCTCATCGAGGAAGCCCAGACCGGCCCCGCCGAGGAGTACACCGCGAGACTTGCAGAGCTGGAGCGCATGCAGGATGATCTGGTGTTTCCGGACATCACGGTCGCGTCGCGAAATGCCTGGGTTGCATTCGCCGACCGTATCGATCCCGATACTGTCGAGCCGAGCGGCATCCTTGCACGGACATTCTTCGCCGATGTGGCGCTGAAATAGTCCAGACTGGCGGCTCGCCGGCGCACCGGCGAGCCGCCATTCGCTTGCACGACGCAACGTTTTTCTGGAGCTGATGAATTGTCGGACGTGCCCGTACTAAAGGTTGAAGAGCTGATCACCCGCTTTGGTGGTGGCCCGGGGCAGGGGGTGACTGCGGTCGACCACGTTTCCTTCTCGGTCGGACGGGGCGAAACGCTCGGCATTGTCGGCGAGTCCGGCTCTGGAAAGAGTGTCACGGCCATGTCCATCCTGCGGCTGGTGCCGCGGCCGGGAAGGATCGATGGCGGTCGAGTGGAACTCAATGGCGTCGACCTTTTGCCGCTTTCGGAAGACGAGATCCGCAAGCGCCGGGGCACCGAGTGCGGCATGGTGTTTCAAAATCCCATGACGGCGCTCAACCCAGTCTTTTCCATCGGCTGGCAAATGGGTGAAGCCCTGCGCGCGCACGGTCGAGAAAGAAACAGTAGCCAGATCATTGAAGGCTCCCTGGCTGGAGTGGGGATGCCGGACCCGCAACGGCAGGCAAACTCTTTCCCGCATCAGATGTCGGGTGGAATGCGCCAGCGGGTCGTGATCGCGCTTGGCCTCATCAACGAACCGCAGCTTCTCATCGCGGACGAGCCGACGACTGCGCTCGATGTGACCATTCAGGCCCAGGTGCTCGATCTGATGAAGAAGCTTACCAGCGAGAAGGGAGCCGCGCTGCTAATGATTACGCATAACATGGGGGTCATAGCGCGCATGTGCGACCGCGTGGCGGTCATGTACGCGGGCGAGGTGGTGGAAGAAGCCCCGGTCGACGAGATATTCTCGAATGCGCGGCATCCCTATACTCGCGGCCTGTTGCGCTCGGTCCCCGATGGCGCGCGGCCCTTGCAAAAAATGCCGACCCTTCCGGGCGAACCACCTGATATGAGCCGTCCATTCGATGGCTGTCGCTTCCGCGCCCGGTGTGAGTTTGCCGACCATCGCTGTTCGGCTCATCCGGACTTGCTGGAGATCCGGCCCGGCCACAGGTCCCGCTGCTGGGTGGCTCAGGCCGGCGAGGAATTCGGCCCGCAGCCGGATAGCGAGGCGGATAATGTCGTCTGAAGGACAGCCACTGCTCGAGGTTCACGACGTCAAGAAGCATTTTGACGTCAAGTCTCATGGAGCAAAGGCCGTGTTGCGCGCTGTCGATGGCGTCTCCCTTTCGTTGAACAGCGGGGAGACACTTGGCGTCGTCGGAGAGTCCGGCTGCGGAAAATCCACGCTGGCGCGGATGATCGTCGGGCTTGAGAAACCCACGGACGGCAAGATCCTGATGGAAGGTGGAGACATCTCTACACCCGGAAGGGCCGGTCGCGCCTATCGTGCAAATGTCCAGATGGTATTTCAAAATCCGTCGGGTTCGATGAATCCCCGGCGTTCCATCGGAGCGAGCGTAGCCGAGCCCCTTCAGGCGAGAGGGGTCCGCAACTGCCGAGAGGAGGTGGCCAAGGTGCTGGCCCGTGTGGGCCTGAACCCCGACTTCGCGTCACGGCGCCCTCACCAACTCTCCGGCGGTCAGCAACAACGTGCGTCCATTGCCCGGGCCCTGATTTCGGACCCGCGGCTGGTCGTACACGACGAGGCCATTGCCTCGCTCGATATTTCGTTGCAGGCGCAGATCCTGAACCTCCTGCTTGATCTGCAGCAGGAGCTGGGCATGTCTTATGTCTTCATAAGTCACGATCTGGCAGCTGTTCAGATAATCAGTCACCGAATCGTGGTGATGTATCTGGGCGAGGTCGTGGAAGCGACGAGCGCCGGCGAATTCGCGCGCCAGCCCTTGCACCCCTATTCCCTGTCTCTTCGCGCGGCCACCTTGTTCCCGGATCCGGAGCGCGAGAGAAACAAGCCGCATGTTCTCTTGAAGGGCGATGTCCCGAGTCCCCTTGCCCCGCCATCGGGGTGTCGTTTCCACCCGCGCTGCCCATTGGCAACCGATCTGTGCAAGGCCGAGAAACCCCGGCTGAGCAAGATTGCCGAAGAACATCACGTCGCCTGCCACTATCCGGAAAAGACGCCAACGATAACCGAAGGAGGTGCCGGCGCCTCGCGTTCGACGGAAACCGCAAGAGAGGTCATCTGATGCTCAACCTCGTTTTCAGGCGTATTGCCGGCGCTGTTTTCGTCCTCCTGGCCGTCTCGGCGCTGGTATTCGCAATGGGGAGCTTCATCCCCGGGGATCTGACCAGCGTTATCGTGGGGCAGGAAGGGGCGACGGACGAGCAGTTCGAGGAAGTGCGCAGACGGCTGGGCCTCGACCGGCCGCTTCCGGTTCGTTACCTGTCGTGGCTTGGAAATGCGCTTACCGGCGATTTCGGTACCTCGCCAATCACTGGACGCGAGGTCGCTTCGGATCTGGCCCAGCAGATTCCAGTGTCCTTGGAGCTTGCGACACTCACACTGGTCTTCTCGACCGTTCTCGGCCTTCCCGCAGGGATTCTGGCCGCCGTGCATGCCAATCGTCGTGTCGACGTCGTGGTACGGAGCATCCTGCTCTTTACCTTCTCGGTACCAATTTTCGTGATTGGCGTCTTGCTTCTTCTGGTCGGATCGCGCTGGTTTCCGGGTCTGTTCCAGGTCTCATATGTGCCGTGGTCAGAAGACGCTGTCCTGCACATGCGGTCCATGCTTCTGCCGCTTCTCACGATCGGCTTTCCAATCACAGCGATGACAATGCAGATGGTTCGCAGCGCGGTGCTGGAAGTTCTACATGAGCCGTTCATCACGACGGCGCGGGCCGGCGGCGTTCGCGAGCGCCGGATTGAGTACCTCCATGCACTTCGGAGCGCCCTGCCGCCCATCGTGACATTCATCGGGTTTCAGTTCGGCATTCTTCTGGGTGGGCTGATCGTCGTCGAACAGATCTTCAGCCTGCCGGGTTTGGGCCGTGGCATGCTCGAGGCGATCAACACGCGGGACTACCCGATGGTGACGGCAACAGCGCTCGTGTTTGCCTTTGCCTTCGTTGCAATAAACGTGATCGTCGATCTGCTTTACCCACTTCTTGATCCGAGGCAGCGTTGAGATGAGCATGGAACCTCAAATTGGCACAGAAGGTGTCGCCAAAGTTCGCTTTCGCTTTCCCCGGTCGGCTTTCCTCGAGGAGCTGCTGCGGCACAAGGGTGGGGCCTTCGGCCTGTTCATCCTGGGGGTGTTCACGTTATTTGCCATTTTCGGACGGTGGATTGCGCCCTATGACCCGAACGCGAGCGACATGTCAGTTATCCTGTCGTCGCCTTCCGCTGCGCATTGGTTCGGAACGGATTTTCTCGGCCGTGACACGTTCAGCCGAGTCATCGACGGATCACGAGTAGCAATCGGCGTCGCGTTCATTTCCGTTTCGCTCGGAATGGCTGCCGGCGTCGTGATCGGGATAATCGCGGGCTACTTCGGCGGTATCGTCGACTCGATCCTCAATCGCAGCCAGGATATCATCTTTGCGTTCCCGACGCTGTTGCTGGCCATTATCATGGTGGCGGTCCTCGGCCCGGGGCTGATCAACGCATCTCTTGCGATTGCCGTCGTCTATTCGCCCCGATTTGCGCGAATGGCGCGTGCCACCGCACTTAGTGTCAAGAGCCATGAGTATTTTGACGCTGCACGCCTCGCCGGTGTCAGAACGCCCGTTATCCTCGTAAGGCACATGCTGCCCAACGTTCTGCCGCCAGTGATTGTCCTCGCGGCTCTGAGCATGTCGACAGCGCAACTCGCCTATGCGTCGCTGAGCTTTCTCGGCCTTGGTGTGAGTCCGCCGCAGGCCGACTGGGGCAACATGCTTTCGAAGGCTCGTGATTTCATTACTGTTGCGCCGTGGCTGGCGCTCGGACCTGCAATCGCGCTTGTTTTACTCATGCTTGCCTTCAACGTGTTGGGGGATGCCATTCGCGACGTGCTCGACCCCCGGCAGCCCGGTTCCGCGTGACCTTCCGAAACGCTCTGATCCCCGCCATCTTCAAATGAGGTGACCAATGCAACCACCGCGCGTCGTGCTTCATCCCCTCCATCCCCATGGTGTGGACAAGGCCCTCATGGCGATGCCCGGTATTAATCTGGAGTGTCCGGAAGACAACGAGGGGGTCGCATCGGCCCTAAGGGACGGCGCCGAGGTGCTCGTGACCTTCACGTGGCGCGACGAGTTCCTTACGCCGTCGCTGCGCTGGGTCGCGGGAACCGGGGCCGGGGCTGAGCAGTACCCGCACGAGCTTTTCGAAAAGTGCGGTGTGACACTGACGACCGCGGTAGGCGTGCACTCGATCACAGTTGCCGAGCATGCATTCGCACTCGTGCTTGCCATGACCAGGCGGATAGGCGAGGCGGTTCGTCATATGGCCGAGCCGACTTGGGTGCCGATGCTGGCCGACGAGATCTCCGGAAAGAAGATGGCCATAGTCGGACTGGGACGGATCGGGGAGGAAATTGCCCGACGCGCGCTGGCCTGGGATATCGAAGTGGCCGGTGTGAAACGACGCCCCGAGAATTACACGGGCTGTCTCGAAAACGTTCATGGCCCCGCTGAACTTCAGGACCTCTGCGCCTGGGCGGATATTCTGGTAATCGCCGCCCCTGCAAACGAAGACGGTTCCCCCCTTGTCGGGGCCAAGGAGTTGGAGTTGCTCGGCGCGGGCTGGCTCGTGAATGTCGGACGCGGCACGCTCGTCGACGGTGATGCATTGTGTTCTGCCGTCATCGAGGGGGAGCTCCGCGGGGCCGGTCTGGACGTCACGACACCCGAGCCGTTGCCGGCGGACTCGCCGCTTTGGTCATCGCCGAAAGTTGTGCTGACCGCCCACTATGCCGGCGCAAGCCCTTACTACGGTGAGCGCTGGGGAAAGATATTCAGCCACAACCTGAAGGCTTTCCGGGAAGGCGGCCCTTGGGAAAACCGCCTTGTCCCCAAAGACTGACCGCTTTTCGAGAAGCGATCCAACGCCTGACCGAGACGTAACACGAAAGAAAGATCAAACATGCCCCAAACTGGACTGAAGGGTGTTCTGTCGCCCGTCGTGACGCCCGTGGACGAAGAGATGAAACCTGATGTGGGGCGCTGGATCGCACATTGCCGCTGGCTTCTGTCCCAGAATTGCGGGCTCGCGGTCTTCGGCACCAATAGCGAGGCAAATTCGTTTTCACTCGACGAACGCCTAGGCCTTCTCGATGCGGGCATCGAATCAGGTCTCGACCCAAGCAGGATGATGCCGGGGACAGGTGCCTGTGCCATACCTGATGCGGTGACAATGACCCGACGCGCTGTGGAACATGGATGCGCCGGCATCCTGATGCTTCCACCGTTCTACTACAAGGGAGTTTCGGACGACGGGCTTTTCGCATTCTTTGAACGTGTCATTCAGGAGGTGGGCGACGATCGGCTTCGAGTTTATCTCTACCACATCCCACAAGTATCCCAGGTTCCCATCAGCCTCGACCTTATCGAACGGCTCTTGGCCGCTTATCCGGGGGTCGTCGCCGGGATCAAGGACAGTTCCGGCGACTGGTCCAACACCAAGGCAATGCTCGAGCGGTTCGAGAATTTCGATGTCTTCGCGGGATCCGAGACGTTTCTTCTCGATACCATGCGCGGAGGTGGAGCCGGCTGCATCAGCGCCACGGCCAATATCAACCCGGCCGCGATCCATGACGTGTATGCGAATTGGACATCCAATGACGCCAAGGAGCGTCAGCGGAAAATCAGTGAATTCCGCGAAGCGGTCTCCCGCTTCCCAATGATCCCGGCACTGAAAGCAGCCGTTTCCTGGGCAACCGGAATCGAAAGCTGGCGTCTCGTCAGACCTCCCCTGACACCACTCGACGCGGATACGCGAAAGAGCTTCGTTGATATGCTCGAGGAGCGTGGTTTTTCGATGCCGGGGATTGAGCAACCCACGGCCTAGGTGTTTGATCCCACGGTTTGATGGTGTGATCCCTTCGCAGGAATGGAAGGAAGCACTGTGGGACAGGTTCGTCATGGCAGCGCCACGACCACGCACGCCGTCAGAACTGCAATACAGCGATCGCAGGCTTCGCCCGCGGAGCTGGGTCGGGAGTTGGGGATCACCCCCAAGACGGTTGCGAAGTGGCGGAAGCGGGCGACGGTCGAGGATCGGAAGACCGGCCCTAGGGAGCCGCGCTCAACCGTTCTCAGCTAAGAAGAGGAAGCCATGATTGTCGCGTTCCGACGTCACGCGCTGCTGGCGCCGGACGACTGTCTTTGTGCCCTGCAGCCCTCGATCCCGCATCTTACGCGCTCTTCCTTGCATCGCTGCCTGCAGCGACATGGTATCTCTCGCCTGCCGGACGTCGGAGGTGACAAGCCGAAGCGACAGAAATTCAAGCGCGACCCGATCGGCTTCTTCCAAATCGATATCGCGGAGCTGAACACCGTCGAGGGCAAGCTCTATCTCCTTGTCGGCACCGACCGAACGAGCAAGTTCGCGGTGACCCGGCTCGTCGAGAAGGCCGACAGACGCACCGCGTGGGAGTTCCTGCAGTACATGCTCGAGGCCGTGCCCTACCAGGTTCACACGGTTCTCACCGACAACGGCACCCGGTTCCCGAGCAGCCGCGGAACCGGAACACGATCATCTCCCGGCCGATGCGCTTCGACATGACCTGTGAGGCGAACGGCATCGAGCACCGGCTGACCAAGCCCAACCATCCATGGACCAGCGGCCAGGTCGAGAGGATGAACCGCACGATCAAGGAGGCCACCGTGAAGCGCTTCCACCATGACAGCCACGACCAGCTGCGCACGCATCTCGCGGACTTCATGGCAGCCTACAACTTCGCCCGTCGGCTCAAGACCCTGGGCGGCCTCATGCCATGGGAATACATCTGCAAGGGTGGGACGTCAGAGCCCGATCGACTCATCCTCGATCCGATCCACCAGATGCCGGGACTGAACACCTACGCCGCGGCCTGATGGTCGCCCTACTGCAACAGCATCTGCGCGCGGATTATCTGATCGCCATGATCGCGCTTGCGGCAAACGGGTTGGCCGGCCGCCGCGATCAGGCGGCCCGCTGGCGGCGGGAGCTGCGCCGGCGCAAGCCCGATGCCACCGCGGCGGACTATTTCGCGGCCTTCCCGACGCGCGACACCGCATCGCGCGGGCGCATCGCCGCCGAACTGCACCAGCACGGCTTGTAGGCCCGGTTCACTGCCCAGGGCTGTTCGGGCGAGCCCCCGCCCAGCCGGGCTGGCGGCCCGCGCCGCGCGCTCACGGCGCGATCAATTCATATCAATTCGGCGCGAGACGCCGGCCCGGCGGATTGACAAACCTTTTCTTGGCCGGAGCGCCGCACGGTGCGAGACTGGAAATCAGGGGAGAAAGCGAATCACGCAAATGCTGCAGAGTATCGACAATCGGACCGACGACACGCTGTCGCGGTTGCGCGACTATATCCGCGAGGGCCGCTTCGCCAGCGGCGACCGCCTGCCACCCGAACGCGAATTGGTCGATCGGTTGGGCACGACGCGCGCCAATCTGCGCCGGGCGCTGGAGACGCTGGAGCGCAGCGGCACCATCTGGCGGCATGTCGGCCGCGGCACCTTCATAGGTGACGGCCAGTCCTGCGCGATGGCCCATGAGGACGCCGTGGCCGAGCTGGGCCGGCGGATCAGCCCCTTGCGGGTGATGCAGGCGCGCCTGTGTCTGGAGCCCGCGCTGGCGCGCGAGGCGGCGATCCATGCCTCGGGCGAGGCGATATCCGCCTTCAGGCTGGCGCAGCAGCGCGCCCGCGCCGCTGCAAGCTGGGCCGAGTACGAGGCGCAGGACGACGCCTTCCACCACATGGTGGCGCGGGCATCGGACAATGTCTTGCTGCTGTCGCTGTTCGATCAGCTCAACCGGGTGCGGCGCACCGTGGCCTGGGGCAATGTCGAGCGGCGCAGCACGCGGCCACCGAGCGACCATTCGAGCTTCGCCGAGCACGAGATCATCGCGGCGGCTATCGCCGACCGCGACCCCGACAGAGCGTGGTCCGCCATGCGCGACCACCTCAGATCGGTTTCCGAGCGGTTGTTCCCGTGACGGGACGGCCCTCGGGAAAACCCGCGCCGCGCCGCCGCATCCGGCGGCGGTGAGCCGCGGGGAAAACTGCAAGGGAGGATAGAAATGACTATCGATAGACGGAACCTGATGAAGGGTGCGGCCGTCGCCGCGGCCGTCGCGGCCGCCGGTCCGACATGGGCGCAGGACGATACGCTGCAGGTCGCGATGGGCGACATCGCCAGCCTCGAGAGCCTCAACCTGCTTATCGCCATGGAGCGCGCGGAGGAGCGCGGCGTGCCGATGGAGTTGACCTTCTTCAACTCCGAGGACGTGGCGACACAGGCGGTGCTGTCCGGGCAGGCCGATATCGGCGTGGGCGCGCCCTACGCGTTCATCCAGAACTCCGACGCGCCGATCCGGATGTTCTACCGCATGAGCACGCTGCTGTTCTTCCCGGTCGTCAATTCCGAGGTCTATTCCGGCTGGGAGGACCTGGACGGCGAGGAGGTCACCGTGCATTCGCGCGGCTCGGGCACCGAGGCGCTGATGCGGCTGATGGAGCAGATCCACGATATCGAGTACTCCAACATCTCGTATGTCCCGGGCTCGGAAGTGCGCGCCGGCGCGATGCTTCAGGGCACGATCAACGCCAGCATCGTTGACGCGGCCAATTTCCGCCTGCTGCAGGAGGAAGGCGGCGACCGCTTCATGCGCCTGCCGCTCGAGGGCGTGAACGCCACCGACGAGGCGCTTTACGCCAATACCGAGGTGCTCGAGGCGCGCGCCGACGACATTGAGGTGTTCGTCGAGGAACTGCTGGGCACCTGGCAGGACATCGCCGAGGATCCGTCGATCGTCGGCGAGCTGCGTGAGGAGTACAACCTGCTGCCCGATCTGCCCGAAGATGCCGCGGGCGAGGCCGTGCCCTATTACAGCAGCGCGGTGGAGAGCGGTGTCTACCCGACCGATGGCGGGTCGCCGGAAGATGTGCGTGACGACATCGCCTTCCTGGCGGCGGCCGGACAGGTGTCGGGCGATCCCGAGGAAATCGACATCTCCCGCTACTGGGATTTCGGTCCGCTGGAAGCCGCGCGCGCGGCCCAGTGAAAACCAGCCCGCCCGTCCCGGCGTCTTTCCGGGGCGGGCGCCCTGCAAGCTGACACAGAGGTTCCATGAACAGGACCCAGACCGCACCCGCACTGCCGAGCGGCGGGCCGGCCGGCGCCGCGATCGCGCGCTTCTCCTCGATGCCCGTGCTCTGGCGCATGCTGTCGCTCGCGCTGGTCTTTCTCGCCTGGGAGATCGCCGGGCGTAGCAATTTCAACTGGGCGTTCCCGTCCTTTCTCGAAACCTTCGCGGCCTTCATGGAGATGCTTCTCGACGGCTCGCTCGGCGCGGCCTATCTGCGCACGATCGAGCCGCTGATCATCGGGCTGGCGATTTCGCTGGGCGTCGGGGTTGCCGCCGGCGTGGCGATGGGGCTGCGCAAGGATGTCGAGTTCCTGACGCTGCCGCTCTTCATCACGGCGCAGGCCGCGCCGATGGCGGCGCTCATCCCGCTGATCACCTTCGTCTACGGCATCGGCCTGGCATCCAAGGTGCTGGCGGTCTGCATGCTGGCGATGCCGGTCATCACCATCAACAGCTACAAGGCGGTGCGCAACGTGCCGGCCTCGCTGATCGACATGTCGCGCGCCTTCATGGGCACGCGCTGGCAGCAGATCACCCGGATCATCCTGCCCGCGGCGAGCCCGATGATGTTCGCGGGCATCCGGCTGGGCGTGGCGGAAGGGTTCTCGGGCGTCGTTCTGGCCGAGCTTCTGATCACGCCCACCGGGATCGGCGATCTGATCACCTTCCATCGCTCCGTGGCGAATTTCGGCCACATGTACGCGACGATCGTCTCGATCGTGGCTTTCGCCGTCATA
The DNA here is from genome assembly GCA_002967695.1 of Rhodobacteraceae bacterium WD3A24. GTDB lineage: Bacteria > Pseudomonadota > Alphaproteobacteria > Rhodobacterales > Rhodobacteraceae > Alkalilacustris. The sequence goes on along the minus strand of PUHN01000012.1, from coordinate 27,857 downwards.
ACCGTCTCGTTGCTCTACCGGCTCGAGATCAGCCTGTTCCGGCCCGAAAAGAGAGGTCTTTGATGAACGCCGCACCGCAGACCGCACAACAAGGCCCCTTGGCCCGGACCGGGGAAGCGATCGTCCGCACGCAGGGCATCGAGAAGATTTATGACGGCAATGTCCATGCGCTCAAGGACATCAACCTGGAGTTCCGGCGCGGCGAGTTGTCGAGCCTGCTGGGGCCTTCGGGCTGCGGCAAGACCACGCTTCTCAAGATCATCGCGGGGCTGCTGCAGCCGACCGACGGCACGGTCGAGGTCGATGGCCGCGTCGTCACGAAGCCCGGGCCCGAACGCGCCTTCGTCTTTCAGGACTTCGCGCTGATGCCCTGGGCCAGCACGCTGCGCAACGCCGCCTTCGGGCTGGAGCTTCAGGGCGTCGCCAAGGCCCGCCGCGAGGAGCGCGCGCGCCACTACCTCAACGAGGTCGGGCTGACGGGGTTCGAGGACAAGTATCCCCACGAATTGTCGGGCGGCATGCGCCAGCGTGTCGGCCTGGCGCGGGCGCTGTGCGTCGAGGCCGACGTGCTGCTCATGGACGAGCCCTTCTCGGCCGTCGACGAACAGACCCGCCGCAAGTTTCAGGAGGATCTGATCCGGCTGCGCGAGATCGAGAAGAAGACCTTCATCCTTGTCACCCATTCCATCGAGGAAGCGGTCTATCTGTCAGACCGGATCGTGCTGCTCTCTCCGCGACCGGGCCGCGTGGCGCAGGTTCTCGACCCCGAGATCAATCGAGAGGGCGACCCCGACGCGATCCGCCGCACGCAGGAGTATCTCGACCTGACCGACGAAATCTGGCGCGGCCTGCGCGAATACGTGGAGTGAGCCGATGCGGATTTACGGATACGACATCCCCAAGATCGCCGCGCTGCCGATCTACGTCCTGATCTGGGAGTTCATCGGCCAGTTCGAGCTCTTGCTGCTGTTCCCGCCCTTTTCCGAGGTGATGGTGGCGCTGACCGAGGTCGTCACCACCCCCAGCTTCCTCGAAGCCGCGCGGATCACCGCCTACAGCTATCTGATGGGGCTGGCGCTGGCGGTCGGATTCGGCGTCGCGCTGGGGCTGCTGATGGGGCTCGTCCCGCCGGCGGACAAGTTGCTCAACATGTGGATCAACATCTTTCTCTCGGCGCCGCTTTCGGCGCTGGTGCCGGTCATCATGATCCTTTTCGGGATGGGCACGCCGACGGTGATCGTCACGGTGTTCATGTTCGCGGTGTGGATCATCGCGCTGGACACGCGTGCGGGGGTTCAGCACACCTCGTCCTCGCTCAAGGAGATGGCGCGCTCCTTCGGCGCGTCGCGCTGGCAGCTTCTCAAGATCATCCTGCTATCGGCCCTGCCCGAGATTCTGGCGGGCATACGGCTGGGCGTGATCCGCGGCGTCAAGGGCGTGGTCATCGGGCAGCTTCTGGTGTCGATCATCGGGGTGGGGGCGCTGTTCTCGCTCTACAGCCAGAATTTCCTGATGGGCCATTTCTGGGCGCTGATCCTGATCCTGTTCGCCTTCGCGCTGGGTCTTGCCGAGCTTGTGGGCCGGCTGGAGCAGCGCGTGGAATACTATGCCGGCGCGCGCAGCTGAGCCATCGGCGCGCCGCGTCGAGGGATGGCCCGACAGGAATGCGATCCGGTGGCTCGTTTTCCCTGCGGGGCCGTGGCAGTGTGGCGCGCGGGCCGCACCACGACAGGACGATCCGCGCCGATGCCGGGGCAGGGGCGGAGAGGGAAGGACAGGCATTGATGAAACTGTACTGGAACAGGAACTCGCCCTATGCGCGCAAGGCGCGGGTCTGTGCCATCGAGCTGGGTCTGGAGGATCGTCTCGAACTGGTCGACACCAATCCCCGCGATCCGACCACTGGCTTGTGGGAGCGCAACCCGCTGGCCAAGATACCCGCGCTGGAGCTGTCCACCGGCGAGATGATCTACGACTCCCCGGTGATCTGTGAATACATCAACGAGCTGGGGGGCGGCGCGCTTTTGCCCGAGGCGTCCCGCTGGCGCATCCGCACGCTCGTCGCACATGCGGACGGGATGATGGATGCGGCGATGCTGGCGCGGCTCGAAGGGATGCGGCCGGAACACGAACAGTCACCCGACTGGATCGCCAAGCAGCTTGCCATCGCCGCACGCGGCTTCGATAGGCTGGAGAGAGAGGCCGACACGCTCGGCTCCCACGCCGATCTCGCGACGATCGCCTTCGGCTGTGCGATCTTCTGGATCGGCTTTCGCCATCCCGATCGGGACTGGCTCGGCCCATGTCCCGCCCTGCGGGGCTGGTATGAGGGCTTCGCGGCGCGCTCCTCGATGGCGGCAACGGTTCCGTGAGGGCGGCCGCCGGTGCGAGGGCGGCGTCATCGGGCATCACCTCCCATGCCGTCGGGGGGGGAGATTGACATCTCCACCCGTCCCCAACATGCTGTCGATCATCGTTGCGTGGCGTCGGCATGGGGGCGTTTCGCCGGCACTGTCCGGCATCCGCGCATCCTGTGCCGGCCCCCGACGCAGCGCCCGCGCGCGTCCACATCTGGCACAGGGAGAGCCCCTACATGGCGAAGAGCTACAAGGACATGCTGGCCGAGGCCGATGCCGTGGTCCGGTCGGTGACGGTTGACGAGATCGCGCCACGGTTCGATGCGCCCGATACCGTCATGGTCGATGTCCGCGATCCGCGCGAGCTGGAGCGCGAGGGCATGGTGCCGGATGCCTTTCGCGCGCCGCGCGGCATGCTGGAGTTCTGGATCGACCCGGAAAGCCCCTACCACAAATCGAAATTCGCCGAAGACAAGACATTCGTATTCTACTGCGCGTCGGGCTGGCGCTCGCTTCTGGCGGCGCGGGTCGCGCAGGAAATGGGGCTTGACGCGCGCAGCCTGCGCGGCGGCTTCAGCGAATGGAAGAAGGCCGGCCAGCCGGTCGCGGACTGGCCCAGGCGCGACACATAGGCCCGAGGCCAAGCCCCGAAGCAGCCGGACCGAAGGAGCCCGACAGGCATGAACAAGTTCGATCTCGGGCTGGAGCGCCGGGAAGCCAATCATCAGCCTCTCACGCCGCTGTCCTATCTGGCCCGCGCCGCGCGCGTCTATCCCGACCGGCCCGCCGTCATCCACGGCAACAGCCGCCTGAGCTATTCGGACTTCTGGCGCAATTGCTGCAGGCTGGCCTCGGCGCTGGTCTCCGAGGGCGTCGGGCGCGGTGACACCGTGACGGTGATGCTGTCGAACACGCCCCCGATGCTCGAGGCGCATTTCGGCGTGCCCATGGCGGACGGGGCCGTGCTGCATTCGCTGAACACGCGCTCCGATCCTGCCACCATCGCCTTTCAGCTGGACCACGCCGAGAGCCGGATCGTGATCGTTGATCGCGAATTCTCGACCGTGATGCGCGAGGCGCTCGACCAGGTGACGGTGCGCCCGCTCGTCATCGACTACGACGACCCGGACTACCCCGACGACGCCCCCCATCCCAAGGGCGATCCCATCGGGACGCGGGACTATGCGGACTTCGTCGCCGCGGGCGATCCGGCCTTTGCCGGCGCGATGCCCGCCGATGAGTGGGACGCGATCTCGCTCAACTACACCTCGGGCACGACCGGCAATCCCAAGGGGGTTGTGTGCCACCACCGCGGCGCGGCGCTGATGGCGCTCGACAACACCATCCATTCCGGCATGGGCAAGCATCCGGTCTATCTGTGGACCCTGCCGATGTTTCACTGCAACGGATGGTGCTTTCCATGGACGGTGGTCGTGCAGGCCGGCACCCATGTCTGCCTGCGCTGGGTCCGCGCCCCGGCGATCTTCGACGCCATCGCCGAACACGAGGTGACGCATCTGTGCGGGGCGCCGATCGTGATGTCGACACTGCTGAACGCCCCGAAGAGCGAGAAGCGCAGCTTCGCGCATACCGTGGCATTCAACACCGCCGCCGCGCCGCCGCCGGAATCGGTCTTGCGGGCGATGGCCGAGGCGGGCTTCGAGGTGAACCACCTCTACGGCCTGACCGAGACCTACGGCCCCGCCGTGGTCAATGAATGGAACACCGACTGGAACGCGCTGCACCCCGCCGAGCAGGCCGTGCGCAAGGCGCGGCAGGGCGTGCGCTATCTTTCGCTGTCCGACCTCGCCATCCTCGACCCCGAGACGATGGCGCCGGTTCCGCCCGATGGCGAGACCATGGGTGAGGTGATGTTTCGCGGCAACGTCGTGATGAAGGGCTATCTCAAGAATCCCGAGGCGACGGAGAAGGCCCTGGCCGGCGGCTGGTTCCACTCCGGCGATCTGGGCGTGATGCATCCCGATGGATACATCCAGCTGAAGGACCGCTCGAAGGACATCATCATATCGGGCGGCGAGAACATATCGTCGATCGAGGTGGAGGAGGCGCTTTACAAGCACCCCGCGGTCGCGCTCTGCGGCGTCGTGGCGATGCCCGACGAGAAATGGGGCGAGCGCCCCGTCGCGTTCACCGAGGTCGTTCCGGGCAGCGATGTGACCGAGGCGGAGCTTCTGGAGCATTGCCGCTCGCTGATCGCCGGATACAAATGCCCTGCGCGCATCGTGTTCGCCGAGTTGCCCAAGACCTCGACGGGCAAGATCCAGAAGTTCGCGCTGCGCGAGCAGGCATCGGGCATGTCCGCGTGAGCGATCCATCCTGCGGGGCGCGCGCGCGGGGCGGTTGCCGGGGGCGTGCGCGCCATAAAAAAAGAGGAGGGCGCGCGGCCCTCCCTTGCAGGTGCGAGTCTGACAGATCGCCTATCGGTCGTCAGCGCCGATGTTTTCCGCCAGGTAGTCGAGAACCGTCTCGCGCGTCTCGGCGGGCATTTCATACATGCCCTGCTTTTCGACCATCCAGGTGAGAACCTCGTCCCAGACATCGCGCGAAAGCCCCTGCTGGACGACGATGCGCAGGGAATGGCACGCCCGGCAGTTGTAATATACCTCTTCCGCGCCCTCGCCCGGCGGCAGGGGCGCGAACTCGTACGCCTCACCGTTGTCCTGGGCCACCGCGGGGGCGGCCAGCGCGAGCAGGGCGGCCAAGGCCGCCCCGCTTCCAAGGGAAAATCGCTTCATTTCCACTCCGTTTCCCGTCCTGTCGCTCACACCGCCATCATGTGGATGCGGTGACACTGATTGTTGAGATAACCGCGCGGGTTCCAGCCCGGCACGACCATCGGCTGGCTGACGCCCTCGTCGTCGGTCGCGCGCGCCCAGATCTCGTAGTAGCCGGCCATGGGCAGGCGCAGATTGGCGCGCCAGCGCTGCCAGCTGTAGCGGTTCGGCGGGGGCGAAAGATCGGCCCGCTGCCAGGTCGCGCCGAAATCAAAGGAGACATCGACCGCGGCGACCTCGTTGTCGCCGGCCCAGGCCTGGCCGCGCACCTCGAAGGGCATGCCGGCGGCGACCTCGGTTCCCGCTTCGGGGAAGGTCACCAGCGATTTCACCGGCATGCTCTCGATGAACATCATGTCCTCTTCGGGCACGTCGGTCCCCGGCGCCACGGGGTAGCGCGGCACGCGGTAGGACTGGCCGGTCATCTTGGTGCCGTCATGGACCTGGTTGCGCACCCAGATGCGGGTCAGCCACTTCTGGCTGAACGAGCCCGGCCAGCCCGGCGCGATGACCCGGCACGGGTTGCCGTGGGCGGCGGGGATGTCCTCGCCGTTCATCTTCAGCGCGATGATGGTGTGCGGATCCATCATCTTGTTGATTGGCCCGCCGCGCGAGATCGGGTCGAGATCGGGGTTGCCTGAAAGGTGCTCGTCATAGCTGAAGTGACCCGTATGCGTCCCGCTCTGCTTGAGGCCCGCGGCGTGCAGGATGTCGCGCAGGCGCACGCCGGTCCATTCGGAGTTGGCGATGGCGCCCGTGGTCCACTGGTTGCCGCGCGCCGGCGGGTCGTAGGCGGCGCGGCCGTTGCCGCCGCACTCGATCTGAAGGCGCAGCGTGACGTGATCGAAATCGTTCATCAGGTCGTCATAGCTGAGCTCCATCGGCGTCTCGACCTCGCCGTCGATGGTCAGGCGCCAGTCCGACAGCGGCATCGGGTCGGGCAGGGTGCCGTTGTTGCGCACGAAATGCCGGCTGGCCGGCGTGACGTCGTCATCGAGAAGATGCGGCGGGGTCTCGATGTTGACGGGCCGGTCGTTGAGCACCGTCAGGCCCGGATCCTTGCCCTCGAGCTGAAAGTCGATCCCTTGTGCGAAGGCGGCCGGGATAAGCCCGGCGGGCATGTTCGCGTGGAACGGGATGGTCGCGCCGAGCGCCGCGCCCATCGAGGCCAGCCCCGCCCCGCGCAGGAAACCGCGCCGGCTGGGGCCCGTCTTGCGCCCCCAGAGCAGCTCGTCCGCGCGTTCCGGGTCTTCGCTGTAAAGTTCGCCAATGCCGCGTTCTTCCTTGTGCATTGCGCATTTCCTCCCTTGTCTGACCGACCGGGGCGCGACGGAGACTGACCGCCGGGGGCGCCTTGCCTATCATTCCGTGCGCCACCGCCCATGGTCCGGCACATCATCGCGCCGGCACAGGTAAAGACGAACGGAGGTGTCGCGAAATTCCGTCCGGGGAGAAAAAAATATCTCGGCGCCGGCGCGGGGCGGAACGCTGCCGCGCGATCAGACGAGGCAGCGCTGCCGGGCGTTCTCAAGCGATGCGAGAAGCTCGCGCTCCTGGCGCGCCGAGGCTTGAGCGGCGGCGCGCATCGAGTCGGCGATGGTGGCAAACCGCACGCTGTTCATGTCGCGCGCGATCATGACATAGCGCATCGCGTCGGTGTGCCAACTCGCCTGCAGCACGTCGTCGCTTTGCGAGAACGGTGTCGGCGGCAGATCCGGGGTTTCGCCGTCGCGCGGGATTTCGAACAGGCTGAGCCGGCAGCCGCGCGATCCGAGATAGCCCGAGTGCCGCGCCCGCGTCCCGCCGGGCAGGGTGACGATTTCCGAGTGCACCAGCTCCAGCCCAGTGGCCGCCATCAGTTCGCTCGTGCGCGCGGGCGAAAGCCCCGCCGACACCGGCCATTGCGCGGGGACGGCGGCGCTGCGGGCCTCCTGCCAGGCGTCGTGGCTGGCGAGCATCGCGGCGAAGCTTGTCGGGCCGGTCTGCTGTTGTCCGGTTCCCGTCATCGTCCACCAGCCCAGCCCGAGGGCAAGGGCTAGCACCGCCGCGGCCGCGGCGCCGAACAGGGGCATCCGGCCGCGCTGGCGCGGGGGGGCTGGCGGCCGGGGAAGCTCCGTCATCTCCGGCGGCACGCTCGCCACGCCGGCGCGCAGCTGCTGAAGCGCGGCGAGCCGCCGCGCCGTGCGCGGCTCCGCGGCCGCAAGCTGGGCCACCCGCGCCGCCTCGTCGGCCGGGAGCTCGCCATCGACATAGGCGCTCAGCGTCTCGAAGGGCAGATCGTCCTCAGCCATTGCGCATCCCTTGGCGGGCGCGCGACAGCGGGATGACCTGCATCTCGCCCAGTATCTGCGACAGCATCGAACGTGCCCGGCTCACCCGGCTCATGATCGTCCCCTTGGGAACCTGGAGGATTTCGGCGGCTTCCTCATAGCTGAAACCGGCGATATCGACCAGTGCCAGAACGTCGCGGTGGTCCTTGCTCAGCCGCAGGAAGGCCTGGCGCACGGCGAGACGGTTGACCACCACCTCCTCGGGCGGGGTCGCCGGCGGGTCGGCCTGGCTGTGCTCGATCTCGGCGCAGGTTTCGCGCTCGCGTCGGGACGAGCGCATCTGGTCGATCCACAGATTGCGCAGGATCGTGAACATCCAGGCACGAAAGGCGCGCGCTTCGCGCGGGACGTTGCGGCTCGACATGCCGCGCACCATGCAGTCCTGCACAAGGTCGGCGGCCTGCTCGGCGTCGCGCGTCAGCGCGTAGGCATAGCCGAAAAGACGGCTCTTGATCTGCCCGAGGTGCTCGTGATGATCGCGGTCGAACACGTCCCTCCCTCCCGATGATCTCCCCACAGGGCTAGCAAGCCCTGACCGCCGCGCAAAATGTTTCCTCGAACATATCGGTGCATGGGGCGCCCGCGTGAGCGGGTGAGCGAACGGACAGCGCCCGGGCGCGGCCAGGGTCCATGCGATCGCGCAAGGAGGCGAACGGGCGGGAGTTGCTCCCAAACACGGGGCAGGGCAGGGTGGGGGCCGCCAAGGGCGTTCACGGCATGGCGCGCCCGACCCAAGCCCGCCGCCCGCGACAAACGAGATTCGTCATGCTGGAAATCCTTGCCGCGCGCACCTATCGCCATCTTTTCGCCGCGCAGGTTGTGGCGCTGCTGGGCACGGGGCTCGCCACGGTCGCGCTCGGGCTGCTGGCCTATGATCTGGCGGGTGAGGAGGCGGGCCTCGTGCTGGGCACGGTCTTCACCATCAAGATGGTGGCCTATGTCGGCATCGCGCCTGTCGCCGGCGCCTTTGCCGACAGGGTGAACCGGCGCGCGTTCCTCGTGGCGCTGGATATCGTGCGTGCGGGCGCGGCGCTGTGCCTGCCTTTCGTCACGGAGGTCTGGCAGGTCTATGTGCTGATCTTCCTTCTGCAATCGGCCTCGGCCGCCTTCACGCCCACCTTTCAGGCGACGATCCCCGACGTCCTGCCGCAGGAGGCGCGCTACACCCGCGCGCTGTCGCTGTCGCGGCTCGCCTATGATCTGGAGAATATCGTCAGCCCGACGCTCGCCGCGCTGCTTCTGGCGGTGATGAGCTACAACGCGCTGTTTCTCGGCACGGTGGCGGGGTTCGCGGCCTCGGCGCTGCTGGTCGTCTCGGTCCTGCTGCCGAGCCCCAAGCCGTCGGAGCCGCGCGGCATCTATGACCGCACCACGCGCGGCATCCGCATCTACCTCGCCACGCCGCGGCTGCGCGGGCTTCTGGCGCTCAACCTCGCCGCCGCGTCGGCCGGGGCGATGGTGCTGGTCAACTCCGTGGTGCTGGTGCGCGGCATGCTGGGGCTGAGCGAGTCCGCGCTGGCCTGGACGATGTTCGCCTTCGGGGTCGGCTCGATGCTGGCGGCTCTGGCGCTGCCGCGGGTGCTGGATCGGGCGGCGGACCGGCCGGTGATGGTCGGCGGTGCCGTACTGATGGTGATGACTCTCCTGGGGCTGGCAGCCGAGATCGCCGCGCTGGGGTTGAGTTGGCCCGTCCTGCTCGGGGCGTGGCTGCTGGTGGGGCTGGGCTATTCGGCGGTGCTGACGCCTTCGGGGCGGCTCCTGCGCCGCTCGGCGCATGCGCAGGATCGACCCGCGGTCTTCGCCGCGCAGTTTGCGCTGAGCCATGCCTGCTGGCTTGTGACCTATCCGGCATCGGGCTGGCTGATGACGCGGTTCGGGGCGGTCACCGCGCTTGGCCTTCTGGCCGCGCTGGCCGGGGCAGGGGTGCTGGTCGCCCTGCGGCTGTGGCCCGATGACGACCCCGAGAGCCTTGAGCACACCCATGACAACCTGCCCCTCGACCATCCGCATCTGAATGGCGAACGCCGGCACGCCCATCCCTTTGTCGTGGACGACAATCATCCCCGCTGGGCGTCGAGGCTCTGAGGCCAGGGCGCAGGAAGGGGCGGGCGAAGCAGGCGGCCCGTCCGGATGGGCTGTCAGCCGCGGCTGGGGCGCGGGGCGCGCGCATTTTCACCTGAGCCGGACGGCCCCGGCGGGATCACGCGCCATCGCCGGCGAGGATGGCGGCGAGATGCTCGTCGAGAAAGCGCTGCGCGCCGTCGCGGTTGAGGTGGTCGGGGTCGAAATAGTAGCGCGGCTCGGGCAGCGCCTCCGAGAGGTCGTGAAAGGCCACCTCCGCCTCGTCGAGTGTCGCGCGCAGGGCGGTGTCGAAGGCGTCCTCGCCTGGCAGGCGGGTGCGGAAGCGGTCCGGCATGGGCGGCTTGATCGCCACGACGCGCGCGCCGGCCGCGCGGATGTCGCCGATCAGGGCGGTGAGCTCGTCCATGTAGCGGCTGCGCATCGCCGTGTCGGGGCCGTTGGGGAAAAGATAGTCGATGCGCTCGGAGTCCGCGTAGTCCGAGGGGCGCGGGGCGCGGTCGAAATTGTCCTCGGCCTCCCATCGGTCGGGCTCGAACCGGTCGTGGTTGTTGATCTTGGAAAAGCCGCTGGCGTAGTCGAGCAGCGCGCGCGGGTCCACGCCGAGGGCGAGGAAGCGCGCCAGCAGGCCCAGAGTGGTGACATCGAGCGGCGTGCGCGCCAGCAGATCGCGGTCGGCAAAGCGCCCCTCGTTCCAGCGCTCGGCGTAGAAGCCGAAGCTGTCGATGACCACAAGCACCGCATCGGCCTCGCTCCCGGCGAAGTAGCGCTGCGCGACGAAGCGGTGATAGAGCGGACCGGTTCCGGGCGCGGCGAGGTTGAGCACGCTCTGGCCCGTCTCGGCCTCGATCCGCGCGCCGAACTCGGCGAAGTCGAGCGGCATCGCGTGCGAGGCGCCGAGGATGATCCAGTCGTGATGCGCCGGCTCGGCGGTGACGATGCGGTGGACCGGATTGATGTCGCCGGTGCGGCGCACATGGATTTCCGCCGCCGTCAGGATCAGCGCATAGAGGACAAGGCCGATCCCGACAAAGGCCGCGACGCGGCGCGGCCGAAACGGGGAGGGGGGTGCGCGCTCGGTCATGATCCCTTCAGAACGCCATGTAGATGAAGCCGGTTTCCTGCCAGCGGCCCAGGATCACGAGCGCGGCCAGCCCCGCATACCACACCGCCCAGCGCGGCGCGGTGGGCCAGTTGCGCAGCCGGTCGATGATGGGGCGGCGCTCTGAGAGGATCTCGCCCGCGATCAGCGCCACGATAAGGCCCGCGCCGAGCATGTGCATGCCGGTATAGGGAAAGCTTCGTGCGATGGCGGCGATCTCGTCCAGCGCGCCGCCGATCCGGCGCAGCACGAGCATCGCCTGCTCGACGCTCCCGGCGCGGAAGAAGGCCCATGAGACGAGGATCAGATGGAAGGTGACGAGCACCTGCACCACGGCCAGCACCCGGCTCGCCGCGATCCGGGGAAAACGCGCGCCGAGGGCCCGCCACACGGGGCGCAGCATCACGCCGAGGGAGACATAGACGCCGTTCATCAGCCCCCAGACGAGAAACGCCCAGCCCACGCCATAGCCCAGACCCGCATGCCAGATCCCGCTCGCCGCGAAGACGGCCAGCAGGTTTGCATGCCGGCGCAGCGCGCCCACGCGGCTGCCGCCCAGCGGGAGATAGAGGTAGTCGCGGAACCAGTGGCCCAGCGAGATGTGCCAGCGGTCCGCCCAGAACCCGGAGACGCTGCGCGAAAGGTAGGGGCGGCGGAAGTTCTCGGACAGGGTCAGACCGAACAGGAGCGACAGCCCGATGGCGATGTCGGTATAGCCCGAGAAATCACAGTAAAGCTGGAAGGCGAAGAAATAGAGGCTGATCAACAGCTCCATCGGCGGCGCGTAGGCGGCGATCTCGAAGGCGCCGTCCACCGTGGGGGCGAGGCTCTCGGCGATGACGACCTTCTTGATCAGCCCCCAGAGGATGAGCTGAAGCCCCAGCACGGCAAGATCGGGGCGCAGGCGCAGCCCCGCGGCAAGCTGCGGCATGAACGGGCCGGCGCGTTCGATCGGCCCGGCGAGGATCTTGGGAAACCAGGCGAGGAAGGCGAGATTGTTCAGCGGCCCGCGCGGGGTGACGTCGCCGCGCGCGATGTCGATGATGTAGGCCGTGGCCATGAAGACGTAGAAGGAAAAGCCCGCCGGCGAGGCGATGCCGGTCTGCACCAGCGGCAGCGCCGTGAGGCGGGCCAGCTCGGCCAGCGCGAAATCGCCGAACTTGGAGAAGGCGAGCCCGCCGATCAGCGCCACGATCGCCGCCGTCAGCACCGCACGGCGCGGCTGGCCTTCCCGCGCGCGGGCGAGCCCCAGCACGGTGATCTGGACGACGGCGAAGACCGCCGCCAGATAGGCGAGGTTCACCCAGCCGAAGCTTCCGTAGAAGACGAGGCTGGCCAGCCCCAGCCAGCCCACCCGCCAGCGCGCGGGCAGCGCCGCGAAGACGGCGAGCACCGCGGGGACGAACAGAAAAAAGGTGAGGGATGTGAAGCCCATCTCCCGCTCCCCTCACCCGCTGCCGGATCAGTACGAGGCGCCGCCCGCCCGCAGGGCCGGTGGCACCTGCTCGATGGGGATGCCGGCATTGACCACGAGATAGTCGGCCAGCAGATCGCGCTCTTCTTCCGACAGCTCGATCTCGACATGGCTGGGGTTGCCCAGCGTGCCGAGCCAGGCGTCATGGGTGCGGTCCTGCGTGATCGTCACGGTGATGATGTGGCAGGACTGGCAGTTGCGCATCGCCATGTCGCGCCCGTCCTGCGGCAGCGCATCCGCCGGATCGCTCAGCACCTCCGGGTCGAGGGGGGCATAGGTGTCGAGATAGTTGGCCAGGGTGCGTGTCTCGTACTCGTCGAGCCCGTCGAGCCCGGCCACGGCGTCCCGGTTGGCCTCGATCCACTCCCGCCATCCCTCGGCGTCGAGATCCTGCGCGAGCATGGAATCGATGGCGCCCTCCGCCGCGCCGGCCTCGATCACCTCGGCAAGCAGGGTGCGCCCGCCCGAGGGAACGAAGCTCATGATGTCGTCTTCCTGGCCCAGCGCGGGGCCGAGCGGCAGCGCCAGCGCGAGCGCGGCGGCGACCGCCAGCGGGCGGCCGGCGGGGCCAGGTCTGCGTGCGAGAGCATTTGCGAGCATGAGAGACTGTCCTTTCTGGCGAGAAGGCCGGGTCAGAAGCGCCACGCGGGCGGCACGTCCTCGATCGAGAGGGGCATGTTCAATTCCGAGTAGTTCGCGAAGGTCTCGATCTCGATATCGCTCATCGGAATCTCCTGATGGAAGGGCGCGCTGAAGGTCTGGGTCCAGCCCGTCGCGTCGCGGTCATGCGACAGATATCCCGAGAACAGCCCGTGGCAGGACTGGCAGTGCCGCACGGCGAGATCCTTGCCGTCGCGCGGCAGGGCGTCGGGAAGTGCCTCGGCCTCCATCTCGGCAAGCTCGGCGGCGGCCTCCACCGGGAAGTTGATCGCCAGGTAGCTGGCGAGCGTGGCAATCCGCGTCTCGTCGAGTTCCTCGTCCTCTCCGGCTTCCTCGGCGATCATCTCGCGCCAGTCCGCCGCCTCGAGGTCGCGCGCGGCAAGCTCGGCCAGTCGTTCGGGATCGTCGCCGAAGATCTCCAGCGCCAGCGTGCGGCCGCCATCGGGGATGAACTCCATCCCCTGCTGCGCGAGCGCCGCGCCCGCCGCCGCAAGGGCCGCCCCGGCAACCAGCCACATGCGCGGGCGCCGCACGGCGACGGGGGTCGCCCGCGGGCTCATGAGGCCCTCCCGCCGGTCGGGCGGTAGTCGAAGACGGGGACTTCCATCATCTCTGCGGGGCGCTCATCGGCGAAGTCCTGGCCGCGCATCATGTCGAGGCGCATCGCCGTGGCGTCGTCGACGAATTCCTCGCCGCAGGCGGGGCAGATCGCGGCAGGAATGCCGCGCACCACCGCCCAGCTTTCGCCATGGCGAAACACGGTGGCGATCGTGCCGGGGCCCGGCTGGCCCGCGCCGCAGGCCGGACAGGCGCCGTCGTCGGGCGCGGCCTCGGTGCCGCGGGCGCCCGCCGCGCTGCGTTGCGTCATCGCGGTATCCTCGTAGCTCATGGTCATTTCCTTGCCAAAGAGCGGAGGGCGGGCGCACGGGCCCGCCATCCGTGATGGTCATCCAACCAGTTGACGGGCCGCTTCGGCCACGTTCTCGGCGTCCGGCCGCATCCAGAGGAACATCTCGGGCGAGGCCGGCGGCGGCGCATCGGGGAAGGCCACCCGCTTGTACCGCACGCCCTCGACATTCTCGGCCACGCGGGCGATCACCTCCGCCCCCGGGCAGAGCGTGTAGTAGGACTGATCCACCGTCAGAAGCTTGCGCGTCTTGCTCACCGAGGTGACCAGCGTCTCGGTGTCCATCTCCTTGAGCACGCGCAGATCGATGACCTCGGCGTTGATGCCCTCCTCGGCGAGCCGCTCGGCGGCCTCCAGCGATACCGGCATGCCGGGGCCCGAGCTCACGATGGTCAGATCGCTCCCCTCGACGCGCACCGCGGCCTTGTCGAGCGGCACCTCGTAGGGCTCGTCGGGAACCTCGCCGCTCAGGGTGCGCAGCCCGGCGGGGTTGAGGAACACAACCGGGTCGGGGCTGCGGATCGCGGCCGTCATCATTCCCTTGGCGTCATAGGGTGTCGAGGGGACGACCGTGCGCACGCCCGCGATATGGGCATAGGCGGTGTCGAGCTCGTAGTCCGAATGCTGCCCGGCAAAGCCGGGCGTCTGCCCGGTCAGTTCGATGATGAACACCACCGGAATCGAGGCGACGCCGCCGGTCATGTGACGCAGCTTGCCGGCGTGGTTCTGGATCACCTGGAAGGGCATCGCCGCGCCCTGATAGGGGATGTAGGTCACCGACCGCGACCCGGCGAGGCCGGCGCCGATCACGGTCGAGGCCATCCAGTTCTCGTCGATGCCGGTATTGACCACGCGGCGGCGGCCGAACTCAGTCTCGAGGTTGATCACCGGCATGTCGGGGTTCGACGCCACCGGCGGGGTCAGCTCGAATATCCAGGTCATCGCGGGGTCTTCCCGCATCTCGTGCTGCGCGGCTTCGAGCACCGCGTAAATCCAGCTCTTCTCGGTCATTTCGAAATCCTCCTGTTGGCGCGGTGCTCAGCCGAACTGGCGCGCCGGAACCTCGCCGGTGGCGAACACGTTCTTGACCCCGTCCTCGGGATTGCAGAGCGGCTGCTCCATCGCCCAGGCAAAGGCCTCGTCCACCTCGGCGCGGATGTCCTCCTCGATCTGGGCGGCCTGCTCGGCGTTGAGCACACCCCAGTCGACGAGCGTCGCCCGGCAGATATCGACGGGGTCGCGCTGCATCCAGTTGCGAACCTCGCGCTCGGGGCGGAAAGAGCTGATCGCCAGCGGGTCATAGCCGAAGGCCCCCAGCTGCCCGACCTCGGCGCCCGGTGCGCCCCAGTGGTTGTAGTAGCGGTAGGTCTTGGCCTCGATGAAGGTCGGGCCCTCGCCCGCGCGGGCGCGCTCGACCGCCTCATAGGCAGCGTTGTAGACCTGCATCACGTCCTGGCCGTCCACGACCTCGGCGGGGATGCCGTAGGCGCGCGCCGCATCGGCGATGTCGTAGTGGGGCGACGAATAGGAGTAATGCGCGTACTGGTGATAGAGGTTGTTCTCCAGCACATAGATGAAGGGCAGATCCAGCAGCTTGGCGTTGTTGAGCGTGCTGTGGAAATGCGGGGTGGCATAGGTGCCGTCGCCGCCGAAGACGACCGAGACCTGATCGCTTCCGCGCGCGCGGAAGGAGAAGGCCGACCCCTGCGCCAGCACCGGACCCGGCCCGACCATGCCGTCGGCGCCGATGAAGCCCACCGATGGGTCGGACAGGTGCATCTCGGCGCCGTAGCCGTTGTTCAGCCCCGTGGCGCGGAAATCGTTTTCCGCGCACATCGCCCGCATGTCCACGCCCTTGGCCAGGGCGTGCCCCGACGGGCGGTGCGTGGAATAGACGACGTCGATCTGGTCGAAGGGGCCGTCGTTGCGCAGCGCCGCGCAGACGCCCGTGGCGACGGCCTCCTGCCCGGCATAGAAGTGATTGTAGCCGCGATAGTCGGGATCGCTGAGCATCTTGTCGGCCATCGTGCGCTCGTGCCAGCGGATGCGCAGGATCATCCTGTAGAGGTCGGTCAGCCTCTCGTCGCTCAGATCGGCGGCGTGGTAGCCGATCCGCCCGTTCGCCCGCGCGATTTGCGGCGCCAGCGAGGCCGCGACCCCGGCGAGCCCGGCGATCCTGAGAAAGCCTCGCCGGGTCGGGCCGGCCCCTTCCGGCGTGTCGACGCGGTCCAGCGCCTCGACCTCCGGCGTCGAGTCGTCTCTTGAATTTGGCATGGTATCTCCTCCCTTCCGGCGATTCGTATCCTGTCGCATCAGAAGGCTAGGCCCGCGGGCGGCTCCGATCATTGATGGCCGTCAAGCGGGGCGGCCCGCACGCGCCGCGCGCAGTTGACAGCTGTCAATGCCCGCCGGCGAGCCATGGCGCAGTATCGCGCAAAGGCGGCTTCGCGGACTTTGTCATGGGCATGACCGGCATCGACACGCTCGATCGCGCCCCCCAACGCGCGGGGGAGTGGGTCGACGCGATCTGCGACGGACTCGGCTGGGCCGACAGGATGGCGGCGTGCCGGATGCTGTGCGCGGCGCTGCATGCGATCCGCGATGCCGTCCCGCCCGACGAGGCCGCCGCGCTCGGGCGCGGTCTGCCGGTGATCCTGCGGGGGCTCTATTTCGAGGACTGGCACCCCGGCGCGGCGCGGCCCCGCCCCGCCCGTCGGGATGACCTGATCGCCGCACGCATCAGCGCGGTGTTTCCCGGCATGGCCCGCGCCGAGGCCGAGCTTTGCGCGGCGGCCGTCCTCGACTTGCTCTGCCGGCGGCGGCCGCGCGCGGCATCCGCCATCGGGGCCTGGCGGGCCGGCCGGCGGTGGTGAAAAGGGGCCATGAAGCCGGTGCGCCGGCGTCTTCAGGAACGCGCCCGCGGCCTCGGCGCGGCTTCGGGCGCATCTGCGGGGTGGTGCGCCGCGGCGACGCCGTCGCCGACAGCGTGCGGGAAGAGCGAGTCGAGTGTGGCGGCGTCGAGCGAGGCGCGCTCGGCCAGTCGGGCGAGGTCGAAGACATCGAAGGTGGCCGGGTCGCGTATCCCGATCAGGCCGTTGCGCTCGAGCTCATGCGTCGCGCGGCTGATCGATTCGGTGGTGGTCGCGATCATGTCCGCCGCGTCCTGACGCGGCATGACGAAGTGAATCCGCACGCCGTCCCCCTCCAGCCGCCGGGTCGGCATGAAACGGCTCGCCATCATCAGCAGCGCCGCGATGCGATCCGTCGTGCCCAGCATCGCCTGCATCCACATCATCGTCTGCAACCGCGCGAGCCGGGCGGAAAAGGCCCGCAGGACCGCGTGGCGGAACTCGGGCGCGCAGTCGGTCAGCCGCCCGGCGGGCTCGGCGGAAAAGCGGCAGATGCGCGCATCCAGCACGGCCGTCAGCCGGCTCTCGGGCGCCGCGCCGCCCGTGGGGTCGCCGACCGGCTCGCCCGGCACGACAAGGCCGAGCATGCGCCGCCGGCCGGACAGATCGACGCCGTCGAGACGCAGCAGCCCGGATTGCAGAACCCCGTAAAGGCCCGGGCGCATGCCCCGTTGCCGGAGAGGCTGACCGGCGGCGAGGCTTTGGCCCCGCCCGGGCCGGCCGAATCCGTGCCGGCAGATCGCGCCGCCGTCATGGGCGCATCCGGGGCAATGGTGGTCGTCCCTGGGGTCTCGCAAGGCGCCCTCCTTCCGGCTCCGGCGCGAATCGGGCGCGCCGCTGGCGCGACCCTTCAACCATGAAGTGTATCTCCCGAGGTTGGAGCGCGCCTTGATCCCGATCAAGGTGTCGCGATCGGGCCGTGCGGCCGAGATGGTGCGTTTGGAACGCGCGCCCTGTGTGATATGATCTTGAAAGACAATGGGCACCGACTACGCGCGGGGGAAATGCTTTCCGGGCCAGTGGGGTGTTCCGTGCGGTATGAGTGGCGCGGGTGAAGGGGTGCGAGTCCGTCATGACAGAGCCAAAGAGTGACGTGCCGGCCCACGGGCCGGCTCGGCGCCGCGTCGTGCCTGCCATCGCCCTCGAAAGCGGTCTGACCGAGCAGGAGCAGGCGCGGCTGAGCGCGATCGGGCGTGTGCAGCGATACGCGAAGGGGGCGACGATCCTCGACGCCGAGGGAGAGCCCGCCATGCTGGCGAGTGTTCTGGACGGTTTCGTGAAACTCCAGAAAACCCGGCTGGACGGGCGTCGCCAGATCGTCGGGCTCCTCGTGCCCGGCGAGATGATCGGACAGGTCTATGGTGCGCGGCCCGATTTCGAGTCCGAGGCGGCCACCGACGTGATGCTGCGCACCTTCGACCGGCGCCGTTTTCGGACCCTTCTGGACGACATCCCCCGGCTGGAGCACAACGTGCTCGCCTCGCTGCTGCACGAATTCGAGGCCGCGCGCGAGTGGATGATGCTCGTGAGCGGGCACAGCGTGACGGAGCGCTTCGCGGGCTTTCTTCTCCTGCTGTGCCGCCGCTGGCCGGAGAGCTGCTGCAGCGTCTCGGCCGATGGCAGGAACGCCATGGTCCGCCTGCCGGTCAGCCGGGCCGATCTCGCGCAGTATCTCGGCACCACCGTTGAAAGCATCAGCCGCGCCGTTCAGCAACACGTCCGCGACGGGGTTCTCGGCATGCGATCGGCGTCGCAATTCGAGGTGCTCGATTTCCCCGAACTGATCGCCAGGTCGGGCCATGAGGCACCGCCCCCCGCCTGACGCGCCGGGCGCCCCGCCCGGCGGCCTGATCGACCGCATACCGCGGCGTCTCCTCGACACTCCGGCCGGCCCTGGCGCGCGCCCCGCGCGGCCGCGAGGCTCAATTCTTGGTATCCGCGCGCCGGTCGCGGCCGCCCTGCGCCCCTCCGGCCGTTTCGCGCAGCCCGACCGGGGGCAGCAGGCTCAGCGCGATCTGGCCGATCACGAGCGGCACAAGGCTGCCGCCGAGGACCAGCGCCCAGCCGATCGGGGTGAGCGGGGCGACATCGAGGATCGTCGTGAGGCCGGGCATCCAGGCCGCCGTCGCGACCAGCGCCAGACAAAGCGCGATCGCCGACCAGATCCAGCGGTTGCGCACCACCTCGTTGTCGAAAGCCGAGGTTCCGGAGTCGCGCATGTTGAACACGTGCCACAGCCGGGCCAGCGCGAAGGTCAGGAAGGCGACTGTCACGGCCCGGTCCTGCCCCAGATCGAGCGGGCCCAGCGCCACAAAGAACACCGAAGTCGCGGCCAGCGCGATCAGCAGGCCCCACAGCGCCGTCCCCGTCCAGTGCCGGCGCGTCAGGATCGGCTCCTTCGGGTCTCGCGGCGGCCGCTCCATGATCCCGTCGGGGCTCTCGCCCACGCCCAATGCCAGCGCGGGAAAGACATCCAGCACCAGATTGATGAACAGGATCTGCAGCGGCAGCAATGGCAGCGGCGCGCCGACCGAGGCGCAGAAAGCCACGGCCAGAACCTCGCCAAGATTGCCCGACAGCAGGAAGACGATGAACCGGCGGATGTTCTCGAAGATCGTCCGGCCCTGTTCGATCGCGGCGACGATCGTGGGGAAGGCATCGTCGTTGAGCACGATATCGGCCGCCTCCCGCGCCACCTCGGTGCCGCGCTGGCCCATGGCGATGCCGACATCGGCCTTCTTCAGCGCCGGCGCGTCATTGACGCCGTCGCCGGTCATCGCGACGACGGCGCCGGTCTCCTGCCAGAGCCGGATCAGGTCGAGCTTCTGGCCCGGCGAGACGCGCGCGAAGACTCGGCGGTCGCGCAGATCGGCGTGCTCCTCGGTGTTGCTGGCGTCCAGATCGGGCAGATCGCGGCCCTCGACCGGGCGCGGATCATCGGCGAGCCAGACCTGCCGGGCGATGGAGGCGGCGGTCACCGGCTGGTCTCCGGTCACCATGATGACCCGGATGCCGGCCGTCTCGCACCGGGCGATCGCCTCGGTGGCGTCGTCGCGCGGCGGATCGGCGAGCCCCACGAGCCCGAGCAGCGTCAGCTCCGCGTAAGGGTCGGCCTCGACCGTATCCACGCGGCCCTCAGCGAAAGCCAGAACGCGCAGGCCGTCCTGCGCCAGGGCGGTGACCCGCTCGCCCCAATGTTGTCTGTCCTCCTCGGAAAGCGGCGCGGGCCCGCCGTCGCCCGCGGCAACGAAGCTCGCCACCTCCAGAACGGCCTCCGGCGCCCCCTTGACCGCGACCCGGAAGCCGCCATCGGCATGATGAAACGTCGCCATCATCTTGGTTTCGCTGTCGAAGCTGACCTCGCGCGTCTCGGGCTGGTCTTCCAGCAAAGCCTCGCGCGTCAGGCCGGTCGCCGCGCCGGCGGCCAGCAGCGCGACCTCCATCGGATCGCCGGTGCCCGCAGTGCCCTTGTCGGCGACGCCCTCGCCACCCTCCCGCGCGGCGCGTTCCTCGGACAGCTCGGCGTTGTTGCACAGCAGACCGACCTCCAGCAGCCGGCGGGCAAGCGCCGGCGGCTCCTCCGGCCGCGCCCCCGCACGCCAGTCGATGTCATCCTCGTCATCGGGCAGCGCCAGCCGGACGACCTGCATGCGGTTTTCGGTCAGCGTGCCGGTCTTGTCGGCGAAGATGACACTTGTCGAGCCGAGGGTCTCGACCGCGGCGAGCCGCTCGACCAGCGCGTTGCGCCGCGCCATCCGCCACATGCCGCGGGCCAGCGCGACGGTCGCGACGATGGGAAGGCCCTCGGGCACGGCGGCGACGGCCAGCGCCACGGCCATCTCGAGCATGGTCACCAGTTCCTTGCCGCCCAGCCATCCGAGCGCGCCGACGACGGCGGCCACGATCAGGGTCAGATAAACCAGCCGCCGCGCCAGCTGGTCGAGCCGTTTCTCCAGCGGTGTGACTTCCTCCTCGGCCTCATGGGCCATCCGGGCCACCGCGCCCAGCTCGGTCTCCATGCCGGTGGCGACGACGGCGCCGCGTCCGCTCCCGCCGGTGACGGCGGTGCCCTTGAAGGCCATCGATATGCGCTCGGCGAGAGGCGCGTCGGCATCGGCCGGATCGGTTGTCTTGGTGACGGGCACGGATTCGCCGGTCAGCGCCGACTCGTCGCAGGTCAGGCCGTTCGCCTCGATCAGCCGCAGATCGGCGGTGACTACGTCCCCGGCCTCGAGAAGCACGATATCGCCGGGGACCAGTTCCTCGGCATCCACCATCCGGCTTTCGCCGCCGCGCCGCACCCGCGATCGCACGCTGCCGAGGCTGCGCAGCGCCTCCATCGAGCGTACGGCCCGCCATTCGGTGACGAAACCGATGGCCGCGTTGACAAGGATCGCGGCCATGATCGCGAAGGCCTGGACGATTTCGCCCATGACCAGCGACAACACCGCCGCGACCGCGAGGATAGCGATCACCAGGTTCCTGAACTGATTGACCAGGATCGTCCACCAGCCGGCCGCCTCGGCCTCTTGCAGCCGGTTGTGGCCGTGCACCTTCAGGCGCCGCCTTGCGGAGTCTTCGTCCAGCCCGCGCGCGGGGTCCACGGACAGGGTGTCGAGCGTCTCCTCGACTCGGCGGGCATGGGGCTGTGTCACGCGATTCCTCCCGCCGTCCCTTTTAGGCCATCGCGCTCCCGGCCGCAGCCCGTTGGCGGCCCTGAATTTTCGTCATCACCTCCGCGCGGCCCGTCAAAGGCGGTGTGCGTCAGGCGGGCGCGGGATGTGAATGCGGCGATCCGGGCGTCGTGCGCCCGGATCGCCCGTCAGCACGGCCGGCCCTGAAAAGGCTGCCTGTGCCTGTTGCCCGGTAGCCGAGGAGGGCGACGGGGGCAGAGCGCCGAACGCGGGCGCCTTGCCGCGACCGCGCCCCTCCCCGGTGCAGTCGGGTCAGTTCATTCCGAGCAGGCCGTGCAGTTCGGCGAGCGCTTCCTCCGAAAGCTCGCGATCGCCGGTGAGTTCGGTGAAGGCTTCTTCCTCTTCCGCCGCGAGGGTCTCGGCCTGTTCGTAAAGGGCGTCGACCCGTTCCGCCGCGAGGGCCTGCTCATACTGATCCTGAAGCGCCTCGTATTCGGCGGGATTGGCCGCGATCTGCTGGTCGGTAAAGGCGTCGAGTTCGGTGGCGAGTTCCGCGGCGGTCTTTCCGTCATAGTCCTCCGCCGGCGCGCCGTAGGTGGATTCGTACTCATTGATCGCGGCGAAGAGTTCGTCTTGTGTCTCACGCGTCTCTTCGGCGGCCTCTCGATAGGTATTGAGTTTGCCCGGCATGCTGTCGGGCGACGCGTTTGCCAGTGCGGTCGGCGATGCATGGGCGGCGTTGAGCCCGCGCAACTCCGACGCCAGCGCACCCCGGCCGTTGGACCCGTTGTCCCGGCCATTGGCCGCGGAACCGGCGGCGTCGTCGGGGCGTCCCCGGTCAGGGTTCGGATTTCCGCCGTTGCCGCGATTGTCGTCGCTTGCCCCGCGGCTGCCGCCATTGCCGTTGCCGCGGCCGCCGCCATTGCCGCGCTCGCCATCGTCATGATTGCCCGCGACGGCCTGTGTCGCGGTGAACGGGACGCTCAGCGCGGCGGTGCCGGTCGCGACCGCGAGCGACAGCCCGACGGCTGTCACCGTTCTGCGGATATCGGTGCCCATGGAGTTTCTCCCTTCGAGTTATCGCTGCCTGCGCAGCGGGGTGCCCCACCCGTGTTCGTTGTAACGAAGGCGTGTCGGCACCGGCAAACGGATACTCAACTCCCGGCAGATCGCCGCCTACAGGGATGCGATGGGGCAGGCGGAGTCGGCCCGGCCGGGCCTACATCGCCATGCGGAAATAGGGGACGGTGAAGTTTCCTTCCATGCCGGTGCCGCAGCGCGCCATGGTGGAATTGCTGGTCCCGTTGATTTCGCCGCCTGCCACGATGGAGGCGCCCTGAATGCCGTCGGCGCGGGCGGCAAAGCTCACATCGCCCTGCGCGATGAGCTGCGCGCCGAACAGGCCCAAGCTCGCGGGAAAGCTCATGCCGCCCTGCGTGATGATCTGCGCCCCGCCGCCGGGCGCGCAGGCGTCATTGCGTCCGAAGGTCACGCGCGAGGCGCCCGAGATGGAGTTGGCATCCGTGCTGCGGGTCGAAAAGACCACGTCCTCGAACCGGGCGTTCGAGCCGAGATCGAGATTGCAGTCCGTGACGATGACGACACCCTCGACAATCTCGCCGCCGGGCACGGAAATCCTCCCGCCCGAACGGGAGCAGGCGATGTCGTAGATGTATCCCGGGGCCAGGTCGTCGGCGGTCAGCACGTTGTTGTTGGCGTCGAGCGTCAGGGCCACCGGCGTGCGGCTGTCGATGTAGTCGGGCAGATAATCCGCGTCGCCGGCTTCGAGCGCCTCGGTGATGGTGCCGGTCTCGCGAAGGATGCGGATGTCCATCGTGTCCTCGCGAAGGGCGGCTTCCAGCCCCTCGTTCTTGTCGAAACCGCTGTTGGGAATTTCCAGCCGGTCCAGATCGGGCATGGAGACGATGGTGCCGTCTTCAAAGTAGTTGTTCTGGTTGATCGACACGTAGGCGTTCGAGTGAACGCAGAACCCGCGCAGATACTCGTTGTTGCTTTCGACATCGACGCGGCTCTCGCCGACGAAGCCCTCCCGCAGGCAGGCTGGCTGGTAGACCTCGAAGACGGATGCTGTGTTGACGTTCCACCGGTCGAGCCCGATGAGGCCGAAGAGATAGGCGGGCACCGAATTCGCGCGCTGCGCGATCCGGCGGGTATGGACCCGCACCGCCTGTCGGGCGCCCGGCTCGGGCGTGAACCGTTCGGACCACGGGATCGAGCCGTCCGGGCTCCAGCGGCCGAATTCGACATCCTCCGCTGTCAGCGACGTGCCGTGGCGCGCTGTCGGCAGGTTCGAGGCGGTGATCTCCAGCGCCGTGTTCCGCGCCTCCGACTCGGAGGAGAACTCTCCGGGTCGGACACCGTGACGCGCGACAAGCGCGGCATGCGCCGCCGTATCGGCGGCGGCCTGAATCTGTGTCCTTTGCGAATAGACGTTTGCGACGTCGAGCGCGAGCCCGCCGAGCATGAACACCGCGAGCGCGAGAAACAGGCCGAGCGAGGTTATCGCGCCGTGGTCGGCCTCGCGGAAGCGGGCCCGGCGCGCGGCTGTGCGGGGCGCGTGTTGCCGGGGCATCAGGGAAACTCCGCGTAGTGTTGCGCGCCCACCCGGACATCGATCGTGGCGAAGGCATCCAGCAGCCCGGTGGCGATCAGGTCCGAGGACGGCATCACCACATTCGTCGTGATGATCCTGTTGTTCACCACGCTGTCGATCGTCGCGTTCGGGCTCAGCGAGTCCAGCCTGCCGCGAATGAAGGCTTCCGCCTCGCTTTCGCTCTGGAAATATCCCACCGACAGGCCCCGGTTGGCATCCTGAATCAGCCTGAGCGCCTGATTGCGCCCCGACAGGATCAGCGTCGCGTCCGCAAGAAGGGCGAAAAAGGCGATGAAGACCGGCAGCCAAAGCACGGCCTCGACGGACACGGCGCCGTCGTCACGCCTCAGTCGGTGCGAGATCCGCGACAACGCGGCGCGCCAGCAGGAAGAGACGCCACTCATATCTGCTCCCAGGTGCCAGGGACGGACTCGTCCACAGCGCATTACTGCCCGGAGAATTCGGCAGAATTTGGGCGGTCGGCCTGGCTGCGTCGGGCCGGGCCTGCCGAGGGGGCTGCGCGGGGTGCCGGCGCGGTCGGGGCGGGCATCCCGCGCCGCTAGGGCAGGCCGGCTAGAGCAGCAGCGTCACCCCCATCATCACGGCGAAGGAAAAGGTGACGACGGCGCCGGCGGTCTCGGGCGAGGCGTCCCTGGTCGCGTCGGGCATGAGCTCGGCGAAGATCATCCAGATCATCGCGCCGGCCGCGAGGCCGAGGCCAACGGGCAGAAAGGGCTGGAAAGTCAGCACGAAAAGGAAGGCCGGCACCGCGAGCAGCGGCTGCGGCAGGCTGGAGAAGATGCTCCACCACGCCGCCTTGAGCACGCCGGCCCCGCGCGGGACCATCACCAGCGAGATCGCCAGCCCCTCGGGCACGTTGTGCAGCGCGATCGCCACGGTCAGGAAATCGCCCAGCTCGCGCCCGCCGCCGTAGCCCACGCCCACGGCGATGCCCTCGGCCGCGGAATGGACGGTCATCACGCCGATGATGAGAAATATCTTGATCGCGTCGGCGCCCTGGACGTCGGCGATGGCGTTTTCGCCGCCCCCGCTGTCGAGGAAATACTTGGCGGCCATGATCCCGGCGAGCCCCACGGCCACCCCGGCCAGCGTGCGCACGGGGTCGTATCCGAACCCTTCCTCGACCAGGCTGAAGGACGCCGCGAGCATCAGCCCCGCGGCGATGGCGTTGCCCACGCCCAGCCAGACGCGGCCGACCGAGCGCGCCCAGATCAGCGGGATCGCACCGAGGCCGGTCGCCAGCGCGGTCAGCAGCGCGGCGAAGAAGACGAGGATGACGGGGCTGTCGAGCATGCGCGGAGCCTTAATGTTGTGACGCCGTCAGTTTAGAACAGTTCTAAGGAACGTCAACCCGAGGAGAGAAGCGCGCCCGCCCCTCAGCGGCGCCGCAGGGGCGGGGTCACGGCTGCCGCAAAGACCCAGCCCGTGACGAATCCGCCCAGATGCGCCTGCCAGGCCAGCAGGCCCGACAGCGCCAGCCACAACAAGACGTTGACCAATGCGAGCCCCGCGAGGGAGCGCCACAGCGGCATCATGTCGGCATGGGCGGCGCGGCGGGCCTGCCATTCCCAGTATTTCCAGGCCCCCGCCAGGCCGAAGACCGCCCCCGAGGCACCGACCATCGGCGTGTCCGAAGCCGAGAGCAGCGCGAACCCCGCCCCGCCGCCGACGGCCGAGAGGACATAGAGCAGCAGAAAGCCCCACTGCCCCAGCCGGGCCACCGCGATGCCGCCGAGCGCGAGCGTGACGATCATGTTGCCGATCAGGTGCATCAGCCCGCCATGGAGCAGCGCGTAGGTGACAAACATCGTCAGATGCTGGCCGGGAAAGAGCGGCTCCCACCCGCGAAAGAGCCCCGTCCAGAATGCGCCGAACAGCGTGGCCTGCCGGCGCAGCCCGTCGAGGCCGATCAGCCCGCTTTCGCTCAGGGTCAGGACGATCTCGGGCACGCATGTCAGCCCCACCAGCCAGATCAGCATGGGAGCGTTGGGCACGGTGGGCATCGGTCCCAGCGGGACGGGGCGTCTCATATGCGTCTCCTGTGGGTGTCGCGGGGCGCGCGGGTCAGCGGCCCAGCTCCCGCACGGCGGCACTGATGCCTTCCAGCGTCATCGGATACATGCGGTCCTCGAAAATCTCGCGGACAAGCCGGATCGAATGCGACGTCTCCCAGTAGCGCCGCGGCGTCGGGTTGATCCAGACGTGATCGGGCCATTGCGCGCGGGCGCGCTGCAGCCAGACATGGCCCGCCTCCTCGTTCCAGTGTTCGTTGGCGCCGCCGGGATAAGCGATCTCGTAGGGGCTCATGTTGGCGTCGCCAACGAACAGGCACTTCCAGTCCGCCCCGTAGGTGTTGAGAAGCTCCTGGGTGGGTGTCTGCGCCCCCCGCCGGCGGCGGTTGTCGCGCCACACGCCCTCATAGAGGCAGTTGTGGAAATACCAGTGTTCGAGATGCTTGAATTCGGCGCGCGCGGCGCTGAACAGCTCCTCGACCACGCGGATATGCGGGTCCATCGAGCCGCCCACATCGAGAAACAGCAGCACCTTGACCGCGTTGCGCCGCTCCGGGCGCGTCCTGACGTCGAGATAGCCCTGCTCGGCGGTCGACCGGATCGTGCCGTCGAGGTCGAGCTCCTCATGCGCGCCGTCGCGCGCCCATTTGCGCAGCCGCTTGAGGGCCACCTTGATGTTGCGCGTGCCCAGCTCGACCGAGTCGTCGAGATTGCGGAACTCGCGCCTGTCCCAGACCTTGACCGCCCGCTGATGGCGGCTTTCCGACTGGCCGATGCGCACGCCCTCGGGGTTGTATCCATGGGCGCCGAAGGGCGAGGTGCCCGCGGTCCCGATCCATTTGGAGCCGCCCTGGTGGCGGCTGTCCTGCTCCTCCAGCCGCCGGCGCAGCGTCTCCATCAGGGCCTCGAAGCCGCCCATGGCCTCGATCTCGGCCTTCTCGGCCTCGCTGAGATGCTTTTCGGCCATCTTCTCGAGCCACTCACGCGGCAGATCAACGGCCTCGAGGACGTCCTGCGCCGACAGTTCTTCGAGCCCCTCGAAACTGGCGGCAAAGGCGCGGTCGAAACGGTCGATGTGGCGCTCGTCCTTAACCATCGCCGCGCGGGCCAGATAATAGAACCCCTCGACATCATGGGTGACCAGCCCCGCGCGTATGCCCGCGAGGAAGGCGAGGTATTCGCGCAGCGAAACCGGCACCGCGTGGTCGCGCAGGCTGACGAAAAACGGCGCGAACATCGCCTCACCCCATGCGCGCGAGCGCGATCGTGACCATCAGCCCGGCAAGGCCGAAAATGATCGCATGCACGGCGGCATACTGTGCGATGTCGAGGCGGTTGCCGCCCCGCCTTGCGGCCCTGAAGGCGCCCCAGAGGGCGCCCAGCACCATGCCCGCGATCACGATCATTCAGCCTCCGCGCGCTGCAGGGGCGGGGCGAGGGCGGCGATCTCCGCCAGCCTCTCGCGCGCCGCCCTGTCCGAGCCTAGGGCATAGCGCGCCCAGCCCAGACTGTCGAGCCGCACCGCGCGCGCTTCGGCGGGGCGGCCGGTCCGCTCCAGCACCTCGGCGCGGATCATCATCAGCGAGGCCAGCAGGCCCGCGCTTTCGGTGCGTGCGGCGATGTCGAGATTGCGCGCGGCCAGACGCCCGGCCGTCTCCAGCCGGCCCAGCGCCAGCGCGTGCGCGGCCAGATGCATTTCGACATGCGCGGCGTGCAGCGCGGCGTCGGGCTGCCCGCGATAGATCGCCCCGGCCTGCGCGAGCATGGCGAGCCCCTGCGCGCCCTCGCCGGGCTGTGCGAGACGCGCCAGCGCGAACAGCGAAAACGCAAGCCGCGGATCCTCCGACCAGCCCGCCTCCCGCGCCAACGCCACCGCCCGCCGCGCCGCCGCGCGCCGTTCGCCCCGGCCGCCGGCGCCGAGCGCGGTCTCGATCGCCTCGATCCAGGCGCGCGGGGCGCCGCC
>PUHN01000119.1 GCA_002967695.1 Rhodobacteraceae bacterium WD3A24 | reverse complement strand
GGCGCTCGACGCCGCCTTCGGGCGCGTGCTCGGCGAGGTTGCTGCTCGGCTCGGCGAGGGTGACGTGATCGCCATCGACGGTAAGGCGTTGCGCGGGGCGCGGGCCAGCGGCGAGGGCGCGCGCACGCGGATGATGGTCTCGGCGTATGCGTCGCGGCTGCGCCTGACGCTGGCCAGCCTGCCGGGCGACCGCGGCGGCGAACTGGACGCCGCGCTGGAGGTGCTCGGCCTGATCGCGCTCAAGGGCAAGGTCGTCACCACCGACGCGCTCCACTGCAATCGCCGCACGGTGGCGGCGATCAATGCGGGCGGCGGCGACTGGTGCCTGGCGCTGAAATCCAACCAGGAGTCGCTCCTTTCGGACGCCCGCGCCTGCTTCGGCCGGCTCGGGGATGACCAACCGGTCGCCCTCAGCGAGGAGACCGGTCACGGCCGGGCAGAGACCCGCACGGCCACAGTCGTCCCCGCCAAGGGATTGGCAGAGACCCATGATTTCCCCGAACTGGCCGCGTTCGGCCGGATCGAGGCGACTCGCGAGACCGACGGTGCCGTCACCCGCGAGACCCGCATCTTTGCCCTCTCCTGGCTGCCCGCGCCCGAGGTCCTGCTGGAAACCGCGCGCGCCCATTGGGCCATCGAGAACGCCCTTCACTGGTAACTGGATGTCTCCTTGCGCGAGGACGCGGCCCGCAACCGCAAGGACAACGGCCCACCCAACATCGCCGTCCTGCGCCGCCGCGCGCTGGACCTCGTTCGACAGGACAAATCGAAGGGATTCCTCTCCTTCAAGCTCAAGCGCGCGGGCTGGGACGACGCATTCCCGCGCAACCTTCTCAACAACTTACCCGCCACATGAGCCATCTGCGATTGCCCTG
>PUHN01000118.1 GCA_002967695.1 Rhodobacteraceae bacterium WD3A24 | reverse complement strand
CGAAGCTCGGGGGCGTCGGGCTCCAGATCGTCCGGGACTGGGTCGTGCGCTTCAACGCCGAGGGCCCGGACGGGCTGATCGACCGCAAGGCCCCGGGGAAGACGCCGCTGCTGACGCAGGCGCAGCGCGCGGCGCTGGCGCGGGCGGTGGAGGCGGGGCCGAGGCCGTATCTGTACGGCGTGGTGCGCTGGCGGCTCGCAGACCTGGTGCAGTGGGTCTGGGAAGAGTTCGGCGTCTCGGTCAGCCGCCAGACGCTGGGCCGGGAGCTGCGCGCCATGGGCTTCCGCAAGCTGTCGGCTCGGCCACGCCACCACGGCCAGGACCCCGAGGCCCTGACGGAGTTCAAAAAAAGCTCCCCGACCGGCTGGCGGAGATCCGGGCCGGGCTCCCGGCGGGAACCGAACTTGAACTGTGGTGGCAGGACGAGGCGCGCGTAGGCCAGAAGAACCCGATCACCCGCAGATGGGCGCGCCGCGGAACCCGGCCGCGGGCGGCGAAGGACCAGCGCACGAAGTGGGCCTACATCTTCGGAGCGATCTGCCCGGCCAAGGGCACGGCCGCCGGCCTGATCATGCCCTTCGCCGATACTGAGGCCATGCAGGCGCATCTCGCCGAGATCAGCCGCGCCGTCGCGCCTGACGCCCACGCGGTGCTCATGCTCGACCAGGCGGGCTGGCACATGTCCGCCCGCCTGCTCGTGCCGGACAACATCACGCTGCTGCCGCTGCCGCCCCGCTCTCCGGAATTGAACCCGGTGGAGAACGTCTGGCAGTTCATGCGCGACAACTGGCTGTCGAACCGGATCTTCCGATACTACGATGACATCGTCGACCACTGCTGCGACGCTTGGAACAAGCTCGTCGATCAGCCGTGGCGCATCATGACCATCGGCCGACGCCAATGGGCACATGAGTTCTGATCAGTGGGCGCTGGTAT
>PUHN01000117.1 GCA_002967695.1 Rhodobacteraceae bacterium WD3A24 | reverse complement strand
TGTTGCGCGCCAGCCCGTTCCGGGTGCATGGGCTCCGGGCCGTGCTGCACGGCTCGCTCGCCTTCACCGGCGTGGGCCATGCCAGCGACCGCGCCACCATCCTCGGCCTGGCCGGCGTCACCCCCGAGGGCTATGACCGCGACCGGGCCGAGGCGACGCTGGCGCGCATCCGCGAGACGAAAATCCTCGACGCGCCGGGGCTCGGGCCGCTTGCCTTCGACCCCGGGCGCGATCTGGTCTTCGATTACGGCCCGCCCCTGCCGGGGCACGCCAACGGCATGGTGCTGGTGGCCACCGACGCCCAGGGCGACGCGATCGCGCAGGAGACCTATTATTCCATCGGCGGGGGCTTCGTGCTGAGCGCCAATGAGCTCGCCGCCGGGGTCAAGGGCGCGGCCGCAAGTGCCATTGCCTGCCCCTATCCCTTCGAGAGCGCCGCCGGGATGCTGGAGATGGCGCGCGCCTCGGGGCTGTCCATCGCCGCAATGAAACGCGCCAACGAGCTGACGGCCCGCGCGCCGGCCGCACTCGATGACGGGCTCGCAGGCATCTGGACGGCGATGTCGGACTGCATCGACCGCGGCCTGGCCGCGCGCGGACGCCTGCCCGGCGGGCTGAACCTGCCCCGCCGCGCGCCCGACATCCATGCCGCGCTCATGGCCGAGCAGGGGCGCAACCTCGCCGCGCCGCATCTGATCAATGACTGGATCAGCGTCTATGCCATCGCCGTCAACGAGGAGAACGCCGCCGGCGGGCAGGTGGTCACCGCGCCGACCAACGGCGCGGCGGGGGTGGTGCCGGCGGTGATGCGCTACTGGCTCGACCATGTCCCCGGCGCGCGCCGCGCACGCGCGGGCGAGTTCCTGCTCACGGCCGCCGCGATCGGCGGTATCGTCAAGCACAACGCCTCGATCTCGGGCGCGGAATGCGGCTGCCAGGCCG
>PUHN01000116.1 GCA_002967695.1 Rhodobacteraceae bacterium WD3A24 | reverse complement strand
CATTTGCGCCCGATTTCCCGGTTTCAAGGCAGCCTTGTCGGCGGTTCGGCGGCTTGCTGACAGACTCCGCCTCATGCCAGCAGCTTTCGTCGCACCAGGAACAGGTTGCCGAGGGCGAACAGCGTGAAGAGCTGGGCCCGGTTCTTGGCCAGTCCCCGGTAGCGGGTCTTCACGTAGCCGAACTGCCGCTTCACCACCCGGAAGGGATGTTCGACCTTCGCGCGAACCATGGCGATGATCCGGTTGATGTCTTCGTCGAGGGGGTGGAGCTTGCCGCCCTTGGGCGCCTTGCGCATGACACCCCAGACCTTGCCCTGGCCGGTAAACGCCGCCTCGCGCTCGGCGCTGACATAGCCCTTGTCGGCCCAGACCGAGGTTTCCTCGCCATTCAGCAGTTCGTCCCAGACCTGACTGTCATGGACCTTCGCGGTGCTGGTTTCCAGGCTGTGCACCACGCCGCTGTCGGCATCCACGCCGACATGCGCGCTCGTCGGGGAAACGCTCCCCCGGAGCGTTTCCTGATCCTTCTCGCTCCCGAAGAACCACGCGTTGCCCTTCTTCGTGGACGACATCTCCGGGTCCCGCTCGCCGGCCTCGTTCTTGGTCGAGGACGGCGCGTCGATAATCGTCGCATCCACCAGCGTTCCCGAACGCAGGGTCATGCCCTTGTCCGCCAGATAGGCATTCACCTCGGCGAAGATCGCCTCGGTCAGCCCCTCGCGTTCCAACAGATGGCGGAAGTTCAGGATGGTGGTCTCGTCCGGAATACGGTCGTCGCCCAGCTCGATCCCCGCAAACCGGCGCATCGCGTCGCTGTCATACAGCATCTCTTCCGCCATCGGATCGCTGAGCGCATACCACTGCTGCAGGAAATACACCCGCAGCATCGTCTCGAGCGGCATCGGCGGCCGCCCGCCCTTCGCGCCGGTCCTGGGATAGTGCGGCTCGATCAGACCGAGCAGCCGCCGCCACGGCACCACCGCATCCATCTCCGAGAGAAACACCTCGCGCCGAGTCCGTTTCTTCTTCATCGCGCGGGTAAAACCGGGAAGGGCGGGCTGCTTCGGCATCG
>PUHN01000115.1 GCA_002967695.1 Rhodobacteraceae bacterium WD3A24 | reverse complement strand
CGTCGGCGGCGATGGTCGCCGCCCCGTCCATGATCGCCGCGGCCCGGCGCCGCACCGCCGGGGCGGGTCGCGCGGCGTCGCGCTGGCGCGGGGCGGGCAGCACCGCGGCGAGCCGGGCAGCCTGCACGAGCGTCAGATCGGCCGCGGCGACGCCGAAATAGTGCCGGGCGCCGGCCTCGACGCCGAAGACGCCTTCGTCGAATTCGGCAATGTTGAGATAGATTTCGAGAATCCGCTGCTTGGACCAGGCGGCCTCGACCATCGGCGTCATCACTGCCTCCAGCGCCTTGCGCGGCCAGCTGCGCGCCTGCCACAGAAAGACGTTCTTGACCGTCTGCTGGGTGATGGTCGAGGCACCCCGGCGCGCACCGGCCTCGAGCGCGGCGCGGATCGCGCCCATGTCGAATCCCCAGTGCAGGCAGAAATCCGCGTCCTCGGCGGCCACGGCGGCGCGGGCCATGTGGGGGCTGATCGCCTCGATGTCGACCCAGTCGCGCTCCACGGCCCCGAGCCGGCGGTATTCGTTGAAGATGTAGAGACCGCCCGGCGGGTTGACCACGGTATAGAGCAGCACCCACCCGGTCATGACCACGATCAACCCCATCAGCCCGCGCACCAGCCACCGCCGCAGCCAACGCAGCGGGCGGAAACGGCGGCGGGGCGTCCGGGTGGGCGTGCGCGCGGAGGCGCGGCGACGGGCCATGGCGATGCTATCCGGGCTGTGACGCGGCCGTGCGGTTAGGCCACGAGAGGTCGCGCGCGGTCAAGCCCGCGATGCTGCAGGGGCGCCCCCGCCCGCTATCCGGGCCAGCGGCGTTCCGGCCCTCGACCGGCGTTGTTGCAGAACCATCATGGTCAGGGATTCACTCTATGACTCCATGCCGTTACACGAACCACATGAGCAACTTCCCTCCCGCCCGCTATCGCACGACGAACTGGTCCAGTTACAACGCATCGCAGGGCAGGCGCGGGTCTTTGCCGATCCGGGTCGGCAGGGAGATGACCTGGCTCGCACCGCGTGACGGGCGTCCGGGACGGCCGGCGGTGTTTTCCGATGCGGCCATCCAGTTCTG
>PUHN01000114.1 GCA_002967695.1 Rhodobacteraceae bacterium WD3A24 | reverse complement strand
GCGCGGGCGCGGTGCTGCCCGGCGACGGGCGCGGCGGGGCCTGCGGGGCGGGCCGCGGGGCGGCCTCCGTCTCGCCGGCATCGGCCTCGGCGCCCTCCTCGACCACTGCCTCCAGCCCCTCCTCCAGCCGGGAGGACGACTTGAACATCCGCTCCTTGAGCTTTTTGAAAAACGACATGGGCGGCCTCCGGCTCCTGCGCGCTGCCCCTTTGAGCTAATACAGCGCCGGAGCGGATGGAAGGGGCCGCGCGTCTCGGCACTGGCGCGAGTGGGCGCGCTCTGGCAATCTGGGTGGGCAGCCATGAGGGAGCCACGCGCCATGTCCCGTGCCAAAGCAACGGTTCTCGTCGCCGCTCTGCTGGCGGCCGCCGCCCCCGCGCCGGGGCAGGAGCCCGCCGCGCCGCTGAGCGCGGAAGCCTTCGCCGCGCGGGTGACGGGGCGGACGCTGACCTACAGCACCCCCGGCGGCACCTATGGCATGGAGCAGTATCTGCCCGGCCGCCGGGTGATCTGGCGCTTCATGGACAGCGAATGCCAGCGCGGCGTCTGGTACGAGGCCGGCGAACACATCTGCTTTGTCTATGACGCGGTGCGCACTCCGCAGTGCTGGAGCTTCTTCGAAGAGGGCGACGGCCTGCGCGCGCGCTTCGAGGGGCCCGGCGGCGGTGGCGACCTCGTTACCGTCGAGGAAAGCGACTCGCCCCTGACCTGCCCCGGCCCACAGGTGGGCGTGTAGGCCGGGCGGCGCGTTCAGAACAGGCTGCCCTGCCCCGCCGGCGGCCCCTTGCCGCCGCCCTTGGGCGCGGCGGGGCGGGCGCCGCCGCGCCCGGGCCCGCCCACCGCGAGCCGGCCGTCGTGGAACTCGATCTCCAGCGCCTCGGCCTCCTGCCCGGCGGCCTTGCGGGTTACCACCGCACCGTCGCCGCGCACCACGGCATAGCCGCGCTTGAGCGTCTCGCGATAGCCCAGCGTCTGGCGCAGGCGGTCGGCGCCCTCCAGCCGCTTGCGCCGCCGCTCGTCGAGCCGGTCCCAGGCGGCGTGCAGCCGTGCCATCGCCGTGTCGGCGCGCGCCTGCGCCTGGGCGAGCTCGCGCAGCACCCGATCCGCGCGCAGCCCGCCCGCGCGGGCTTCGAGCCGCT
>PUHN01000113.1 GCA_002967695.1 Rhodobacteraceae bacterium WD3A24 | reverse complement strand
TCGGGCAGTGTCCAGTCGGTGGCGCGGTTGAAGTCGCGGATGGTCATGGCGCCGTCGGCGATGACGTCGCCGGTCTCGGTGCGGGTCAGCGGGCTGCGGCGGGCCGGGTCGAACTCGTCCTCGATCTCGCCGACGATTTCCTCGAGGATGTCCTCGAGCGTGATCAGCCCGCGCAGCGCGCCGTATTCGTCGACGACCAGCGCGAAATGCGCCCGCTGGCGGCGGAACTCGCGCATCTGGTCGTCGAGCAGGGTCGTCTCGGGGACGAAATAGGGCTCGCGCGCGAGATCGACGACATCGAGGCGTTCGAGCGCGGCGGCGGCGCCCTGCTCGGCGGTGCGCACCAGCCGGTCGACCTCGCGCAGCAGGTCCTTGGCGTGGAGGACGCCGACGATGTTCTCGCGCTCGCCGCGATAGACGGGCAGGCGGGTATGGGTGGAGCCGACGACCTGGGTGATGATCGCGCCGGGGTCGTCCTCGGCGTCGATCATCTCGATCTGGCTGCGGTGGAGCATGACCTCCTCGACGGTGCGGTCGGGCAGGTCGAGCGCGCCCAGCAGCAGGTCGCGGTCATGCTTGTGGACCGCGCCCTCGGAATGGCCCAGCGCGATGGCGCCGGCGATCTCGTCGCGCACCGAGAGGATGTGGCGCCCCGGATCGACGCGCACGCCGAACAGCCGCAGCATCCCGCGCACCAGCAGCCGCACCACGCCGACCACCGGGGCGAAGACGATCACCACCACCCGGATGGCCGGCGCCACCCGCGACGAGGCCGCCTCGGGGTCGGTGATGGCATAGGTCTTGGGCAGCACCTCGGCGAAGATCAGCACCAGAAGCGTCATTACCAGCGTCGCCAGCGCCACGCCCGATTCGCCGAAGAGCCGCGTGAACAGCGCCGTCGCCAGCGAGGCGGCCAGGATGTTGACCAGGTTGTTGCCCAGCAGCACCGAGCCGATCAGGCTCTCGTTGTCCTCGGTGATCCTGAGCGCCGCGTCCGCCCCCTTCGAGCCCCGGTCGGCGCGGCTGCGCAGCTTGCCGCGCGAGGCCGCCGTCAGCGCCGTCTCGCTGCCCGAGAAGAACCCAGACAGCGCCAGAAGCCCCACGATCGCCCCCGCGCTCGTCCAGAAGGCGGCGTCGAAAAGCGCTCCATCATCCATCATCGCTCAAAACCCTCGCAAATGCTCAC
>PUHN01000112.1 GCA_002967695.1 Rhodobacteraceae bacterium WD3A24 | reverse complement strand
CCGCGGCATCTGGAAGGCCGCATCACGAGGCCGGACACATGTCAGCACCCGACGGCGTGCCAGGATCAGCTCCGAAATTACCTCTTGCGCATGGGGCGGTTACACATGTTGCGCAAAGGTGAAGGGGATTCATTTCGTGAATCCAGCGTGGTAGCTCGGGTGCATGAGCAGGCCCATCCCGCTGGACTACAAGACCAGGAACTGGCCGTCCTATAACGAAGCCCTGAAGCAGCGTGGTTCCCTGACGATCTGGTTCGACCCGGACATGGTTTGGGTGCCGCGACCTACTGGCAAGCGAGGCCGGCAGCCCCAGTATAGCGATGCCGCGATCCAGACGTGCCTGACGATGAAGGTGCTCTTCGGCATGGCCCTCCGGCAGACGACCGGGTTCGTGGAGAGCCTGCTGCGGCTGGCCGGCCTCGACTGGACGGTGCCGGATTTCAGCACGCTGAGCAGGCGCCAGAAAACCTTGACCGTGGACATCCCCTATCGCGGGTCGAACGGGCCGCTGAACCTCCTGATCGACAGCACCGGCATCAAGGCCGAGGGTGAAGGGGAGTGGCACGCCCGCAAGCACGGCGGCGCGAAACGCCGGCTATGGCGCAAGATCCACCTTGGCGTCGACGAACAGACGCTGGAAATCCGTGCCATTGAGATCACTGGGAGCAACGTTGGCGATGCGCCGATGCTGCCCGAGCTGCTCGGCCAGATCCCCGCCGACGTGGAGATCGGATCGGTCACCGCGGATGGGGCCTATGATACGCGCAAGTGCCACGACGCAGTCGCTGATCGAGGCGCGCATGCCGTCATACCGCTCCGCAAGAATGCCAGGCCCTGGAAGCCTTCGACCGCCGGCGCCACCGCCCGGAACGAAGCGCTGCGCGCGTCGAAATACCTCGGCCATGCCATCTGGCGAAAGTGGAGCGGATACCATCGCCGAAGCCGCGCCGAGACGAAGATGCATTGCGTGAAGCTGCTGGGGCAGAGCCTCATGGCACGCGACTTCGATCGCCAGGTCGCAGAACTCCATGTCCGCGCCGCCGTGCTGAACGGCTACACCGCGCTCGGCATTCCTGTCTAGGATGAGTCCGTCTGGGGAAAGGGGAAGTGCGCGCTCTACGTCCTTTGCGCAACATGTGTAACCGCCCCATGCGCAAGAGGTAATTTCGGAGCTGATCCTGGCACGCCGTCGGGTGCTGACATGTGTCCGGCCTCGTGATGCGGCCTTCCAGATGCCGCGG
>PUHN01000111.1 GCA_002967695.1 Rhodobacteraceae bacterium WD3A24 | reverse complement strand
TGATGATGTGACCGCCCCCCGACGGCATCGATGTGCCAAGGTGGGTCTGCGACGATCCACAGAGGAGGACGGTCATGTCGGAGATTACCACGGTCGGTCTCGATCTGGCGAAGAATGTGTTTCAGGTGCATGGCGCTGACAGGTCAGGGCGTGCCGTTCTTCGCAAGAAGCTGAGGCGGGAGCAGGTCCTCGATTTCCTCGGGCGCCTGCCGAAGTGCGTAGTGGCGATGGAGGCCTGCGGTGGCGCCCACTTCTGGGGCCGCGAGATCGGCAAGCTGGGCCACGACGTGCGGCTGATCCCGCCCGCCTACGTCAAGCCGTTCGTCAAGCGCCAGAAGAATGATGCGGCTGATGCCGAGGCGATATGCGAGGCGGCATTGCGGCCAACGATGCGCTTCGTGCCCGTGAAGAGCGAAGAGACCCAGGGCACGGCGATGGTCTTCCGGGTGCGCGAGCTTCTGATCCGCCAGAGGACGCAGGCCATCAATGCCTTGCGTGGACATCTGAGCGAGTTCGGGCAGATCGTGCCGCAGGGCGCGGCCAACGCATCGAAGTTGGTCGCGCTTGTCGAAGACCCCGAGAGCGGCCTGCCTGCCAATGCTATCCCCACGCTCCAGGTTCTGATCGCGGCCCTCGCCCACCTGGAGGCCGAGATCGGCAAGCTTGATGCCGAGATCGCCCGCCGGGCCAAGGAGAACGAGGTGGCGCGGCGCCTGATGACGGTGCCGGGCATCGGACCACTGATTGCCACGGCAATTGCGACCCTTGCGCCGCCGCCCGAGACATTCCGAAAAGCTCGAGACTTTGCGGCTTGGCTCGGCCTCACGCCCCGGCAGCATTCGACCGGAGGCAAGCAGCGGCTCGGGGCTACGACGAAGATGGGCGAACGATCCCTGCGTCGCCTGCTGATCATTGGTGCCAACAGCGTGATCATCAAGCGCCACGTTCACGCCGAGGCCCGACCGGGCACATGGCTGGGCGAGATGCTGACACGCAAGCCGCCGATGCTGGTGCGGGTGGCGCTGGCGAACAAAATGGCGCGGATCGTCTGGGCCCTGATGGCTCGGGGCGGCGTCTACCAGTCTCCGGTCGCGGCGGCGTAAGCCGACTGTCGGTCGCGAGAGCGTCGGAGCGAAAGAGGGCAAGGAGAGGTTTGGCACAACGGTCGTGAGACGGGGTCGGGAAATCAGTGTGCAACAGAGTGCCTTCGAGCACGCGGCTTTGATCTGGACCTGACCTTCGAACACCATACGGGCCCGCGGCATCTGGAAGGCCGCATCACGAGGCCGGACACATGTCAGCACCCGACGGCGTGCCAGGATCAGCTCCGAAATTACCTCTTGCGCATGGGGCGGTTACACATG
>PUHN01000110.1 GCA_002967695.1 Rhodobacteraceae bacterium WD3A24 | reverse complement strand
GTCGGTCTTGAACAACTCATAACCTTCGGAGTTTGGTGTATTTTCTGGTGACCTATCTGGTTTTGAATTGCAGGATTTGATAGCCTGAGGGTCGAAACCCTGCAATTTCGGATCGCACGATGAAGGCCAAACCCCGAGAGCCCGAACAGGACGATCTGCTGCGCCCGCGGCTGGTCGACATGATTGATATGCGTCACGAGCTGGTAAAGCTCGAGACCCTGATCGACTGGGAATTCTTCGAGCGGGAATGGGCCGGGTTCTTTCCGTCAGAGGAAGGGCGACCTGCCACGTCGCCGCGGCTGGTCGCGGGGCTGATGTATCTTCAGCATGCCTACGGGCTCTCGGACGAGGGGGTGCTTCAGCGTTGGGTGGAGAACCCCTACTTCCAGCACTTCTGCGGCGAGACGTTCTTCCAGCATCGCCAGCCGATCGATCATTCGTCGATGTCACGCTGGCGCACCCGGATTGGTGAAGAAGGGGTGGAGTGGTTGCTGACGAAGACGATCGAAGCCGGCCGGGACGCCGGGGTGGTCAGCGAAGAGAGTTCACGGCGGGTGATCGTCGACAGCACGGTCATGGAGAAGGATATCGCGCACCCGACAGATGCCCGGCTCTACGAGCGCGCCCGGCAACGCCTGGTGAAGCTGGCGCAGGAGGCCGGCATCGATCTGCGGCAAAGCTACGCGCGCAAGGCGCCGCGGCTTGCCGCCAAGGCGGGCCGTTATGCCCATGCCCGCCAGTTCAAGCGGATGCGCAAGGCGCTGAGGACGCTCAAGGGCTATACAGGCCGCGTCATGCGCGACATCGAACGCAAGCTGGGCGGCGTCACCGACGAGGGCCTGCGGGCGCGGATCGATGACGAACTCGCCCTGGCCGGTCGCCTTCTGCGTCAGAAGCCGAAGGACAAGAGAAAGCTCTACGCGCTCCACGAGCCCGAGGTCGACTGCATCTCGAAGGGCAAGGCGCGCCAGCGCTACGAGTTCGGATGCAAGGTCTCCGTGGCGACAACGCTGAAGGAGGGCTTCGTCGTGGGGATGCGCTCGCTGCCGGGCAATCCCTATGACGGGCACACGCTGGCGGAGGCGCTCGAGCAGGTTGAGATCCTCACCGACAGCCGACCTGCGCAGGTTTTCGTGGACCGCGGATACCGCGGTCATGGCGTCACTGCCTCGAAGGTGTTCATCAGCGGGCAGCGCCGGGGCATGACACCAGGCTTGCGCAGGATGTTGCGAAGGCGCTCGTCCATCGAGCCGACCATCGGTCACATGAAAAGCGACGGTCGCCTTACCCGGTGCCCGCTGAAGGGAACGCTCGGCGATGCCGTCTTCGCCGTTCTCTGCGGCTGCGGCCAGAACATCCGCCTGATCCTGGCCCATCTGAGGGCACTCATGCGCAAAATCTGGGCCGCCATTCTTGCAGCTCTCGCGGCGTCGGCACCGCGCGAGGGCCCGCAGACGCCTCGCCCGGTCGCGTGAAGCCGTTGTTCAAGACCGACT
>PUHN01000011.1 GCA_002967695.1 Rhodobacteraceae bacterium WD3A24 | reverse complement strand
GCGGCAGGCGCTGCGCGCCGCGCTCGCCGCCGTCGCCGGCCCCGCGCCCCGCCGCGTGCGCATGGCCGTCGATGCCGCGGGCGTGCCGACCATCACGCAGGCCCCGCTCGGGCCGACCCGCCGGCCCTGGCGCGTGGCCCTCTCGCCCGAGCGCATCGACAGCGCCGACCCGTGGCTGCGCCACAAGACGACACGGCGCGCGCTCTATGACACCGCACGAGCCGGCATGCCCGACGACATCGACGAGATGCTTTTCGCCAATGAGCGCGGCGAACTCTGCGAGGGCGCGATCACCAACCTGTTCTTCGACACCGGAGACGGCCTGCGCACGCCGCCGCTGGATGCGGGGCTTCTGCCCGGAATCCTGCGCGAGACGCTCCTCGATCAGGGGCGCTGCCAAGTGGCGCGGCTATGGCTCGACGCCCTGCCGCAGACGCGGCTATGGGTCGGCAATTCGCAGCGTGGCCTGATCCCGGCGGTGCTGTCGACCCGCCCGGATTGAGGCTTTCGCACCCGACGCGGCATGTTAGGCTGCGGCCTCACCCGACACGGCTGAGAGCACGAAAGGGCGCGCGGCAATGTTTCAGGATATCTCGGAAAAGCTGCTGACCCACTATGTTGACGGCGCCTGGCAGGCTCCCCTGACATCGCAGATGGCCCCCGTGACCAACCCCACCGACGAATCGGAACTCGGGCGGGTCGTCCTGGCGGGGCGCGACGATGTCGATCGCGCCGTCGAGGCCGCACGCGCCGGGCTGGCGCGCTTTCGCCACAGCACCAAGCAGGAGCGCCTCGAGCTTCTCCAGCGCATCGGCGAGGTGGCCGAGGGGCGGCTCGAGGATCTGGCCGTGGTAATATCCTGCGAGATCGGCGCGCCGATCACCATGGCGCGCGAACAGCAGGCGGCCGCCGGCCTGAGCCATCTGCGCGGCTTCATGCGCGCGCTTGAGGCCCAGCCCGAGCGCGAAGACCTGCCCGGCGGGGATCTGCTGATCCGCGAGCCGGTCGGCGTCTCGGCGCTCATCACGCCGTGGAACTGGCCGATCAACCAGATATCGCTCAAGATGCTCGCGGTGATCGCGACGGGCGGCGCCTGCGTTCTCAAGCCCAGCGAAGTCGCGCCGATCTCGGCGACGATCTGGATGGAGATCATGGACGACGCCGGCGTGCCCGCCGGTGTCGTCAACATGATCCATGGCGACGGCGCCGCCGGCGGCGAGCTCGCCGCGCACCGCGATGTCGACATGGTCTCCTTCACCGGCTCGACCCGCGCGGGCCGCGAGGTGATGACCACGGCCGCCCATGACCTGCGGCGCGTGGCGCTGGAACTCGGTGGCAAGTCGCCCAACCTTGTCTTCGCCGATTGTGGCGATGCGCTGGAGGCGCGCGTGCGGCACGCCGTGGCCGAATGCTTTCTCAATACCGGGCAGAGTTGCGACGCGCCCACTCGCCTGCTGGTGGAAGACAGCATCCATGACCGGGTGGTCGAGATCGCTGCCGAGGCGGCGCGAGAGACGCGGGTGGACGACCCGGCCAAGCCCGGCGATCATCTCGGCCCCCTGGTCAGCGAGGCCCAGTTCACCCGCGTCCAGCGGCTCATCGAGGCGGGCATCGAGGAAGGCGCACGGCCGGTCGCCGGCGGCCCCGGCCGGCCCGAGGGGATCGAGCGCGGCTGGTGGGTGCGGCCCACCGTCTTCGCTGATGTCACGCCCGAGATGGCCCTCGCGCGCGAGGAAATCTTCGGCCCCGTTCTGTCGATCATGCGCTTCGACTCGGAAGAGGACGCGATCGCGCTGGCCAACGACACGCCCTACGGTCTGGCAGCCTATATCCAGACGGGCGATCCTGCGCGCGCCGAACGTCTCGCCGCCCGGCTGCGCGCCGGCGCGATTCATGTCAACGGCAAGAGCATGGACGAGGGCGCGCCCTTCGGCGGGGTCAAGCAATCGGGCTTCGGGCGCGAGGGCGGCCGTGCCGGGCTCGAGACCTTTCAGGAGATCAAGACCTACCACGCGCAATGGGATACGCCGTAATCAGGCTGAGCGGCAAGATGCCCGCCGCACCCGCGCAGGCTTTCCTTGCCGCCCGTCCGGCGCTAGTATCGCGGTGCCGTGAAGGCGGGACGGCAAGGCCCGCGGCGCCGCCAAACACAGGGGCCGGAACGGCCCGTGAGGCATCAGGCAAGCGGCCCGCGCAGCGGCGGGCAGAGGGGGCGGAGATGGCGATTTCGGGATTGAGGCTTGTGACCCTCGTTGCGGGGATGGGCCTTGCACTGGCAGGCTGCGAGAGCACCGCACAACTGTTCGGCGGATCGGATGATGACGGCGGCGCCGGAACCGCAGAGTCGGACTCGGTCCGCCTGGTCGACCGCGATGTCGAGGCCCCCGAGGTTTTTCAGGTCGAGGAGCGCGGGCTGTGGGACGGACGGCCGTCGCTCGGCGGCGTGTGGGTGGCCTATCCCGGCGTCGAGGATCCCGAGCGCGTGATCATCCGCAACGAAGACAACGGCAATTTCGTCATCGGGGCGCTGTTCCGGCGCGAGCGCAACAATCCCGGCCCGCCGTTCCAGGTCTCGTCCGACGCGGCGGAGGCGCTGGAGATGCTCGCGGGTCAGCCCGCCACCCTCAACGTCACCGCGCTGCGCCGCGAGGAGGCCGCCGAGAACCAGCAGGACGAAACGGTGGCCACTGAGACGCAAGCCCCCGCGCAAACCGATGACGACGCCCCCGAACCTGGGGCCGAGGACATCGCCGCCGCGGCCGGCGCCGCCATCGACGCCGCCGAGACCGGCGAGGACGCCCGCCCCGCGCCGCGGCCGCAGACCGGCGCCGGTGATGCGCCGCGCCGCGCCTATATCCAGATCGGCATATTCAGCGTCGAGGACAACGCCCGCGGTGCCGCGGAGACGATGCGCGAAAACGGCATGGTCGCCAACGTCCTGCGCGAGGAAAGCCGCGGACAGCTCTTCTGGCGGGTTACGGTTGGCCCCGCCACCTCGCAGGAGGAGCGCGATGCCCTGCTCGCCAGCGTCCGCGACCTCGGCTTTTCGGACGCCTATGCCGTGCCACGATAGCCAGTCGAGAGGAGCCCATCGATGATGCACGCCCCCCGCAGCTCCGCAGGCAGCGCGGTTCACCGCCTCGCGGCGATGGCGGTTCTTCTGCTTGTCCTCGCGATAGGCACGATCGCGCAGGCGCAGACGACCTTCAGCACCCGCGCCGAGGCGGCATGGATCGTCGATCACAACACCGGCACGGTGCTGTATTCCCACAACGCCGACGTGCCGCTGCCGCCGGCCTCTATGTCCAAGCTGATGACGATGAACATGCTGTTCGAGGCGCTCGATGACGGGCGGATTCAGCTCGACACGCCGTTTTCCGTCTCCACCCGCGCGCGGGAGATGGGCGGATCGCGGATGTTCGTCGACGAGACGGACAATCCCACCGCAGAGGATCTCATCCGCGGGATCGTCGTCCATTCGGGCAATGATGCGACCGTCGTCGTCGCCGAGGGGCTGGCGGGCTCCGAAGACGCCTTTGCCCGACTGATGACCGAGCGCGCGCGCGACCTAGGCCTGACGCAATCGACCTTTGCCAACGCATCGGGCTGGCCGCACCCATCTCACCGGATGAGCGTGCATGATCTCGGAACCCTCGCGATGCGCCTGATCGACGAGTTCCCCGACTATTATGACTATTTCGCCGAGGAGACCTTTACCTGGAACGACATCACCCAGAGCAATCGCAACCCGCTGCTGGGGGCCGGACTCGGGGTGGACGGGCTCAAGACCGGCCATACCGAAGCGGCCGGATACGGCCTCGTCGCCTCGGCCGTCCAGGGCGATCGGCGCGTGACCTTCGTC
Organism: Rhodobacteraceae bacterium WD3A24; assembly: GCA_002967695.1. Taxonomy (GTDB): domain Bacteria; phylum Pseudomonadota; class Alphaproteobacteria; order Rhodobacterales; family Rhodobacteraceae; genus Alkalilacustris. The sequence continues at coordinate 74,036 of PUHN01000011.1, read as the reverse complement.
ATCAGCGGGCTCGACACGGCGCAGGAGCGGCTCGACGAGGGCCGGCGCATCCTCAACTGGGCTTTCCGCCAGTTCGTCGAGCGCCGTGTGCTCGACGCGGGAACGCAGGTCGCGGAGCGGCCGGTCTGGATGGGCGCCGCCGGCAGCGTCGGGCTGGTCGCCGAGGAGGACGTCGATCTGCTGCTGCCCGCCCAGATACAGGACGCGCTTTCAGCCCGCGTCGTGCATGACGGCGCCATCGAGGCGCCGGTTTCGGCAGGCACACAGCTCGGCGAGCTGGTTATCGAGCGGCCCGGACTGGACGATGTGCGCGTCCCGCTGGTGGCCGAGGCCGATATTGCCCGGGGCGGCTTCATGACGCGGATACAGCTTGCCACCCAAAGGCTGGCCGAACGTTTCCTGGGCATCTCCTTTACCGGGATATGACGCCCATGGCCGGCGACGGCGCCCTGATCACCTTCGAGGGTATCGACGGGGCGGGCAAGTCCACCCAGCTGCGGCTTCTCGCCCGGAGCCTGCGCGCGGCGGGACACGACGTCGTCGAGACGCGCGAGCCGGGCGGCTCGCCGGGGGCCGAGGAAATCCGCCGCCTGCTGGTCGAGGGCGCGCCGGGCCGGTGGTCGGGCGAGACGGAGACACTGCTTTTCACCGCCGCGCGACGCGACCACCTGGAAAAGACGATCCGGCCGGCGCTGGCCGCCGGGCGGATCGTGCTGTGCGACCGTTTCGCGGACTCCACGCGCGTCTATCAGGGCGCCGCGCGCGGCGATCTGCGCGCCGTGGTGGACCGGCTGCATGCCGAACTGATCGGGGTCGAGCCCGATCTGACCTTCATCCTCGACATGGACCCGGCCGCCGCGCTCACGCGCGGGCTGGCCCGCCGATCGGGGGAGGACCGGTTCGAGGAGCTCGGCGCGGGCTTTCAGAGCCGGCTGCGCGAGGGCTTCCGCGCACTGGCGCGAGAATTCCCCGCCCGATGCCAACTGATCGACGCCGCCCGCCCCGCCGCGGAGATCGCCGCCGAGATCGCCACGCACGCCGAGCCCGTCGCCGCCGGGGCGCCGGCATGAGCGAGACCGACGACCTGCCCGAGCCCGATCGCGTCGAAGGCGCCCCCCACCCGCGCGCCACGCTCGAACTTTTCGGCCAGGGCGCCGCCGAGGCCGCCTTTCTCGACGCGTTCAATGCCGGCCGCCTCCATCACGGCTGGCTCATCACCGGCCCGCGCGGTGTGGGCAAGGCCACGCTGGCGTGGCGGATCGCGCGCTTCCTGCTCGGCCAGCCCGCCGAGGGCGCGCCCGCGCCCGACAGCCTCGACGTCCCGCCCGACTCCTCCGTCGCCCGGCGCGTGGCCGCACTGTCGGAGGGCGGGTTGTTCCTGCTGCGCCGTGCATGGGACGAGAAGGCCAAGCGCCTCAAGACCGTCATCACCGTGGACGAGGCGCGCCGGCTGCGCGACTTTTTCGGCCTCTCCTCCGCCGAGGGCGGGCGGCGCGTCGTCATCGTCGATGCCGCCGACGAGATGAACCCGCAAGCGGCCAACGCGATCCTCAAGCTGCTCGAAGAGCCGCCCGCGCGCGCGGCGCTTCTGCTGATCAGCCACCAGCCCTCGCGGCTGTTGCCGACGATCCGTTCGCGCTGCCGCGAACTGCGCCTCGGGCCGCTCGACGCCGACGACATGGCCGCAGCCCTCGCCGCCGCCGGTGCCGCGCCGGCCTCCGAAGACGAGGCCGGCGCGCTCGCCGCGCTTTCGCAGGGCTCGGTCGGCGAGGCGATGCGCATCGCGCGGCTCGACGGGTTGGCGCTTTATGCCGCCATTGTCGATCTGTTCGCCACCCTTCCCCGGCTCGACCGCACGCGCGCCCGCGCGCTGGCCGATCAGGCCGCCGGAAAGGGCGCCGAGGCGCGTTTCGACCTGACGCTGCGGCTGCTCGACGTGTTTCTGGCCCGTCTGGCGCGCAGCGGCGTCACCGGCCCGCCGGCCCCCGAGGCCGCGCCGGGGGAGGCCGCGCTCATGTCCCGCCTGTGCCCCGACCGGCGCGCTGCGCGCGAATGGGCCGAACAGCAACAGGCGCTGGGCAACCGCGCCCGTCAGGGACGGGCGGTCAATCTTGACCCTGCCGCGCTCGTGCTCGATATGGTGCTCAAGCTCGATGCGACCGCCCGCAAGCTGGCGGCGTGACACCCCGACAGCCCTGAGGCGAGCATGACCGACACCCCCGAGATCGTCGACAGCCACTGTCATCTGGACTTTCCCGATTTCGACGATGAGCGCGACGAGATCATTGCCCGCGCCCGCGCGGCCGGCGTCACGCGCATGGTCACGATCTGCACGCGCCTGCGCAACGAACCGGCCGTGCGGGCCATTGCCGGGGCGAATGATGGCGTGTTCTACGCTGCCGGCACGCACCCGATGAGCGTGGCCGACGAGCCGATGGCCACGCCCGAGGACCTAGTCGCCCTGAGCCGGCACCCGAAGTTCGTGGGTATCGGCGAGTCGGGGCTCGACTATCACTACACCTCCGAAAGTGCGGCTGCGCAGCAGGAGAGCCTGCGCGTGCATATCGAGGCCGCACGGCGCACGGGGCTGCCGCTGATCATCCATGCCCGCGACGCCGATGACGACATCGCACGCATCCTGACCGAGGAGCACCGCGCGGGCCCCTATTCCTGCGTGATGCACTGCTTCTCCTCGGGCCGGGCGCTGGCCGAGGCGGCGCTCGATCTGGGGTTCTACCTCTCGATGTCGGGCATCGCGGCGTTTCCGAAATCGACCGAGCTGCGCGACATCTTCGCCGCCGCGCCGATCGAGCGGATTCTGGTGGAGACGGACGCGCCCTATCTCGCCCCGCCGCCCCATCGTGGCCGGCGCAACGAGCCGGCCTATACCGTGCACACCGCCAGGGTGGGCGCCGAGCTGTTCGGACTCGACTATGCCGACTTCGCCCGCCGGACCAGCGCCAATTTCGACCGCCTCTTCGCCCGCGCCGCCAGCTCCGAGGGAGCCGCGTGATGGGCGAGCTGCGCTTTACCATTCTCGGCTGCGGCTCGTCGGGCGGCGTTCCCCGGCTGGGCGGGCGCTGGGGCGATTGCGACCCGGCCAACCCGCGCAATCATCGCCGGCGCTGTTCGGTGCTCGTCGAGCGCGAAACCGACGAGGGCGCCACGCGGGTTCTGATCGACACCACGCCCGACATGCGCGCGCAGCTTCTCGATGCCGGCGTCGGCGAACTCGACGCGGTGGTCTACACCCACAGCCATGCCGACCATGTCCACGGCATCGACGATCTGCGCCAGATCGTGTTCAACACCGGCACGCGGCTGCCCGTCTGGGCCGACGGCGCGACGCAGGAGGCGCTTTATTCCCGCTTCGGCTATGCCTTCGTCCGGCCGGAGGACTCGCCTTATCCGCCGATCCTTGAGATGCACACGATCCGCGGCGACATCGTGATCGAGGGTGCAGGCGGGCCGCTGCGGCTGATCCCCTTCGATGCCGAACACGGCAGCATGGATGCGCTGGGCTTTCGCATCGGCGATCTCGCCTATCTCCCCGATGCCGTGCGCATACCCGAGGCGAGCTGGAAGATACTCGACGGGCTCGATTGCTGGGTCGTCGATGCCCTGCGCCGCCGGCCCCACCCGACCCACGCTCATCTGGACCTGACGCTGGACTGGATCGCCCGCGCCGCCCCGCGCCGCGCGGTGCTCACCAACATGCACAACGATCTCGACTACGAGACCGTCGCCGCCGAGACGCCCGAGCACGTCACCCCCGCCCATGACGGCATGACCATCAGATACCGGTTCTGAGGCGGTGCAGGCGCTCGTCGATGTCGTCCTGCCCGTCTTTCTGGTCATCGGCCTGGGCTATTTCGCCGTGGCGCGGGGGCTTTTCGCCGATGCGGCCATCGACGGGCTGATGCATTTCGCGGCGAGTTTCGCGATCCCCTGCCTGCTGTTTCTCAACATCGCCACGCTCGATCTCGGCCGATCCTTCGATCTGGCGCTGCTGGGCAGCTACTACACGGGCGCGATCACCGGGTTCATTGCCGGGATCGCCGGCGCAAGGCTGTTCTTTGCGCGGCCATGGCCCGACAGCGTGGCGATCGGTTTCGTGTGCCTGTTCTCGAACTCGCTGCTGCTGGGGCTGCCGATCACCGAGCGCGCCTATGGCGCCGCTTCGCTCGGCGCCAATTACGCGATCATCGCGCTCCACTCGCCGATCTGCTACGCGCTGGGCATCACCACGATGGAGATCGTGCGCAGTCGCGGCTCGGGGCTGGTTTCGACCGCGCGTGGTGTCATGCGGGGGATGTTCCACAATGCGCTGGTGATCGGCATCGCGTTGGGGTTCGTGGCCAATTTCTCGGGGGTGGTGCTGCCGGGCGCGCTCGTCGACGCGCTCGAAATGATGTCGGCGGCCGCCATTCCGGCCGCGCTGTTCGGGCTCGGCGGCGTGCTGCGCCGCTACAGGCCGGAGGGCGACGGGCGCACCATCGCCTATATCTGCGCTGTCAGCCTGGCGCTGCACCCGGCGATCGTGTGGGGCATGGGCCGCTGGACCGGACTTGATGTGGGACAGTTCCGCTCGGCGGTGATCACCGCTTCGGTGGCGCCCGGCATCAATGGCTACATCTTTGCCAGCATGTACGGCGTGGCCAAGCGTGTCGCCGCCTCCGCAACGCTGATCGGAACCGCCCTGACGATGCTCACCGCCTGGCTCTGGCTGGCGATCCTTCCCTGACTGGCCGCCCTCGGCCCGAAACGCGCCCGCCCGCGGGCCACGGCCGGCCGATCAGCCCGGGCTGATGCCGCGCATCCGTTCCGAGCGCCGGCGCAGCAGCTCGACCGTGGTCAACAGCGCGATCGAAATCATCACGAGAATCGTGGCCACCGACAGGATCGTCGGGCTGATCTGTTCTCGGATCCCTGACCACATCTCGCGCGGGATGGTGCGCTGCTCGACCCCGGCGACGAAAAGCACGATGACGATTTCGTCGAAGGAGGTGATGAAGGCGAACAGCGCGCCGGAGATCACGCCGGGCAGGATCAGCGGCATGGTGATCTTGAAGAAGGTTCGCGTGGGCGTCGCGCCCAGATTCGCCGCCGCGCGGGTGAGCGAATGGTCGAACCCCACCAGCGTGGCGGTGACCGTGATGACGACGAATGGCGTGCCCAGCGCGGTGTGCGCCAGGATCACGCCCGGAAAGGTCTGGGCAAGGTTGATCGAGGAGTAGAAAAAGAACATCCCCGCCGCCGAGATGATCAGCGGCACGATCATCGGCGAGATGAGGAGCCCCATGATCGCCCCCTTTAACGGCATGTGCGGCCGCGAGAGCCCGAGCGCCGCAAGCGTGCCCAGCGCGGTGGCCAGAACCGTGGCCGACACCCCTATGACGAAGCTGTTGCGGATCGACCGCATCCAGCTGTCGGAGGTGAACAGATCCTCGTACCAGCGCAACGAGTACCCCTCGGCCTGGAAAGTCAGCATCTCGGGCGTGAAGGTGAAATAGGGCTGCGCGTTGAAGCTCAGCGGGATCATCACCACGATCGGGGCGACCAGGAAGAAGAAGATCAGCCCGCAGATCACCCGGAAGGCGTAGAACCAGATGCGCTCAAGGGGCGTGGCATAGGGAGGCAGGCTTTCCATGTCTCCGGTCCCTCTTTCTCAGCCCAGCTTCAGATTGTCGGCGCCCACAAGCTTGTTGTAGGCCCAGTAGAGGATCAGCACGCTGACCAGCAGCATCGTGCCCAGCGCGGCCGCGAGCCCCCAGTTGAGCGATTGCTGCATGTGCCGGGCGATCTCGTTCGAGATCATGCGGCCGTCCTGGCCGCCCACCAGCGCGGGCGTGATGTAGTAGCCGATCGAGATGATGAAGACGAGCACCCCGCCCGCGCCGATGCCCGGCAGGGTCTGCGGGAAATAGACACGGCGGAACGCCGTCCAGGGTTTCGCACCCAGGCTTTTGGCCGCGCGCATGTAGCTTGGCGGGATCGTGCGCATCACCGAATAAAGCGGCAGAACCATGAAGGGCAGCAGGATATGGGTCATCGCCACGATGGTGCCGGTCATGTTGTAGATCATCTGCAATCGGTTCTCGGCGTCGAGCAGCCCCAGCCCCACAAGCGACGAGTTGATGACCCCCTGTTCCTGCAGTAGCACAATCCAGGCCGTGGTGCGCACCAGCAGCGATGTCCAGAAGGGCAGCAGCACGAAGATCATCAGCAGATTGGCCTTTCGCATCGGCAGGATCGACATGAAATAGGAAATCGGGAAACCGAGAATGAAGGTCAGCCCGAGAATGACAGCGGAAAGCATGAAAGTGCGCCCGAAAAGCGGCACGTAAAGGCGCCGGTCCTCATCGCGCATCACGACCTCGCCCTCGTCACTGTAGGTCATGTCGAGCGCGGCGATGTAATAGGAGGCGGTGAAGGGATCGCCCTCGCGCTGGATGATCCGCCAAAGTTCGGGGTTGCCCCACAGCCGGTGCGCGTCGAGGAAGGCCTCCTTGTAGGGCGGCTCAAGCCGGTCGAGGCGGAAGGCGGTGCGCGCGATCGCGCTGCGCGCGGCGCTGAGTTCGTAATTCAGTCGAACGGCGAGCGGGCCGGTGCGCTGCTCCTGCCGGGGAAGCTCCTGATCGGCGACCATGTCCTGATAGAGCGCGGCATAGACCTCCTCGTCGGGCAGATCCTCGCCGTCCCAGCCCTCCAGCGCCTCCAGCGTGCGCGGGAGGGCATTGACGACCTCGGGGTTCTCGACCGAGCGCCACATCATCTGGGCGATCGGGAAGATGAAGGAAACGAACAGGAAGGCCAGCAAGGGCGCGACCAGAAGAAAGGCCATCAGCTTGCGCCGGCGCTCGGCGCGCTGCATCGACCGCTTGAGCGGTATGCCGTCGGCCGTGACGAGCTTCTCGGCCGTCACCTCGCCCTGGACACCCTCGGCCTGTGCCATGTTCGCGTTCCCTGTGTTTCCTGTCGGCGCGGCCCTGTTGTCCGGGCCGGGGCCGAGGGCGATCATGCCGCCCCCGGCCGGTGTTCAGGCGCTGCTTACTGGAGCATCCAGTTGGCGTAACGCTCGCGCAGCTCGTCGCCGTAGTCGGCCCAGAAATCGTTGTCGAGCACGATCGGCGCGAAGTAGTTGTCGGGGTTTGTCGGCATGTGCGGGCTCATGTCGATGCCCAGATCTGCATGCTCACCCACCAGCGGCGCCGAGGATTCGCGCGCCGGGCCATAGGAGATGTACTTGGCCTGATCCGCCAGACGCTGCGTGTCGGTCGCCCAGCGGACGAATTCGAGCACTTCTTCGGTGTTGTCGCCACCGGCGGGGATCACCCAGCCGTCGAACTCCACCAGCTGGCCGTCCCAGATGATGTCGAAGGGCTGCCCCTCGACCTGCGCGGCGTTGAAGATCCGTCCGTTATAGCCGGTGGTGAAGGCAACCTCCTGGTCGGCAAGGAGCTGCGGCCCCTGCGCGCCCTCGGTCCAGAAGACGAGGTTGTCCTTGATCTCGTCGAGCTTGTCGAAAGCGCGGTCCTGGCCTTCCTCGGTCGCAAGGACGTCGTAGATGTCTTCAAGCGCGACACCGTCGGCATAGAGCGCCCATTCCAGGTTGCCGCGCGGGCGGTCCTGAATGGCGCGGTCGCCGGGGAAATCCTCGGTGTTGAAGAAATCGTCGATCGAGCCGGGCTGCTCATCCTCGGGGAACATATCCGTGTTGTAGGCAACGATCGTCGAATAGATGATCTGCGGGACAAAGCACGGCCCCAGCGAGCCCTCGACGAAATCCTCGGTCGGCGGCGTCCCGTCGGGCGCGGGCGCCAGCATCTCGTCATGGTCGATTTCCATGATGAGACCCTCGAAGCAGGCGAGCTGCGCATTGGCGGGCAGCATGTCGACGAGATCCCAGGTGACGTTGTTGGCCTGGCTCTGCGCGCGCAGCCCCGCCAGCCCGTTGGCCGAGGAGTCGTCGGTGACGAAGTTGATGTGGGGGTTCAGCTCCTCATAGGGTTCGAGATAGGCGCGGCGCTGGCTTTCGCTGTAGGCGCCGCCCCAGGAGACGACGGTGATCGTGACTTCCTCTTCCTGGGCCTGGACAGCGCCAACGGACAGCAGCCCCGCTGCGGTCCCGGCGCCGATGGCCATGAGCATACGCTGTTTCATGGTTATCTCCTCTGTTAGTTGACCGTCACGCGGGCCGTCGGCCCGCCAACGGGTATGCCCTGCGCCACCGGCACAGGGCCGCCCTGCCCTGCCCCTCACGAGGGGTCGAGCGCACGGCAATCCTCTTTGGCCCACCCCACGGCAACCTTCTCGCCCAGCTTGAAGTGCCGCTCGCCCGAGGTATTGGGCACCTTGACGACGAATTCGTCATTGCCCGCGACATCCATCCGCACGCGGATATGGTCGCCCAGATAGATGCGCTCCTTCACCGTGCCCTCGAGCACCGTGTCGGCCGCACCCTCCTTGACGTCGACTCGCACCCGCTCTGGGCGCAGCGAAAGCGTCGTGCGCGCCCCCTCGCCCTCGACGAAGACGCGCAGGGCCTTCACCCGGCTGCCGTCATCGAGCGCGACGTGACAGGTGTCGCCCTCGATCTTTTCGACCTTGCCCTTGAGCGTGTTGTTTTCGCCGATGAAGGCGGCGACGAAGGCGTTTTCGGGGCGCTCGTAAAGATCGTCGGGGGTGGCGAGCTGCTGGATGCGGCCATCGTCGAAAACCGCGATGCGGTCCGACATGGTCAGCGCCTCGGTCTGATCGTGGGTCACATAGACTACGGTGACGCCGAGGTTCTCGTGGATGTGCTTGATCTCGAACTGCATCCGCTCGCGCAGATTCTTGTCGAGCGCACCGAGGGGCTCGTCCATGAGCACCAACTCCGGCTCGAAGACCAGCGCGCGCGCCAGCGCGATGCGCTGCATCTGCCCGCCCGAAAGCTGCGCCGGCCGGCGCCCGGCGAAATCGCCCATCTGCACCATATCGAGCGCGCGCCTGATCTTATCTTCGCGCTCGGATTTCCCCATACTGCGCACTTCCAGCGGGAAAGAGAGATTCTCGCCCACCGTCATGTGGGGAAACAGCGCGTAGTTCTGAAACACCATCCCGATGCCGCGCTTGTGCGGCGGAATGTGGTTGATCGGCTTTCCGCCCAGTAGGATGTCGCCGAAGGTGGCCGTCTCGAAGCCCGCCAGCATCATCAGGCAGGTCGTCTTGCCCGAACCCGACGGCCCGAGCATCGTGAGGAACTCTCCCTTGCCGATCTGGAGATTGAGATCCTTAACGACGAGGGTCTCGCCATCATAGGACTTCTGCACGCGCTCGAACGCGACGAACGCGTCGCTGTGGCCCTCTGCTACCACGCCATGCTCCCTGTCTGTTCCGGCAGATTTCTTCTGCGCTTGTATAAGTCACGACTAAACCCAACCTGGCCACGCAATGCAACACTCTTGTCGGAAGTTGCGTTCAAACGCGTCAAAACGAGGCGATCGACTGGCTTTTTCGCCCCCTCGCAGGACGAGTCCCGGAAAAATCCCGCCATTCGGGAAACCTTCCTGCGCGCGGCGCGGCCGGGATGGCCGCCATGCGTGCCCTTCCGGTGCGACACCGCTCGCCCGCGCCCCAAAAGAAGGGCCCCGCGGCGTTCCTCGCCGCGGGGCCCGAAACTGTCCGCGCCCGTCAGGGCGGGGGTGTCATCCGTCCTCGGCCTCGATGATGATGTTCGACAGTTCCGAGATATCGGCCGGCAGCGGTGTGTCGCCTGCAGGAGCGTCGCCGTAGGAGAGCATGTAGGCGATGATGTCGGCGTATTGCTGATCGCTGTACTGCCCCGGATTGCGCTGGGGCATGGTGCTGCGGGTGTATTCGAAAAGCGCCGCGACCGAGCGCCCGCCCCACTCCCGCAGGAAGGCCGGGCCGGCCAGCGGCGGACCCGACCCCATGTCGGCCTCGGCCGGCGCCCCGTTCAGCCGGGTGCCATGGCAGGCCGCACAGGCGCCGATATAAATGAGGCGCGCGTCATCCGCCTGCGATTGCGTATAGACGCCATCCCAGATCGTGGTCTGCGCGGCCTGATCGCCGTCTTCTCCCTCGCCGTCGAGCGTCTGGAGAATCTCCGAGACCTCGTCGGCGGAAACCGCGCCGTAATCGTTCGACCAGGCACTGCGCACATAGGTTGCGACGGCGGCGATCTCTTCCGCGCCGAGGTCGGGGAAAGCCGGCATCGCCTGCCTGCCGTTACGCACATTGTTGACGATCAGCGCCGGGTCTTCGAGGTTGTCGTTGCCCGCCAGCGCCGGGAAGCTGGGCGGAATGCCCTCGCCCGAGGGTTGGTGACACTGCGCGCAGTTCTGCTCATAGATGGTCCGGCCCTGATCGAAGGCCGCCCCGTCATCCTGGGCACGCGCCCCGAAGGCCGTGACGGCGAGAATCACGCCGGCGGCACCGGCGACGCTGAAACCTGTCCTGTTCATCATCTTCTCCAACTCGACGGAAGTTTCTCGGTTGCGAACCGGCGCGCTCACAAATCCTTGGAGGGCGGCGGCTCGGCATCCAGGGGCGCGCGCGTCGTGATGTCTTCCTCGACATCCATCTCCCGGCGCGCCGGGTAGTAGCCGCGCCCCGACACGAAGGCGGTGTAGCTGCCTCCCGCGACGGCGAGCGTGGCCACGCCCTCGGCATCGGTCATGGCCCGGTAGGGGTGCATGACCACACTCATGTTCGGCAGCGGCGCCTCGGTTTCCCGGTCCACCGCCTCGATTCGCACCGTGTATTCCGCAGGCGGCACCGTGCGCACATTGAAGGCCGACGTCGTGGCCTCGTGGTGATACCGCCCCTCGGCGGGCACTACCCGGGCCTGCCACTGTTGCTGTTCTGCCTTGTCCGGGGCGGGCAGATCGAATTCGGCGCGGTAGAGGCCGTCGCTGCCGGGCCAGAGATCGCCGCTCAGGGTGTCGGACGCCTGCACGGCGCCCCCGGCATCGACTATCTCGATGCCCCGGCCGGTCATGTCGCAACCGCTGGAACATTTGACACCGACCTTGGCGCCGAAGCGGCGGCCCGCCTCGATCGCGGTGGGCACGTCCCAAACAAGCAGACGCGTCGCATGCGCCTTGGCGGTAACCGTGAATGACACCGGCTCCACGGGCGCGGAGTCGTCGCCTTCCTCGCCGGGCGTCGCCTGCCATGTGTAACTGCCCGGCGCGTCGGGCACGCGGACGGTGATATTGGTGGCCCGGTTGACCTGGCCATCGAACCTGTCGATCGAGATCGTTTCGACCAATGCGCCGGCGTGATCCGTGATCCGGATCGGCAGGCCGCGCAAATCCTCGCCCTCCGGGCCGGTCACCTCGATATTGAGCGTCGTCTCGCCGCCGGCATCGACCTCCTCCGGCAGAACCACGACGTCACAGGAACCGAGCGTGATTTCCATCTGTCGAGCACTCCTGTTGAAAGGCTGTAGAATACTGCGAATATCACAGCATGCAACGGACGCCGCCGCAGGAGCCCGGAAGGCTTACCCGGGCGGCGTCCGTCAGTTTCACATGGGCCGCGTCAGCGCGATTCGCCCACCACGCCGCCATTCACGGCGTGCGTCCCGGCGATGTAGCCGTGGACCGTGGCCCGGCCGAGCCCGTGCATCTGGCCGCCACCGCTCGATTCGCCGCCGGCATAGAGGCCCGGAATCGGGTTGCCCTGCATGTCGAGCACCTGGCAGTTGCGGTTGATGCGCAGGCCGCCATAGGAGTCGTGCCACACGACCATGATCGAGGCCGCATAGTAGGGCGGCTGGTCGATCCGGTGCATCGGCGCATCGCTCTGACCACGCTCGAAGTCCGGGTCCTCGCCCTGGTCAACATAGCTGTTCCACTGGTTGACCGTGTCGACGAGGTAGTTCGGCCGCATCCGCTGATACTCGTTGCCGGCATAGATCTTCTCGATCAGCTCCTCGATCGTGTCGGCCTGGAAGAAGCAGCCGTTCTCGCTCGAGAAATAGGGCTCGCGGAGTTCGAACTGCCCCCGGTCCACGGCAGCCTGGTCGAAGATCGCCCAGATCGGGCCGGAGTAGTACTCGGGGCCGATGGAGCCTTCGTTGATCTGCACCGCCGCATCGACGCCGTGCGAGAAGTGGTACATCTCGCGCACCCACTCCCGGCGGCAGTTGCGCCAGTCATAGGGCGTGTGGTTGTCCCACTCGTTCGGCACACCGTGCGGCTGCCCGCCGGGCCAGCGCGGCTCGATCGGCTCGTCAGCCAGGCGCATCTCGTTGAAGAAACGCTTGCCGACCTGGTTGACCGCGATCAGGTGCTCGAAGCCGGACTGACCGATGTCGAAGCCCGCCGACTTGCGGAACGGGAAGGTCGGATGCCCCGGATACATGTCCGTATAGGCGTCGCGCGTCCCGATGCGGGTCTGGATGTGGTAGGTCCGGCGGCCGAAGTTCTGATGCAGGCCGTCCAGGCTCGCGCCGACATTGATGCCGGCGATGATGCCGCTGGCATCCTGCCCGCGCCCGTAACCGAGGAGCGCATAGCCGCTCGTCGGATACCACGGCTCGTTCATCCGCGGATAGAACTGGCTGCGGAAAGCCGGGTTGCCCGCATGGCCGCCCGCGCCGACGACCACGGCCCGACGGGCGCGCACATTGATCGTCTCGCGCGTCTCGTCGATGTTGCCCGCCGACCAGTAGCTGGTGAGCTGCTCGCCGGTGTCGGGATCATGGCGCGGCGTGTAGCTGGCGCGCACCCCGATGATCTGGCCGTTATGGTCGCGGATGAGCTCGTCCATGTGACGATTGAACATGAACCGCACACCCTTCTCGCGCGCCGAGAACTCCAGGCACCGGGCCATCGCCCCGCCGCCATGCACGGCATTGACGTTGGTGCGGTCCGCAGAGATCGAAAGCTGGCGCGGGCAGAAGGCGCTGGAGCGCTCCGGGTCGGCCACCCCGGCATCCTCGGGCGTGATCGTCCCGTTCTTGATGTCGGTGACTTCACCGAGCATAAGGAAGCACGACGCAGCGCGGGCGCGCGAGACGCCGCCGCCGAAGTGCGTGCCGTTGATGCGCGCGAACCGGATGTAGTTGTCCATCAGGAATTCGCGCGTCGGCGGGCAGTTCTCGGCCCAGCCGCGATGCTGGTCGGGGTTGTTGAACCGGTAATAGGCATAGCCCTGCTCATCGAGCACCGACCAGTCCGTCACGTCCTTGAAAAGCAGGTCGACATCGTCGTCGAGCGCCTCGGGCGAGACGAGCGGATCGACATTGATAAAACCTTCGGCATCGGTTTCGCCGTTCGCGTCGCGCACCTGAACGGCGTCACCGCCGCCGAGCGAGACCCAGGAGCCGCTGTGTGCCATGCGGCCACCGGCGTCGAAGTTCTGATCGAGCACCAGCACCGACGCGCCCAGGTCATGCGCGCGGATGGCCGCGGGAATGCCCGTGCAGCCCGCGCCGATGACGACGATATCGGCCTCGTAGTGCCACTCCATCTCGTCGCCGTGCTCCGACGCCTCGACGCGGCCGGGCTCGGAAATCACCGCCGCGCCTGCGCCGACGGCAGCGCCGCCCTTGACGAAGTCGCGCCGGCTCAGGCCCTTCTCCTCAGGATCGACCGGATCGCTCTCGCTGCCGGTTACCTGATCCTTGTTGCGTTTTCTGGTCATCTCATCTCCTCCCGTTCAACGGTCATAACTGCTCGTCGGAACCGGTCGGGCGACCGCGTTCCGCCTCCGCAAAACGTGTAAACTCGACAAAACTATTATTGTTGCCCCGGCATGCGGCCGAGGGGGCCCCGGAGGGGATCCATTTCTCGATTCCCGCTCCGACAGGAATGACCGTAGCAACGGCGTCTGCCCCTATCAAGGGAATTGGTTCGACGCGAAATTTTGTTGCGGCTGCGAATGCTCCCTGCCTGCGGGCAATACCGGCGCTTTTTGCGGCTCGAATCCCACAGCATCACAATTTGATGAAATTGCAGGGTGGTATTGATAACCACTTGCTTTTGCTTATTTTTACCGAGACCGCTTTTCGCCCGCACGTTTTCGCGCCGTGATACAGAGCGGCGCCGCCGAATACTGCAGCGCAGAAAATGCAGGCGCGCCCTGTGGCGAGATCACGGCCAAGTGAAGCCGGCGGCGGAAATGATTTAATCAAATTGCGCCGCGGTCATTTCAGTGCCCCCGGCCATCATTTTCTTATTTGATCATATTTTGCACGCCCAATGACATACCCCGCGGCCCGTGGCGGGCGCCGCCCGTCCCGTGCTGCACCCGCAAAAATCCGGGGCAACAGCCATGCCCACACCCTTTGCGGGGAAGCCTTTGGCAGATGCTGCGGGGGCATGTCGCATTGCGGCATGGCTGCGCGGTTCTGAGGAGTGCCGGGTGCCCGCCGTCTCATGCGTGTGCGCGCGGCCGACTGCCGCCCCGATTCGCGCAGCGCCCACACGAATCGAATCAGTGTGGCGACTTCCCGGATTGCCCTGGTGAGAGATGCCGGCGGGCTTTCCGTTGCCTTTCACATCGCGCCACCGCCCGCCTTGCGCGCCGGCGGCACGGCTTTCCTCGTGTCAGAGCGGGCGGGCGAGCTTGGCGAATTCGCGGCTTGTGCGGCTTGGGGCTTGCATGGGCTGCGGCGCATCGATTTCATGGATGGCGGGCGCAGCGACTTCGGATGTGTGAGGCTCCTCAGGCCCCGAGCCCAAGCAGAACCCGCCGCACGATGTGTCCTTGCCGGTCGGCGAGGTAGCGGCGGTGGCATGACCGATATTGAAGGAAACACCGGAGAGACGCATGTCCGATTCTCACGCCAACATTCGCTTCGCCGTCCTGCCAGTGACCAGCGAGGGCGCCCGCCCCACCGAGTTCGCCCGCACGATGGCGCCGCATCCGCTCGTCCATCAGGAAATCCCCTACGACCCGCAGTATACGCTCTACAATCGGCGCCTGACGGCCATGAGCATGACCAACGCAACGCCGGATGACGCATACTGGAGGCTCCGTCGCCAGGCGATCCTGCGCCATACCGGCGAATTGCCGATCGAAATCCGCGGCCCGGATGCGGAGAAGCTCCTCAATCGCGTCTTCACCCGCGACGTCGCCAAGACGCGGGTCGGTCGGTGCAGCTATCAGTTCGCCTGCTACGATGACGGTGGCATGATCCTCGACGGTGTCCTCGTTCGCCTCGCGCAGGATCGATTCTGGTACGGGCAGGCCGACGGCGACCTGACCGACTGGCTCAAGGCGCATGGCCGCGGCATGGATGTCGCGGTCTTCGACCCGGAGGTCTGGATCAGTCAGGTGCAGGGGCCCGACTCGCTCAGGGTTCTGGAGGCCGCGGTCGACGGTGCCTATCCCGAGCCGTTCCGCTATTTCGACGCCGCGCGGGTGACCATCGCCGGGCAGGACGTGATCGTGACCCGCTCGGGCTTCACCAACGAGCTGGGATGGGAAGTCTATCTCGAGCCGGATACGGATACGCGGGCGGTCGGCGAGCGTATTCTCGACGCGGGCCGGCCCTTCGGGATGACACCCGTCGCAATAGGTGGCGCCCGCCGGATCGAGGCCGGGCTGCTCAATGCCGGTACCGACTTTGACGAGGCGGTGACCCCCTTCGAAGCAGGGTTGGGCGGCATGGTGGACCTGGACAAGGACGACTTCATCGGCAAGGCCGCCCTGCAGGAACGCGACCGGCGCTCGCGCACCTGGGGGCTGCGCGTGCCCGGCGGCGTGGCGCGGATCGGCCCCGCGCTGCAAAAGGATGGCGGTCCGGCCGGCCGTGTGTGCTCCTCGGCGTGGTCGCCCTTTCAGCAATGCGGCGTGGCGATCATCCGGCTCGATGATCCCGACCACGGGCCGGGGACAAAACTCGACGCCGAGTGTCACGATGGCAAGACCCGCCCTGCGGAGACCTGCGAGTTGCCGATGTACGACCGGAACCGCGAAATTCCCCGCGGCAAGGTGGTGGATATACCCGATATTCCGGGGGCCGGCGATGCCGGCCAGGATGCGGCCTCATAAAGGGCTCTCCCTCATGGCTCAGAATCGGGGGGCTCTGATACGAGGCCGGCAATGCAGGATACCCGACACCCCTTGAGCCGTATGGGCTCTGCGCAGGCAAGCTGGCTCGTGGTCGCGGGGCTGAGCCTGTGTCACATGCTCAACGATGTGATGCAGTCGCTGCTGGCCGCGATCTATCCGCTCCTGCGCGCCGAGTTCGCACTGGATTTCTGGCAAATCGGGATGATGACCTTCGCGTTTCAGGTCACCGCCTCGCTGCTTCAGCCGGCGATCGGGACGGTGACCGACCGGCACCCCTTTCCCCAGTCGCTGCCGCTGGGCATGGGCGCGACCCTGTGCGGTCTGATCCTGCTGGCCGCCGCCCCTGCCTATGCCTGGCTTCTGGCCGGGGCGATGCTCATCGGGTTGGGCTCGGCGGTGTTCCACCCCGAGGCCTCGCGCGTGGCGCGTCTCGCCTCGGGTGGGCGGTTCGGAACGGCGCAGTCGCTCTTTCAGGTCGGCGGCAATACCGGCACGGCGATCGGCCCGCTGCTGGCCGCGTTCATCGTGGTGCCGCTCGGTCGGCCGTCAGTGGCCGCCTTCGCCCTCGCCGCGCTGGCCGGGATGGCGGTGCTGTGGCATGTTGGACGCTGGTATGCACGATGGACGCGCGCCAATGGCCGCAAGGCGCGCGCGACGCCCACGCACAACCTGCCGCGCAGGCGTGTGATCGCCGCGATCTGCATCCTCGCGGTGATGGTTTTCGTCAAGCAGGTCTATAATGCGAGCTTTACCAGCTATTATACATTCTTCCTGATCGAGCGGTTCGGCCTCGCCACGCAGCAGTCGCAGATCCTGCTTTTCGTCTATCTCGCGGGCATGGCTGCGGGCGTGATGATCGGCGGCCCGCTCGCGGACCGCCTCGGGGCGCTCACGGTCATGTGGGTATCGGCGCTGGGGGCGCTGCCGTTCACGCTGTTGCTGCCCCATGTGGGCCTGGCCGCGACGGCGGTCCTTTCGGCGGTCATCGGCGTGGTAATGGCGGCCGCCGCGCCCGTGATCGTCGTCTTCGCCCAAGAGCTCGTTCCCGGACGGGTGGGGATGATCGCGGGGGTCTTTTTCGGGCTGTCTTTCGGACTGGGTGGGATCGCGGCCGCCCTGCTCGGTGTCGTGGCGGACGCGACAAGCGTGCAGTATGTCTATCAGCTTTGTGCGTTCCTGCCGGTTCTGGGCGTCATGGCGATCTTCCTGCCGGGACGGCGCGCCATGCTTGGCGGGCATTGAGACCCACCGCGGCGATTTCACCGGGGGCACGGAGATTGCCTTGCCCGCAGTGCCGGGCGCGCGCAGGCACAAAGTTCGCGTCCGTCGCTGGCGACCGAACTGGCGCCCGCAGGCGCGACCGGTCACGATTCCGTCATCCGGATCATGCGAAATGCTGTCTGCCGCATACCTGTCGCGGATGCCCGCACAGAACGCCGCAATTCGGGGAGCGCCCCGGACCTGCGCACTCACCCTGCAAAGCGCGATAGAATGAAGCGCCCCGAACCGCTGTCCGGGGCGCGACGGTGATAGCGCCCCGGCCGACGCCGCGCACGGCATCGGCCGCAGGGTCGGTTCACTCGGCCAGATGATCCGAGGTAAAGACCAGATCGCCGGCCGCGCCCTGGTGGCAGGCGATGCATCCGGTGTCCATTCCGGCGGCCACGCGCCCGGCCATCGGCACGCCGTCGGGATTGTTCGCGATCGACCCGTCGGCCGCATAGCGGACCCAGAACCAGTCCTGGTTCTCGCTGTCATAGCCTTCTTCGCGGCGGAACATCACCGTGACGGCACCGAGATGGTTGTCGGGGTTCGACAGCACGTCGTCGACCGTCACGCCCTCCGGGCCGTAGTTGTTCTTGACGATCAGGTCGCCGGTATGCCCGTCGACCGTCGCCTCGGTGTAGAAGGTCTCCAGCATCATGCCGTGCGGCTGGGTGCCTTCATACGGCAAGCCGGTGACGCGATCCTCGCCGGCGATGTTGAGCGATTCCATGGCATCCCACAGAAGCTCGGCGTATTCGACATCATGCTCGCTGCCGAAGGGCATCTCGTTCTGTGCGACGGCGGAACCGGCGCCTACGGCCAGCGCGGCGGCAGCAAGACTTGCGACAAAGTGTTTCATGGGGAATCTCCCTCGTTTGCGTTCTACCCGAGGCAACCTAACGCGATCCTTCCGGGGGCTGGGGTCACGACCGCTCTCTCTCGCGTGAGGTGCCATCACCATCCCGCGAGCGCCGCTGGCATCGCGGCCGCGGGCGAGCGACGATGCAACGGTCGGTCAATGAAAGGATTTGAGGAATGCTGCGCCTGAGCCTGACCCTTGCCCTGAGCTGCCTTGCCATGCCCGCCCTGGCTGCGGAGACCTGCGCCACCAACGCCACCGACGAACCCTTGCTGTTTACCATGGATGGCGGTGACGGGGGGTTTCTGCGCAGCTGGCTCGATCCGGGCGACCAGCTTTGCGACGACGTCCCCGCCGGCGGACGCGCCTTTGTTCACGCCTTCGACGACCCGGAGGAATTCGAGGGCTGCGCCCGGCTCATCGCCGCCGGCGGGCAGGATGCCGTGATGACCTTTCCCGCGGTCGACGCATGCCGCTGGAGGACGCATGAGTCCGCAAACTGAGCCCGTCATCTGAACGGGATGTGACGCCGCGCGCCCGGGCCGTGGCGCGCCGCCGCGGGCGGGCTTACCAGCGGCCCAACGCGGCCTCGTCCTCCGCCTGCGCCGCGACCCATTCGGCGCCGGCGTCGGTCACTTCCTTCTTCCAGAAGGGGGCGCGCGACTTGAGATAGTCCATCAGGAACTCGGCGGCGGCGAAGGCGTCGGCGCGATGCGGCGCGGCCGTGGCGACCATCATGATCCGCGCGCCCGGCCGCAGGCGGCCATACCGATGGAGGATGAGGGAATCGACAAGGTTCCAGCGGCTGACGGCCTCGGCCTCGATGGCGGCGATGGCGCGCTCGGTCATCGCGGGGTAATGTTCGATCTCCATCTCGCGCAGCCCCCCGTCAGGGCGGTCACGCACGAGTCCGGTGAATGTCACCACCGCGCCCGCATCGGCGCGGCCCTCGGCAAAGGCATCCGCCTCGGCGCCGAAATCGAAATCCTCCTGCTGCACTCTGACGGCCATGCCTCAGCCCCCTGTCATCGGCGGGAAAAAAGCGATCTCGGTGACGTCTCTGACCGGCGCGTCGAAATCGGCCAGCTCCTGATCGACGGCCACGCGCAGCGCCGACAGATCCGCGAAGGCGAGCTCATAGCGCGGCTCGCGGCCGCGCAGCTCCTCGACCAGATCCGCGACAGTCGCCGCGTCGGTCTCGATCGTTTCGCGCGGCAGGCCGATACGTTCGCGCACCCAAGCGAAATAGAGCACTGTGAGTTTCATCCCGCCCCCTCGTCCCTGAGATACGGCATCGACTTGACGAAGTATTCCCATCCGGTCAACAGCGTGAGGATCGCCGCTATCCAGATCAGGAAAAGCCCTGTCATTCCCGCATACCAGCCGCTCTGTGCCGCCAGCCAGACGGTATTGAAATCCTGCGCCCCGCTCGCCAGCAGGCGCTCGTACTGCGCCGGCTCCAGCACCCGGAGCCGGTTCTGGTGGACGACATCGATCCCCGTGGCCAGAAACAGCACCGAGATCGCCACCATCTGCAGCGTGGTCTTCCATTTCGCCAGCTTCGTCACCTTCAGCAGCCCCGCCTTGGCCCCGAGATATTCCCGAAGCCCGGACACGAACACCTCCCGAAACAGGATGACCGTGGCCGGCAGGATCAGCCACGGATTCATGCCCGAATAGCCGGTCAGGATCAGCAGGGCGATGACCACCATGGCCTTGTCCGCGATCGGGTCGAGCATGGCACCCAGCTTGCTCTCCTGCTTCCAGAGCCGGGCGAGATAGCCGTCGAACCAGTCGGTCACCGCCGCGCCGACAAAAAGTGCCAGCGCCAGCCAGTCGGCCCAGGGACGGTTGAAATACAGAAACATCACCGCCAGCCCCGGCGCGGCGAGCAGGCGCAATATCGTAAGTGTATTGGGCAGCGTCCAGCGCATGGCCAATGTCTAATGCAGAATCTCGCGGCGATGAAAGGGCAATCGCGCTCAGCCGCCGGGGTGGAAGAAGTCGTGGATAGACTGCGCAAGCGCCTCCGAGATTCCGGGCGCGGCGCGCAGATCGGCCAGGCCGGCCCGGCTGACCGCCTTGGCACTGCCGAAATGCGCCAGAAGCTTGCGCTTGCGCGCGGCCCCAACACCGGGAATCTCGTCGAGCGCGGTCGCGCCCATGGCCTTCTTGCGCTTCTGCCGGTGCGCGCCGATGGCGAAGCGGTGCGCCTCGTCGCGCAGACGCTGGACGAAATAGAGAACCGGATCGTTGCGCGGCAGGGCGAAGGCGGGCTTGCCGGGGCGGTGGAATTCCTCCTTGCCCGCATCCCGATCGACGCCCTTGGACACCCCGACCACGGGGATGTCGTCCACACCGAGATCGGCAAGGATGCCCGCCACCGCCGAGACCTGCCCCGCACCGCCGTCGATCAGCAGCAGATCGGGCCATGTTTCGCCGGCGCGATCGGGGTCTTCGCGCAGCAGCCGCTTGAAGCGGCGCGTCAGCACCTGCCTCATCATGGCGAAATCATCCCCCGGCGCCAGCTTGTCGCCGCGAATATTGAACTTGCGGTACTGGCTCTTGAGAAAGCCGTCGGGGCCGGCGACGACCATCGCACCCACCGCGCTGGCGCCCTGGATGTGCGAATTGTCAAAGATCTCGATGCGCCCCGGCGGCGCCTCCAGGCCAAAGGCCTCGGCCAGCCCGGAGAGCAGCTTGCCCTGCGCCGCGCTCTCGGCCAGCTTGCGGCCGAGGCTTTCGCGCGCGTTGCGCGCGGCGTTCTCCACCAACTCGGCCTTCTCGCCGCGCTTCGGGGTGGCGATCTCGACCTTGCGACCGGCCCGCTCGGCCAGCAACTCGGCCATCAGGTCGGTGTTCTCGATCGGATGCGACAGCAGGACCAGACGCGGCGGCGTCTTGCCGTCATAGAACTGGCCCAGAAAAGCCTCTAATACCTCGGCCTCCTCGGCGCCCGCGCCGGTGCGGGGATAGAAGTCGCGGTTACCCCAGCTCTGATTGGCACGGATGAAGAAGACCTGCACGCAGGCCTGCCCGCCCTCCATGTGCAGCGCGATCACATCGGCCTCTGCCACACCGCGCGGATTGATTCCCTGGGATTGCTGGACCTCGGTGAGCGCGCGGATGCGGTCGCGCAGGGCGGCGGCGCGCTCGAACTCCATGGCATCGCTGGCCTCGCCCATCTCGCGGGCCAGGTCCGACTGTATCCTGGTGGACTTTCCCGAAAGGAAACGTTCGGCATCGGCTACGAGCGCGGCGTAGTCGGCCTCGCTGATCCGGCCGACACAGGGCGCCGAGCACCGCTTGATCTGGTGAAGCAGGCAGGGCCGGGTGCGCGACTCGAAGACCGAGTCGGTGCAAGTGCGCAGCAAAAACACCTTCTGGAGCTGATTGAGCGTGCGATTGACGGCCCCCGCGCTGGCGAAGGGGCCGAAATAGGCGCCCTTGACCGATTTGCGCCCGCGATGCTTGCGGATCTGCGCAAAGCGATGATCCTTGGTGATGAGGATGTTGGGAAAGCTCTTGTCGTCGCGCAGCAGCACATTGTAGCGCGGCTTGAGCTGCTTGATGAGGTTCTGCTCCAGAAGCAGCGCCTCGGTCTCGGTACGCGTGGTGAGAAACATCATCGATGCCGTCTCGCGGATCATCCGGGCGATCCGCGGGCTGTGGCCGGCGGGGCGCGCATAGCTCGACACTCTCGCCCTTAGGTTGCGCGCCTTGCCGACATAAAGCACCCGGTTTTCCGCATCCAGCATCCGGTAGACGCCCGGCGAGTTGTCGAGCGTCTTCAGATAGGCGTGAATCCGGGCGTGGCCGGTCGTCCCGGCCTCGGCTTCGCCGTCATGATCCTGTGCGCCGTCAGCCATCCCGTGCCCGCTTCGATTCCCGATCCGCCTGCCTTGCCGCACCGGGTATGGCAAGGGGAAAGAAGTCCACGGAATTTGTGGACAACTCTGGTGAAAACTTCTGGTGAACCGCGATATAGCCTTGTGACGAAGGGATTTGAACAGACTGACTAAAAAATAGGCAAACCTGCAGGTCGCTGTTTTTGAAGTGAAATTTTTCGGCCGCCAAGCAAATGCCTGAAATATCTAAAGGATTCCTAACGCTTTTGTGACAGTACCGCGCAAGGTGGACAACTCCGAACGAACAGGCGTCGAACACTCACTCAACGCCCAGAATATCGGGCGTTTTCCAGCCCAGATGCTGCCCCCCATCGACACATATGAGCTGCCCGGTGACCGCCGGCGCGTCCATCAGATAGCCCAGCGCCGCCACGATGTCGGCGGCATGCGCGCCCCGCCCCAGCACGGTGCTGGCGCGCTGGCGGGCGAAATGCCCCTCGGACTGGCGTCCCCCGCGCAGCGTGGGGCCGGGGCCGATGGCATTCACACGCACGTCAGGGGCGAGTGCCTGCGCCGCCGTCCGGGTGAAGGCCCACAACCCCATCTTGGCCAGCGTGTAGGACATGAACTCGGGCGTGAGCTTGCGCACGCGCTGGTCGATCATGTTGACCACCAGCGCCCGGGCCTGCGGCTCTCCGCCCTCGTCGGGCCTCGCCGCCGGCGCCTGCGCGGCCAGCGCCTGGGTCAGCACCACCGGCGCGCGCAGATTGGATTCCATGTGCCGGTCCCAGCTGTCGCGGGTGGCGGTGCGAATGTCGTCATGTTCGAAAACCGATGCATTGTTGATCAACACGGCCAAAGGGCCACCCAGCGCCGCGACGGCCCGTGTGACGAGATCGCGCGTCGCCGTCTCATCAAGCAGATCGCATTGCAGCGTCTCGGCGCGCACGCCACAGGCGCGGGCCTCGGCGGCTACGGCCTCGGCCTCTTCGCGCGATGTCGCGTAGTGAATCGCCACGTCGTGGCCCCGCCCGGCGAGGTAAAGCGCCATCGCGCGCCCAAGGCGCTTACCCGCGCCGGTCACGAGCGCGCCGCCCTCAAGGGTCATACCGCCGCCCCCAGTGTGAACACCGCGACCAGATAGCCCAGATACAGCACCGTCAAGACCGCCCCCCAGCCCCGGTTGATGGGGGTGCGCATCAGGATGAACGGCCCGATCAGCAGAGAGGCCGCAAGCATCACCCACAGATCGAAGCGCAGCATCTCCGGCTCCACCGGGATCGCGCCGACCAGCGCGGCGATGCCGATGATGAAAAGCAGGTTGAACATGTTCGAGCCGATGACGTTGCCCAGGGCCACGCCCGCCTCGCGGCGCAGGGCGGCCATGACGGTCGTCGAAAGCTCGGGCAGCGAGGTGCCCAGCGCCACGAGCGTCAGCCCGATCACCGCGTCGCTCACCCCCAGCGTCCGCGCGATGCCCGCCGCGCCGTCGACCAGAAGGTTGGCGCCCAGGGGCAACCCTATCACGCCCAGCACGATATAGATGATGATGCGCGGCCAGGGCATCGAAAGATCAGCGCCCTCGAGATCCTCGGCATTCACGGCCACCGGAGCGCTCGCATCCTTGCGATGATCCTGGGCGCGGGCATAGTTGTCGTGCAACATCCACGCCCCGCCGCCCAGCAGCAAGAGCGCATGCGGCCAGTGCAGCGGGCCGGTAAAGGCCAGAAGAATGAACATCGCGCTCACCGCCAGCATGATCAGATAGCTGCGCGCCACGTCATCGCCGATCGCCATGGCCGAGATCAGTGCCGGCACTCCGAGCACCATCAGGATGTTGGCGGTGTTCGAGCCGACCACATTGCCCAGCGCGAGCCCCGGCAGCCCTGCCCACACCGCCTCGACCGAAACGAGAAGCTCGGGCGCCGAAGTGCCAAATGCCACCACCGTAAGGCCCACCATCAGCGCCGGGATGCCCAGCCGCAGGCTGAGATTGACCGCGCCGCGCACCAGAACATCGCCCGCCAGCAGCAGCAGGCCCAGCCCCAGGGCGACCCACAGAACATCGAGCGCCATGAATGCCTACCTCTTGTCGCAGTCGCAGCGATCCGAGCCGATCAGGAAGCGCCCGCATTGCCGGCATTTGCGCGGCTTTCCGGGCAGCGCCCCGCCGCCGCGGCGGCGCCCGATCCGGCGCGCCGAGACGGTGCGCAGCTTGCTGACCACGCCGATGACCAGCATGGCGACGAGAAAAAGGATGACGATATTGATCATGCTCAGCGCCCCAGCCGTGCCCAGAGGGCATGTTCTTCCACGGCGCCCGTGGCCGCACCCGCCATCGCCACGGCGATACGCTGGAAGATCGAGCGGCGCGGCGCATAGGGTATCAGCTTTACGTCGTCGCCGTAGAGTTCCTTCAGCTTGGGCACGACATGACCGACGCCATCGGCAAGTCCCTTGTCCACCGCGTCCCGGCCCAGCCAGATATCGCCGTTGAACAGATCCGAGTGCTCGTCGAGCCGCGCGCCCCGACGCGCCTTCACCTGCTCGATGAAGACCGCATGCATCGGGTCGAGCAGCGCGCGCAGCCGTGTGATGTCCGCCTCGCGCTCTTCTTGGAAAGGGTCGAGGAAACTCTTGGAGTGCCCGGCGGTGTGCAGGCGCCGCTCCACCCCGTGGCGGGCGATGAAATCCTGAAAGCCGAAGCCTGCGGATATCACGCCGATGGACCCCACCAGAGAGCCAGCATCCACCCATATGTCATCGGCGGACGTGGCCAGCCAGTAGCCCCCCGAGGCCGCCGCGTCCTCGACGAAAGCGTGCACCTTCACGCCCTTCTCGTCGGCCAGCCGCCGGAGACGCGCGGCGATGAGCGATGACTGCACCGGCGAGCCTCCCGGCGAGTTGATCACCAACGCCACCGCCCTGGGCCGCCACCGACGAAAGGCCCGCTCGATGATCGGCGCCACGCCGGCATCGTTGAGCGCGACACCCGCGCGCCCGCTCGCCGCGATCATGCCTTGAAGCCGGATGACCGAGACCACAGGCGGCGTTTTCACGAAAGGGATGAAGCGTTTCATTGCAGGCTATTTAGGCCGCCCCGCACAGCGCAACAAGATGGCACCGACGCACCGTCATCATCTGTGGGCGGCTGTTGCCTCCATGCCGCCTCCGGCAACGCGGTCACACAAGCCCGGAGAAACGCGCGGGAATGCGCACAACGGGATCGCCCGGAAGCATCGCGGGCTTGTTCCAGGCATAGAGCGGACGGCGCCAGGTCTGTCGCCGCCGCGCAATGGGCAGGAAGGCGTCGGCATCGCGGGGGGTGGCGTTGGCGATGATCTCGAACAACCGCTCGCGGCGCGAAAGATGCGCCCCCCAACCCGTTGCCAGCCGGTCGGCGTCGAGCGTCTTTCCCGTGGCGAGCCGGTAATCGACCATGCCGAAATGAAACAGATACAGGTTGGGGTCGATGTGGAAGTTACGGCCCTTGATGCGGTGCATCCCCGACCCCCAGGTCAGCGGGCGCGCGGTGATCGCGGGCTTGGTGTAGCGCGCCGAGACATGGGCATAGGCGCGCTGGCTCAGGAAGGGCCGCGCGGGGTCGAGCGCGGCCTCCTCGTGCAGGTGCTGTCCCACGTCGAGCCCCAGCGCGGAGACGGAACCACGGATCTGCAGACCGGCAAGATACTCGGCCAGGCCCTTGCCCGTGGCCGGGTCGACGACGATGAACTCATCCACATCGGTCGCGATAGCAATATCGAAATAGTGAAACAGACCGGCGGCGAAACGCGACATCACCCGTGCCCGCCGCCGCATCGCCGCGACCCGCTCGAGCGGGATATGTGGAAGGCGAATAATGTTGACATGATTTGCATTTGCCGGCGGCTCCTGATCATGTCCGTCAAGCAGGACAAACAGGTTCTCCGCGCCGAAGGCCGCGCCATAATGGGTGATCCATTTGGGCAGAAAAAGTCTATCGTTGCGAACGGTGGTCAGGGCGCAGATGCGGGTCATAAGGGCTTCCTTTCCGCCGGACCGATCGCTATCAGGCGCTGCCGTCGCCGGCCACGGCCTCGCGGATGACCTGCTCCACCCGGCCATAGAGCCTGCGATAATCGAAACGCTCCAGTGCGAAGACACGCGCGCGGGCGGCCATCGCGCGGCGCGCGGCGTCGTCGGCAAGCACCCGCTCGATCGCCCGGGTGAAACCGTCGAGATCGTGCTCGGCGGCCAGATATCCTGTCACCCCGTCCTCGACCGCCTCGGGTATCCCCGCATGGCGGGTGGAGACGACCGCCGCGCCCGAGGCCATCGCCTCCTGTATCGCCGAGGGCAGTCCCTCGGCCTCGCCGTTGGCGGCGGTCACGGAATGCTGGACGAACACCTCGGCCGCCGCCATTCGCGCGCGGACGAAATCGTGCGGCTGACGGCCGTGGAAGATGACCCGATCCGACATCCCCGCCCGTTCCACCAGCGCGCGGCAGGCCGGCAGTAACGGGCCGTGCCCGATCATCTCCAGACGCGCGGCGGGAAATCTTTCAGCGATGCGCAGAAACGCCGCGACGGTCGTCCGAGGCGACTTCTTCGCCACGAACCGGCCCACCGAGAGCAGCATCAGCGGCTGCTTCGCGCCGGGCGCGAAGGCATCGGTGTCCACGCCGCTGGGCACGACATGGCTGTTGGGGTGCGACAGCCCCCGAGCGGCGAGAGTGTCGAGCAGAAACCGCGAGACCGCGAACACCCCGGAAAGCTGGGGGAACATGGCACGGTAGGCCGCGAGCCGGCGCGGGCGGCGCAGCGCCTCGGTGGCATCCTTGCCGCGAAAATAGCAGAAGACTGGGAGACCCAGCGCCGCACCGACCGGAGCGACGGGCGGCCCCTGCGAGCCGAACTCGGCGAGGATCGCCTCCACACCGTGCTCGCGCAGAAACGCCACCAGCGCGCGCCGGTGCACGCCATACGGCACCCGCAACGTGGAATACCGCGCGCGGCTGCGGGCGAGCGCGACGGGGGCGGCGAGCATGTCGCGCGGGTTCAGTGCCGCGCGGCCACGAAAGAAAACCGGCGTCCCGGCCGGCGGCGGCTCCTGCCTGCGCCCGGCGATGACGACGGTTCGGCCGTCAAAGAGCTTGGTGATGTGGCGATTGACGAAGGTCTCACCCGGCCGGAGATGGCGCCCCGTCGCAATGGCCAGGCGCACGGGGCGGGCGCCGGCGCTCATCGGCGCGCTCCGGGGCGGGCGGCGGCGCGGCGGATGCGAACGGGTATCCAAAGGTTCATGCGATGCGCCCCGGTGAGACCGACGGCCCCCGTGGACCGCACGTGTCTCCTACCCCCACGGGCCGGGGCGTGGCAAGCCGGCGCGCACCCCGTCAGACGTAGCGTGCCTGCGCCTTCCCCTTGAGCCGGACGAGCAGCTCGGGCTCGACTTCCGAGCCGTCATAAAGGCCCAGAAGAATGCCCTTGCGCACCGATTTGCCCGTCATCGCGCGCACCTCGTCATCCGAAAGTGTAGTGCGCTGCGAAAGTCGGCGCGCCCAGTGCCCCAGACGGTCATACATCTGATCGAGAACCGCCTCGTGTTCGGGGCTCTGGCCGAGATCGTGAAACTCCTCCGGATCATTCTGCATGTCGAACAGCATCGGTGCGAAGCCACCCTCGGGATGGACCAGCTTCCAGCGCTTGTCGGCGACCATGAACAGCCGCGCATCGCGCGGGGCGACGCCCAGCCGGGTCATCATCGGCGTCGCGGTATAGTCGAACTCGGAAATGATGTAGTCGCGCCAGTCCGCAGGCGTCTGGCCCCGCAGGAATGGCAGCAGCGATCGCCCCTCGATGACGTGGTCGGGAACCTTCGCGCCGGTCACCTCCACGAAGGTCGCGGCCAGGTCGATCGCCTCCACCAGCTCGTCGCAGACGGTGCCGCGCGCGGCGTCGGCCTCGGGGCTGGGATCGTAGACGATCATCGGGATCTTCACGGCGCATTCGTGGAAGAAGTTCTTCTCGCCCAGCCAGTGGTCGCCCAGGTAGTCGCCGTGATCCGAGGTCAGAACGATCATCGTGTCGTCGAGCCGGCCGCTTTCCTCCAGATAGTCCAGCAGCACGCCGATCTGGTCGTCGCACTGCTTGATCAGCGCCATGTAGGCCGGCACGACCTCGCGCCGGACCTCGTCGCGCGAAAAGCTCTTTGCGATCACCGTGTCCATATAGGCGGAATAGATCGGATGGGCGTTTTCGCGCTCGACCTCGCTGCGCACCGGAGGGAGCACCTGATTGCCGCCATACATGTCGTTGTAGGGTGCGGGCACGATATAGGGCCAGTGCGGCTTGATATAGGATAGGTGGACCATCCAGGGCCGGTCGACGCCCTCCTTGCCTTTGAGAAAATCGATGCATTCGCGGGTCAGCCAGGGCGTTTCGCTGTCTTGCTCGCGGACATTGGCGGGCATCAGCGCGTTCTCCATCAGCCAGCCCGAGGCGATGTCGTCGGCCTCCGTGACCCCGGCATTGGCGTTTTCGTGCCAGGGGTTTGCGGAAGGATAGCCCTTGGATTTGAGATACTCGTTGTAGGGAGAGCGCCGCTCGTCATAGAAGCCGTCGGGGCCCTCGGGCCACAGCCCGTCATCGCGCACCACCACGTCGAAGCCGCATTCCGACACCCGCGCGCCGATGATCGAGTCGGGCTGGATGCCGAGCCGCTCCATCCCCTTCTCGTCGGCCTCCATGTGGGTCTTTCCCACCAGGTAGGCGTCCATGCCGTTGGCACGCAGGTGATCGCCCAGCGTCTGCTCGCCCACCTTGAGGGGGTAGTTGTTGCGCTGCGCGCCGTGGGAATGGACATAGCGCCCGGTGTAGAAGCTCATCCTTGACGAGCCGCAGATCGGCGACTGGACATAGGCGCGCGAGAACCGCACGCCCATCTGCGCCACGCGGTCGATATTCGGCGTGTGCAGGTGCGGGTGGCCCGCGCAACTCAGATAGTCCCAGCGCAGCTGGTCGAACATGACGAAGAGGATATTCTTGGTCTTGCGCATTGCTCTGCCTCGAAAAGGAAATCGGTGTCAGATTCGGATTGCCCCGCGCGCCAGACGCGGCGCGAGGACGAGATGCCAGGCCAGCAGCGCGACACCCAGCGCCGCCCCGCCGAGATAGGCCCAGGACGGGGCAGCAATGAGCAGCACCGTCGCCGCGAGGCGGCCCAGCCTTTCAAGCGGGGTGAGCCGCGCCCGGTCGAACCCGACCAGCGCGCTCGAGCACATGTAGAGGGCCAGCGCCAGCCGCCCCATCCCGAGAGCGAGCGCGCCCGCACCGATATCGGGCAGCATCCCGACCAGTAGCTCAGGATTGAAGGCAAAGGCGAAGGGGATGAGGAAGATCATCGCCCCGATGCGCACGCATTGCACCGAGGTGGCGATGGGCTTGCCCTTGGCGATGGCGGCGGCGGCATAGGCCGCGATTGCCACCGGCGGGGTGATGACTGAGGCGACGCCGAAGAAGAACACGAACATGTGCGCAGCCAGCGGCTGCATGCCGAAGCTCTGCAATGTCGGTCCGATGATGACGACGATGGCGATATAGGCCGGCAGGGTGGGCATCCCCATCCCCAGCACGATACAGCCCAGCGCCGCGATCGAGAGCGCCGCCATGAGGGAGCTGTTGGAGGCGTCCGACAGGAGCACCGCGAACTTGGTGGGCATGCCGGTGGCCGACAGCGTCGAGACGACGATGCCGACAATGGCGATGGCGATCGCCAGTTGCCCCACCGTGCGCCCGCCATTCGACAGCGCCACCACCAGTCGCCAAGGCTGGCGGCGGATCGCGGGGTTGATGAAGCTCAGCGGGATCAGCACGCCGATGGCGGCGATCGAGGCGCCCGCCGGCGACAGCCCCCCGATGAGCAGCCACACCACCACCCCGATCGGCGCGAAGACCAGGATCAGGTTGAGCCAGTCCTGGTTGGAAATCTCGAATTCCTCGGGCTCGTTGTCCTGCACGCCCAGCCGGTTGGCCTCGAAATAGATGGCCAGGAACAGGCTGGCGTAAAAGGCGATGGCCGGCACCAGCACGGCGGTGATCACCGTCAGGTAGGTCACCCCCACATAATCGGCCATCACCAGCGCGGCCGCTCCCATGATGGGAGGCAGGATCTGGCCGCCGGTCGACGCCGTTGCCTCCACCGCCCCGGCAAAATTCGCGCTGAAGCCGCGCCGCTTGATCATCGGGATGGTGACCACCCCGGTTCCGACAACATTGGCCACCGCCGAGCCCGAGACGGTGCCGAACAGCGCCGAGGCGGCCACGGCGGCATAGGCCGGCCCGCCCCGCAACCGGCGCAGCAGCCGGAACGACACCCGGATCATGGAGTTTCCCGCCCCGCATCCTTCGAGGATGGCACCCAGGAGGATGAACGGCAGCACGGTGGACAGCAGGATCCCCATGATCGAGCCGAGCATGCCCTGATCGGTGTGATACCAGATGTTTATCGCCACGGTTTCCGCCATGTTGGTGGGAACGGTGGCGAGAACGCCGGGCCAGTACTGGCCGGTGGCGAGATAGACGAAGGCCAGCGCGCCGAGCACGGCAATGGGCAGCCCCCAGGCGCGCCAGCAGGCCCACAGGACGATGACGGTCATCGCCGTGGCGATCCAGGCTTCGCGCTCGGTGAAGAACAGGATCGAGTCGGCCATGATCCGGCTGACGATGAAATAGTCCCAGCAGAACCACGCCGTCAGAGCGAAGAGCGCGGCGTGAAACAGGGGCGGCAGGGGGCCCCAGGCCGGCTGCTCGGCCCATTTCTGCGCCTGCACCAGAATGATGGCGCCCATGCTGGCGAAAAAGAACAGCGGCCGGTACCACTCCACCGGGAAAGGGCCCAGCCGCGGCAGGATTCCCCAGGACGGCATCACGTTGATCACGCCGATCACCGCGATGAACAGGCCGAACAGGAACGCGGCCGTCCTGAGGGCTCTGACGGTCATGGTCATGGCATCACCTGTGCGTAGTCGGGCTGACGGCCGAGCCGGCGGGAACACCCCGCGGCGCCCCGGGGAAACCCTCCGCCGGGGCGCCGCGGCGCGGCGTCTATTCGGCGCCTTCGGGAATCAGCCGCTCGGGCACCTCGACGCCGGCCTCGCGGTAATAGCGCAGCGATCCGGGATGGAGCGGCGCGTTCACACCGATGAAGGGCCGGGATTCGTCGATCGTGCGCAGCAGCGCGTTGTTGGCCTTCATCTCGTCGATGTTCTCCCAGTAGGCGCGCGTCAGGCGATAGGCGACATCCTCGGACATGTCGGCATTGGTGGCGATCATCATCGTCGTCACCGGGGTATGCAGCGTCTCGTCGCTGTTGACCTGGCCTTCATAGGTGCCCGCAGGAATCTCGGCCGTCGTGAGCGCGGAGTCGACGAGGAAGTCGGCATACTCCTGCGAGCCGAGCACATCCTCGGGCATGCCCAGAATGCGGATCGGGCGCAGCAGGCTGAGCTCGTTGAGCGACTGCTGGCCCACAGCGGCGGCGGCGATGTAGACGTCGTACTGGCCGTCCTGGAAAGCCTGCTGGGCCGCGTTCCACGGCGCGCGCATGCCCTCATAGTCCTCTCCGGCCTCGTAGCCGCCGGTGGCCAGCCGGACCATGCCACGCATCTGCGCATTGGCCGCACCGGCCGGCGGGCCGACATAGATGCGGCGGCCCTCGACGTCTTCCCAACTCTCGATACCGCTGTCGGCCCAGACGATGGCGTGGAACGTCCCGCCGGGAAAGCCGAAGAGCGCGCGCATGTTCTGCGAAAGCTCCTGCGCCTGCTCGGCCTGCTGGGCATAGGGGCCCACGCCGCGCGACATCGCGCCATAGGCCGGCGGCGGCACCACCGCGAAATCGAGCCGGCCGGCCGCGACCCTGAGCGCCGAGCGGGTCAGCGTCTGGCCCAGCACGACCTGCAGGTCTATTCCCTCGTCACTGGCGTATTGGGCCAATGTCTGCGGTACGATCCCGGTGAGCGACGCCGACCCGGCGCCCTCGATGCTGTAGCCTTGCGCGCTGGCCGCTGCGCCGCCCAGCGCCACGAGTGCGGCCGCAGCCGCGAACGACTTAAACCTCGAAAACATGCTGTCCTCCCTTCCTGCGATTCCGGCGCCGGCTCCTCCCGGCGGCGGGATGCACGAAGGATGACAGGAGAGCAAAACATGTAAAATGTCATCTCCGCTTTATGCATACCAATTTCGCTATGTTTAGGAGTGTGGATTCTCGGCCTCGCGGAACAGGTCCATCAAGCGGCGGGCCGGCATCGAAAGCTCGCGACCGGGCACATGCGTCATCCCTACCGGTCCGACCAGATAGCCCTCCCCCACATCGAGCAGCGCAAGCATACCCGCGGCGATATCCGGCTTCAAAGCCCCGTAGGGCATGATCACCACCGCGTCGGTGCGAAAGGCATAGGTGCGCGCGAACTCGAAGGAAATCGTCTCGATCGCGTCCTCGAAATCCTCCGCGCCGATCTGCGTGAGAAAGCGGTTGAGTTCCATGCGGATGATCGTGCCGGGAAGCGGGATCACCACCGGGTAGGCTCCGATCCGATCGAAGGTGAGAACCTCGCCGCCCGCCAGCGGATGCCCCACCCGGCAGGCAAAGGCGAGACGTTCGTCATAGAGATGGTCGAAATTGAGCCCGTGAATGCGCTCGTCGTCCATCAGCCGGCCGATGATGAAGTCGATCTCGCCAGCGCGCAGCATCCGCAGCATCTCGTCGCCGGTGCCGGTGTGAAGGCGCACGACGGTCCGCGGATCAGTCTGCTTGAACCGCTCGACCACCTGCGGCACCAGGGCGCTGGCCACGTTGGGCAGCATCCCCAGCGCGACCACCCGGCCGGCGCCCCGCCCCGCACTCTGGGCCACACCCTCGGAAAGCTGGGC
Source organism: Rhodobacteraceae bacterium WD3A24 (assembly GCA_002967695.1). GTDB lineage: Bacteria > Pseudomonadota > Alphaproteobacteria > Rhodobacterales > Rhodobacteraceae > Alkalilacustris. The sequence continues at coordinate 41,117 of PUHN01000011.1, read as the reverse complement.
CAGCCCCATGTCGACGAAATGCAGCAGGGTCTCCCCGGCGGCGGTCAGGACCAGCCCGCGACGACTGCGCTCGAACAAAGGCTTGCCGATGATTTCCTCCAGCTCGCCCAGCGTGCGTGAAACCGATGGCTGAACCGTATTGAGCTGGTCGGCCGCACGGGTGATGCTGCGGTGCCGGGCGGCCGCCGCGAAGAACCGCAGATGCCGCAAGCGTATGCGCGGGTCCATCGCGATGTCCTTTTCCTTCGCTCCGCCGCCTAGGGGGGCGGGGCCGCGGCGGATTGTCAGCCGGCCATGCGCCCGACCCTAGAAAATGTAGCGCGCAAGCGCCAGCGCCCCGCGTTTCCACGGCACGCGGTGGGTCACGCCGGCAGCCTTGCCGATACGGTCTCGGTTGGCGACGTACCACTCGTAATTGCGCACCAGCGCCTCCTCGTTGGAATACTGCGGCGCATAGCCCAGCCGCGCCTTGGCGCGGTCGATGCTGACATAGCTGTCCCTTGCCGCCGTCTCGTATATCCACTTGTAGAGGGGGGAAAGCTTCACCGCCTCCAGCGCGCGCAGCGTCCAGATCGCCGGCGCGGCGGGCAGGCCGATTACCCGCTTGCCGTGGCCGGCACGGTCGAGCACTGCCTGAAACCCCTGCCGGAGCGTGCCGAACCGCTCCGCGCCGATGTTGAAGACATCATTGACGTCCGCCGGCGCACCCGTCGCGCATTGCGTGATCGCCTGGCACAGATCGTCGACGTCGAGCAGTTGATACAGGTTGTCGCCCCGCCCGAGCACTGGAAAGTTGTGCCCGTCATGGGCGAAGTCGTAGAGCAATTCGAATGCGCCGAGGCGCTCGGGGCCGACGAAGGACTTCGGACGCAGCACGGGAACGCACATGCCATCGGCGCGGAACTCGGCGCAGACCTCCTCGGCGGCGATCTTCGCGGCGCCGTAGGGCCCCACACCCACGAGCGGATCGTCCTCGAACAGCGGATGGTGACCGGGGATGCCATAGACCGCCGTCGAGGAGATGTGAATGAACCGCGCCACCCCCGCCGCGGCGGCCGAGCGGAGCAGGCGCCGCGTGCCCTCGACATCGGTCGACATGATTTCGTCGGGGGCACACAACGGCAGCGCGGCGGCGCAGTGTACGACGATATCCACGCCCTCGAAAGCACGGGCATGCAGGTCGAGGTCGCGAATATCGCCCTGAATGATCGAGATGTCGCCCGCTTCGGGATAATCGAAGGGCGCCACGTCGAAACTGCGCACCGTGTGCCCCTGCCCCAGGAGATGGCGCACGAGATTGATGCCGAGAAACCCGGCCCCGCCAGTCACGAGATAGGTGGCCACGGCGCTCCTTTCACGATTGCCACGCGAAGTCCCGACACAGGTGATCGCGCCACATCCGCCCATTCGGAGGGTCGCGACCCGCCTTGCGGGATCGAGCAAGCCCGCACAAAGCGGGCCACCCCGCCGCCACCGCGCATGTGGCGCCGGGCGACGACGCGCGCCACCACCCGGTGATCGGCTTCACTTTCCCCAAGCGCCCCCTTCCACGGTCAGGCTTCGAGAACCGCGCGAATCCGCTCCGGCGTCATGGGCAGGTGATTAACCGTCCTGCCGGTCAGCGCAAGAAAGGCGTTGGCGATCGCCGGCGCGACGACGGGCAGGCCGAGCTCGCCGACTTCGGTGGGGCTGTCGTCGCCCTGCAGGACATCGACGACGATCTCGGGCATCTCGGCCATGCGCATCACCTGGTAGTCGCTGAAATTCGACTGCTCGATCCGGCCTGCGCGCAGCGTGACCTCCTCCTTGAGCGCGGCGCTCAGGCCAAAGGTCATTCCGCCCTCCATCTGCGCGCGGATGTTGTCGGGCTGAAGCGCCAGCCCGGCATCCGCTGCCGCCCAGATGTTGTGTGCCGAAATCCGGCCACTTTCCCGGTCGAGCGAAATCTCGGCCACCGCCGCCGCGAGGCTCGCGCCGTATTCGGCAAAGGCCAGCCCGAGCGCGCGCCCCTCCGCGCGTGCCTCGCCCCAGTCAGCCATTCCGGCGACATGGTCGAGGAGCTCGCGCACCCGGTCCGAGCTGGCCATCTGCCGGCGGTAGTCGAGCGGGTCGACCCCGCGCATGCGCGCGATCTCGTCGATCATGGTTTCGTGGGCGAACTTGGTATAGCCCGCCCCGATCCCGCGCCAGGCGGCGACACGGGCGCCGCGCATTTCGTAGTAGTGCTCGGCCATTTGGTCGGGAACCGCGTAATGCGGCATCGACGAGCCGCGCATGGTGATGATGTCGGCGCCCTCGTCGGCTTCCCACCGGGCCTGCCCGTACATGTAGGGGGCGACCGGCTGGCAGGCGACGGCGTGACGCAGCGCCACGATGCGCCCCGCCTCGTCGAGGCCCATCTGCACCCGCTGCGCGGTCAGCGGCCGCAGGCGCGCGGAGGCCACGTCATCCTCGCGGCTGAGCAACAGCTTGACCGGCCGGCCGCGCAGCTCGCTGGCGATGGCGACCACGTCATCGATGTATTCGGTATGGGCCCGCCGCCCGAAACCGCCCCCCATGAACAACTGATGCACCGTGACCTGCGCGGGGTCGAGCCCGGTCGCCGCGACGGTCTTGTTGAGCGCCATGGTCTGCCATTGCGTCCCGGTCCAGACCTCGGCGGAGTCGTCATTGACCAGCGCAACGCCGCCCATCGGCTCCATCTGGGCGTGATAGCAGTATTCCGTGACGAACTCCCGGCTGACCACCTCGTGGGCCGCCTCCAGGGCAGCCTCGGCCTCGCCGCTGCTGGAGAACAGCTTGTCGGCGGCCTGCCCCTCGTCGCGCAGGCGGGCGAGATATTCGCCCTGGTCGCGCTCGGAATCGATGCGCGTGCCGTCGGGCGTGCCGCTCCAGGTGATGTCGAGCGCGCGGCGCGCAGCGAAGACCTGCGCGGTGCTCGCCCCCACGACGGCGACACCGTGGCCCAGATCGACGACCGCCTCGATCCCGTCCATCGCGGCGATTTCATCGCCGTTATGGGCGCCCACGCTCTGCCCGGTGACGGGCGCGCGCGCGACGGTGGCGTAAAGCATCCCCTCTTGGCGGATATCGGCGGCATAGGTCGCCGCCCCCGACGACTTGTCGGCGACGTCCACGCGGGCGCGGTCATGGCCCAGCAGCCGGAATTCGGAGACGGGCTTGAGTTCCTCGGGCGCGACCTCCGGCGGCGTGCCGGGGATGGCGGCGGTCGCGACGATCTCGCCATACCCCATCCGGCGGCCATCCGGCCCGATGACCGCACCGGGTTCGGTCGCCAGATCGTCGAGCGCCACGCCCCAGTGTTCGGCCGCCGCCATCATCAGCGCGCGGCGCACCTGCGCGCCGGCCAGACGCGCCGGCATCCAGTAGCCGCGCACCGTCAGGCTGGCCACGGTATACTGGCCGCGGAAGATCGGATGGTTGAAGGCCGGATCGACGGGCGCGGTCTCGACAGACACGTCGTCCCAGTCGGCGTCGAGCTCCTCGGCGACGATCATCGGCACGACCGTCTGGACGCCCTGCCCCATCTCGGCGGCGGGCGCATGGATCGTTATCCTGCCATCGGTGGCGACATGCACCCAGGCATTGACCCGGCCGGCATGGCCCTCGGCGCGCGCGATGGCGCCCGGGCCGGGCAGGAAGGTCAGCGCAAAGGTCGCGCCGCCGGTCGTCGCGAGAAAGCCGCGGCGGCTGAGGTCGGTCGGCCGGTTCGTGGTGTCGTCCTTCATGGCTCAGCCCTCCCTTGCGGCCCGCTCGATGGCGCGCGAAATGCGGGTATAGGTTCCGCAGCGGCAGATATTGCCGGTCATGGCGTTGCGAATGTCGTCGCGGCCCGGATCGGGGATGCGCGCCAGAAGATCGGCGGCCTGCATGATCTGCCCGGACTGGCAGTATCCGCATTGCGGCACCTGCTCGGCCTGCCAGGCGCGGATGAGCGGATGATCCTGCTCGGCCAGCGCCTCGATCGTGACCACCTCGGCCCCCGCGACAGCGCTGATCGGGGTGACGCAGCTGCGCCGCGCGGTGCCGTCCACATGCACGGTGCAGGCCCCGCACTGCGCGATTCCGCAGCCGAACTTCGTGCCGGTCAGGCCGAGCTCATCGCGCAGAACCCACAGGAGCGGCGTGTCGTCATCCGCCTCGACATCGACTTCGCGACCGTTGACATTGAGTGTAACCATTCTGCGTCTTCCACCTCCCTCTCACGGTGTCCGGCCGGTCCGGTGGGCATGCGGTGCGCGCCGCCTCGGCCCACGCCGATCAACACGTAAAATACCATGACGCGCCGCGCGACGCGACGCAATGGCTTTGACCGCGGGGCGCCGCACCATCATCCCCCCAGCATCCTTATGGCGACCCGCCGGTGCTGGGGCCGGGCGCGGTGTTCGAAGACGAACACGCCCTGCCATGTTCCCAGCAAGGGCCGCCCGCCCGCCACGGGGATGGAAAGGCTCACCGGCAGCATCGCCGCCTTGATGTGAGCGGGCATGTCGTCGGGCCCCTCGGCGGTATGGCGCAGCCAGCGCATTTGCGGCGTGTCGGCCGGCGGGACAAGGCGCGCGAAATAGTCGGCGAGGTCGGCCTGCACATCCGGATCGGCGTTCTCCTGGATCAGAAGTGAGGCCGAGCTGTGGCGGATGAACAGCGTCACCACCCCGTCGCCGCGCGTCTCGAGCCAGTCGCACAGCCGGCCGGTGATCTCGTAAAGGCCGGAGCCACGGGTCTCGATGATGAACTCCGTCTGCATGGGGCGACGTGATACTGCAAACGGGCGCGGCGATCACGCCCCGTCTTGCGCCGCCCCTCGCGGACGTGGTGAAGTGCCCCCGAGGAGGCGCCGATGAACGAGCGGGTGGCGAAACGGGTGAGCATCTCGGGCCGGGTGCAGGGCGTGGCCTACCGCGCCTGGACGGAAGAGGCCGCGCGGCGAGGCGGCGTGGCCGGCTGGGTCAAGAACGAGCCCGACGGGACGGTCACCGCCCATCTGGAGGGCGCCGAGGCCGCCATCGACGCTCTGATATCGCAGATGCATGAGGGGCCCACTGCAGCGGTGGTCGAGCGCATCGAGGTCGAGGAGACGGCGCCCGAAGGCACGCCGGTGTTCCGGGTGGTTGGATAGCTGCGCACGCCACATGGGCGAACGACCGCCGCGCCAGCCGATCGGCAAATGAAGTTCCCGACAGCCTTCGTAAGCGCCGGTCCGCGCGCGGAGCGGCGGCCGGAGCGGCCGGCCGGAGCGGCCCTTGCGTTCGGCCCGGCGCTCACCGATAACGGGCCCAGAGGCAGACCGGAGGATTCCCATGCGCGCGCGCATTTACAAACCGGCCCGCAACGCGATGCAGTCCGGGATTGGCAAGACCCGCCACTGGGTTCTCGAGTTCTCGCCCGAGCAGCCGCGCGAGAAGGATCCGCTGATGGGCTGGACCAGCTCGGCGGACATGAACAGCCAGGTGAGGCTGCATTTCGAGTCGCGCGAGGCCGCCGAAGACTATGCCCGCGAGCACGGCATCGACCATGTCGTGCTCAAGCCCCATCGCCGCGCACCCAACATCCGCCCCGGCGGTTACGGGGAGAATTTTGCACCGAACCGCCGCACGACCTGGACCCATTAGCCCCGCGCTCGCGTGGCCTCGCACGCCCGCGGCCCGCGACGTGGTGTCGGCCCCTTTCGACAAGCCTCGGGCGACGACCAATATGGATAGGAGACTGATCCCGGTTCCCGTAACCACCTCGCCAGCCGCATGGCGGACGTCGTCACGGCCCCGTAGCTCAACTGGATAGAGCACCGACCTTCTAAGTCGATGGCTGCAGGTTCGAGTCCTGCCGGGGTCGCCACCATTTTCGCAACACTCTGATATTGTGCCAACACTCGCTCGATTCTGCAGTCGGGCCGGTTGGGTTTGCAGAGTTTCGATCCCGTTTTCGTTCTCGGCACCGCCCGCCGCCCGCGCTGCAGCGCCCGTCGGTGTTGAGCGCCACGGCCACCACGGCCATCGGGAGCACGCCGTTGTTGCGCCATCGGTCCGGGCGACAATGGCGGCGCGTCCGCGACATCGGCTGACACCGCGACGCTATTGGATCACCCAAAGCCGGTGTGGCACGCTAGGGCCTGCGAGCCCAACCGACCCGTCACAGAGAGAGTGCCGATGCAACCCTTCAGCCATTCGACGATACAAAGCCTCTGCGCCGCCGCGCTCGCGCTCTGCGCCCTCGGCCCGACCGCGGCGACGTCGCAAGCCGACAACATCCCGGCCCCGCCCCCCGTCATCGAGCTCTTCGAGGGCCGGTGGGACAGCAACCACGGCGAGTTGCGTCTCCACCAGATCTACCGCGATCCCTACACTTACGTCATCGGCGACTATGCCGATCGTGGCATCCTCGTCGGCCGTCTGGCCGAGGACGGCCGTTGCGCCTCGGGCGTCTTCACCAACGGCCAGCGCAACGGAAGCTTCCAGTTCGTCCTCGGCGACGACGACCCCGAGCGCTTCAACGGGCTCTGGGCCTGGCACGGCGAGCCGCCCTCGGGCGAATGGACCGGTCGCCGCGCGGGCCCCGCGCCGGACACGCTGCGCAATTTCGCCCGCGGCGGGGTCGTGACGACCACACAGCCGCAGGACAGGGCGATCCTGGAGGGGCTTTACGAGAGCCGCCACGGGATGCTCGATGTGACCTCGCGCGATCTGTTCCTGCTGGGCGAATACGCCGACAAGGGCGTGATCGCGGGCATGTGGGACGACAATCGCTTTGTCGGCCGCTTCACCAACGGCGCGCGCACCGGCTGGTTCGAGTTCGACGTGCTGTCGCGGACCGGCACGATCCGCGGCGGCCATTGGGGCTGGGTCGGGGAAGGCTCCAGCGGCCAGTGGCAGCCGACGCCGTATGAGGGCGCGCGCACCATGATCCTCGAACCGCTGGAGGTGGGCGGCGAGCTGGGCTGCTGACGCGCTCGGCTATCTGCGAGCGGACGCGCTCGACGGGGCGGGCCCGGTCGAGCCGTTTGCGCAGGCGCACTTGACGTATGCGCCGGCGCCCTCGGGGACCGTCAGTTTACGCTGGTCCGCGACGACCGGGCGCGTTATCACCGCCGTCATGCTCAATCTCGTCCGCACCGGCACCACGGGCCGGCACCCGCCGCTCGTCATCGCGCACGGCCTATTCGGTTCGGCGCGCAACTGGGGCGCTATCGCCAAGCGGCTCGCCACGGGGCGGCAGGTGCTGGCGGTGGACATGCGCAATCACGGCCTCAGCTTCCGCTCGGAGCGCCACGACTACCCCGCCATGGCCGGGGATCTCGCCGAGGTGATCGATGCAGAGGGCGGGCAGGCCGATGTCCTGGGCCATTCCATGGGCGGCAAGGCGGCCATGATGCTCGCGCTCACCCACCCCGACGCGGTGCGCCGGCTGATCGTGGCCGATATCGCCCCCGTGCCCTATACCCACAGCCACGAGGGCCACATCGAGGCGATGCGCGCGCTCCGGCTCGACGGGCTCAGGACACGCGCGCAGGCTGACGAAGCACTCGCCGCTCATATCGACTCCCCCGAGATCCGGTCTTTCCTGCTGCAATCGCTCGACCTGCAGGCCGACCCTCCGCACTGGCGGATCAATCTCGAAGCGCTGGCGCGGCAGATGGACAAGATTACCGGCTGGCCCGAGGTCGAGGGGCGTTTCGACGGCCCCTTGCTGTTTCTTTCAGGCGCGGAATCGGACTACCTCCGCGATAAGCATCGCCCTGCGATCAAGGCGCTGTTTCCCAATGCCCGCTTCGCGAAGCTGCTCGGCGCGGGGCACTGGCTGCATGCCGAAAAGCCGGCCGATTTCGCGACAACCGTGCGCACTTTCCTCGATGCCGGCGACGAGAGGTGAGCGGTCATCGCCGCGCGATCATCCGCGCAACCACATAGCTGACCGGAACCGCCAGCGCAAAACCCGCCGCCGCCGCGGCGATGATTGCAATCAGATCGTAATACCCCATCGACAGCGTCGCGATCACGAACATGCCCATCAGGGTGGTCGCCGCGATGGTGAAGATCAAAAGCGCCAGACGGATCATTCGCGAACCCCGTTCAATCCTTGTTGGCCGACAACACTGCAACACGACCACCGCGCGCCTTGATCTGGCGCAAGGCGGCCGGATTTCGCGCAGTGCACCCCGTGGAACATGATATGATCATCAATCGGCATAAGGGGAGGCGGCAATGATCAGTCTGGACGATATCGAGGACATGACCTGCCTGACACGCGACGAAATCGCCGCCATCGCCGAGCACGAGCACCTGCCCGAATTCGACGCGTCGCTCTTGGGCGAGTATCTCATGCTGCTCCACAAGGGGCCGCAACAGGTGCAGAAAATCATCTGCGACGACATCCGCGATGCTCTCCATCGCGACGATCCCGACCGCGCGCGGGCACTCTTCACCACGCTACGCGCCTTCATCGAGGCGCATCCCGAGGCGATTCGCGGCTCCGGCTAGCCCGGGCTGCAATCGAGCTCGGCGACGAGCACGCCGCTGTCCCCCTCCGCGCCGCCCTCGTCGAGCGCGCAGCCCGTCACGGCGATGATCGCACCGCGCAGGGCCGCGCGGGCGCTGGCGTGTTTGCCGCGCCGCGCATAATCCAGCCGGATCGCCTGCGCCGCATTCCCCCGGCGATAGACCGCCACGCGAAATCCGTCCTGTGTCACCCGCACGGGCTCGGCGCCGAAAAAGCGCGGCGAGGGCGAGGCGCAGCCGGCGAGGAGCAGCGCCGCGGCAAGGACGGGGGAAAGCGCACGTCTCATGCGCGTCGCCTGCCCGACCAGTGGTTAAGATCGGGTTAACCGCAATGGCGTGCGACCGCATGGTTAACGACGATTTCGCTCCCCCGTGGCCAGGCTCGTCGGCCAGCCGCCCCCGTGACGGCGGCGCGGCGCCACCCATGGCTAAGGAGCGACATGCCGATGATTCCCCCATGGCAGGGCGAGGCCCGCCCCCTCTCCGAGACCGCCTTCGATGACGCTGCCCGCCGGCTGGGTTGCGAGCCCGCCGCGCTTCGGGCGGTGTGGGCGGTCGAGGCCGCCGGGCGGAAGTTTGACGACGGGGGCCACGTGATCCGCCGTTTCGAGCCGCACCACATGCCGCGCGAGGCGTGGCCGCGCATCGGCTTCGAGCCGCGCGGCGGGCAGGCGCCGTGGCGGGCGAGCCTTGCGTTGTCCGAGGCCGCGCGCGAGCGGATGTTCATGGCCGCCTACCGCATCGACGCCGAGGCCGCGCTTCGCGCCGCGAGCTGGGGCGCGCCGCAGATCATGGGCTTCAACGCACGCGATACCGGCCACATGGACGCGGCCGGCATGGTCCGGGCGATGGCCGACGGCGCCGATGCCCAGCTCGACGCCTTCGTCGCGCTGATCCGGGCATGGGGCCTCGACAGCGCCCTGCGCGCCCGCGACTGGCTGGCGTTCGCGCGCCGTTACAACGGATCGGGCCAGCCCGAGGTCTATGCCCGGCGGATGGAGGCGGCCTATCGGCGCGAGACCGGCGCGCGCTCGCCCCAGGTGCTGCGCACGGGCGACCGGGGCCGGGCGGTGCGGCGGCTGCAGGAGGCGTTGGGTATCGAGGTCGACGGAGCATTCGGGCCGGGCACGGAAGCCGCGCTGCGGCGCTTTCAGGACCGCCACGGGATGGCGGTGGACGGCGTGGCCGGCGCCCGGACATGGGCCGCGCTGCGCGAGGCGGGCGGCGAGGACACACCGGAGCCGCCATCGCAGGAAACACCTTCAGACGATCTGATCGGCCGCGTTCGGGACGGCGCCGGGGCGGCCTCGGCCGTGGGCGCGGCGGCGACGGCACTCACCGAGGCCATGCCGCCCGAGATCGCCTCCTTCGCCTGGGGCGTGGCGATCCTGCTGGCCGGGCTCGCCGGCGGCGCGGCGCTGATGAAGTGGTGGAGGACGTGATGTTCGGCCTACGCGCCTACCTCGCCGCCGGCGCCGTGGGCTTGCTGGTGGCAGGCGGGCTCTGGCTCTACCACACCGCTTATAAGGCTGGCGTCGAGGCCGAGGCTGAGCGCGTTCAGGAGGCAACGGAGCGTCTTAACGAACAACTGCGGCGCGCGGAGGCGGCACGAAGGGAAGCCACCGAGGCGTTTCTGCGTGCCCAGCGTGAGCGCGCCGAGATCGAAAGGAGGCTTTCGGATGAAGCAAGCGAGGATAGCAACGCTGATCGCCGTTCTTTCGGCGCTGACAGCGTGCGCCGCATCGACTCCATCCGTTGAGCGCGTCAACCTGCGCCCGCCCGATGCGGAGGTGATGCAGTCCTGCGCCCAAGCGACCGCGCTGCCCGAGCGCCCTCTCACCCAAGCGGAGGCTGAGCGGGCGTGGGTGAGTGATCGACTCGCCTTGGCCGAGTGTCGTTCAAGGCACGCTCTGGCGGCGACATGGATACGAGATGTAGTGCAAGCGTTTCGGTTGCCCGGTAGCACATAGCTCAGTGGGCGTGTAGCCTCTGACGATGATCGAGGCGTCGTCACTAGACCGAAGGGAAGGGTAAATCCAGTGGAAGAGATTTCGGTGGCAAAAGGTCGGTTCTCGTGGCTGCTCATCCCTCTATCGTTGTTGTTTTCCGCAATAGGAGCGGCCGGCGCCGCCTATTTCTCATTCGCAGAGGCAGATCGGCAGGCGGATGTTGAGGCGGCTGAACTTGCGCTCGCAATAATATCAAGTCAGCCGTCGGGACAAGAAGGGGCCATGGCTAGGAAATTTGGCGTAGACCTGCTCGTCCAATCCACCGGCATAGAGCTTTCGACCGACGAATATGTGGCATGGATTGATGGCGATGTTTCGCTAGGATCAGAGGTGATTTCCCGGATGATCCTTGATGAGGGAAGAGTGCCTGTGCCTTCAGCACTTCTCGAGCCCTGCGCTGACCCGCAGACTTGGCAACGCGGGCAGGATGCCACACAGGCCGAGGTCGAAATCTTGTGGGGCCGAGACCGCACAGCGCTCAGAAACTGCGCCGACCGGCACCGGCTTTTGGCCCGCTGGGCGCAGGGGCAACTGGAAGAGAGCCCGCAGTGAGGCGACACCCCGCTGCGGCCCTTAAGGCGACAGAGGTTTCGCCCGCCCTCGGCCCCGCCGGCGCTGACGTCAGACCGCGTTCGGCGGCTCGCGCCCCTCGGCGAAGGCCACGGCGTTCTCGACGGCCATGAAGCCCATCGCCTCGCGCACCTCCAGCGCCGCGGTGCCCAGATGGGGCAGCAGCACCGCGTTGTCGAGCGCGCGCAGCCGTGCGGGCACCTCGGGCTCGTGCTCGTAGACATCGAGCCCGGCGCCGCCGATGCGGCCGGCCTCCAGCGCCTCGATCAGCGCGGCCTCGTCGATGACATCCCCGCGCGAGATATTGACCAGCCGCGCATGCGGCTGCATCGCCGCGATCTCGTCGGCGCCGATCAGGTGACGGGTCTCGGGCGAGGCCGGCACGGTCAGCACCACCACGTCGGCGGCGGCCATCACCTCGGCCAGGCTGCCCAGCTGGCGGGCGGGCACGCCGGCATCCTCGACCGCCGAGCGGTTGTGGAACACCACCTCCATTCCCAGCCCCAGATGGGCACGGCGCGCGACGGCCTTGCCGATGCGGCCCATGCCGATCACGCCCAGCGTCTTGCCGCCCAGGTGCAGCCCCAGCATCTGCGTGGGGTGCCAGCCCTCCCACCGACCCGCGCGCACGAGGCGTTCGCCCTCGCCGGCGCGGCGCGCGCTCATCAGGATCAGCATCAGCCCGATATCGGCGGTGGCCTCGGTGACCGCGCCGGGGGTGTTCGTCACCACGATCCCCGCGGCCTTCGCGGCGGCGGCGTCGATATGGTTGTAACCCACGCCGAAATTCGCCAGCAACCGCGCCCGCGGATCGGGCACCGCGGCGAATATCTCGGCGCTGTAGCGGTCGCCGATGGTGGGCAGCACCAGATCATGGTCGCGCAGGCTCGCGACCATCTCGTCGCGCGACATCGGCAGCGTGTTTTCGCGCAGGGTGACGTCGAAACGGCGGCGCGCCTCGGCGAGAACGCGCTCGGGCAGCGGGCGGGTGATCAGCATGGTTTTCGTCAATGGAGCCTCCCCCCTTCGGGCACGTCGCTGTCGGGGCCGATCAGCACGATTTCCCCCTCTGCATCGGGCAGCCCCAGCACCAGTACCTCGGAGCGCATCGGCCCGATCTGGCGCGGCGGGAAGTTGACGACGGCCAGAACCTGCCGGCCGACGAGATCCTCGGGCGCATAATGCGCAGTGATCTGGGCCGAGCTGCGTCGCTCGCCCAGCTCGGCGCCGAAATCCACCCACAGCTTGTAGGCGGGCCTGCGCGCCTCGGGGAACGGCTCGGCACGGGTGACGCGGCCCACGCGGATGTCGACCTTGAGGAAATCGTCCATGCCGATCTCGTCGCCGCTCATTGTCCGAGCTCCCGCGATCGGGCCGCGGCGGCGGCTACGGCGCGGCGCAGGAGCGGGCGAAGGCCGCTGCCCTCGTCCATCAGCACCTCGAGCGCGGCGGCGGTGGTGCCGCCGGGGCTGGTGACGTTGGCGCGCAGCTGACCCGGCGCCTCGTCCGCCTTTTCGGCCAGCGCCCCGGCCCCGGCCACGGTGGCCCGTGCGAGCTGAAGCGCGAGTGCGGGCGAGAGCCCTTCCGCCTCGCCGGCGGCGGCCATCGCCTCGATCAGATGGAACACATAGGCCGGCCCCGAGCCGGAGACGGCCGTGACCGCGTCCATCTGCTCCTCGGACTCCAGCCGCACGGTCTGCCCCACCGCCGAGAGCAGCGACTCGGCCATCTCCAGCGCCGCCTCACCGGCGACGGCGTTGCCGACCAGCGCGGTCACGCCACGCCCCACCGCTGCCGGCGTGTTGGGCATCGCCCGCACGATGGGCGTGTCGGCGCCCAGCAGCGTCTCGAACAACCGGATCGGCGTGCCCGCGGCGACCGAGACGAAGGCCGTCTTTCCTCCGCCCAGCGCCTCGATCCGCGGCAGCGCCTCGCGCATCATCTGCGGCTTTACCGCGATGATGACCACGGCGGGCGAGGAGTCGGGCAGCCCCTCATTGAGAATGACTCCCTGCGCCGACAGCCAGTCCGACGGCCGGGGCTCGATGACCCAGACCGATCCGGGCGCCAGGCCACGCTCAAGCCAGCCGGCCAGCATGGCCGACCCCATCTTGCCGCAACCCAGGAGCACGAGTCCCCTGCGGACCACATCATCGGGTATCATCGCGCCTCCTCCCCCAAGGTTAGACAGCGCGCAGACTAGGCCCGGCCGTAAGCCTCCGCAATGGCGACCTGCAACGCCGCCTCGGGGCTGCTGTCCGACCATGCGACAAGCTGGAATGCGGGGTAGAACCGCTCGGCGCCCTGCACGGCGGCCGCGATCATGCGGTCGATCTGCTCGGGCGAGGCCAATTGCCCGCCGGCGAGCATCAGCCCGTAACGCCAGACCATCAGCCGCTGCTCGTGCCAGAAGGTAAATGCCCCGGCCCAAGAGATGTCATTGGTGCGGTTGAGCGTCTCGTAGAGCGCCTCGAGCCGCTCTTCCGGCGGCTCCATCTCGAAGGTGCAGATCAGCCTCAACGTCTCGTCGCTGGCCGTCCAGGCGAGCGTGAGCGAGTAGGTCCGCCACTGCCCCTCGACCGCCATGGCGATCTGGTCATCAGTGACACGGTCGAACTCCCAGGCACGATGTTCGGCCAGAGTCTCGACGATGTCGATCGGGTGCATGCTCTCGCCGGCAAGCAGATCTTCGGATAGCGACATTGCCCGGCCTCTTCTGCTGTAGCCTCAGGTGAGCCGCAGCCCACAAGAAACTGGGTGTCATGCGAAGTGCGGCATATAGCCTATGTCAGCCATACTACATATGGCGTGCCTGATTGGAAAGCCTGTAAAGCGCAATCCGACCATGGAACGGCATGCAACTGTACGAGTTGGCCCCACTTTCAAGCGGACACCCGGGCCAGAACCAGGAGGCCTAGGCATATCCTCAACCGCAGCACATCTCGTATCCGTCGCATCGACAATCGCTGCGTTGGCATCCTGACCCCTCGTTCTGAACAAGGGGGCCATCCATCCTCGGACTGACGGCCAGAACCGCCCACGAACACCCGAAATCCGCGCCCATCTCCCTCTGAAATCGCTGCCCGACATCACGCGAAACACGCAGATTGAGAACGCGGGCGGCGTGCTGGTCAGCCCGTCTACTGAGTTCGGCAAGGATTTGGATTCGCAGCTTGTCGAGAACCTGCTTGCCTCTGTTTCGCAGCATCAGCGCCAGAAGAATGGCGAGCAGACCATCAACCGGATGCGCGCACGGGCGCAGAATGGCTATTGGGTGTTTCAGGTTCCTGTCGGCTACCGCTATGATCGGACCGGCGGCCACGGCAAGATTCTTGTCCGTGACGAACCGAAAGCCTCGATCCTGCAAGAGGCCCTTGAAGGCTACGCATCGGGCCGCTTTGCAACGCAGGTGGAGGTGAAGCGCTTTCTGGAGCGCCAGCCGTCATGGCCGAAAGACCTGCCCAACGGTGAGATTCGGAAACAGCGCGTCTATGAGACGCTGACCCGCGTGATCTATGCGGGCTATGTCGAAGTTCCGAATTGGGGCGTCGGGCTCCGTGAGGGCAAGCATGACGGGCTGATCGGCCTCGAAACCTGCGAAAAGATACAGGACAGGCTTCAAAGCACGGCCAAGGCTCCGGCGCGCAAGGATATCAGTGAAGATTTCCCGCTGCGGGGATTCGTCCTCTGCAATGACTGCGGCAAGCCGCTGACGGCCTGCTAGTCGAAGGGTAAGAACCAGAAATATCCGTACTGTCTCTGCCCGACCATGGGCTGCGAGAGTTATCGCAAGTCGATCAAGCGCGAAGCGCTCGAAGGTGAGTTCGAAGAGCTTCTGAGCCGTCCGGAGCCCTCTGGAGGCCTTTTCAGGCTCGTGAGGGCCATGTCCAAGGATGCCTGGAACATGCGCGCTGCTCAGGCTTCTGAGGTAGTCGCGGAGCTTAAAGCGAGCGTCAGGACGCTGGACAAGCAGATTGATCAGCTTCTCGACCGCATCGTCGAGACAGGTAACACGTCTGTGGTAAGGGCCTACGAGAAGAAAGTTGCGAAGCTGGAGCGCGAGAAGGTGCTGGCGCAAGAAAAACTGGCTGAAACCGTCAAGCCGAAGCATACCTTTGAGGAGTCGTGCGAACACGCCCTCCGGTTTTTGGCAAGTCCTTGGAAAAACGTGGACCTGTCAGGCCGAAAGACCGTGCTGAGACTGGCATTTTCGCAGCCTCTGCCCTACTGCCGGAAAGAAGGACTTCGAACACCTGATTTAGCCTTCCCATTCAAGGCTTTAGCAGGATTATCAACCCCAAAAAGCGAGATGGCGCACCGGGGAGGATTCGAACCCCCGACCCCGTGATTCGTAGTCACGTGCTCTATCCAGCTGAGCTACCGGTGCTCCGTGAGCCGGGGCTTAACCGGCGTGGCAGGGCATTGCAAGACGGAAATTGTTCCGGCCTCAGGCGGCGCTGCGCTCGGCGTCGGCCGGCGCCTCCTCGGGCCTCGGCGGGCTGTCGGCGCTCTTGGGCAGCCGGATCACGAAGACGGTGCCCGCCTCGCTGCTGCGCTGCAGTTCGAGCCGGCCGCCATGGCCACGCACCAGCTCGGCCGCGATCGCCAGGCCCAGCCCGATGCCGCCCTTGCGCACGCCGCCCTGGAAGGCGGTGAAGAGATGATCGCGTGCCTTCTCGGGCAGGCCGGGCCCGGTGTCGCTGACAAGAATCCACCATTCCTGATCGCCCTCGCCGGCCGCGATCGCGATCCGGCCCGGCTCGCCCGACGCCTCGATCGCCTGGCGGGCGTTGCGCACGAGATTGGCGAGCACGCGGAAGAGCTGTTCGGAATCGGCGCGCAGCACAAGCCCGGCGGGGACATCGACATCGAACTCCACAGCGCCGCCTTCGGCGGCGAGGCGCTCGCTTTCGAGCACGTCCTCGACAAGCTCGCACAGCGATATCCTGGCAAGGCGGGGCGGGGGCTCTTCGGCCTTGCCGAAGGCCAGCGTGCCCTCGCACAGATTGACCGCGCGCGATAGCGCGCCGACGAGCTTCGGCGCGGCGCGGGCCACGGCAGGGTCGTCGCTGCCCTCCATACGGTCGGCGAACAATGTGGCCGTCGAGAGGATGTTGCGCAGATCGTGGCTCACCCGGGCCACCGCCCCGCCGAGCTGGGCGAGGCGCTCCTTCTGCCGGAGCAGGTTGGTCATCTGCGTCTGCATCGCCGCCAGAGCCTCTTCGGCCTCGCGCAGCTCGGTCACGCGGGCGGTGGGCGTGATGATGCGCCGCGCGTCCTCGGGCGCCTCGGCATAGGAACCGATGTGATGAGCCACCCGGCAGATCGGCCTGACGATCAACCGCTGGACGGCGCCGAAGAGCAATAGCGCGGTGATCACCGCGATCACGCCCGACAGCATGAAGATGCGCCCGCCGTAATCGAGCATCGCCGCGCGCAGCGGCGCGGTGTCGAGGGTCACCTCGATCAGCGAGCCGGCGCCGCGCACCGGATCTCCCATCACGCGGATGACCTGATTCTCCGGCGTCAGCAGAACGTCGAAGGCGTTGAGAATGAGCATTGCCGGGCTGCGCTCGCGCAAGTCAAAGGTCGCGGATACGGATTGCGGCAGCGGCGAGGAAAGCACCAACTCGCGCACCTCGTCGCGGCGCAGCACCACGTTATAGACCCCGGCATTGGCGAGCAGTTCGCTCTCGAGTTCGGACGAGATCATGCCGTCGCCCGCGATCTGGGCGAGCGAGGCGATCTGCGCACGTTCGAGCCGGGCGAGCAGATATTCCTCGCGGAACCGCGCGATGGACGGCACGAAGATGAAGACTTCGGCCAGCATCACGAAGATCACCGTGAGCATGAGGAATCTGCCCGACAGCGAGTTCAGTCCCATGGCCCTCTCCCTTTCAGGTCTCAGGGCACCACCGCTTGCACCGCCCGCACGACCCGTTTGAGCACAGGATTATCAAACAGCTTCGGCGAAAAATAGGCACCCGCGGCGCGTTTGTTGATTTCGCCGAGCACCGGATAGGGCAACACGGTGTTGGCCAGCGCGCTCATCTTGAGTCCGTTGGCCATCGCCATCGCCCACGGGCCGATCAGATCTCCCGCCTGGGCACCGGCGATGCCCGCCCCGACCGGACGTCCGCGCGCGACCATCACCTTGACCATGCCCTCCGTCCGGCCCTCGGCCTGGGCACGGTCATTGTCGGCATAGGGGAAGCGGACCACCGTGAGCTTGTCGCCGAACGCCTCGCGGGCCTCGGCCTCGGTCAGCCCGACCTGGGCGAGTTCAGGATCGGTGTAGGTCGCGCGCGGGATGTGGGCGCCGCGCGCCTTCGCCGGGAGGCCCAGCAGGATGGAGCGGATGACCACCCCCGCCTGATAGCCGGCCAGATGGGTGAACTGCCCCTGCCCCGCGACATCGCCGATGGCGTAAACACGCCGATTGGTGCTGCGCAGGCGGGCATCGACACGCACACCGCCCCGGTCGCTGGCGACGCCGGCCGTGTCGAGATCGAGCCGGTCGGTATTGGGCTTGCGTCCCACCGCCACCAGTAGATGTGACCCCTGCAGCGCGCGCCCATCCGGCAGCGCGACCTCCACGCCGCCGTCTTCGCACGCGCGCACGCTTTCGGCGGGGGTCTGTTCGTGAATGTCGATGCCTTCCGCGCGCAGGCGCGCGACGACGATCCCGGCAAGCTCGGGGTCGTCGCGGCCCAGCGCATGCGCGCCCTCGACAACGCTCACCCGGCAGCCGAGCCGCCGGTGCGCCTGCGCCATCTCCATTCCGATCGGCCCGCCGCCGATGACGATCAGGTGGTCGGGCCGCTCGCGCAGGCCGAAAACCGTCTCGTTGGTCAGATAAGGGGTCTCATTCAGCCCCGGAATCGGCGGAACGAACGGACTCGATCCCGTGGCGACGACGAAACGGCGCGCCCGGATGACATGCCCGCCCGCCGTTACTTCGCGCGGCGAGGTGAACCGCGCCCAGTCCTGAATGACCCGCACGCCCAGCCCCTCGAACCGCTCGACGCTGTCATGCGGCGCGATCGCGGCGATGACCGAGTCGACATGATCCTTCGCGGCGGCGAAATCGACCTGGGCGGCAACGCCGGCCACGCCGAAACCGCCCTCCATCGCATGCGCCGCCTTGCCCGCGGCCAGCAGCGCCTTGGAGGGCACGCAGCCGTAGTTCAGGCAATCGCCGCCCATCTTGTGGCCCTCGACGAGCACCACGCGCGCGCCCATCTGGACCGCCCCCGCCGCGAGCGCCAGCCCGCCCGAGCCGCCGCCGATCACGCAAAGATCGGTGTCGATGCGCTCGCCGCTCATATCAGCCGCCCCCGCCAGGCGCGGATTCCCAGCGGCAACGCCGCCAGAGCCGCCGCCCCGAGGATTGGCCCAAGGATGTAGGGATCGAAGATGATGCCCAGATCGGGGCGCTCGCCACGGGCGAAGACCTCGCCCATCCCGGCGCCTACCCATGTGTAGATGACCGTGCCGGGCAGGATGCCGATCGCCGTCGTCGCCACGAAGACCCGCAGGCGCACGCCCATGAAGGCCGGAATCAGATTCGCCACGAAGAACGGGACCATCGGCGCGAGCCGCATGAGCAGCAGCACGGGCACCTGATTGACCCGCAGCCCCTCGCGAATGCGCCGCACCCGCCCGTCAGAGGCGTCGATCCTGGCGGCAAGCCGGTCGCCGAGGCCCCAATAGGCGGCCAGAAAGATACCCGCCGCGCCGGTGGTTGCGGCCGCGACGTTGAACAACGCCCCCGGCATCAGCCCGAAAAGAAACCCGCCGGTCAGCGAGGCCAGCGTCGCACCGGGCAGCGACAGACTGACGATCACGACGTAAATCGCCAGAAACGCCGCGGCAGTCAGCAGGTAATTCGCGTCGCGGAACTCCAGCAGCGCGGCGCGATTCTCGCGCAGGGTCTCGAATGTCATCATGTCGTGCAGCAGAATCGCGCCGGTTGTCGCGGTCGCCACGATCGCCACCAGCGGGATGGCGCGCAGGAACGCCGCATGTCGGGCCAGATTGGTGCTTCGCTCGGTCACGTCGGAATCCTTGCCGGTTGCCTCGAAGCCGAAGATGCACATTCCGGCACCGCCGTGACAGAGGCTTCACGCGGGAGTGACACAGGGTGATCGCCACGGGCCGCGAATTGCCGACTGCGGCGGCGGGTGAATTGACTTGTCCGGCTTGCTCGCCTATGAGCCGGGTCCAAGGATTTTTACACGGTCGCGCCCGCATCGGCGGCGCGGCGCTGCAGGACGTCAGGAACGAGGAACTCCGAAGATGAAGCGCACCTTTCAGCCGTCGAATCTGGTCCGCAAGCGCCGTCACGGCTTCCGCTCGCGCATGGCGACCAAGGCGGGCCGCAAGATTCTCAATGCGCGTCGCAAGCGCGGCCGGGCGAAGCTGTCGGCCTGAGCACACGCACCGGCCATCCGCGCGCGGCGTCCGCGCCCGGCCCGTCATGACACGGCCCGCAACCTGCCGCACCCTCGAGACTACCGGCTCTGGTAGCGCCGCGCGGGCATCGGGGCGGTCCATCGCGCCGCTTCGGCGGCGGGCGGATTTCCTGCGCGCAGCCAGGGCACGTCGGCAGGGAACGCCCGGTTTTCTGCTCCAGGCGCGTCGGCGCGACGCCGACGAGCCGGGCGAAGGCATCCGCGTGGGGCTGACCTGCTCGAAAAAGATCGGCAACGCCGTCACCCGCAACCGCTGCAAGCGCCGCCTGCGTGCGCTGGCACGCGAGATCCTGCCCGAGGCCGGTCATCCGGGCTGGGACTACGTGCTTGTCGGCCGCCCCGGCGCGACCGTGACGCGCGACTTCGCCGCGCTGCGCGCCGATCTGCTCCGGGCGCTGGAGGCCGTGCACGGCCCGCGCCAAAAATCGCAGGACAGGCCGCAATGACGCCGCTCGCCTGGATTCTGTCGCTGCCCGTACGCGCCTACCGCCTGACCTTCTCGCCCTGGGTGGGCCATGGCTGCCGGTTTCAGCCGACCTGTTCAGCCTATGCGCTGGAGGCGCTCGAGAAGCACGGCGGTATCAGGGGAAGCTGGCTGACGCTGCGCCGGCTTGGGCGTTGTCACCCGCTGGGCAGTTCGGGCTATGACCCGGTGCCCGAGCCGAAGGACCGCGCCCGCCCGGCGCCCGACCACCGCGACGGCTGAGCCGCGCTTGACCCCTGCCCGCGCCGCGGCGTAAGGCCCGGTCTGGAATCAGCGGAGGCCCGTGATGCTCGAATCCGCCCAGGAAGATCTGCCGCCCCTCCTGCGCGGTGCACCCGAGACGACCGAGTTCCGAAAGCTGCGCAAGCGCATCATCCGCGAGACGCGCACCGCGATCGAGCAGTACGGCATGGCCCGGCGGGGCGAGCGCTGGCTGGTCTGCCTGTCGGGCGGAAAGGACAGCTACACCCTGCTCGCCGCGCTTGTGGAACTGAAATGGCGCGGCCTGCTTCCGGTGGAGCTGCTGGCCTGCAACCTCGATCAGGGCCAGCCGGGCTTTCCGGCCACGGTCCTGCCGGAGTTTCTGGCCGACCACGGCATCGCCCATCGCATCGAGTATCAGGACACCTATTCGATCGTCACCGACAAGGTACCCGAGGGCAGAACCTATTGCGCGCTGTGTTCGCGGCTGCGCCGGGGCATCCTCTACCGCGTTGCGCGCGAGGAGGGCTGCACGGCGGTGGTGCTCGGCCATCACCGCGACGATATTCTCGAAACATTCTTCATGAACCTCTTCCATGGCGGACGGCTGGCCACCATGCCCCCGCGGCTGATCAACGAGGAGGGCGACCTCTACGTTCACCGCCCGCTCGCCTTCGTGGCCGAGGAGGACTGCGCCCGCTTCGCGCGGGCGATGCGCTTTCCCATCATCCCCTGCGATCTGTGCGGCAGTCAGGACGGCCTGCAGAGAATGCAGGTCAAGAAGCTGCTCGACGAGTGGGAGGCCCGCACCCCCGGCCGCCGCCAGGTGATGTTCCGCGCGCTGACCAATGCGCGGCCGTCGCATCTGCTGGACACCGAGCTGTTCGACTTCGCCGCACTGGCCGCGCCGGCGAACGCGGATGCGAACAATTCGACATAAACGAACAGGGCGCATTAACGCCGCGATCAACCTCCTTTCCTAGCCTCGCGTCAGGTTCGGTGGCACGCCCGCCGCCCCGGCCAGGAAAGGTTTCGCCATGGGCCCCTTCGTTACCGGCTTTACGCGCCGTCTGCTGGATTTCGCACGCCGGCCCGAACTGCTCGCCTTCCTTCCCGGCGCGACGCTCATGGCCTTCTGGCTGGGCGGGGAGGGATGGCTCGTGATCGTCGCGCTCACCGTCCCCGTCATCTATCTGCTGGCCGGCCTGCGGGGGGACACCGCCGGCGATGCCCCGGCGCGATCGCGCGATCACCCGGCCATGCGCGACGAACTCGTGGCGCGGCTGGAGGCCATCCTCGACGGCATCGCCGGAGACGGCCGGCGCACCGCCTGCCTGGTCATCGGAATCGACGATGCCGCGGCCCTGCGCGAACGCCACGGCCAGACCGCATGGGAGACACTTCTCACCCGCACCGGCGAGCGGCTCGGTGGCGCGCTGCGCGACCATGACCGGCTCGCCCGGCTCGAGGGGGACCGTTTCGCCGTCGCGCTCGCCCCCGATCCGCGGATCGACCTCGAAGCCGCGCTCCAGATCGCCCGCCGGCTGCAGAACGTCGCCGAGGCGCCGGTCTCGGTCGACGCGATGACCGTCTATCTGACCGTGTCGGTCGGGCTGTGCCTGTCGAGCCGCGCACCTGCGCCCGGCGGCGCCGCCCTGCTCGGCGCGTCCGAGATCGCCCATGACGAGGCCCGCCGCCACGGCCCGGCCGCGCTGCGCGCCTTCACCCCCGAGATGCGCACCGCCCGTGCCGGCCGCGCCGCGCTCGACGAACGCCTCGCCGAGGGGCTCGAGTCGGGCGAGATCCGCGCCTGGTTCCAGCCGCAGATCTGCACCGACACCGGGCGCATCAGCGGCTTCGAGGCGCTGGCGCGCTGGGTCCACCCCGAGCGCGGCCTGATCCCCCCGGCCGATTTTCTGCCGCTGGTCGATGACGCCGGCCTGTCCGCCCGGCTGGGCGAGGCGATGCGCGCCGAGGCGTTTCGCGCCCTGCGCGCGTGGGACGATGCCGGCTGCGGCATAGGGCGGGTCTCGGTCAACGCATCGACCGAGGAACTGCGCGACCCGCGCCTTCCCGAAATGCTCGAATGGGAGCTCGATCGCTTCGACCTCGCGCCCGAACGCCTGGCCGTCGAAATCCTCGAAAGCGTGGCGGCGGGCACCGATGACGACACCATCGTCCAGAACATCGCCCGCATCGCGCGTATGGGCTGCCTGATCGACCTCGACGATTTCGGAACCGGCCATGCCTCGATCGCCAATATCCGCCGGTTCGCCGTGCGCCGGCTCAAGATCGACCGCTCCTTCGTCGCCAATCTGCACGAGGACCGCGAACAGCAGCGTCTCGTCGCGGCGATCCTGTCGATGGCCGAGGAGCTGGGCCTCGAGACCATAGGGGAGGGCGTCGAAACGCCCGGCGAGCACGCCATCCTCGCCCAGCTCGGCTGCGGCCACGTCCAGGGCTTCGGGATCGCCCGGCCGATGCCCCTGCGCGACACCCATGACTGGATCGCGCGGCACCACGCGCGAATGGCCGCGCCGGCCGCGCTTCACCGCCGCTTCAGCTGACACCGCCCGAGCGCCCTGGCCACGGGCCCGACCCGCTGCGCGTCCCACGCCCGACACGCAGGCGAAGGGGACACGGCGGCCCGCCCCGGAGGCCCTGAACCGGCGGGGAAAAGCGCTTGACCTTTGCCAACGCAGTCTGTTGAACCGCCCCAGCAGTTTCACGGACAGTCGGTGGCCGGGCATGGACGATCAGAACCGCAATCTCATTCTTGCGACGGCGCTCAGCTTCCTCGTGATCCTGGCGTGGTTCGTGCTGTTTCCGCCGCCCGAGCCCGCCCCGGAGGCACCGACCGAGACGACCGAGGACGCCGGCGGCCAGGGCACGACGGATACCGACGTGGCGCTCACACCGCCCGATGCCGGCGCGGGGGCACAACCTTCCACAGCGCAGACACAATCGCCCGAGGCGCCGACCGAGGATGTCGCGCGCGTGGCGATCGAATCCCCGCGTGTGACCGGCTCCATCTCGCTTCTCGGCGGGCGGATCGACGATCTGTCACTGAGCGACTACGCTGTCGAGCTCGACTCGGAGGAAATCGTCCGCCTCCTCGCCCCGGTCGGCGCCGACGAGCCCTATTACGCGCTGTATGGCTGGGCGCCGGGCGGGGCGCTGGAATATGCCGATGTCCCCGGCGCCAACACCGTCTGGCAGCAGGTCGGCGACAACACGTTGTCCCCCGGCAGCCCGGTGAACCTGCGCTGGGAAAGCCCGGCCGGCCTTGTCTTCACCCGCGAGATCGCCATCGACGACGACTACATGTTCACGGTCACCCAGCGGGTTGAAAACACCGGCGACGGCGCCGTGCGGCTCGCGCCCTATGGCGTCATCGCCCGGCACGGCCGGCCCGACACCGTCAACTTCTTTATCCTGCACGAAGGGCTCGTGCAGATGTCCGACGGCGAGTTGACCGAGGACGACTACGACGCGCTGACCGAATACCCGCGCAGCGACGCCCAGCGGGTGCCGACCGCCACGCAGGAGGTCTCCGAAAACGGCTGGATCGGCTTTACCGACAAGTACTGGATGACGACGCTGGTGCCGGAGCCGGGACAGAGCTTTGACGCGGTGGCGCGCCATGTGCCCGGCGCGGACATCTATCAGGCCGAGACGCGCCACCCCGCCGTCACCGTCGAGCCGGGCGCGACCAGCGAGTCGCGCACCCTGCTGTTTGCCGGCGCCAAGGAATGGGAGACGATCCGCGGCTACGAGACCGAGCTGGGCATCGCGGGCTTTCTGGACTCGATCGACTGGGGCTGGTTCTTCTTTCTGACCAAGCCGATCTTCGCAGTTCTGCACTGGGTCAACACCACCCTGGCGGCGATGGGCGTGCCCGGCTCGATGGGCTGGGCGATCATCGGGCTGACGCTGTTGATCAAGGCGATCCTGCTGCCGCTGGCCTACAAGTCCTACGTGTCGATGGCCAAGATGAAGGAACTCCAGCCCGAGATGGAGAAGATCAAGGAGCGCGCCGGCGACGACCGGCAGAAGCTCCAGCAGGAGATGATGCGGCTCTACAAGGAGAAAAAGGTCAACCCGGCCGCGGGCTGCCTGCCGATCCTGCTGCAGATCCCGATCTTCTTCTCGCTCTACAAGGTGATCTTCGTCACGATCGAGCTGCGCCACGCCCCCTGGATCGGCTGGATACGCGACCTCTCCGCGCCGGACCCGTCATCGCTCTACAACCTGTTCGGGCTTCTGCCCTGGGCCGCGCCCGACCCAGAGGGGTTCCTCTCGGTCATCTTCATCGGCGTGCTGCCGATCCTGCTGGGCGTGTCGATGTTCCTGCAGATGCGGCTCAACCCGTCGCCGCCCGACAAGACCCAGGCGATGATCTTCAACTGGATGCCGTGGGTGTTCATGTTCGTGCTGGGCCGGTTCGCCAGCGGGCTGGTGCTCTACTGGATCGCCAACAACGTGATCACCTTCTCCCAGCAATACGCGATCATGCGGATGAATGGCCAGTCACCCGATCTTCTGGCCAATATCCGCGATTCGCTGGGCCTGGGCAGGAAGGGCGGCAAGGCGAAGTGACCCCCGATGCGCCCGCCACCCTCGCCGGCATCTGCCGCCACCCGATCAAGGCGGTGGGCCGCGAGCAGGTGACCGAGGCCACGCTTGCGGCGGGCGCCCCGCTGCCGATGGACCGGGTCTGGGCCGTCGCCCACGCCGCCGGCCCGGCCGATGCGGACAGCCTCGCCGGGTGGGCGCCCAAGCACGGATTCCTGCGCGGAGTGGCGGGCCCCGGGTTGATGGCGATAAGCGCCGAAAGCGATGCCGGGACGGGGCGCATCAGCCTCCACCACCCCGGCGCCGGAGAGCTGAGCATCGACCCCGAAGCCGAGGTCGACCGCGCCCGGCTGATCGCCTGGCTCCGCCCGCTCTGGCCCGCGGGCCGGCCCGCCCCCGTCCGGCTGGTGCGCGCCCCCGAGGGCGGCGCGTTGGCCGACACGCCCGAACCCCACATCGCCCTGATGAGCCACGCCTCCAACCGCGCGCTGGAGGATGTCATGGGCCAGTCGCTTTCGATCCACCGCTGGCGCGGCAATCTCTGGATCGACGGGCTCGCCCCGTGGGAGGAATTCGACCTGATCGGCCGCGAGATCGCGGTGGGCGAGGCGCGGCTGCGCATCAAGCGGCGCATCACCCGCTGCCGCGCCACGACCGTCGATCCCGAAACCGGGATGCGCAACGCCGACACGCTGGGCGCACTCGCTGCCGCGCGGGGCGATCAGGATTTCGGTGTCTATGCGGTGGTGACCCGTGGCGGGACGATCCGTCCGGGCGACACGGTGCGGCCATGACCCCGCTGCCCTTCCCGCTCGCCCCCGAGCCCGAGCCCGAACGCATTGAGGCCGGGCGCAAGCTGTTCGCCGGGCCGGTGGATTTCGTCAAGGGGGTGGTGGCGATGGATGGCCTGCCGCCGGCCGACCGGCCCGAATTCTGTTTTGCCGGGCGCTCGAACGCAGGAAAGTCGAGCCTGATCAATGCGCTGACCGGGCGCAAGGCCATAGCGCGAACCTCCAACACGCCGGGCCGGACGCAGGAGATCAACTATTTCGCGCTGGGTGATCGTTTCTACATGGTCGATCTGCCCGGCTACGGCTTTGCCAAGGCGCCGCTGGCCAAGGTGGAAAAATGGCAGCGGCTGCTCAAGTCGTATCTCTCCGGGCGGGCAACGCTGCGCCGGGCCTTCGTGCTGATCGACATGCGCCACGGGATCAAGCCCGTGGACACCGAGATCATGGAACTGCTCGACCGCGCGGCCGTGACCTTCGAGGTGGTGCTCACCAAGGCCGACAAGGTCGCAGCCGGGGCGCGCGGCGAGGTGCTCGACCAAGTGCGCGCCCGGCTCGCCACCCATCCGGCGGCGTTTCCCGAACTGATCGTCACTTCCTCGCAGAAGGGCGAGGGGATCGCCACCCTGCGCGCGGCGATTGCCGGGCTGCGATAGCGGATCTATCCCTCGAACAAGTCGTCCTGCCCCTGCCCGCCACGCGGCGGCGCGATGCCGAGATGACGCCACGCGCCGGCCGCCAGCATCCGACCGCGCGGCGTGCGCTGGATGAGCCCCCGTTGGAGCAGAAAGGGCTCGATGACCTCCTCGATGGCGTCGCGCGCCTCCGACAGCGCGGCGGCGATGGTCTCGATCCCGACCGGCCCGCCGCCATAGCTTTCGGCCAGAAGGCTCAGATAGCGACGGTCGGCGCCATCAAGGCCGATCGCATCGACACCCAGCCGCGTGAGCGCGCTGTCGGCGATGGCGCGGGTGAGCCGCCCGTCGCCCTCGACGAGCGCGAAATCGACGACGCGGCGCAGCAGCCGCCCGGCGATCCGGGGGGTGCCACGGGCGCGCCGCGCAATCTCGCGCGCGCCGTCGGGCTCGGCCTCCACCCCCATCAGGCGGGCGCCGCGGGTGACGATCTCGTCGAGTTCGGCCTCGGTGTAGAATTGCAGCCGTGTCGGGATGCCGAACCGGTCGCGCAGGGGCGTGGTCAGCAGCCCCAGCCGGGTCGTCGCGCCCACCAGCGTGAAGGGCTGAAGCTCGATGCGCACGGTGCGCGCCGCCGGCCCCTCGCCGATCACGAGATCGAGCTGGAAATCCTCCAGCGCGGGATAGAGCACCTCCTCCACCGCCGGGCTGAGCCGGTGAATCTCGTCGATAAACAGAACGTCGCGCGGCTCCAGATTGGTCAGGATGGCGGCCAGATCGCCCGCCTTCGCCAGCACCGGCCCCGAGGTCATCCGAAAGCCCACGCCCAGTTCGCGCGCCATGATCTGCGCCAGCGTCGTCTTGCCTAGGCCGGGGGGGCCGTGAAACAGCGTGTGATCCATCGCCTCGCCGCGCATCCGGGCCGACTGGATGAACACCGCGAGATTGGCGCGCGCCTCGGCCTGGCCGATGAAGGCGTCGAGCGTCTGCGGGCGCAGCGCCTTGTCGGCGGCGTCGGTATCCTCGGGCAACCCCTCGGGCCGCAGCGTCGGATCGGGCGGGGTGGCGGCCGGATCGGTCATGGCGTCAGCCCTTCGGCGCGAGCAGGCGCAGCGCGGCGCGGATCAGACCGGCGGTGCCGGCCTCGCCGGCTTCCCTGCCGGCCTCGGCGACGGCCGCTGCGGCCTCGCCCTGCCCGTAACCCAGATTGACCAGCGCTGAAAGCGCCTCTGCACTGGCTCCCGCGCCCGCCTGCGCGGCCGCGGCGGGCGGTTGCGCATCGGTTGCGGGGCCGGCCTCGTCCGCCGTCACGGCCGGGCTCGCGGGCGCCTCGCCCATCGCGGCACCGATGCTCGCACCCATCGCCATCACGCCCGGCGCCTTGTCCTTGAGCTCGTTGACAATGCGTTGCGCGATCTTGGGCCCGACACCGGGCGCGGCACGTAGCGCGGCCCAGTCGCCCAGCGCGATCGCGCGGCTGACCCCCTCGGCGCCCAGCGTGCCGAGAATTGCCATCGCCGCCTTGGAGCCGACCCCCTGCACCGAGGTCAGCAGGCGGTGCCATTCCTTTTCGGCCAGCGTGGAGAAGCCGAAAAGCTGCATCAGATCCTCGCGCACGACCAGTTCGGTGAACAAGGCCACGGCCCCGCCCGGCCCGGGAAGCTCGGCGAGCGTGCGCTCGGAGACATGAACGACATAGCCCACCCCGCGCACGTCGATGAGCACGTGATCCTCGGCCCGGTAGTCCAGCCGCCCCGAAATCTTGCCGATCATCGCCCCGCCCCCGCGATCGCTCGCGCGAGCCGCCCGGACGCCCGCCCCTGATGGGCATGACACAGCGCGACGGCCAGCGCGTCGGCGGCGTCGGGGCCGGCGATCTCGACGCCGGGCAGTTGCAGCCGCACCATGTGGTCGATTTGCCGCTTCGCCGCATGGCCCACGCCGACCACCGTCTTCTTGACCGCGTTGGGCGCATATTCGCCCACCTCGAGGCCCGCCTGCGCGGGAACCAGAAGCGCGATGGCGCGGGCGTGGCCCAGCTTGAGCGTGGCCACACCATCCTTGTTGACAAAGGTCTGCTCGACCGCCGCACAGTCGGGCGCCCAGCGTTCCAGCACCTCGCGGAGCTGGCTATGCAGACTC
Source organism: Rhodobacteraceae bacterium WD3A24 (assembly GCA_002967695.1). Lineage (GTDB taxonomy): Bacteria > Pseudomonadota > Alphaproteobacteria > Rhodobacterales > Rhodobacteraceae > Alkalilacustris. Next base: position 12,726 of record PUHN01000011.1, on the reverse strand, counting down.
AGCAGCCGGGCGGCAAGCGACGCGCCCTCGGAGTGGCAGACCCCGTTGGCGACATGGGTGATTCGGCCGTCGCGCGCCTCGATCACCCCCCAGCCGAGGTTGCGCAAGCCGGGGTCGATGCCCAATACCCGCATGCCAGCCCTTACCTGTGCGTGTCCTGTCACCTCTCGCAAGCCACTAGCACGAAAAGCGAACACCTGCCAAGCGCGATCCCCCTGCGCCCGGACCGCCGAATGGCACGAAAGCGACATCGCGGCGCTCGAACAGGTCGTTTTCGGAGAGCGCGAGGGTCATCGGACGGAATCTGACAACCTGCTGGGAACCCATGCGTTTTTCGCATTGAAGTCATGCATTTTTCGCCCCTTGCGCGGGGGCTGCTCGCTGGCTAACTGAGCGGTCGGAAGCAGGCGCTTCCCTGTCCGCCACCCTCGAAAACCGGAGTGCTGAAAATGGCCGCAACCGCCCCCATCCGCCCGGCGCCTTTCGGCGCCATTGCCACGCTGCAGGTCGTGCAGATCTTCTACAACGCGGCCGAGACCCTTGGCCGCTGGCGCGATCAGCGCGCCACCCGCGCCGCCCTGTCGAAGCTCTCGGACCGCGAACTCGAGGATATCGGCCTGTGCCGCGCCGATATCGAGACCGTCGCGGCCCGTCTGGGATAAGCCCCATGAGACCTGACGGCTTGTGAAGGCCGCGCCGGGGCATCCGGGCGCGGCCTTTCGCGTCTGCGGGGCCGTCCTACCCCTCGCGCTTGAGCGTCAGGGTCGTCCAATCTCCGACCTCCTCGGTCAGATGCTGCGAAAAACCGGCGGCACGGTAGGCGGCCATCACTTCGCCGGCCTGCTCGTTGAGCAACCCCGACAGGATGGCGTAGCCGCCCGGCGCGACATGGCGGCCCATATCCGGCGCCAGCTCGATCAGCGGCGCCTTGAGGATATTGGCGAAGACCACGTCGAAGGGCGCCGCCGCGGCCAGCCGCGGATGATCGAACCCGACCGCCTCGATGCAGATGACGCGCTCGGCCAGATCGTTCGCGACGACATTGGCCTGGGCCACCTCCACCGCGACCGCGTCGATATCGCTGGCGATCACGGGGTTGGGCCAGATCCGGGCGGCGGCCATCGCCAGCACCGCCGTTCCGGCGCCGATATCGGCCACGTTGCGTCCGACGACGCCTTCCTCGTCGAGCCGGTCGAGCGCGCGCAGACAGCCCAGCGTCGTGCCGTGATGGCCGGTGCCGAACGCCATCGCCGCCTCGATCAGCAACGCCTCCATTCCCTCGGGCACCTTGTCGGCGTCGTGGCTGCCATAGACGAAGAAGCGGCCCGCGACGACGGGTGAGAGCTCGCGGCGCACCTTGGCCACCCAGTCGATCTCGGGCAGTTCAGAGACGGCGAAGTCGCTTGCATCATGGAGCGCCGAAAGCAACGCCAGCGCGGCGGTGTCGGGGCGCTCCTCGAAATAGCCGCCGACCTCCCACAGGCCCGAGCCGTCCTCCATCTCGAAGACGCCGATCCCCGTGGGCGCGGGGTCCATCGCCTCCATCGCTTCGCCCAGCGCCTCGGCGCGCGCCCCGTCGGGCAGGGTCGTGAAGGCGGTGAAGGTGGTCATGGCTCTGCCCTTTTCAATGGATGACGCGCCGGATAGACCGCCGCCGCACACCGCGTCAAGCGCGCCGCCCCCACGGACGGCCGGTGTGCGCCATCCCGGCGAGCAGCCGCAAGACCGCGCCTGTGCCGAGATCGGCATAGCCGAATTCGCCCGCGATGAGCCCGAAATAGCGGCGCTGCCTGCAGGCCCCGCGCCGATGACGATCACGTCATGCGTCGGCGGGGCGGCGCCGCCCATCAGGCAAAGACACCGGCCGGGCAGGACACGCCGGTGCCGCCGATCCCGCAATAGCCGGCCGGGTTTCGGGCCAGATACTGCTGGTGGTAGTCCTCGGCATAGTAGAAGGCCGGCGCGGGCAGGATCTCGGTGGTGGGCGCGCCGAAGCCCGCGGCACGCAGCCGCGTGCCATAGGCGTCGCGCCTGGCCTCGGCAGCGGCTTGCTGTGCGGCGTCATAGGTGTAGATGCCCGAGCGGTATTGCGTGCCTACGTCATTGCCCTGCCGCATGCCCTGGGTCGGATCATGACCTTCCCAGAACCGGCGCAGGAGTTCCTCGTAGCCGATCTCGGCGGGGTCAAAGATCAGCCGGACGACCTCGTTGTGGCCCGTCCGGCCGGTGCAGACCTCGCGGTAGGTCGGGTTGGGCGTCTGGCCTCCGGCATAGCCCGCCATCGTCAGCCACACGCCGGGAAGCTGCCAGAATATCCGCTCGGCGCCCCAGAAACAGCCCATGCCGAACATCGCCTCGGCCATGCCTTCGGGCACCTCGGCCTTGAGCGGGCGGCCGGTGACGAAATGCGTCTCGGCGGTGGGAATCGGCTCGGCCCGGCCGGGCAGCGCCTCGTCGGGGCCGGGAATGGTCATGGGTTTGCGGCTCAGTCCGAACATGCGCGTGCTCCTGTCGTCTGGCGGGCGGGGCGCCCGCTGTGCTCCAAGATAGGCTGCCGTGGCCGGCGGCGCCAGCATCGGAGCGCTCAAAGAAAGCTCTGCGGGTCGATGTCGATGGTCATGCGCAGGCGGGACGGGGGCCTGAGCTGACCCGCCCAGGCCGACAGGGCGGATTGCAGCGCCGCGCCGCGCCCCGCCTTGACCAGCAGCCGCACCCGGTGGCGCCCGCGGATACGCGCGATCGGCGCGGGGGCCGGGCCGAACAGCTCGGCCCCGACGGCGCGCAGGGGCGCGTCGCGCCGGGCGAGTTCGGCCCCGAAATCGAAAGCCTCCTGCAGATCGGGCGATGACAGGATCACGCCCGCCAGGCGGCCGAAAGGCGGCATCCCGGCCGCCTCGCGCTCGGCCGCCTCGGCGCGCCAGAAGCCCTCCTCGTCACCGGCGAGGATCGCGCGGATCACCGGATGCTCGGGTTGAAAGGTCTGAAGCAGGGCCTGTCCGGCGCGCTCGGCCCTGCCCGCACGGCCGGCGACCTGCCGCATCAGCTGAAAGCTGCGCTCGGCGGCACGCAGATCGCCGCCCTGAAGCCCCAGATCGGCGTCGATCACGCCCACCAGCGTGAGAAGGGGGAAATTGTGCCCCTTGGCGACAAGCTGCGTGCCGATGATGATGTCGGCCCCGCCGGCGGCGATATCGGCGATCTGCTCCTTAAGCGCGCGGGCGGAGCCGAAAAGATCCGACGACAGCACGGCCAGCCGGGCCTGCGGAAACACCGCGGCGGCTTCCTCGGCCAGCCGCTCGACCCCCGGCCCCACGGCGGCGAGGCGGTCCTCGGCGCCGCATGATGGGCAGGCGGAGGGGATGGGCCGCGTCGCGCCGCATTGATGGCACACCAGCCGGCGTTGAAAGCGGTGCTCGACCATCCGCGCATCGCAATCCGTGCAGCCGATCTGGTGGCCGCAGGCGCGGCAGATCGTCACCGGCGCATAGCCGCGCCGATTGATGAACAGCATCGCCTGTTCGCCGCGCGCCAGCCGGGCCTCGACCGCGCCCTGCAGGCTGGGTGAAATCCAGCGCTCGGACGGCAGCCGCTCGCGGCGCATGTCGATCGCGGCCATCTCGGGCAGGTCGGAGGGGCCGTAGCGCGCGCCCAGATCGAGCCGGGCATACTTGCCGGTTTCGGCGTTCACCCAGGTCTCGAGCGACGGCGTGGCCGAGGCCAGCACCACCTGCGCCGAAGACAGCGAGGCGCGCAGCACGCTCATGTCGCGCGCGTGATACAGCACGCCGTCCTCCTGCTTGTAGGAGCTGTCATGTTCCTCATCCACCACGATCAGCCCCAGATCGCGGAAGGGCAGGAACAGCGCCGAGCGCGCGCCCACGACGAGCTGCGCACCCCCCTGCCCGACCATGCGCCAGCAGCGGCGCCGCTCGGCCTGCGTGACGCCCGAATGCCACTCGGCCGGCCGGGCGCCGAAACGGGCCTCGACGCGGGTGAGAAACTCCGCCGTCAGCGCGATCTCGGGCAGCAGGACCAGCGCCTGCCGCCCCTGCCGCAGGCATTCGGCGACGGCCTCGAGATAAACCTCCGTCTTGCCCGAGCCCGTCACCCCCTTCAGCAGCGTCGTGGCATAACCGCCCCCGGCGACGCCCGCGCGCAGCCGGTCGGCGGCTGCCTGCTGGTCGTGGTTGAGCGCGACGCCGGGCCTTGTGGCGTCGAGTCGGGGATAGGGGACGTCGCGCGGGGCGGCCTCATCGGCCACGGCACCGGCCTTGACCAGCCCCTTGACCACGCCGGTGCCCACGCCCGCCAGCCGCGCGACCTCGCCCAGCGCGAGCCCGGCACCGCCGTAGTCACGAAAGACCTCCAGAACACGGGCGCGCGCATCGGTCATCCGCTCGGGCACTTCGCCCGTGAGCCGGAACAGGCGCCGCGTCGCCGGCCCCTCCATCAGCCCCGGCGCGCGGGTGGCCAGCCGCAGCATCGCTGGCAGCGGGGTCAGCGTGTAATCGGCGGCACGGGTGAGGAAGGCGCGCATCGCAGGTGTCATCGGCGCGACGTCCAGCACGCGGGTGACCGGGCGCAACCTGGCCCGCGGCAGATCGCTCTGCCCCGCCCCCCAGACGACGCCCAGCACCCGCCGCGGGCCCAGCGGCACCTCGACAAGGGCGCCCTGCCAGCAGCCGCCCTCGGGCGCGCGGTAGTCGAGCGCCCCGTCCAGCGGCTGCGTGGTCAGCACCGCCAGCCGCGCGCCTTCGTCGAAAAACGTCGCCTCGTCCATTCACGCCTCTGCCGCGGGGGTTCCGGCCCCCGCCTCCTTGCGTTATGACGCGGCCCAGCAACAGGCTCCAGCCCGAGGACACTGAGCGATGAAATTCTTTGTCGATACCGCCGATGTCGATGCCATCCGCGATCTGGCCGAACTCGGCGTCGTGGACGGCGTGACCACCAACCCCTCGCTGATCCTCAAGGCCGGTCGCGACATCACCGAGGTGACCCGCGAGATCTGCGAGATCGTCGACGGCCCCGTCTCTGCCGAGGTGGTTGCACTCGATGCGCCGGCGATGATCGAGGAGGGGCGCAAGCTCGCTCGCATCGCGCCCAACATCGCCATCAAGCTGCCCCTGACATGGGACGGGCTGAAGGCCTGCAAGGCGCTGGCGTCGGAAGGCTACATGATCAATGTCACGCTGTGCTTTTCGGCCAACCAGGCGCTTCTGGCGGCCAAGGCCGGGGCGTCGTTCATCTCGCCCTTCATCGGCCGGCTCGACGACATCAATCTCGATGGCTGCGAACTGATCCAGGACATCCGCACGATCTACGACAACTACGGCTTCGAGACCGAAATCCTCGCCGCCTCGATTCGCAGCGTCAACCACGTCACCGAGGTCGCGCGCATCGGCGCCGACGTGATGACCGCCCCGCCCGATGTCATCCGCAAGCTCGCCAGCCATCCGCTGACCGACAAGGGGCTCGACGCCTTCCTCAAGGACTGGGAAAAAACGGGGCAGAAAATCCTGTGAAACCATGTATAGTGGCGAAAAAGCATCGAGGTTCCAGAGGCAGGCATGGCGACGGTAGAACCGGCGGACACCGCTTTCACGGATGACGATCTGCGCAGCAGGATACTCTCCGAACCGGAGGTGATCCTGGAGGATCACGAGCTCATGCGCACCCTCGTCGCGGCGAGCGAGCGCAGCATGGGCACCAATATCGTCGATCTGCGCGGGATGGCGATGGAGCGGCTCGAGAGCAAGCTCGACCGGCTCGAAAGCACCCACAAGGCGGTGATCGCCGCAGCCTATGAGAACCTGTCGAGCACCAGCCAGATCCATCGCGCGATCCTGCGGATGCTCGACCCCGACGGTTTCGAGAGGTTCCTGCAGATTCTCGACACCGAGGTCGCCGAGATCCTGCGCGTGCAGTCCGTGCGGCTGGTGCTTGAGAGCGCCCGCTCGGGCCGCGACCCGGCGCTGGAGCGGCTGGGCGAGGTGTTGCAGGTCGCCGAGCCGGGCTTCTGCGCGCTCTACATGACGGGGCGGCGGTTTCGTCCGGGCCGGCAGGTGATGCTGCGCCATTGTCACGGCGAGGACGGCAACGTGCACGGAACGCGTGCCGCCACGATCGGCTCCGAGGCGATGATGTTCCTCGACCTCGGCGAGAACCGCTTGCCGGGCATGCTGGTTCTGGGCGCCGAGGATCCCCGCCAGTTCCAGCCCAGCCAGGCCACCGACCTGCTGTCGTTCTTTGCCGGCGTGTTCGAACGCACGATGCGCCGCTGGCTGTCGTGAGCCTGGCGCTGACGCCGGGAGTGCGCGACGCGCTGGAGGCCTGGACGGCCCGGCTGCGCGCGCTGGACGGGACGTCCGAGAGCACGCTGCGCGCCTATTGCGCCGATGTCGCGCGTTTTCTCGCCTTTATCGCCGACCATCGCGGCGGCGCACCGGGGCGCGCCGGGCTCGCGGAGGTCTCGCAGGCCGAGATGCGCGCCTGGATGGCGCATGAACGCGCCCGCGGTCTCGGGGCGCGCTCGCTGGCGCGGGCGCTCTCGGCGGTGCGCGGCTTTTTCCGCTGGCTGGGCGAGCGCGACGGTTTCGACCCCACACCTGTGCTGGCGGCGCGGGGGCCGAGATTCGGGCGCAAGCTGCCGCGCCCGCTATCGCGGGACGCTGCGCGCGAGGTTCTCGAAACGGTGGCGCTGCAGGCCCCGGCGCCATGGGCCGCGGCGCGCGACGTCGCCGTGGTCACCCTGCTCTATGGCTGCGGCCTGCGCATCTCCGAGGCGCTGGGGCTCGCGGCGGCCGAACTGCCCCTCGGCGAGGGGCTGCGCATCCGCGGCAAGGGGGAGAAGGAGCGCATGGTACCCGTCCTGCCGGTCGCGCGCGTGGCCGTGGCGCGGTATGCCGAGCTGTGCCCCTATACCCTTTCGCCCGAGGGGCCGCTCTTTCGCGGCGCGCGTGGCGGCAGGCTCGGCCAGCGCCATGTCGCGCGGGTGATGGAGCGCACCCGCCGCCAGCTCGGCCTGCCCGCCACCGCCACGCCGCATGCGCTGCGTCATTCCTTTGCCACGCATCTTCTCGGCGCCGGCGGCGACCTGCGCGCGATTCAGGAGCTGCTGGGCCACGCCTCGCTGTCGACCACGCAGGCCTATACCGAGGTTGACGCCGCCCGGCTGATGGAAGTCTATGACGCAGCGCATCCGCGCGCGTGAGCCGCGCCCCCGGAGAGCCCGACCGATGAGCGAAAGCTTCAAGTCCAGCCTCAACGCCTACAGCGTGCACATGTTCACCGCAACCGGCGCGGTCTTCGCGATGCTCGCCATGCTCGCCGCGGCACAGACCGACTGGGCGCTGATGTTCCTGTGGCTGGTCGTGGCCTTCATCGTCGACGGGATCGACGGGCCGCTGGCGCGCAAATACCACGTCAAGACGCGCGCGGGGCGGATCGACGGGGTCATGCTCGACCTGATCATCGACTATCTCACCTATGTCTTCATCCCCGCTTTCGCGCTGTTCCAGTCGTCGCTCCTGCCGGGCTGGACGGGCTGGGTCGCGATCATCGTGATCACTTTCGCCAGCGTGCTCTATTTCGCCGACAGCCGGATGAAGACCGACGACAACTCGTTTTCGGGCTTTCCGGGCTGCTGGAACATGGTCGCGGTGGTCATCTTCGCCGCCGCGCCGCCCTTCTGGCTGTCGCTGACCATCGTCGTTCTGCTCGCGGTGACGATGTTCGCCCCGCTCAAGTTCATCCACCCGGTGCGCACGGCGCGCTGGCGCCCCGTCACCCTGCCCGCCGCGCTGCTCTGGACGGGTTTCGCGGGCTGGGCGGCATGGACGGAATTCGCCCAGCCCGACTGGGCCACCGGCGCGCTGGTCGCGCTCAGCCTCTACCTGATCCTCGCCGGAATCGCCCAGCAATTCCTCCCGACGGCGCGGCAATAGCGGCCGGCCGCGCGGCGCGGGGTCGGCACCCGGACTACAGCCGGGTCAACGCCACCCCCGCCACGATCAGAGTGGCCGCCGCGGCCTTGTTGCGGTCCATCCGCTCGCCGAAAGCCAGCCAGCCGATGACCACCGCGAACAGGATCGACGTCTCTCGCAGGGCGGCGACCAGGGCCAGCGGCGCCACCGTCATCGCCCAGACCGCGATCGCGTAGGCCAGATACGAGGCCGACGCCCCCGCCGCGCCCAGCGCCCAGTCACGCGGGCGGGCACGAAAACCGCCCGGGCCGCGCAGCACGATCACGCCGGCCGCAAACACCGTGGCGTCGATCACGAAGAGCCAGCCGACATAGCCGACAGCATCGCCCGACACCCGCGCGCCAAGCCCGTCGATCAGGGTGTAGCAGGCCGTGGCCAGCGCGGTACCCAGCGCCAGCGGAACCAGACGCCGCGCCTCGCCCGAGCGCAGCGCGCCACGCGCCATCAGCAGGATACCCGCGCCCAGCACAATGATACCCAGGCGCGCCATGGGCTCCATCGGTTCGGCAAGCAGCAGCGTGGTCGCTGCCAGAACCATCATCGGTGCCGCCCCGCGCGAGATCGGGTAGACTCGGCTCAGATCGCCCGCCCCGTAGGCCAGCACCAGAAAGCCCTTGTAGGCAGCGTGCGTCAGGCCCGAGGCCAGCAGCCACGGCCATGCCTCGGGCACCGGAAGCGGGCGCGCCGCGATCACGGCAACGCCGATCACGCCCTGCGCCACGGTGAACAGCGCCATTCCCGTGACCCGCCCGGCCCCCAGCTTGATAAGCGCGTTCCAGCCGGCATGCAGAAACGCGGCACCCAGAACGGCGAGGAAGACGCCCGCGCTCACAGGTCTGACGGCTCCGGCGGGCGCATGTCAGCCCAGCACGGCGTTGCAGCGGGCGCAGACGTCCGGATGGCGGTGGGTGCCCACGTCGGGCGCGATCTTCCAGCAACGCTGGCACTTGTCGCCCTCGGCCCGCTCGAAAACGACGCCTACGCCCTCCACCTCGGGCAGTCTGAACGCCTCGGCGGGAAGGGGGTCGTCCGTCAGCCACAGGTCCGAGACGATGCACAGGTCAGGGAACTCCACGGTCCGCAGGGCCGCGAGCACGTCGGCATCGCGAACATGGACCACCGGTGCCGCCTCCAGGCTCGCCCCGATCACCTTGTCGCGGCGCTGCACCTCCAGCGCGGCCGTGACCACCCGCCGCGCGCGGCGCACGCCGGCCCATTTCGCCGCCAGCGCCTCATCGCGCCACTCTGACGGCGTTGCCGGCATGTCGTGCAGGTGGACCGAGTCCTCCGGGTCGCCAAACCGCGATTCCCAGACATCCTCCATCGTGAAGACCAGGATCGGGGCCAGCCATGTCGCCAGCCGGTGGAACAGCAGGTCGAGCACCGTCCGCGCCGAGCGGCGGCGCAGGCTGTCGGCGCCGTCGCAATACAGCGCGTCCTTTCGCACGTCGAAATAGAACGATGACAGGTCCACCGTGGCGAACTGGAACAGCTTCTGGAAGACGCCCTGGAAATCATAGGCGTCGTAGCCCGTGCTCAACTCGGCATCGAGCTCGGCCAGCCGGTGCAGCACCCAGCGGTCCAGCTCGGGCATGTCCTCGGGCGCGACCTTCTCGGACTCGTCGAAACCGGCGAGATTGCCCAGCATGAAGCGCATCGTGTTGCGCAGCCTGCGGTAGCTGTCGGCCACGCCCTTCAGGATCTCCGGCCCGATCCGCAGATCGCCGGTGTAATCCGACTGCGCCACCCACAGCCGCAGGATATCGGCGCCGTACTGGTTCTGCACGTCCTCGGGGGCCACGGTGTTGCCCAGCGATTTGGACATCTTCATGCCCTTCTCGTCGAGGGTGAAGCCGTGCGTGAGCACCCCGCGATAGGGCGCGCGCCCCTTCGTCGCGCAGCCCTGCAGCATCGAGGAATGGAACCACCCGCGGTGCTGGTCGGTCCCTTCCAGATAGAGGTCGGCGATCCCGTCGGGCGTGCCGTCGGGCCGGTCGCGCAGGACGAAGGCATGGGTCGAGCCCGAGTCGAACCACACGTCGAGAATATCAAAAACCTGATCATAGGCCTCCGGATCGTGCAGCCCGTCGAGCACCTTTTCCTTGAACCCTTGCACATACCATGCATCGGCGCCCTCGGCCTCAAAAGCGTCCACAACGCGACGATTGACCTCGGGATCCTTGAGCAGGAAATCCCCATCGCCGGGCCTGGCGCCCTTCTTCGTGAAGACGGTCAGCGGCACGCCCCAGGCGCGCTGGCGCGAAAGCACCCAGTCGGGGCGGTTCTCGATCATCGAATACAGCCGGTTGCGCCCCGATTGCGGCGTCCAGCTTACGAGTTCCTTGATTGACTCCAGCGCGCGGGCGCGGATGGTACGCTGCCCCGTCGGGCCGTCGAGCCCGTCATCGAGCTCGCGGTCGATGCTGGCGAACCATTGCGGGCGGTTCAGCCGGATCACCGGGGCCTTGGAGCGCCACGAATGCGCGTCCGAGATCGTCAGCCGCCGCTGCGCGATCAGCGCGCCGGCCTCTTTCAGCCTTTCGATCACCGCCTTGTTGGCGCCGCCGGGCTTGCCGTTCTCCTCGATCACGCGCAGGCCATTGAAGAACGGGATGTCGTCGCGGAACGACGAGTCGTCGCGGATGTTGTGGGTCATCTTGAGATCGGGAAACTGATCCCGGAACTTCAGATAGATGTTGTAGTCATCGTCGCCGTGGCTGGGCGCGGTGTGCACGAACCCGGTGCCGGCATCGTCGGTGACATGCTCGCCCGGCAGCATGGGCACATCGAAATCCCACTCGCCATCCGCTCCGTCGAGAGATTGGAAGGGGTGCAAGAGCCGCAGACCACGGAGTTCGTGGGCTGTAACCGGGGCAATCTTTTCGAAACGCTCCACCCGCGCTGCGGTAAAGACTTCTTCGGCCAGCCGATCGGCAATCACAAATCGGTCGCCTACCGCCGCCCAGTTGCCCTCGGGCGCCTCAGTGACCTCGTAGAGACCGTAGGCGATATCGGGATTGAAGCACACCGCCCGGTTCTGCGGGATGGTCCAAGGCGTGGTCGTCCAGATGAGGACGGAGGATTGTTGTAGTTCGCGATATAGAGAAGTGTCCGGCGGAGCAACTCGCTCGTCTCCTTTAGCAGGCGGCATTTTGTCCGACGCAGCCCAGACACTTACCGGAAACTTCACCCAGATCGCCTCGGTCTTGCGGTCGTGATACTCGACCTCGGCCTCGGCCAGCGCGGTCTTCTCCACGGGCGACCACATCACCGGCTTGGAGCCCTGATAGAGCGTGCCGTTCATGAGGAACTTCATGAACTCCTCGGCGATCACCGCCTCGGCGTGGAAGTCCATCGTCAGGTAGGGGTCGTCCCACTTGCCGGTCACGCCCAGCCGCTTGAACTCGTCGCGCTGCACGTCGATCCAGCCCTCGGCGAATTTCCGGCATTCCTGCCGGAAGGCGACCACGTCCACGGCGTCCTTGTCCTGCCCCTTGGCGCGGTAGGCCTCCTCGATCTTCCACTCGATGGGCAGGCCGTGGCAGTCCCAGCCGGGCACGTAGCGCGCATCGCGCCCCATCCCCTGCTGGGACCGGACGACCATGTCCTTGAGGATCTTGTTGAGCGCGTGGCCGATATGCAGGTGCCCGTTGGCATAGGGCGGCCCGTCATGGAGGATGAAGGGCGCGCGCTCGCCAGTCGCCGCCCGTTCGCGCAGGCGGTCGTAGATGCCGATCCGCTCCCACTTCTCCAGCCATGCGGGTTCGCGCTTGGGCAGCCCCGCGCGCATCGGGAAATCGGTTTTCGGCAGGAACAGCGTGTCCTTGTAGTCGGGCGTGTCGGCGCTCATCGGGCGGTCCTCGGCGGTCGGGGAAACGGGTATCGCGGATCAAGGCTCCCGGCGGCCGCGTCTGTCAGGCCGCCGGGCCGGTAATTCGGGCGATTGGGCGAAGATGGTCCAACATACGGCCGTCTATAGGACGGGCGCGCGGCACGGTCCAGAGGGGGCACGAAAGGCCGCGACAGCGCAGGCGCCGCAGGGGCGCGCCGCCCTCAGCCCCTGTCGAACAGCCCCGTCAGCGCCTGCCGGACGAGGTTGGAGACCTTCGGCGCGCGCTCCCGGCGGAATGGCAACGGCCTGCAGACCTCGATCGCGGCCACCCCGACCCGCGCGGTCAGCGCCCCGTTGACCACCCCCTCGCCGAAGCGGCGCGAGAGCTTCGACAGCAAGCCGCCGCCGGCGACCGAGCCGATCATGTCGTCGCCCACCGACACCGCGCCGGTGGCCACCAGATGCGTCAGCACCGCCCGTGTCAGCCGCCATCCCCCGACCACACCCGACCGGCCGCCGTAAATCTCGGCGATGCGCCGGATCATCCGCAGATTGGCCAGCAACGCCACGGCCACATCCGCCAGCGCCAGCGGCACGAAGGCGGTGACGGTGGCCACCTGCCGCGCGGCGGCCTCGACCTCGCGGCGCGCCTCGGTGTCGCGCGGGGCGAGGAGTTCGGCCTCAGCGAGTTCGAGGATGTCGGGCGCGTCGACAAGTTCGGCCTGACGCTCGGCCAGCCGCGCGGCGTCCGGTGCCGGCCCCGCCCCGGCGGCGCAGAGCCGGACCAGCCGCTCGCTCACCTCCCGCGCCGCGTCCGGCGAGGCCGCGGCAAGCGCGGCGTCGGCCGCCCGGCGCAGGCTGCCCAGGCTGCGCAGCCGCGCCAGCGCCAGCGCCTCCCGCGCGGCGAGCACG
>PUHN01000109.1 GCA_002967695.1 Rhodobacteraceae bacterium WD3A24 | reverse complement strand
TCTGACGCTAGCGAACTCTTGCGCCCCGCCCCCCGCATGCCCTTCGTGGCCGCGGAGGAACCGAAAAGGGGGTGGTGGGGCGCCCCCGGGCGGGGGTCCGGGGGAGGCTCAGCCGCCTGGCGCAACTCCAGTGCTTCGGTCAAGGACTTCGACCGAAAGGATCGTCGGCAGGTGGCGGGCGATCTCCTGCCAGTTGTCGCCCTCGTCGAGGCTGGCGAAGACCGAGCCGCTGTTGGTGCCGAAATACACCCCTGCCGGATCGCGGGTGTCACCGGCCATGGCCTGGCGAAGAACGGTAAAATAACATGCCTGTTGGGGCAGCCCCTCGCGCAGGGCCTCCCAGCTCTGCCCGCCGTCGCGCGAACGCCAGACCGCCGCGGCGGCGTTCGGCGGATAGCGCCCGGCCATGTCGCCGTTGAGCGGCAGCGTCCAGATCGTGTCCGGGTCGCGCGGATGCACCCGGATCGGAAAACCGAAGGTCGAGGGCAGGCCGGTGGTGATGTCGTCCCAGCTGCGCCCGCTATCCGCCGAGCGCCAGACGCCGTGATGGTTCTGCTGGTAGAGAACGTCCTCGGCCCCCGGGGCACGCATCATGTTGTGCACGCAGTGGCCGGTCTCGCCGTCGCGGGGCGCCGCGGGATGATCGTGGTGCGCGCCCGCCTCGGCGTTGGAGAGCCGGTTGCGGCGCTCCCAGCTTGCGCCGCCATCCTCGGTGGCGAAGACGCCCGCGGCGGAGATGGCGACCCAGAGCCTTTGTGAATCCGCAGGATCGGCGACGATCGAGTGAAGCACCAGACCCGCGGCGCCGGGATTCCAGCCTTCCGCGGAGGGATGATTGCTCAGGCCCTCGACAAGCTCCCATGTAGCCCCGCCGTCATGGCTCTGCAGCAGCTTCGCCGGCTTCGTGCCAGCATAGAGCGTGCCGTGGGCATGGCTGAGCGACCAGATCTGCGTGAACGCATCGCCGAAGGGCAGCGGCTCATCGCTCCAGCTGATCATCGCGGCAAAGTCGGGGTCATTCGCCGCCCAGTCGTCCATCATGCCCCGGGTAAGCTGCGTGAGCAGCCAGCTCTCGCCGCCATCATCCGAGCGCCAGATGCCTGCGCCGTGCCATTCGCCGCCGCCACCGGCCCAGAGCGTTCCGGTCTCCGGGTCTCCGACGGCATGGTAGATCGGCCAACCGTCGCAATACGGGCCGGTCACGGCCCAGTCGTTGCGATCGGCCGCGCCGGATATGACGAATGCGCCCTTGGTGGTGCCGACGAGAATCGAGATGCCGCCTGTCGTCATGGAAAGCGTCCGCTGCAGACCCGCACGAAACTGTGAAAACGTAGCACAAAGCGCCCCGAGCGCATAGCGCCGGTGGTGCCCACCCCTCCGACACACACTGGTAGCTGAAGGAATTTCAGGCCAACATCACATCAGGCGGGAAGAAAGCATGTCGGCCGAGATAGGCCCCGTTGGTTGCGGGCCATATCAGAAAAAGGACTTCTATGTATCAATGGGTTACTATAATTTCGAGGCAGAGCCTTGCGCTATGCAAAACCCATGTCAACGATATGTCAACATGAACGCGCCAACGCGAGTAAACCGCCAGAGTCGACCGGCCTGCCGAGCCTGAAGCCCCCACCAGTCAGCAGGAACCCGGCTTTCCGCCCACGGCGGCCCTA
>PUHN01000108.1 GCA_002967695.1 Rhodobacteraceae bacterium WD3A24 | reverse complement strand
CCGCTCGACAACTGCATCGAGGCGATGCGCCAGACCGGCGCCGACATGAGCGAGAAATACAAGGAAACCGCCCTGGGCGGGCTGGCCGTCAACGTGCCCAACTGTTGATGGGGCCGTTGCCACTCGGTTGGGCAGGCTGGCTGACGATCACGGTGATGCAGTTCATCCGAGCACATGTGTATCAGACTGCATTTGAGCCGGAGAACGTTTGATCCTGGTCTCGCCCCCTACGCCACTTGCCCTGGCGAAAGCGTTCTCCCGATCCGGCCGCGGCCGGATTTTCTCGTTGTTTTCGAGGGTTGTGCGGGAGTGGCTGAGCACCGGCCCCGGCGCCAGGAGGCTTCGAAGCGGTCTCTCAGGGCCGATATTCTCCGGACCTCATGACTGCGCCGGGTTAGTGAATGGCCTGTAAGATATTGAGAGGTAGATATTTTCCTCGGTATCGACCTCAGCACTTCGATGCCGATCGCGCTCGACGAGATGGAACAGTGATCGAACGTTCGCCATTGCAGTCGTTCGTTGCGGCCTCCCCAAACGACCGGGCCGCGGACTTCCGGCCATTCGCTGCAGACGCTCGGTGCCCGCTGAGCTTGCGAGCGAGTCCATTGCTCCGGCGGGAAGGGGGAATCGCTCCCGCTTTGTTTGATATGGATATCGTCGGCCCTCCCAGGCTTGAAGCGCGCATGACCCATCGGCCGCCGAAGCCGAGACTGCCGGAAATGAAATCATTCGCTGTGAGCGACGCTTTCCCGTCATGCCTGCGGCGGGGCGAGGCGGCGGGCGAGCATCAGGAGGGCGATGGCGGCAATCCAGGCGGCGACCGGCGGACGCAGTCGGCAGATCAGCAGCAGCAACGCGAAAACGAAGAGCAGGTGATCGAGTCCGGCGAGGATGTGGCCCACGCATAGGCCGAAATAGTCGCTGAAGCGCGCGAGGGGCCCCTGCTTCGGCGGCACCGCGAAGGCGGCCGCGTCGGGGGTCAGCCGCCGGGTTTGCGTCGTGTCGCCCGCGGCCAGCCTCTAGCGGACTAGCACGCCCGTCCAGGTGTTCTCCAGGCCCTCGATGGCGATGGTGTCGCCGCCGAGCCCCTCCGGGCAGGTCGCCACCCGGCCGCTGACGAAGGCGCGCCCGTCGAAGACCGGACCGGCGGGCGGCGCGGGTTGCAGGCCTCGGGCAAGACGGCCTCGATGGCCATCGGCTGCCCCTGCACCTGCGGCTTGCGCCAGGTCACGCGCCAGGCCGTGTCCGGCAGCGGCTCGTGCAGGAAGCCAGGCTCCAGCGCGTGGCCCGCCACCCGCCCGGGCAGTGCCGCGCACGCAAGCAGGAGAAGAAGCGCCAGACGAATCATTCCGCCGCGCCCGCGTCCGGGCGGACGATCTCGTAGCGCGCAATCAGCGCACCGCGACCTCGACCTTGGCCTTGTCGCGGGGCCTGTAGGGCCGGGAGGATTGCTGTCCCATAATGCCCGGCCATCCCGGCATGGCTGCGGTTCAGCCCCGGGTCATGGCGGTCCGCCTTGAACAGCGCGGACTTCAGGTTGTCCGGCACCACCACCTTCGGCACGCCACCGAGGAACGCGAACATCCGGACATGCGCGCCGATCCAGTCCTCGAGCCCCTCGCACCCCGCGGCTTCGGCGCAGTTATGGTTCGACGCGCCCATCGCGGCGACGAACAGCTTCATCGCGCGCACCTCGCCCGTCGCGGGGGCGATCACGTCGATCGTGTCGCCGGCGAAATCGACGAAGACCTTCTCGCCGCCGACATGCGCCTGTCGCATCGTCGGGCGG
>PUHN01000107.1 GCA_002967695.1 Rhodobacteraceae bacterium WD3A24 | reverse complement strand
GTCGGCGCATGGTTCCTGTTCCTGCCGCCTTACAGCCCTGATCTCAACCCCATCGAAATGGCCTTCGCAAAGCTCAAGGCTCTTATCCGAAGAGCCGCCGCACGGACCTACGACGACCTCTGGCGCGCCGTTGGACACGTCTGTGACCTCTTCACCGACGAGGAATGCTACAACTTCTTCAAGGCCGCTGGCTGTGAAACCAATTAAATGCAACACGCTCTAGTGATTGAAGCGGTTGTAGACCGTGTTGTGATCGCCGTGTCGATCAGGACGGCGCGGGCCGGCCGGGATGGCCTTGTAGTTGCATACGCTGCCCAAGCAGGCCGACAGTTTGGGAGCGGGCGTGAGACACATCCTGTCCGTGGCCAAGCGACGCCCTGACGATCTTCTGCTCCCACCGCTTCTTCCTCGTCACCTTCCTTTGTGCGGGCGAAATGAGCCGATGAGCGGTGCCCGATCATTACCGGCAACGTGGCACAGCTTAAGGCAAATCGGCAAGATCAAGGGCGTGCACGCTCAGTTGCTGTCCTCGACAAGCCGGCCGAAGTCGTACCGATGGGGGCACACATCTCGGCGATGTGGAGTTCCCCCGGTTTGATGGACACTTTTTCATTGATGAAGGAGAGTGTTTCCATGCCGAGAATGAGAAACCCGTACCCTGCGGAATTCAGGGAACAGATGGTTGCGCTGGCTAGAATGGGGCGCAGTGTTGAAAGTCTGGCGCGGCGGCAGTGTCCCAACGGTTGGTGTAGGAGGCCGCGCGCGGAGCCCCCGGGCGTAGCGCGCGGCCACCGTCGATCTTCGGCAAAGGTCCGGGTTGCAACATTCGAAACCAAAGACGGAGATGACGATGACCGATGAGAGAATGGTACTGCTTGAGCTGGTTGAACAGCAGGCGGAGGGCGATCTCGTGCGCGAGATGCTGGCCATTGCGGCCGACCGGATCATGGAAGCTGAAGTGGGGACGCAGACGGGCGCGGCCAAAGGTGCGCGTTCGCCCCTGCGGGGAGTCCAGCGCAACGGATACCGCGACCGCGACCGGGACACGCGTGCGGGCCGGATTCCGCTGAACATCCCGAAGCTGCGCAAGGGCAGCTATCTTCCCAGTTTCCTCGAGCCCGGGCGGGACAGACTCGGCACCTTCATGGACGCCTCGCGCGATGACGTCCTCGCCTACATGAACTTCCCCCGCGAGCACTGGACCCAGATCGCCTCGACGAACCCGCTGGAACGGGTGAACCGCGAGGTCAAGCGGCGCACCGACGTCATCGGGTTCGGCGAGAAAAGGTTCGGCGTGAAAACAGCGTCCCACGCTGTTTTCCTCTCCGTCTCACACCCCAACGATGACGCCATCATGCGGCTCGTCGGCGCGATCATGCTCGAGATCAACGACGAATGGACGGTCGCGCGCCGATACATGAACCCTGAAACCCTCGCGCGCGTGAACGACAATCCCGACGTCAGGTTGTCCGCCGTGGCATCCTGATCAGAATCCGGGCCTTCCCGAAGGTCGGCGCTCTTACACCAAGCCGCGGGGCACTATCCTCACCCCTGTCTCAATTTCGCGGCTGTGCATGGTTGAGCGGCTTGCTCAGCACGGCCGATATCCTGTCGGCATCGAACGGAAGATCGAGTAAAGCGAACATTTCTTAGAGAGACCGGCGCCAGTTGTCACCGGAATAGTCTTCGTATTGCATGTGGATACAGCGGTCGGACTGCGCGCATATCTCCCTGAAACGCTGGTCACAGGCAAGGACCATGGCGCGCACTTTCTGCGAGTCCCGGTTCCTGAACCATCCGGACCTGCAGACGCTATCGGGATCGCGTGAATTGAAGGAAACTCTGATCAAGGCGTTCGGCTGCGCCCAGATAGCGGCTTGATCGCTTTGCGGGGGCGCCAACTGGGCATTTGCGCCCGATTTCCCGGTTTCAAGGCAGCCTTGTCGGCGGTT
>PUHN01000106.1 GCA_002967695.1 Rhodobacteraceae bacterium WD3A24 | reverse complement strand
TGGTCCACCGGGTCGGAGCGCGTCGTCCCCCGCTTCTTTGACGAGGCGTTCATCGAGCAGCTCTCGATGGACGATGGCGCGGTGCGGCTCGACCGGCTCAACAACGGGGCGCCGGTTCTTGACAGCCACAACCGTTTCGACCTCGGCTCCGTGATCGGCGTCGTGGTTGAGGGGTCGGCGCGGATCGAGAATGGCCGCGGCGTCGCCACGATCCGCTTTTCCGAGCGCGAGGACGTCGAGCCGATCTGGCGCGACGTCATGGGCGGCATCATCCGCAACATCTCGGTGGGCTACCGCGTCCATCGCTTCGAGATCGAGAAGCGCGAAGGCGAGCTCGATGTTTGGCGGGCGGTGGATTGGGAGCCGATGGAGGTCTCGGCCGTCGCGGTCGCGGCCGATCCGGGGGCGCATGTCCGTAGCGATGCGGACGGGCGTGCGCCGAACGAGTGCGTTCTGGCCCGGCAGGACGGAGCAACCGAAGCCGCGGACGCGGCGCAACCTACGGAGGCAGGTATGCCGAAGGACAACAAGGCGACGGCCGCGGGTGCCGCGGCGGAGCACATTGAGGCGGGGCAGGTCGAGAACCGCGCCGCTCAATCGCAGGCCAACGAGGCCGGCAACCAGGCGCCGGGCGAGACCCGCGCCCATAACGGCGATCCCGCGCAGGGCACGCAGACGGGCACCGCCCCCGCCAGCGAGCCGAGCGCGGAGCAGGTGCGCGCCGAGGAGCGCAAGCGCGTCAGCGATATCTACGGGCTGGCGAGCCGCCATGACCTGCCGCAGTCCTTCGCGGCCGATCTGGTGGAGCGCGGCGTGACGCTCGACGCAGCCCGCGCGGCGATCCTCGAAAAGCTGGCCGAGGAAGGCGACGTCGCCGGCCGCAGTTCCGAGCCCTCGGTTCCGGCCCAGGCGCGCGGCGATGGCAGCCGGGAGGTGGCCTATCGGGACGCGATGACCAACGCGCTGATGCATCGCCACGATCCGGCGCATGTCGAGCTGCGCGATGACGCCCGCGAGTTCATGGGGCTGTCGATGATCGAGATGGCGCGGCACGCATTGAGCCGCCGGATGGTCGACACCCGCGGGATGAACAAGATGGACACCGCGGCCGAGGCGCTCGGGATGCGCGCGGTGGGCTATCACTCGACCAGCGACTTCGCGGCGATCCTGGCCAACGTGGCGAACAAGACGCTTCGCTCGGCCTATGAGCGCACGCCGCGGACCTTCACGGCCTGGGCGCGCCAGACCTCGCTGACCGACTTCAAGCCGGTCAACCGCACCCAGCTCTCCGGGGCGCCCGACCTCAAGAAGGTCGCCGAGGATGCGGAGTTCACCTACGGCACGATGAAGGACGGCAAGGAGGTCTACCAGCTGGCGACCTATGGCCGGATCATCGCGGTCACGCGCCAGACGCTGATCGACGACGATCTGGACGCCTTCACCCGCGTGCCGGCGGCGTTCGGCGCTGCCGCGGCCGACCTCGAGAGCGATATCGTCTATGCGATCCTCTCGGCGAACCCGAACATGGGCGACGGCGTCGCGCTGTTCCACGCCGATCACAGCAACCTTGCCGGCTCGGGCACGAAGGTCACGGAGGCCGCGCTTGCCGCCGCCTACCGCGCCTTCGGCCAGCAGAAGGGCCTCGAGGAGCGGCTGATTTCGATCCTGCCGCAATACATCATCGTGCCGCCGGGCAGCCGCTCGGTCGAGGCGCGCAAGCAGCTCACCGCGACGACGCCCTCGAGCGCCGGCGACGTGAACCCGTTTGCGGGCCGCATGCAGGTGGTCGAGGAGCCGCGGCTGATCCCCTCGAGCGGCAACGACCCGTGGTATCTCGCCGCGGACCCGAACCGCATCGACACGATCGAGTTCGCCTATCTCGACGGCCAGCAGGGCGTCTACACCGAGACGCGCACCGGCTTCGAGAAGGACGGCGTGGAGATCAAGGCGCGCCACGACTTCACCGCCAAGGCGATCGACCACCGCGGGCTCTACAAGAACCC
>PUHN01000105.1 GCA_002967695.1 Rhodobacteraceae bacterium WD3A24 | reverse complement strand
TCGAAGCACATGGAAGGCACCGCGTTTGATATCTCGATGACCAACCATGAGCCGCACACCTTCGAGCGAGAGGCGCGCGCCGTGGGCTTCAAGGGCTTCGGCTATTATCCCCGCTCGGGCTTCATGCATGTCGACCTTGGGCCGGAGCGGTCCTGGGGCGAGCCGTGGCTCGCCGCGGACAGCGCCCCGTTCTCCACCGAGCGCCCGCCGGCACGCGAGCGCCTCGCCGAGAGCCGCACCATGACCGGGGCGGGGACCGCCGGGGCGGCGACCGTGGGTGCCGGCGCGGCCGAGGTCGCTCAGGAGGCCGTCACCGAGGCACAGGGGCAGCTGCAGGCCATCGCCCCCTATCTCGACAGCATGCGGTGGGTGCTCATCGCGCTCGCGCTCGGTGGCGTCGCCCTGGCGGTCTATGCCCGTCTCGATGACTGGAAGACCGGGAGGCGGTGATGTGGGGTTTGGTGGCCGGGGTGCTGAACCGGCCTTGGGCGCGGCGGGTGGCCTCGATCGCCCTGGTCGCGCTGACCGTTTCCCTCTTCCTGCTCAATCTGCGCCGTGCGGGCGAGCGCGCCGGTCGCGCCGCCGAACGGCTCGAGACATTGGAGCGCCAGAATGTCATTCATCGCCAGATGCTGGAGGCGGCCGCACGCCGCCCTCGCAGCCGCGACGATCTTCTTGACCGCCTGCGCGGGGGCGGGTTCTGACACCCCGCCCGGCGTCTGTCCGCCGGTCGTCGATTACAGCCCGGAAGAGCAGGCGCACGCAGCCGAGGAGGTGGCGGCGCTGCCGGAGGGCGCGGTGATCGTCGGGTGGCTGGCCGACTACGCGGTGATGCGGGAGCAGGTGCGGGCGTGCATGGGATAGGTCAGCACCAATTCTGCAGAAAGAAAGCCGGCCTCGGTTCAGTTGAGCTGTCACGAAGTCCACGGCAAGCTCGAAGCGGACGGACCGCGAGTGTACAGGCCCTGCCGTCAAAAGGTGAGCCTCAATTGCAGTCCTGATACCCCGATGACATGCAGGCGCGAGCGAGAGCTTGAGCCTCAGCAATCTTCTCGCCCAACATCAGTTCTGCCAGCTGGTCACGCCCCTCAGTAGCATCTTCAAGGCCGTTTGCGCTCGCGATGTTCATCCACATGTGCGCGAGGACGTAGTCCTGCGGCACGCCCCGTCCCAAGCGATACATGAGCCCAAGGTTGTACTGGGCGTTGGCATCGCCCTGCTCGGCGGCTAGCCGATACCAGCGCATGGCCTCCGCGTCGTCCTGTGTTACGCTCCTGCCGGTCCTATACATGTTCCCGAGATTGTACTGGGCGCCGGCATTGCCCTGCTCGGCGGCCAGCCGATACCAGCGCACGGCCTCCGCGTCGTCCTGCGCTACGCCCACGCCGCGCGCATACATGTTCCCGAGGTTGTTCTGCGCGTCCGCGATGCCCTGCTCGGCGGCGCGCCGATACAAGCGCAGGGCCTCTTCGTCGTCGTGTGGGACACCCCGTCCTAAGCGATACATGAGCCCAAGGTTGTACTGGGCGTTGGCATCGCCTTGCTCGGCGGCCAGCCGATACCAGCGCACGGCCTCTGCATCTTCCTGGGGGACGCCCTGTCCTGTGCGATACATGTCACCAAGGTTGATCTGCGCTAGGGCATCGCCTTGCTCGGCGGCCAGCCGATACCAGCGCACGGCCTCCGCCAAGTCCTGTGGGACGCCCCTGCCGCGCTTATACATGAACCCTAGAGCGGTCTGCGCGATGACATATCCTTGCTCGGCCGCGCGCCGGTACCAGCGTACTGCCTCTGCGTCGTCCTGTGGGACACCGTCTCCAAAGCGATAAATTTCCCCGAGAAAGAACTGCGCGTCGGCATCGCCTTGTTCGGCCAGCGGCCGCCATTCCTGTAGGGCACGCGCATATTCGCCTTGCTCATAGGCAACCAACCCTTCACCAAAAGAAGGATAAGGAGACGCGTCATCTTGCGCTACTACAGGCACTGCCAGCATGGCAAATATTGCAAATATTGCGACATTACCAAGTCTGAGCATTGGAGAATCCTCCCAGAGCAGGCTCACGATAGTGATCCTGCAATAGGGAATCAACATATGGTGTCAGGCGGCATTGCCCTACCCAG
>PUHN01000104.1 GCA_002967695.1 Rhodobacteraceae bacterium WD3A24 | reverse complement strand
CGCATCCTCGCGCTCGAACGCTCGGGCGCGCCGGCACCGGACGCCGCCGTGCCGGGCCAGGCCGGCGGCGGCGGGCGCCGGCTGGCCGCCGCGCTTGGGCTGGTCGCGGTGCTGATGGCCGCCTCGGTGGCGGGCTATCTGTGGCTCGGGGCGCCGGGCTATCAGGACATGCCGCTGCAGGGCCGCATCGCTGCCGCCCAGCAGGCGATGGAAAACCGACCCGCGCAGGCCGACGCCGAGGCCGAGGCCACTCCGCCCCGCCCCGAGACCGTCGATCCCGAACACCTCGCGCTGGTCGAGCGGCTGCGCGCGGCGCTCGAGGAGCGGCCCGACGATCTGCGCGGGCACGAATTGCTGGCGCGCCACGAGACGCAGCTGGGCAATTACCGCGCCGCCTATGCCGCGCAGCGCCGCGTGATCGAGCTGCGCGGCGACGACGCGACCGCTGACGACTACGCCTTTCTGGCCGATCTGATGGTGCTGGCCGCGGGCGGCTATGTCTCGCCCGAGGCCGAGACCGCGCTGGAGGCCGCGCTGCGCCGCGACCCGCGCAACGGCACCGCGCAGTATTATCTGGGGCTGATGCTCGCCCAGGGCGGACGGCCCGACCTGGCGTTTTCCACCTGGCGCGATCTCCACGATCGCAGCGACCCCGACGACCCGTGGATGGCGCCGATCCGCGCGCGGCTCGAGTCGCTCGCACAGCGGGCGGGGGTGCGCTATACCCTGCCGCCGCTGCGCGATGGCGGCGGCGCCGGCCCCTCCGCCGAGGCACTCGCCGAGGCCGAGGACATGGCCCCCGAAGAGCGCGAGGAGATGGTGCGCGGCATGGTCCAGCGGCTCGCGCGCCGGCTCGACGCACAAGGCGGCTCCCCCGACGAGTGGGCGCAGCTGATCACCGCCTATGGCGTTCTGGGGCGCACGGACATGGCGCAAGACACCTGGGGCCGCGCGCAACGGGCCTATATCGGCCGGCCCGACGCGCTCGAGGTGTTGCGCACCGCCGCGCGCGAGGCCGGCCTGACTGACCAGAGCGGGCAGAGCGGCCAATGAGCGTGTTCGAAACCCCCGAGGCCTTCGCCGCCGCCCTGCCCCGCCACGGCGCCATTGTCGGGCTGGACCTGGGCACAAAGACGATCGGCGTGGCCGTCTCCGACAGGCTGCGCGGCGTGGCCTCGCCGCTGGAGACGATCCGGCGGCGCAAGTTCGGCCTCGACGCCCAGCGGGTGCTGGAAATCGCGCGGGCGCGCGGGCTCGCGGGGCTGGTGCTGGGGCTGCCGCGCAACATGGACGGCTCGGAAGGGCCGCGCTGCCAGTCCACCCGCGCCTTTGCCCGCAACCTGTCGCGGCTGACCGATCTGCCCATCGGCTTCTGGGACGAGCGGCTCTCGACCGTCGCGGCCGAACGCGCGCTGCTGGAGGCGGATACGTCGCGCAAGCGTCGCGGAGAGGTTATCGACCACGTCGCCGCGTCCTATATCCTTCAGGGCATGCTGGACAGGCTGCGGCACATGGAGGAAGGCGCGCGGGAATGAGCGACGAGGTCTGGAAGCGCGACGAGATCGAGAGCCCCTGCATCAAGGTCTGCGTCGTCCACCCCGAGGCACGGCTGTGCACCGGCTGCCTGCGCACCCTCGACGAGATCGCGGGCTGGTCACGCATGACCCCGCAGGAGCGCCGCGCAGTGATGGAGGCCCTCCCCGGCCGCCGCCCGCTCCTGCACAAACGCCGCGGCGGGCGCGCGGGCCGGCTGGCGCGCTGACGCCGCCTCACCGGGCGAAACCCGCCCGCATCACCCGGCGATGCACGGCGAAGAGCGCCCGCGCCGTGCGCCATGCCCCACCCCGGATGAGTCGGTGATCGCGGCCCTCGGTCGGGGCGGTCAGTCTTCTCGTGGCCGCCTTGAGTCCAACTGGGCGGTCGTTTGCGGTGCAGCCTCGCGACCGCCCTGGATGTCTGCCAAGTGGGCAATGGCACCCCTGTCGGGTGCCGAACCTGCAAAGCACCGTCAAACGTTGAACAAGTAAGCGTATTGAGAATACTCATGGTATAGATTCAGCGTGCGCCGCAAGGGCGAAGACCCTCGACGAAATCCGCGGAAATCGGTAGGAAGTCGGTCTTGAACAACGGCTTCACGCGACCGGGCGAGGCGTCTGCGGGCCCTCGCGCGGTGCCGACGCCGCGAGAGCTGCAAGAATGGCGGCCCAGATTTTGCGCATGAGTGCCCTCA
>PUHN01000103.1 GCA_002967695.1 Rhodobacteraceae bacterium WD3A24 | reverse complement strand
GGCCGGCGCGGCCCGCGCATCCCCCGCCGCACCAGCCGGCGCAGCCCCATCCGCATCAGCATGCTGATCAGATAATTCATGTTCATCACGGCCTCCTTGGCACCTCAATCCTCGAACAATTCACTCTGCCCGCGCGGGGGTGCCTCCTGCGCATCGGCATCCTCATCCGGCGCCGCCCCCGCCCCGGCGGGCGGCCGGCTCTCGAGCAGCCCGGCGGCGCGCAGTTCCTGCAGGCCGGGAAGATCGCGCGCGCTCTCCAGCCCGAAATGGTCGAGAAACGCCTGGGTCACCACGAAAGTCACCGGCCGCCCCGGCGTCATCCGGCGGCGGCCAAAGCGAATCCAGTCAAGTTCAAGGAGCTGATCGACCGTCCCGCGCGAGAGGGCGACGCCCCGGATTTCCTCGATCTCGGCGCGGGTGACGGGCTGGTGATAGGCGATGATCGCCAGCGTCTCGATCGCCGCGCGCGACAGCCGGCGGGTCTCGACGACCTCGCGGTGCATCAGCCAGCCCAGATCGGGGGCGGTGCGGATCGCCCAGGCATCGCCCACGCGCACGATGCGCACGCCGCGCCCCTCATAGCGCCGGCGCAGCTTCTGCACGGCCTCGGCGGCGTCGCAGCCCTGCGGCATCCGCGCGGCCAGCTCGGCGGCGGTCAGCGGCTCGGCCGACGCGAAGAGCATCGCCTCGACCATGCGCTCCTGCTCGGCCATGGGCGGCGCCGAGAAAAGACTCTCGTCGCGGCCCGCCTCGGAGCCCTCGGCGCTGGGGCTGTCCCCGCTCACGCCTCGGGCTTCCGTCTGATCTGGATGGGCGCGAAGGTTTCGCCCTGCCGGATCTCGACCTGACCCAGCCGCGCCAGTTCCAGCGTGGCGGCAAAGGTCGAGGCCGTGGCCGAGCGCCGCCGGCCCGGCGCGTCGGTCCAGCCCTCGGGCAGATAGGCCGACAGGCGCGTCCAGTCCGGGCCGTGGCCGATGAGCCCGCGCAGCCGCTCCAGCGCCTGCTCCATCGGATAGACGTCAGGGCGGTCGAAGGCATAGGGGCGGAACTCGTCGCGCGTGCGCAGCCGGGCATAGGCCTGCATCAGATCGAGCAGCGTCGCCGAATAGCTCACCCGGCGCGACACCCCCTCCGCCTCGGGCGCGCCGCGAGCGAAAAAATCGCGGCCCATGCGGTCGCGCCCCATCAGGCGGGCGGCGGCGTCGCGCATCGCCTGCAGCCGTTCGAGCTGGAATGCCAGATGGGCGGCGAGTTCCTCGCCCGAGGGGCCGTCCTCCTCGGGGTCGGGGGGCAGCAGCAGGCGCGACTTGAGAAAGGCCAGCCAGGCGGCCATGACCAGATAGTCGGCGGCCAGTTCGATGCGCAGGCTGCGGGCCCGCTCGACGAAGGCGAGGTATTGCTCGGCCAGTTGCAGCACCGACACCCGGCGCAAATCGACCTTCTGCGTCCGCGACAGCGTGAGCAACAGGTCGAGCGGCCCCTCGAAGCCGTCGACATCGACGATCAGCGCCTCGGCCGCGCGGCGTTCGGCGACCGTCTCCGTCGCGCCGTCCTCCCAGCTTTCATCGCCCTGCGCCATCGGCCTCCTGCCCGCCGGTCAGGCCATCAAGTTCGGCCTCGAGCGCGGCGGTGTCAACAGGATCGGCGGCGCGGCGCATCGCCAGCGCCGCGTCGGCGCGGCGCAGCGCCAACCCGTCGAGCCCCCCGGCCGCCTCGGCCACCGCGCGCATCTCGGCCAGATCGCCATTGCAGTGAAGCGCGATGTCGCAGCCCGCGGCCAGGGCGGCGCGGGTGCGGCCGCCAACCGGCCCCTGCAGGGCATTCATCGACAGATCGTCGGTCATCAGGAGGCCGTCAAAGCCGATTTCCCGGCGGATCAGCCCGATCACGCGCGGCGAAGTGGTGGCCGGGCGCGCCGGGTCGAGCGCGCGGTAGACGACATGCGCGGTCATCGCCATCGGCAGATCGGCGAGGGCGGCGAAGGGGGCGAAATCGGTGGCGCGCAGCGCCGCTGCACCCGCCGCAACGCGCGGCAGATTGACATGGCTGTCAGTACGCGCGCGCCCGTGGCCGGGGATGTGCTTGACCACCGGCAGGACACCGCCGGCGAGGAGCCCGTCGGCCACGGCGCGGGCGCGGGCGGCGACCGCGGCGGCGGTCGTGGCGTAGCAGCGATTGCGCAGAAAGGGATGGGTGCGCGGCCCGGCGATGTCGGCAACGGGGGCGCAATTGCCGTCGATGCCCAGCACGGCGAGTTCCGCGGCGATCAGGCGATAGCGCAGCCACAGCGCGCGCCCGGCCGCCCGCCCG
>PUHN01000102.1 GCA_002967695.1 Rhodobacteraceae bacterium WD3A24 | reverse complement strand
TGGTGATTGAAGACGATTGTAGAGCGCAGGCGCTGCACATAGAAGGCATGCTCATGGTCACCCGGCGCCGCCTGCTTACACTGACGATCGCCGCGCTCGGCGTCGGCGGATTCTTCGTGCTCGGGCTTCCGCTTCCGTTTCTGTTCGGGCCGATGGCCGCCTGCCTCGTCGCGGCGCTCGCCGGGGCGCGGCTGCAGGGCCTGGGGCGGATCGGAGTGGGCGCGCGCGCGATTCTGGGCGTGGCGATCGGCGCGAGCATCACGCCCGAGCTGCTGGGCCGCATTCCGGCGATGGCGGCCTCGATTGCTTTGATGCCGCTCTACATCATTGCCATCGGCGCGATCGGCGTGCCCTTTTTCCGGCGCGTCTGTGGCTTCGACCGCGTCACGGCCTATTACGCGGCCATGCCCGGCGGCCTTCAGGACATGGTGATTTTCGGCGAGGAGGCCGGCGGCGACGTGCGCGCGCTCTCGCTCATCCATGCCACGCGGGTGCTCATCCTCATCACCCTCGCGCCGGTGCTGATGACGGGCATCTACGAGGTGGCGCTGACCCGGCCGATGGGGGCGCCGGCCGCAAGCCTGCCGCCCGGCGAAATGGCGATCATGATCGTCGTCGGGGTGGCGGGCTGGCTGGGCGGCGAGCGGATCGGGCTGTTCGGCGCCTCGATCCTCGGCCCGCTGATACTGACCGCGGCGCTCTCGCTCGGCGGCGTCATCCACGAACGCCCGCCCGCCGAGGCGATTCTGGTCGCCCAGTTCTTCATCGGGATGACCATCGGGGTGTTCTATGTCGGTGTCACGCTCAGGGAGCTGCGCGTGGACGTGCTGTCCGGAGTCGCCTTCGCGGTCCTTCTGGCGGGGCTCGCGGCCGGCTTCACGGCCGTGGTCACGCTGATGGGCCTCGCGCCGCCGGTCGAGGCGTTCCTGTCCTACGCGCCGGGCGGGCAGGCCGAAATGACCGTCCTGGCCATCGTCGCCGGTGCTGACCTGGGCTTCGTCATCGTTCATCATCTCACACGGATCATCGTCGTGATTACCGGCGCGCCCCTCGTGGCGCGGCTGTTGCGCGGAAAGGGAGAGGACTTATGAAAATCGCGGTTCTGGACGATTATGCTGGTGTTTCCCAGGATCTGGCCGACTGGTCGGGGCTTGGCGAGATCACGGTGTTCAACGACACGCTCAAGGACGAGGCCCGGCTGATCGAACGCCTCGAACCCTTCGAGGTCATCTGCGCGATGCGCGAGCGCACGCCGCTGCCGGCGCGGGTGATCGAGGCATTGCCCAATCTGCGGCTGATCGTGACAAGCGGCCCGCGCAACCATTCCATCGACATGGACGCCGCCCGCGCCCGCGGCATTCCGGTCTGCGCAACGGAGTCGCGCAAGACCACGACCTCGGAACTGGCCATGACCATGGCGCTGGCGCTCAACCGCCGCCTGATCCCCGAGGCCGAGAGCCTGCGTGCCGGCGGCTGGCAGACGGGGCTCGGTCGCGATCTCGGCGGGCTCACGCTGGGGCTGATCGGGCTGGGCACCATCGGCGCGCAGATGGCAGCGCTCGGCCGCGCCTTCGGCATGGAAATCGCCGCCTGGTCGCAAAATCTCAAGCAGGAGCGGTGCGACGAAGTCGGCGCGCGCCGCTGCGACAGCCTCGCCGCGCTCATGGCCGCCTCGGATGTCGTGTCGATTCACATGATCCTGTCCGAGCGCACGCGCGGGCTGGTGGACGCAGAGGCGCTTGCGGCGATGCGGTCTGATGCGGTGCTGATCAACACGTCGCGCGGGCCGATCGTGGACAGTGACGCGCTGCTGGAGGGGCTGCGCAATGGCCGGCCGCACAAGGCCGGGCTCGACGTCTTCGACGAGGAGCCCCTGCCCGCAGATCATCCCCTGCTCGACCGCGCGCTGATCGACTCGGGGCGGCTTCTGCTGACGCCGCATCTGGGCTACACGACCGAGGCGACGTTTCGCGTGTTCTATGAACAGACGGTCGAGGATATCCGCGCCTGGCGCGACGGCGCGCCGATTCGCGTGCTCAACCCCTGAGGCAGGGCCGCGCCGCGTGCTTGCACCGCCCCGCAAGGCGGGGATAATCGGCCCTGCGGGCGCGGGCGAACCAATGCGACGACGGGCCGGCGATTTCCGGTTTTGGGAGATCCAATGGTGGGACGACTACGGCAAGGCCTGGCGACCGTCGCGGTGCTGGCGGTCACGGGGTGCACGCCGCTCAGCCCGGCGCCGACGGTCGAGTTTCTCGCCAGCCGGGCGCCGACACCCGCCGACGCGCCGTCCCACACGCGGTATCTCGACCGATTGCAGGCCCTGATCGCCGGTTTCGAGGTGCAGCGGTTGCGCCGCGCGGGCGGGCGCGGCCCCGACGATCCGCGCCCGGTCGAAGGCCGGGGCGGGACACTGCGCGACCAGCTCGCCCTCGCCCGGGCCGCCGCCGCGCCGCTTGACGGCGGCCGGATCGCCGCCGCCCCCCCGGCGCCGCGCGGGCCGCAGCGGTTTTCGGGGCGCTGGCGGGCCGC
>PUHN01000101.1 GCA_002967695.1 Rhodobacteraceae bacterium WD3A24 | reverse complement strand
CGCGCGCGTGGCGAGGTCGAGCGCGGCGTGCAGCGCCTCGGGGTCCGGCGCGCCGCGCGCGGCCGCCTCCAGCGCCCCGGCCGCCTGCAGGCCGGCCAGAAGGCCGGCATTGAAGGTGTCGCCCGCCCCGACCGTGTCGACCACCCGCACCGCGCGGGCGGGCACCGAGACCGGCGCGCCGGAGCCGTAGGCCGTCGCCCCCGCAGCCCCGCGGGTGACGATGACGAGCCCCGCGCCCATCGCGCGCATCGCCTGCGCCTGCGCCTGCACATCCTCGCCCCCGATCAGCCAGGCGAGATCCTCGTCGGACAGCTTGACGATGCCGGCCGCGGCGATCATCCGCTCCAGCCGCGCGCGATAGGCGGCCTCGTCGGCGATGAAACCGGGGCGGATGTTGGGGTCGAGCATCACGGGCCGGGCGCCGGCCTCGCCCAGCATGAGTGTCTCGTAGGCGGTGCCGCAGGGTTCGGCCGCCAGCGAGATGCCGCCGAAGAACAGCGCCTCCACATCCGCCGGCACGGCGGGCAGATCGGCCGGCGTGATCATCCGCCCCGCGGTGTTCTCGTCATAGAAGGCATAGCGGGCCTGCCCGTCCTCCAGCGTGACGAAGGCCAGCGTGGTCGGGCGGTCGGCGGTGACCGCCAGGCCGTGGTCGACGCCCGCCCCGTCGAGCCCGCGGCGCAGCATCTCGCCGAACAGGTCCGACGACAGTCCGGTCAGAAGCCCCGCACGCGCCTCCAGCCGCCCGAGCGCGACCGCCGTGTTGTGGACCGCGCCCCCGGGGCAGGGGGCGAAGGCGGGCTCGCCCGCGGCGGTCTCGCGCGGGAGCATGTCGATCAGCGCCTCGCCGCAGCACAGGATCATCGCCGTTTCCTCCCGAAGCTCGCATCACGGGCATAGACCGCGCACGCGATGGGCGCAATCACATGCCCGGCCTTGATGCAGGTCAATGTCTTTCCCAGATACAGCGCGCACAAATCGTTGAGTTGCAGGCGGTTTGACAAGGAGAGATCCCATGGTCGAAAAATCGAGCGTCGCGAACTTCTGGCCCTCCATCTACGAGCCGCTGCGCCAGTTCGGCACCCGCATGGCCGAGCTCGTCGCGCCCGCCTCCGAGGCATCCTCGGGCGACGACGCCTATCGCATCTCGCTTGAGCTGCCCGGTGTGAGCGAGGACGACATCGAACTCACGGTCGAGGGCGGCGTCGTGTCGGTCAAGGGCGAGAAGAAGACCGAGCGCGAGGAGAGGAGCGACACCTGGTATTTCAGCGAACGCCAGTACGGCGCCTTCTCGCGCAGTTTCCGCCTTCCCGACGATGCCGACGAGGATGCGGTCAAGGCCGACCTCAAGGACGGTGTGCTCAACATCACGATTCCGCGCAAGGCTGCGGCGAAGGGCGGCGGCAAGCGCGTCGAGATCGGCAAGGGCTGACACCCGCGTCGCTCAGCCGCCGCGCGCTCCGGGGCGCCGCGCGGCGGCGAAGAAGGCGCGCATGAGATCCTCCGCGGCCGTCGCCGCGATGCCGTCATAGACTTCCGGGGCGTGGTGGCACTGCGGATGCGCATAGATCCGCGCCCCGTGCGCCACGCCCCCCGATTTGGCATCGGCCGCGCCGTAATAGAGCCGCGCGATGCGCGCAAAGCCGATCGCGGCGGCGCACATCGGGCAGGGCTCCAGCGTGACATGCAGGCTGTGGCCCGGCAGCCGCTCCGACCGCGCCGCGGCGCAGGCCGCGCGCAGCGCCAGGATTTCGGCATGCGCGGTCGGGTCGTGGAACTCGCGCGTGCGGTTGCCCGCGCGGGCGACGATCCGGCCCTGCGGGTCGGCGATCACCGCGCCCACCGGCACCTCGCCGCGCGCGGCGGCCGCGCGGGCCTCGGCCAGGGCGGCATCCATCTGGCTGCGAAACGGGCTCATTGCCCGTCAATGCCGCGCGCGGTTCCGACGTGCAAGGCGCTTTCGCCGCGCCGTCGGACGCGGTATGCCCTGCCCATGAATACCGACTCCGATCAGGGCGAGCGGATCGCCAAGGTTCTGGCGCGCGCGGGCGTGGCCTCGCGCCGCGACGCCGAGCGCATCATCGCGGCGGGCCGCGTGGCGGTCAACGGCCGCTGGATCGACAGCCCCGCGCTGAACGTCACGCCGTCCGACCGCATCACTCTCGATGGCAAACCGCTGCCCGGCCCGGCTCCGGTGCGGCTGTGGCTCTATCACAAGCCCGCGGGGCTGGTGACCACCACCCGCGACGAGAAGGGCCGCAAAACCGTCTTCGACGCGCTGCCGGAGGACATGCCGCGGGTGATGACGGTGGGCCGGCTCGACATCAACTCCGAGGGCCTGCTGCTGCTGACCAATGACGGCGCGATAAAGCGCCGGCTCGAACTGCCCGAGACGGGCTGGCTGCGCAAATACCGCGCGCGCGTCAACGGAAACCCCGACGATGCCACGCTTGCGCCGCTGCGCGCGGGCATCACCGTTGACGGCGAACGGTTCCAGCCGATGAGCGTGACCATCGACCGCCAGCAGGGCGCGAATGCGTGGCTGACCGTAGGCATCCGCGAGGGCCGCAACCGCGAGGTGCGCCGCGCGCTCGAGGCGGTGGGGCTGCCCGTCAGCCGCCTGATCCGGGTCAGCTACGGACCCTTCCGGCTGGGCAGTCTCGCCCCTGGTGCGGTCGAGGAGATGCGCGCACGGGTTCTGCGCGACCAGCTCGGTGCAATGCTCGACGAGGCCGCCGCCCCGCCCACAGGCACGCGCGAGGCAGGCGCGCCGGCGGCGGCGAAGGCCGCGGGCGGCCGCAAGGCACCGACGGGCGCGGGAAAGGGCCGGGCGGCGGGCAAAAAACCGGGCGCGCCAGCCGGCGCGAAG
>PUHN01000100.1 GCA_002967695.1 Rhodobacteraceae bacterium WD3A24 | reverse complement strand
GGCGGAGGCGTGCGCGGGCGCGGCGTCGCGCTGCACCGCCCGCGCGGGGGCATCGTCCGGCGCGGGTGCGGGCGCACGGGGCGGCGCCCGGCCGGCCTCCGGCGGGCGATCCCAGGCCTTGGCCAGCGTCGAATAGGCAGCCGGCACGGCTTGGAGCGTGACGAGCGCCTCGCCCTGCGCCCCGGCGGAGCGTGCGCCCGCGGGGCCGAGGCGCTGCCAGCCCAGCGCCAGCCCCAGATGGACCGCGCCGGCAAGCGCCACGAAGAGGCCGGCCTGTACCAGCGTCCGCATCGCCTATCCCCCCGCCACCGTGATCAGCGACACGCGCGCCACGCCGCGCCCGGCCAGCCGCCGCAGCAGCGCGGCGAGCTCCGCCCCTGGCAGGTCGGCATCGGCGCGGATGGAAAGCGGCGCCCCGGCGTCACGCGCCGCGATCCGGGCGAGCGCGTCTTCGCCGCGGCGGCCGTCATAGGACAGTGCGCCGCCGGCATCGACGAACAGCGCGGTGTCGGGATCGGGCGGCGCGTCGGCGTCAGCGGTTTCGGGGGGCGTGACGTCGAGCGGCTCGGGAGGCGCGATCTGCGCGGTCATCAGAAAGAAGATCAGCAGCAGAAAGACGATGTTGATCATCGGCACGGTGTTTTCGCGTACACCGCGCCGCTGCGGCCGGGCGAGCCGCATCGGCGCCGCGCCGCGCCCTCCTATGCCGCCGGGCCGGGTCATTCGATCAGGGCCAGCCCTGTCAGGCCCGCGCCGCGCAGCCGCTCCATCACCGTGATGAGCCGTTGCAGCGTCACGCCCTCGCCGGCGCGGATCAGCACGGGGTCGGTGGGCGCCTCCATCAGCGGGGCGAGCGCGGCGGCGAGCCCGGCCGTATCGGCGAGCACGCCGTTGAGCCGCACCGTCTCGCGCCCCACCTCGACCAGCCGCGGCGGCCCCCGCCACTGCGTCGGCTCCCCGGCCGCCGGCAGGGCGACGGGCAAGGTGCCCTCGAGCCCGAAACGGGCGGCGAGCATGAAGAACACCAGCAGCAGAAACACCACGTCGATCATCGGCGTAAGCCCGATCTTACGGCGGCGCGCGGGACGCTCGAGCGCAAACGTCATCATCCCCGATCCTCCGGCGCAGGGGGGCGGGCGAGAAAGACGCGCGTGGCGATATCCTCCAGATCATGGGCGAGCTGGTCGGCCACGCTTTCGAACCAGCTCAGCGCCAGCGAAGCGAGAATCGCCACGCCCATTCCCGCGGCCGTGGTCAGCAGTGCCTCCCAGATGCCGCCGGCCAGTGTTGCCGGATCGGCCCGCGCGCCGGCGGCCTGCAGCGCTTGAAAGGCGGCGATCATGCCGATCACCGTGCCCAGAAGGCCCAGAAGCGGCGCGATGGCGGCCGAAAGCTCAAGCGCGCGCAGGCCCGCGCGTGTCTCGGCCATCAGGCCGCGCGCCACGCGCAGCGTCTCTTCGCGGGCCTCGGCCTCGGGCAGGGCGCGGGCGGCGGCCATCGCGCTCTGGGCCAGCCGCGCGCGCAAGCCGCGCCGCATCGACAGGATCGCCTCCGCCTCGGCGGCGTCGCCCCGCGCCCAGAGCGCGAGCGCGGTCTCGGTGCGCGCGCCCGACCACGCACCGGCACGCAACAGCCACCAGAGCTTCCACATCGCCAGCGCGAGCGTGGCGACCGACAGCGCGGCGATGATCCAGATCACCACGCCGCCGCGGGCCATCACCTGCATCAACTCATCCATCGGCGGCCTCCCTGATTGCGCGTGCCACGGCGTCCAGCCCGTCAGTCAGCGCGGCCGGGCCGGGCTGGAGGATCAGCGGCGCCTTGATCTCGCGGATACGCCCGGCCGCGACGGCGGGAATCGCCGCCCAGCCGGGGCGGGCGGCGATCTTCTCTGGGCGCAGCTTCTTTCCGCACCACGAGGCGATGATCACCTCGGGCGCGGCCTCGATCACCTGCTCGGGCCGGATGATGCGCTCGCGCGCGCCCTGGGCGTGCCGGAGATGGGAAAAGCAGTCAATCCCGCCCGCCGCCTCGATCATCTCCGAGACCCAGCCGATGCCGGTGATGAGCGGATCATCCCATTCCTCGAAATAGACCCGCGGCGCGCGGGCGGGGGCGCCGGCGCGCGCGGCGGCGATCCGCATTTCCAGACGTGTCACGAGCGCCTCGGCCGCCCCGGTCCGGTCAACCAGCGCCCCCAGCGAGCGGATCAACGCCAGAATTCCGGTGATACCGCGCTGGTTGAAGGCGTGGACGGCCACACCCCGGCGGATGAGCCCGGCGGCGATATCGGCCTGCAGATCGGAAAAGGTGAGCACCAGATCGGGGTCGAGCGCCATGATCTTGTCTATATCGGCACTGGTGAAGGCCCCCACGCGTGGCTTTTCGCGGCGCACACGCGCAGGCCGGACGGCATAGCCCGTCACCCCCGCGATGCGGTCCTCGGCGCCCAGCAGATACAGTGTCTCGACCGTCTCCTCGGTCAGGCAGACGATGCGCTCGGGCGGGAAACGACGCATGGCTCTAAATCCCTGCGGTTCGCGGAATGCGGGCCAGCGGCTGGAACACCGGCCCCTCGCGCGTGATCTCGAAATAGGCCCGCACCCCGAAGACGCGGCCCAGCAACTCGGGGGTGAGCACGTCGCCCGGCGGACCGTCCGCCACGAGATGGCCGCGCTCCATCACCAGCAGCCGTGTGCAGAACCGCGCGGCCAGGCCCAGATCATGCAGGGCGACGACCGCCCCGCACCCTTCGGTGGCCAGCGCGGCGAAGTTTTCCATCGCCGCGAGCTGATGGGCGGGATCGAGCCCGGCGATGGGTTCGTCGGCCAGCAACAGCGGCGCCTCCTGCGCCAGCGCACGGGCGATGAGCACACGGGCCTGCTCGCCGCCGGACAGCTCGGTCGCAGGACGGTCGCGCAGGGCGGCCAGCTCCATGCGCTCCAGCGCGGCGGCGACGGCCCGCGCGTCGGCGGCGCGGCCGGCGGCGGCGCGGTGCGGCGTGCGGCCCAGCCGCAC
>PUHN01000010.1 GCA_002967695.1 Rhodobacteraceae bacterium WD3A24 | reverse complement strand
GCCCGGGCGGCCGAGGCCGCATGAGCGCCGCCCCCCGCGAACCGGCCCCCGGTGCGGTCTGGGCCTCGCTGCCGGTACCGGCGCTCGTCGTCGATGCGCGGGGGCGCATCCTCGATGCGAACCCGGCCGCCGAGGAGTTCCTCAACGCCGCCCGGCGCAGCCTGATCGGCGCGCCGGCGCTCGACCGGCTCGCGGTCGATGCGCCGATGGAGGAGGCCCTCGCGCGGGTGCGCGCCAGTCACGCGCCGCTTTTCATCAACGATGTCGATGTCGGCACGGGCGAGCGCGCGCCGGTCCAGTGCAACATCCAGCTTGCCCTTCTGGGCGACGATCCCGACGCGATCCTCGCGCTCGTCGCCCCGCGCGAGATGGCCGGGCGGCTCAGCCGCGGCCCCGCCGCGAGAACCGCGTCGCGCTCGGCCATCGGCATGGCCGAGCTGCTCGCCCACGAGATCAAGAATCCGCTGGCGGGCATCGCGGGGGCCGCGCAGCTTCTGTCGATGAACCTCGACGAGGGCGACCGCGAGTTCACCGACCTGATCGTCGCCGAGACCCGCCGGGTGGTGAAGCTGCTCGAACAGGTCGAGCAGTTCGGCAATCTGCGCAAGCCCGAGCCGCGCGCGGTCAACATTCACGACGTGCTCGAACGCGCCCGCCGGACGGCGCAGCTCGGATTCGCCGCGCGCATGCGCATCGTCGAGGAATACGACCCCTCGCTGCCGGCGGCGCTGGCCGATGCGGATCAGCTCACGCAGGTGGTGCTCAATCTTCTCAAGAACGCCGCCGCCGCGGCCGGCGAGGCGGGCGGGACGATCCGACTGCGCAGCTTCTACGACCAGGCGCTGCGGGTGCGCCGCGCCGACGGGGCGGGGGGCAAGGTGCCCTTGCAGATCGAGGTGATCGACGACGGTCCGGGCCTGCCCGAGGAGATCGCCGAGGAGATATTCGAACCTTTCGTGAGCGGGCGCGAGAACGGCACGGGGCTGGGGCTTGCGCTGGTCTCGCGGATCATGGCCGAGCATGGCGGCTGGGTGGCGGCGGAATCGGTGCCGGGGCAGACGGTGTTCCGGCTGTCGCTGCCCGTCGCCCCGCCTCAGACACCGCCCGCGCCGGCCGAGGCCGAACCAACGGAGGACTGCTGATGGACGGCACCGTTCTTGTCGCCGACGACGACCGCACGATCCGCACGGTGCTCACGCAGGCCCTCACGCGCGCGGGCTGCAAGGTCCACGCCACCTCGGCGCTGACGACGCTGATGCGCTGGGTCGGCGAGGGGCGGGGCGATCTGGTCATCACCGACGTGATGATGCCCGACGGCAACGGCCTCGAGATGCTGCCCCGGATTGGCCAGGAGCGCCCGGATTTGCCGGTGATCGTGATCTCGGCGCAGAACACGATCCTGACGGCGATCCAGGCCGAGGAGGCGCATGCCTACGACTATCTGCCCAAGCCCTTCGACCTGCCCGATCTGATGAAACGCACCGCGCGCGCGCTCGAAGGCCGCCGCCGCCGCCCCGCCCCCGCCGCGGCCGAGGCCGAGCCGCGCTCCGCCGAGGGCGACCCCGATCTGCCGCTGGTGGGGCGCACCCCGGCGATGCAGGGGGTCTACCGGCTCGTCGCGCGCGTGATGAACACCGACATGACCGTGCTCGTGACCGGCGAGTCGGGCACGGGGAAATCGCTCATCGCGCGGGCGATACACGATTTCTCCGACCGCCGTCACATGCCCTTCGCCGTTGCCGGGGCCGCCGATCTGGCCGGGGCGGACGGGCCGTCGGCGCTCCTGGCGCGCAGCCGGGGCGGCACGCTCGTCTTCGACGAGGTGGGCGATTTCGACCTCGAGGCACAGATGCGCATCGTGCGCATGCTCGACGCGATCGACGAGAAGGGGCCGCGCATCGCGGCCACCAGCCAGGGCGATCTTGCCGAGCGGATGGAGGCGGGCGCCTTTCGTCAGGATCTGTTCTATCGCCTGGGCGGGGTGACCATCGCGGTGCCGCCCCTGCGCGAGCGGGTGGACGATATCCCGCTGCTGGCCGAGCATTTTCTTGCCCGCGCCGCGCGCGAGGGCGCGCCGGCCCGGCGGTTTTCCGACGAGGCGATGGAGCTGATGCGCGCCTACAGCTGGCCGGGCAATGTGCGGCAACTGCACAACGTGGTCCGCCGGCTCGTCGTCACCGGCCCCGAGCCCGAGATCACCCGCGGGCAGGTCGACCAGGTGCTTGGTGACCAGCCCGCCGCCGAGCCGGTGCGCCGCGGTGGCGGCGAGGGCGACCGGCTGTCGGCCTCGGTCGCCTCGCATCTGAGGCGCTATTTCGACCTGCATGGCGGCGAGCTGCCGCCGCCGGGGCTGTATCAGCGCATCCTGCGCGAGGTGGAAATGCCGCTCATCGAGATCGCCCTCGATGCCACGGCGGGCAATCAGGTTCGCTGCGCGGAGCTTCTTGGAATCAACCGCAATACCCTGCGCAAGAAGATCACCGAGCTTGATATTCACGTGACACGCCGCCGCAAGTTGATGTAAGGCGGCAACAGGGCAGTGGCGCATCGGCGTCACTCCGCGCGGCGCGCGCGGGCGCTCCGGTTGCGACACGGCTTTGCGCAGGGTGACGGCGGGTGACGCGGCAATTGACACTCCGGGGGCTGAACCGGCTGCGCAAGACGCGCCGCGCGCGCAATGCGGCCACGCTGGGGCTGGTGGTGCTCGGGCCGCTGCTGGTGCTGGCGACCTTTCTCGCGCTGGGCCCGCTCAATCAGCCCGTCAGCGCGCCGGGGCTGCGGCTGATCATCCTCGCCGATCTGATCTATATTCTCGTCGTCGCCGCGCTGGTGGGCGCGCGGATCGCGCGCATGGTGGCCGCGCGCCGGGCGCAGTCGGCGGGCTCGCGGCTGCATCTGCGGCTCACCGGGGTCTTCGCGGTGATTGCGCTGGTGCCCACGGTGTCGGTCGCCGTGTTCGCGGGGCTGACGATCAATGTCGGTCTGGAGGGCTGGTTCTCCGACCGGGTCAGTCAGGTGGTGGGCAATTCGCTGGCCGCCGCCGAGGCCTATGAGGCCGAGCACGAGGCCGATCTCGTCGAGGACGCCGAAGCCCTTGCGGAGTATCTCGACAGCGCCCCGCGGGCGGGTTTTCGCATCGACGACGGCGAGCTGCGTCAGCTTCTTGCGCAGGGGCAGGCCGGAATCCAGCGCGGCCTGCGCGAGGCCTTCGTCATCGACGCGGCCGCCCAGATCCGCGCGCGCGGCGAGGATTCGTATCTCTTCGACTACGAGGCGCCGAGCCCGGCACAGCTCGACCGCGCGGATTCCGGCGAGACCGTCATCATCAAGGACCGCGAGAACGACGAGTTCCGCGCCCTCGTCGCGCTGGCAGAGTATCCCGGCCGATATCTGTTCATCTCGCGCAATGTGGACGGCTCGATCCTCGAGCTGCTCGACGAGACCACCGAGACCGCGCGGCTCTATCAGCAGCTCGAGAGCGAGCGCGGGCGGCTGCTGTTCGAGTTCGGCCTGCTGTATCTGGGCTTTGCGCTCATCCTGATCCTCGCTGCCGTCTGGCTGGGGCTGTGGTTCGCCGAGCGCCTGGCCCGGCCTGTTGGGCGGCTGGCCGGCGCGGCCGAGCGGGTGGGCGCGGGCGATCTGGAGGTGCAGGTGCCCGAGGAGGAGGGCGACGACGAGATTGCCATGCTGGGGCGCGTGTTCAACCAGATGACGCGCCAGCTCAAGGGCCAGCGCGCCGCCCTGCTTGAGAACAACCGCAAGATCGAGGAGCGCCGCAGGCTGTTCGACTCGGTGCTGTCCTCGGTGACGGCGGGGGTGATCGGGCTCGACGAGGACGGCCGCGTCGCCTTCGTGAACCGCGCCGCGCAGACCCTCCTGGAGCTCGATCTCGAAGACGCGCAGGGCCAGCCCCTCGGCGAGGTGGTACCCGAATTCGACGCGCTGCTCGGCCAGCTGCGCGCCCGGCGCGCCAGCGTCGCCCAGGAAGAGGTGCGGCTGAGCCGCGGCGGCCGGCTGGAGACCCTGCTGGTGCGCATCGCGGTGCGGCGTAACTCCGCCGGCCGGATCGAAGGGCACGTGATCGCCTTCGACGATGTCACCGACCTGGTCAGCGCACAGCGCATGGCCGCGTGGGGTGACGTCGCCCGGCGCATCGCCCACGAGATCAAGAATCCGCTCACGCCCATCCAGCTTTCGGCCGAGCGCATCAAGCGCAAGTTCCGCCGCGATCTGGCGCCCGAGGCGCAGCAGGCGCTGGAGGAATACACCGAGGTCATCGTGCGCCAGACCAACGACCTGCGCCGTATCGTCGACGAGTTCTCGCGCTTCGCCCGCATGCCCGAGCCGGACCGGCGGCCGCATGATGTGGTCAAGCTCATCCACGAATCCGTCATGCTGCAGGAGGGGGCGCTGCCCGATATCCGCTTTTCCGAGGAGTTGCCGGATGACCCTGTCGTGCTGGAGGTCGATGCGACGATGCTGTCACAGGCGTTCACCAACTTGATAAAGAATGCCGGAGAAGCAATTGAAACCCTTGAGGAAAGCGGCGCACCCAAGGGCTTTGTCCCGGAATTGCGCGTCGCGATGGTGGAGGGCGACGAGCGTGTCGAGATCACCATCACAGACAACGGCATCGGGCTGCCCGAGGACCGCGTGCGCCTGTTCGAGCCCTATGTGACCACCCGCGAAAAGGGCACCGGGCTGGGCCTTTCGATCGTCAAGAAGATCATCGAGGAACATGGCGGCACGCTGGTGCTCACCGACGCGCCGCAATTCGAGGGCTGTGCACATCGCGGCGCGCAGGCGCGGATCACACTGCCCCTGCTGGGGCGGCGCCCGCCCGAGGAGGCCGAGGAAATCGACGTGGCGGCGGCCGTCGAGACCTAGACGAGCGAGGAAGGCATGAACGACATTCTGATCGTCGATGACGAACGCGACATACGCGAACTGATTTCCGAGATTCTCGGCGACGAGGGCTATTCGACGCGGGTCGCGGCCAATTCCGACGACTGCATGGCCGCGATCAACGAGTCCCCGCCGGCGCTGATCATCCTCGATATCTGGCTCAAGGACAGCCGGATGGACGGCATCGACATTCTCATGAGCGTCAAGCGCGACAATCCCGGCATTCCGGTCGTCATTATCTCGGGGCACGGCAATATCGAGATCGCCGTGGCCGCGATCAAGCAGGGCGCCTATGACTTCATCGAAAAGCCCTTCAACATCGACCAGCTCATGGTCGTCATCAGCCGCGCGATGGAGGCCTCGCGGCTGCGGCGCGAGAACTCCGAGCTGCGCAGCCGCGATGTCGCCTCGCCCGACATGGTTGGCGTCTCGCCGGCCTTCCGGGCGCTCAGGGCGCAGCTCGACAAGGTGGCGAAATCCAACGGCCGGGTGATGCTGACCGGTCCGGCGGGCGCGGGCAAGGAGATGGCCGCGCGCTATATCCACGCCGGATCGCCGCGCAGCGGCGGGCCCTTCGTGGTGGTCTCTTCGGCGGCGGTGGAGCCCGACCGGATGGAAGAGGTGCTCTTCGGCCGCGAATCCGCCGAGCGCGGCCACGAGCCCGGCCTGCTGGAGCAGGCCCATGGCGGCGTCGTCTATCTCGACGAGGTCGCCGACATGCCCGCCGGCACGCAGTCCAAGATCCTGCGCGTTCTGGTGGAGCAGCAGTTCACCCGCGTCGGCGGGGCGGATACCGTGCGCGTCGATCTGCGGGTCATCTCCTCGACCACCCGCGATCTGCGGGCCGAGATCGCCGCGGGCCGCTTTCGCCAGGAGCTTTACGACCGGCTCAACGTCGTCCCCGTCGCGGTGCCCGGCCTCGATCAGCGCCGCGAGGATATCCCCGAGCTCGCCGACTACTTCATCGCCCAGTTCAACAAGACCCAGGGCCTGCCGCAGAGGCCGCTCTCGGACGAGGCGCGCGCGCTGCTGCAGACCATGCCCTGGCCGGGCAATGTGCGCCAGCTGCGCAACGAGATCGAGCGCGCGCTGATTCTGGGCGAGGGCGGCGGCCCGATAGAGCCGCGCGAGTTCCAGCAGGGCGAGGCCGGCGATGGCGGCGAGGACCGCGTGGTGCTCACCGGCGCGCTGGCCACGCTGCCCTTGCGCGAGGCGCGCGAGCTTTTCGAGCGCGAGTATCTGCTCACCCAGATCAACCGTTTCGGCGGCAATATCAGCCGCACCGCCAGCTTTGTCGGGATGGAGCGCTCGGCGCTGCACCGCAAGCTCAAGTCGCTGGGGGTCGTCGGCGGCGGTCAGATCGGCGCTCGCCGGGGAGCGGCGCGTGCCGATTGACCCCCCCGCGCGCATCTGCCAAGCAAGACTTCGCGGCGGCAACGGCCGGGGGGAATCGCGGCCATGAAGATCGTCATCTGCGGGGCCGGGCAGGTGGGCTGGCAGATTGCGCGCCACCTTGCGGGCGAGCGCAACGAGGTCACGGTCGTCGACAACAATCCCAACCTCGTGCGCCGCGCCACCGACACGCTCGATGTCAGCGGCGTGGTCGGGTTCGCCAGCCATCCCGACATTCTCGATCAGGCCGGCGCGGGCGATGCCGACATGATCATCGCCGCGACCCATTCCGACGAGGTCAACATGGTCACCTGTCAGGTGGCCCATTCGGTTTTCAAGATCACCCGCAAGATCGCCCGGCTGCGCGCACAGGCCTATCTGCAGCCGGTCTATTCCGACCTGTTCCGGCGCGAGCATCTGCCGATCGACGTCGTCATCAGCCCCGAGCGGGAGGTGGCCGCGGCCACGCTGCAGCGGCTCGCCGCGCCGGCGGCTTTCGATACCGAGTATTTCCTCGACGGGCGCGCGCAGCTTCTCGGGATCGTGCTCGAAGAGGACTGCCCGGTGCTCGACACACCGCTGCGGCAGTTGACCGATCTGTTCTCGACCCTGCGCGCCGTCGTCGTGGGCGTTCAACGCGGCAGGCGGCTGTTCGCGCCCGAGCCGCGCGACCAGCTCTTTGCCGGGGACCGCGTCTATGTCTTCGCCCATGTCGATGACGTCGAGCGCACGCTGCAGATCTTCGGAAAGACCACCGTGCGGCAGGAGCGGGTCGTCATCATCGGGGGCGGCAATGTCGGGCTGTCGGTCGCCAAGGCGCTGGAGACGCAGCCGCGCCGGGTGCGCGCCAAGATGATCGAGAAGGATCGCGCCCGCGCCGAGGCCGCCGCCGACGCGCTGGAGCGCACGATCGTGCTGCATGGCGACGGGATGGATGCCGAGATTCTCTCCGAGGCGGGCATCGCGCGCGCCGATGCGGTGCTCGCCGTCACCGACGACGACAAGACCAACATGCTCGCCTCGGTGCGGGCCAAGACCACCGGCTGCCCGATGGCCATCGCGCTGATCAACGATCCCACGCTGGCCACGCTGATGGGCCCGCTCGACATCGACGCCTATATCAATCCGCGCGCGACCACCGTCTCGTCGATCCTGCGGCATGTACGGCACGGGCGGGTGCGCGCGATCTACTCCATCGGTGACGGCGAGGCCGAGGTGATCGAGGCGCAGGTGCTTTCGACCTCGCCCATCGCCGGGCAGGCGATCCGCGAGATCGACTTTCCCGAGGGCGTGCTCGTCGGCGCGCTGGTCAAGCACGGCAAGGTGGTGCGCCCGCGCGGCGGCACCCGTATCGAAGTCGGCGATGTCGTGGCGATATTCGCGCTGGCGGCCGACGTGCCCGAGGTGGAGCGCCTGCTGCAGGTCTCCATCGATTATTTCTGAGCCGGGCGCGGCCGGCGATGCGCCGATTTCTCGACCTTCCGCTGCTTGTCATCCTCGCCGCTGTCGGCGCGCTGGCGATGCTGGCCCCGGCGCTGCATGCGCTGGCGACCGGCGCCATTGCGGTTTTCGAGGCGTTCTTCTACTCGGCGCTGCTCTTCGGCCTGCTCACCGCGCTTCTGGCGCTGGGCACGGCGCGTTACGAGCCGCGCGACATCGCACGCAGCCAGTTTCTCTCGCTGGTGGGTGCCTATGTGGTGCTGCCGCCGATTCTGGCGGTGCCCATGGTCGAGGCGGTGGAGGGCGCGCGATTTCTCGAAGCATGGTTCGAAATGGTGTCGAGCTTCACCACCACCGGCGCGACGCTCTACGAAACCGCCCAATCCGTGCCCGACAGCGTGCATCTGTGGCGCGCGCTCGTCGGCTGGCTGGGCGGATTCTTCACGCTGCTCGCGGTGCTCGCAATGCTCGCGCCGGTCAATCTGGGCGGCTTCGAGGTGCTCTCGGACCGCGCGGCGGGGCGCAGCGGCTACGGCGCGGCGCAGATCACCCGCGTCGCCGACCCGTCCGAACGGCTGGTCCTGCACGCGCGCCAGCTCGCGCCGATCTATGCCGGGCTGACCGGCGTTCTGTGGCTGGCGCTGACCGTGGCCGGTGACAGGCCGCTGCCGGCCGTGCTGCACGCGATGTCGACGCTGGCCACCAGCGGCATAACCATGGGCGCGCAGCCGGGCGCGGGGGCGGGGCTGGCCGGCGAGGCGCTGATCTTCGCGGGGCTGATCTTTGCGGTCACGCGGCGGGGGTTGCCGGGCACGCTGCTGCCCGGCGAGACGCGCGGCATCACGCGCGACCCCGAGATCTGGATCGCGGCGACGATCGTCCTCGGCGTCGGGCTGGCGCTGTTTCTCCGCCACGCGCTGGGGGCGGCCGAGGGCGGCGCGGGCGGCAATGCCGCGCTGGTGCTGCGGGTGTTCTGGGGCGGGGTGTTCACCGCGTTGTCGTTTCTGACCACCACCGGCTTCGTCTCGGCCGAATGGGCGGCGGCGCGTGCCTGGTCGGGGCTCGAGACGCCGGGGCTGGTGCTCGCCGCGCTGGCGGTCACCGGCGGCGGCGTGGCCACGACGGCGGGCGGGCTGAAACTGCTGCGGGTCTATGCGCTGTGGCGTCTGACCCTGCGCGAGCTCGACCGGCTGATCCACCCGTCCTCGGTGGCCGGGCAGGGCGCGCAGCTGCGCCGTATCCGCCGCCAGGGAGGGTATTCGGCCTGGATCTTCGCGATGCTGTTCATCGCCTCCAACGCGCTCATCGTGATGGTGCTCGCGCTGGCGGGGCTGGAATTCGAGCCGGCGATCGTCTTCGCGATGGCGGCTTTCACGACGACGGGGCCGCTGGTCTCGATCGCCACCGAGGTGCAGTTGCACTGGTCCGACCTTTCCGACGGGGTGCGCGCCATTCTCGCCGCGGCGATGGTGCTGGGCCGGCTCGAACTGCTCGCCCTGATCGTGGTGCTCCTGCCGGAAAGCTGGCGCGGCTGAGCGGCGCTGCCCGCAGCGGTTGATTTGGGGTGGAATCTCCCGCGGCCGCGCTTCATAGTGACCACGGGCGACGCGAGCCCGGCGCGGCGGGGGCCTGACCGCCGCGCGACCGGTGCGACAGACGAGCGAAAGAAGAAGGGCACGACAACATGGCCGCCGACAAACAAAACCTGCAGGACGCCTTTCTCAACCATGTCCGCAAGAACAAGGTGCCGGTCACGGTGTTCCTGATCAACGGTGTGAAACTTCAGGGCGTCATCACCTGGTTCGACAATTTCTGCGTGCTTCTGCGGCGCGACGGCCAGTCGCAACTGGTCTACAAGCACGCCATCTCCACCATCATGCCGGGGCAGCCGATCCAGCTCTATGATGGTGAGGACTGAGTGCGCCGTTGACCATCGAGGTTGCCGAACTCGGCGGTGAGGGTGGCGGGCGCGCCACCCGCGCCTACGT
The DNA here is from genome assembly GCA_002967695.1 of Rhodobacteraceae bacterium WD3A24. Lineage (GTDB taxonomy): Bacteria > Pseudomonadota > Alphaproteobacteria > Rhodobacterales > Rhodobacteraceae > Alkalilacustris. The sequence goes on along the minus strand of PUHN01000010.1, from coordinate 81,378 downwards.
GCTCCATCCCGCCATTCGCGGCGAGACGCGCCGGCGCGAGCCCGAGCGCGCGCTCGACGAGGCGCTGGCGCTGGCCGCCGCGCTGCCGCGCACCGAGATCCTCGGCGGCGAGGTCGTCCCGCTGGCCAAGGTCCAGCCCGGCAAGCTCTTCGGCAGCGGCAAGATCGCCGAATTCAAGCAGCGCTTTGCCGATGACGAGGTGGAGCTGGTGCTCGTCGACGGCCCCGTCACCCCGGTCCAGCAGCGCAATCTCGAACGCGACTGGGGCGTCAAGGTGCTCGACCGCACGGGGCTGATCCTGGAGATTTTCGCCGATCGCGCGGCCACGCGCGAGGGCGAGCTTCAGGTCGAACTCGCCGCGCTCAACTACCAGCGCACGCGGCTGGTGCGCGCCTGGACCCATCTCGAACGCCAGCGCGGCGCGCTGGGCTTCGTCGGCGGCCCCGGCGAGACCCAGATCGAGGCCGACCGCCGCGCCATCGACGACCAGATCGTGCGGCTGCGCCGCCAGCTCGACAAGGTGGTGCGCACGCGCGAGCTGCACCGTGCCGCGCGCCGGCGCGTGCCGTTTCCGATCGTCGCACTGGTGGGCTACACCAATGCCGGCAAGTCCACGCTGTTCAACCGGATGACCGGCGCCGGCGTGATGGTGCGCGACATGCTTTTCGCCACGCTCGACCCGACCATGCGCGGAGTGCGCCTGCCCGACGGGCGCAAGGTGATCCTCTCGGATACGGTCGGCTTCATTTCCGATCTGCCGACGCAGCTCGTCGCCGCCTTCCGCGCCACGCTCGAAGAGGTGCTGGAGGCCGATCTGATCGTGCATGTGCGCGACATCTCGCATCCCGAGACGGAGGAGCAGGCCGAGGATGTCGATTCCATCCTCGCCGATCTCGGCGTCTCCGAGGCGACGCCGCGCATCGAGCTGTGGAACAAGATCGACCTGCTCGCCCCCGCCGAGGCCGCGGCCCGCGCCACGCAGGCTGACCGGCGCGAGGATGTCTGCCTGATCTCGGCGACGACGGGCGAGGGGCTCGACCGCGCGCTCGAGATGGTCTCCGCCGCGCTGGAGGAAGAGCGCCACCGCCGCGAGCTGCGCCTCGATTTCAGCGAGGGCCGGCGCCGGGCCTGGCTCTACGAGCAGGGCGTCGTCGAGCAAGAGCGCGAGGAGGACGACGGCCTGCATCTGCACGTCAACTGGACCCCGCGGCAGGAAAAGCGCTTTCGCGAGATGTGACGTCCGCGCGCCTCAGCCCAGCCAGACGTCGAGAAACAGCATCACCGTCAGCCCGATCGCCAGCCCGGCGGTGGCCTTGTTCTGGTTTCCCGAGCGGTGCGTCTCGGGGATGATCTCGTGGCTGATGACATAGAGCATTGCCCCCGCGGCAAAGGCCAGCCCCCAGGGCAGAAGGGGCTGCGAGACCGTGACGACGCCCGCGCCGAGCAGGCCGCCGAGCGGCTCGACCAGCCCCGTCAGCGTGGCGATGAGCACCGAGCGTGTCCTGCCATAGCCCTCGCCCAGCAGCGCCACGGCGACGGCGAGGCCCTCGGGCGCGTTCTGCAACCCGATCCCGACGGCCAGGGGCATGCCCCCCGACAGCCCGTCGGCACCGAATCCCACCCCGACGGCGAGCCCCTCGGGGAAGTTGTGGATGGTGATGGCGGTGATGAACAGCCAGATGCGGCGCAGGGCGGCGGGGTCGGGGCCCTCGCGGCCGGTGCTGAAATGCTCGTGCGGGAGATAGTCGTTGAGCAGGGCGACCGCCCCCATCCCCACGAGGATCGACACCACCACGATCAGCGCCGGCAGCGCGCCGTCGCCATGGCGATCGGCCGCCGACTCGAGCGCGGGGAGGATGAGCGAGAAGAACGATGCCGACAGCATGACCCCCGCGGCAAACCCAAGCGAGGCGTCGCGCGCCGCCCGGCCCGGTATGCGCCCCAGAAGGACCGGCAGCGCCCCCGCGCCCGTCATCAGCCCCGCCAGCAGGCTGCCCAGAAAGCCGAGAAGAACCGGATTGATCTGTTCCACCGCATGTGCCTCGCGAAGTTCGGGCCGCCGCCCGCAATATCGAAGAGCCAGATATTCGCAACACTGCGCGTGCGAATGCCCGGCCGGGCGTGCCTATTGCCGCGGGGGCGCCGCGGCCGGGGTCAGCCGCGTCACGCCGACCGCGCCGGCGCGGGCGAGATCGGGATCGAGCGACATGGGGATGTATTCGCCGCGCCGCCAGCGCTCGCCCAGATCGTCGTAATGGCGGCTGAGCGGGTGTCCCGACTGGCCGGTGGAGGTGATGAAGACCGAGCTGTCGGGATCGGCGAAATCATAGACACCGCGATACCCCGCGCCGTGAATGTTGAGAAACGGGTTCTCGCCCCGCCCGCGGGTGAGCCCGCGCATCAGCGTGGTGTCGCCGCCGCTGGTGGACTGGCGGATGTTGACGGCATAGCGCAGCATCGGCACCTGCCCCAGAACGGTGTGGTCATGGGCGGCCTGATGGAGATCGCCCCAGCGCCAGCTTTCGGGATCGCCGCCGAAGCGTTCGCTAAGCCACAGCAACGCCGCGTCCAGCGCGTCGCGGGCGATCTCGGTGCAGGTCTCGTCGGCGGCGGACTGGACGACATTGCACCAGGCCGCCGCGCCGTCGGTGTCGCGAAACACCCGTTCGAGGAAGGCCGGCGATACCTGTGCGAACTCCCCGGCCAGCGGGCCGAGCTCGTCGCGGATCAGGCGCTGCTGCAGGTGGCGCATCCACGCGGCGTAGATCAGCGGCTCGGGCAGGTGCTCGTTCATCTCGCCGTTCCACTCGGCCAGCAGGTCGAGCGCGCGCTGGCGCAGCCGCTCGGGCGTGCCCGCGGGGGCGGGCTCGCCGCTGTACCACAGATCGGCCGCGATCAGCGGCAGCAGGGCGCGCGCGGCGGGGCTGACGGTGTCGAGCTGGGCCTCGATGAAGCTGTCGCGGGTATGGACCTCGCGCGCGCTCATCAGCCGCGTCCAGCGCCGGATGCGGTGGGTATCGCCCCAGTCGTAGCTGACATGCAGTGGAAAGGGCCGGTCGAGCGGCTTGTTGTTGGTGTTGCCCAGTATGCCGCTTTCGGGGTCGAGAAAACGCGGGTTTGAGGAATAGGGCAGCATCCCCTGCCAGCGGTTGCGCTCGCGCCAGCCGGGGCTGGGCATGCGGCCGCGGGTCTCGTGATCGGCGTCGCGGCGCGGTGCGGCGCCGACCATCTGCATCGCGATCCGCTCGCCGTCGCTGAGCACGATGTTCTGCGAGGGCGCCACGTAGAGTTCTCCGGCCTCCAGCGCGGCCTCGATTCCGCGGGCCTGCATCATCCGCAGGATCGCCGTCATCGTGGTGTCCTGGCCGTCGAGCACCGTCCAGGCCAGCGTCGCGACATGGCCCGGCGGCGTGACCGAGCCGACATCCATGTGCCGGCCCGGCAGGACGGGGCCGTTTTCGCTCCAGCGCAGGGTGTAGGTGCGTGGCGCACCGTCGGCGACGCGGATGATGGAGCGGCGCGTCTCGAATTCGGCCCAGCCATCGGGGGTCAGGTAGCGTTCTGGATTCTCCGGGTCGAGCCGTTCGATGAACAGATCCTGATCGTCGAGATAGGACGAGGTCAGCCCCCAGCCGAGATCTTCGCTGCGGCCGGCCAGGACCGCCGGAATGCCGGGGATGGTCGCGCCGATCACCCCGCCCGTGGAAAGCTCGAGTCGGGCGAGATACCACATCACCGGCGCGGAGAACTCCAGATGCGGGTCGTTGGCCAGAAGCGCGCCGCCCGCCGCCGCCCGCTCGGGGGTGGCCGCCCAGGCGTTGGAGGCGCCTTCGAAGCCGCGCCGGGCAAAAGGCGAAAACGACCCCCCCGCGGTGCGCAGCGGGGTGTCGTCGGGGCGCAGCTCGGGAAACAGGGCGGCGAAATCGGGCAGGGCGGCGATGCCCGGCCCGTCATCGACGGGCATCAGGTCGCGGTGGCGGTCATCGTCGGTCAGCAGGGCCAGCCGCGCCCGCAGCACCTCGTTTTCCAGCTGGCCCGAAAGTTGCACCGCGAGCAGCTTGAGAACCGCGAGGGAATCGGCCGGCTGCCAGAAGGCGATCTCGTTGGAGAAAACGAAGAATTCGGGCGCGCCGCGGCCCAGAGCCCCCTCATTGACCTGCCGCACCCAGGCATTGACCCCGCGTGCATAGGCTTCGAGCGCGGCGCGGGTCTCGGCGTCCTGCGCCTCGACCGATTCCGAGGCCAGCCCGTAGAGATCGAGGCGGCGCATCATCTCGTCGGTCTCCAGCGTGCGCGCGCCGAAGACCTCCGACAGCCGCCCCTGCGCGGTGCGCCGCAACAGCGTCATCTGCCACAGCCGGTCCTGGGCATGCGCGAATCCCAGCCCGAAAAAGACGTCCTCGTCCGCCTCGGCGAAGATGTGCGGGACATTGTCGGAGTTGCGCAGAATCTCGATTCCCCCGTTGATGCCCTCCACGGTGAAATCGGCGTCGTAATCGGGAAGCGAGCGCGAGAGGAAATAATAGCCCAGCACCGACACCACCGCGATCAGCAACGCCAGCCCGAAAAAAAGCCGCAGTAGCCAGCGAAACGCGGTAATCATTGGGGGCCTGATGTTGACGGTGTCTGCTCAGCGGGTAGGTAGAATGGACGTCGCCGACTTACAACGCATGAGGGGAGATCGACATGGCGAAACTGGCATTTCTGGGACTGGGCGTCATGGGCTACCCGATGGCGGCGCATCTGGCGCGGGCCGGCCACGAGGTGACGGTCTACAACCGCACCCGCTCGAAGGCCGAGAAATGGGTCTCCGAGAACGGCGGCGCGATGGCCGCGACGCCCGCCGAGGCGGCGCGGGGTGCCGCGTTCGTGATGGCCTGCGTGGGCAACGACGACGATCTGCGCGCCGTGTGCACCGGAGACGAGGGCGCCCTTGCCGGCATGGACGAGGGCAGCATCTTCGTCGATCACACCACCGTTTCGGCCAAGGTCACGCGCGAGATGAACCTCGCCGCCTCCGAGCGCGGCGTCGCCTTCGTGGACGCGCCGATCTCGGGCGGGCAGGCCGGCGCCGAGAACGGCCAGCTTTCGGTGATGTGCGGCGGCGACAAGGCCGCCTATGAGCGCGCCGAGCCCGTCATCGACGCCTACGCCAAGATCTGCCGCCGCATCGGCGAGTCCGGCGCGGGGCAGATGACCAAGATGGCCAACCAGATCGCCATCGCCGGGCTTGTCCAGGGCCTGTCCGAGGCGCTGCACTTCGCCGACCGGGCCGGGCTCGACGGCCGCGCGGTCGTCGAGGTCATCAGCCAGGGCGCGGCCGGCTCGTGGCAGATGAACAACCGCTACGAGACGATGCTCGACGACAAGTTCGATTTCGGCTTTGCGGTGGACTGGATGCGCAAGGATCTGGGAATCTGCCTCGACACCGCCGACGAAAACGGCGCGAGCCTGCCGGTCACCGCGCTGGTCGACCAGTTCTACAAGGATGTCCAGAAGCTGGGCGGCGGGCGCTGGGACACGTCGAGCCTGATCGCGCGCCTGCGCGCGATCGACCGGGCCGGCGAGGCCTGAGGCCCGCCGGGCCGCGCCTGCGCGGCCCGCGGCCATCCTCAGGGAATGATGCGCGTGTATTTCACCCCGGCGAGCGAGGCCCCCGCGATGAGCCCCGACTGGCCGAACACCAGTGCGATGACCGGGGCCATCTGCGTTGTCGTCTCGGCGCGGATCGCCCCGCCCCGGTCGGGCGTGGCATAGCGCATTTCGGCGCCCACCGCCCAGCCGGGGGAGGTGCGGAAGTCGCGCAGGGCTTCCTCGGTCATGAAAAACAGCGCATGCGCGTATTGCTGCGCGCCGATCTGCAGGCCGAAGCTCGCGCGGGTTGCCGAATAATAATCCACCGTGACGTCGTCGATGCGCAGCGCCCCGCGCCCATAGGCCCCGCCAAAGCCGAATCCCGCCTCGGTGACGACGGGGATGTAGAGGATGCCCTCGGCATCCTCGAAAAGCTCCTCGGTGCCGGGATAGGTGTCTCGCAGGAAGTCACGCGTCGCGTCCACGCGCGCGTCGAGCCGCTCCGGCCCCGCGCCGCCGATCGGATTGCCGCAGGCGCCCAGCCCCGTCAGTAGCGCCGCGCCCGTGCCGCCAAGCACCCAGCGCCTTGAATAACCGCTCATCTCGTGCCTCATATCCGTGTCGTTTCTCCGGCTTGCCGCCGGTTTCTGTGCCTATACTACGCGACTTCGTCCTCGCTGTCACCGGCCTGCCGCCGGCGCGGCGCCGCCCGGCAAGACTTCGCCGCCGCGCGCCGTCAGTTTTCCTTGAGCAGTCGCGCAGCCTCGGGCGCGAAATAGGTCAGGATCGCGTCGCAGCCCGCGCGCTTGAACGCCAGCAGGCTTTCCATCATCACCCGCTCGCCGTCCAGCCAACCCCGGTCGGCCGCGCCGCGCAGCATCGCGTATTCCCCCGAGACCTGATAGGCACAGGTCGGCACGCCGAAGCTGTCCTTCACGCGCCGGCAGATGTCGAGATACGCCATGCCGGGCTTGATCATCACCATGTCGGCGCCTTCCGAGAGGTCGCGCTCGACCAGCCGCAGCGCTTCGTCCGAATTGCCGGGGTTCATCTGATAGGTCTTCTTGTCGCCCACCAGCCGGCCGCTTGCGCCGACGGCGTCGCGGAAGGGGCCGTAGAAGGCGCTGGCGTATTTCGCGGCGTAGGAGAGGATGGCGACATCGCGGTGGCCGGCCTGCTCCAGCCGGGTGCGGATGGCGCCGATGCGGCCGTCCATCATGTCCGACGGGCCGAGAATGTCGGCGCCCGCTTCGGCCTGCGCCAGCGCCATCCGCGTGAGCGCCTCCACGGTGGTGTCGTTGACGATCTCGCCATCGACGACGAAGCCGTCATGGCCGTTGATGTTGTAGGGATCGAGCGCGATGTCGGTCATCACCGCGATGCCGGGGCACTCGGCCTTGATCGCGCGGATCGCGCGGTTGGTCAGATTGTCAGGGTTCCATGCCTCGGCGCAATCCTCGGTGCGCAGCTCGGCGCCCGTGTAGGGAAAGAGGCAGATCGCGGGAATCCCGAGATCGGCCGCCTCGGCTGCGGCGCGCACCGCGCGGTCGATCGACAGCCGCGCCACACCGGGCATCGAGGGGATCGGCTCGGCCACATCCGTGCCCTCGCGCAGGAAGACCGGCCAGATCAGATCGGCGGCGTCGAGCCGGTTTTCCTGTGCCAGATCGCGCAGGGCGGCGCTGCGGCGCAGGCGGCGCAGACGGGCAGCGGGGAAGGGGGCGACACTGGGGCGCATCGGGGCTCTCCGTTCGGGCGACGTGACCACTGCCCTCGTGCCACGGCTTGCGCCCGGCCTCAAGGCTGGGCATTGAAGGCCGTGCGACGGACATGCGCGAAACCGGCAGGCGAGGTGGCCTCTTGCAATGGTATGAAAACGTCGTCGAACTGATCGACATGCGATCCTTCTCGAACCTTTGGTACTGGATCGCGCTGGCGGTGCTGTGGTCGTCGCTGAGCCACTGGATACTCGGGGTGCCGTTCGACATGGTTATCCGCGCCCGACGGCGCGGCGGGCAGGCCGCCGCGGATCTGGCCGATCTGGTGCGCATTCACGTCCGCCGCCGCATGCATATCGCGCGCGCCGCGGGGCCATGGCTCGTCGGCTTCACGGCGCTGGTTCTGACCACGCTCGGGCTGCTGGGCTTCGTCTACGATGTCGAGTTCTGTCAGGCTGTGTTCCTGATGCTGGCCCCCTCGGCCCTCGTGGGGGGGATGAGCATCCGTCTGGCCGCCCGGATCGAGGCCGAGGCACCCGAGGGCGAGGCGCTCTGTCGCCTGCTCGCGCGCTACAGGTTCTGGATTCAGGCAATCGGCGTGATCGCGATCTTCATCACCTCGATGTGGGGGATGTGGCGCAATCTCAGCCTGGGCGTGCTGGGCGGCTGAAGCTGGAGCTGGCTGCTTGACATCGCCGTCCGTGCCGATAGGTGAGCGCCATGCCGGATGGAAAGACCCCAGGGCCCGCGGGCCATATCACCCTCGGCGGCGCGCCCGAGGGCTTCGACGCGCGGCTCTTGGCCGACGAGCTCTCCCGCGCCGAGGGCGCGGTCATTCATGTCGCCCGCGACGACAGGCGGCTCGACGCGATGGCGCGGGCGCTCGATTTCTTCGCGCCCGAGGTGGTGGTGCTGACCTTTCCGGCCTGGGACTGCCTGCCCTATGACCGCGTCTCGCCCAATCCGGAGGTCGAGGCCGCGCGCATGGCCACGCTGGCGGCGCTGACCCACGGCGTGCCGGGCCGGTTCGTCCTGTTGACCACGCTCAACGCCGCCACCCAGCGCGTGCCCGCGCGCGAAGTGCTGCGCGCCGCCTCATTCCGCGCCCGGAAGGGCGAGCGGATCGACGAGGCCGCGCTGCGCGACTTTCTGGTCAGGATGGGCTTTTCCCAGACCGCGACGGTGACCGAGCCGGGCGACTATGCCGTGCGCGGGGGCATCATTGATATCTTCCCGCCGGGCGAGGGCGGGCCGGTGCGGCTCGATCTCTTCGGCGACGTGCTCGACGGCATCCGCCGCTTCGACCCGGCCAGCCAGCGCACGACCGAGCGGCTGGACAGGGTGGAACTGGCGCCCGTCTCCGAGGTCATCCTCGACGACGCCGCGATTACCCGCTTCCGCCAGGCCTACAGGGCCGAGTTCGGCGCGGCGGGCAGTGACGATCCGCTCTACGAGGCCGTCAGCGCCGGGCGCAAGCAGGCGGGAATGGAGCACTGGCTGCCCTTCTTCCACGAGCGGCTGGAGACACTGTTCGACTATCTGCCCGGCGCGAGCGTCATGCTCGACGATCAGGTCGATGCCGCGCGGCTGGTGCGCTGGGAGACGATCAGCGAGCAGTACGACGCCCGCCGCGGGGCGATGCAGGCCAAGGGCCGGGCGGGCAGTATCTACAAGCCATGCCCGCCCGATCTGCTCTATCTCGACGACGACGCCTGGGCCGAGGCGGTGGCCCCGCGCCGGCTGATCCGGCTGTCGCCCCTGCCAAAGGCGACGGGGCCAGGTGTTCTGGATGCCGGCGGTCGCATCGGGCGCAACTTTGCGCCCGAGAGGCAGCAGGAAAAAATAAATATATTCAGTGCTCTGGCGGAGCATATTGAAGCGCGGCGCAAGGCTGGCCCCGTGGTCGTGGCCAGCTACTCCGATGGCGCGCGCAACCGCCTGCGCGGATTGCTGGAGGATGAGGACACGCCCGTGGCCGGGCTGATCGGCGATGCGCGCGCGCTGCCCGAGGCCGGCGCGGGCGGTGTCTATCTTGCTGTCTGGCCGCTTGAACACGGCTTCGAGGCGCCGGGCCTGACGGTGATATCCGAGCAGGACGTGCTCGGCGACCGCCTGATCCGGCGCCCGAAAAAACGCCGCAAGGCCGAGAACTTCCTGACCGAGGCTCAGGCACTTTCACCGGGCGATCTGGTCGTGCATGCCGATCACGGTGTGGGCCGTTATACCGGCCTCGAGACGATTTCGGCGATGGGCGCGCCGCATGAATGCATCGCGTTGGAATATGCCGGCGGCGACCGGCTGTTCCTGCCGGTCGAGAATATCGAGCTGCTCAGCCGCTTCGGCCATGAGGAGGGCCTTCTCGACAAGCTCGGCAGCGGCGCGTGGCAGGCCCGCAAGGCGCGGCTGAAGGAACGCATCCGCGAGATGGCCGACCGGCTGATCCGGGTGGCCGCCGAGCGCAAGCTGCGCAAGGGCCGGGTCATGACCCCGCCCGAGGGGATGTGGGACAGCTTCGCCGCCCGCTTTCCCTATCAGGAGACCGACGACCAGCTTTCCGCGATTGCCGACGTGCTCGAGGATCTGCAATCGGGCACGCCGATGGACCGTCTGGTGGTCGGGGATGTCGGCTTCGGCAAGACCGAGGTGGCGATGCGCGCGGCCTTTGTCGCGGCGATGTCGGGCGCGCAGGTCGCGGTGATCGCGCCGACGACGCTGCTCGCGCGCCAGCACGCCCAGAGCTTTGCCGAGCGGTTTCGGGGTTTTCCTATCAAGATCAGGCAGTTGTCGCGCTTTATTCCATCGCGGGTGGCGTCCGAGACGCGCGCGGGGCTCGCCGACGGATCGGTCGATATCGTCATCGGCACGCATGCGCTTCTGGCCAGGGGGGTGAAGTTTCGCGATCTCGGCCTGCTGGTCATCGACGAGGAGCAGCATTTCGGCGTCACCCACAAGGAGCGGCTCAAGCAGCTGCGCTCGGATGTCCATGTGCTCACCCTGACGGCGACGCCGATCCCGCGCACGCTGCAGCTTTCGCTGTCGGGTGTGCGGGAGCTGTCGGTGATCGGCACGCCGCCGGTCGACCGGCTGTCGATCCGCACCTATGTCAGCGAATTCGACGCGGTGACCATCCGCGAGGCGCTCCTGCGCGAGCACTATCGCGGCGGGCAATCCTTCTTCGTCGTCCCGCGCATCAGCGATTTGCCCGAGATGGAGGAATTCCTGCGCGAACAGGTGCCCGAGGTCAGCTATGTGGTGGCCCATGGCCAGATGCCCGCCGGCCAGCTCGACGACAGGATGAACGCCTTTTACGACGGCAAGTACGATGTGTTGCTGGCCACCACCATCGTGGAATCGGGGCTCGACATCCCCACCGCCAACACGATGGTCATCCACCGCGCCGACATGCTGGGGCTGGCGCAGCTCTATCAGATCCGCGGCCGGGTGGGGCGCGCGAAGACCCGCGCCTACGCCTATCTGACGACGAAGCCGCGCGCGCCGCTCACGCCCGGCGCGCAGAAGCGTCTGCGGCTTCTGGGCAGCCTCGACAGCCTCGGCGCGGGTTTCAACCTTGCCAGCCAGGACATGGACCTGCGCGGTGCCGGCAATCTTCTGGGCGAAGAGCAGTCAGGCCACATCCGCGAGGTGGGCTATGAGCTCTACCAGTCGATGCTCGAGGACATGATCGCGCGGATTCGCTCGGGCGAGGCGGCCGGGCTGCCCGAGGGCGACGGCGACTGGTCGCCGCAGATCAATCTGGGCGTGCCGGTGCTGATCCCGCATGATTACGTCCCCGACCTCGACGTGCGGCTGGGGCTTTACCGCCGGCTTGCCGATCTGACCACCAAGGTCGAGCTGGAAGGCTTCGCCGCCGAGCTGATCGACCGCTTCGGCGAGCTGCCCAAGGAGGTCAACACCCTGCTTCTGGTGGTGCGCATCAAGGCGATGTGCAAGCGCGCCGGCATCGCAAGGCTCGACGGCGGGCCCAAGGGCGCGACGATTCAGTTCCACAATGACAGCTTCGCCAACCCCGCCGGGCTCGTCGAGTTCGTGCAGGAACAGAACGGCCTGGCGAAGATCAAGGACAACAAGATCGTGGTGCGCCGCGACTGGACGCGCGAGAAGGACAAGATTCGCGGCGCCTTCGCCATCGCCCGCGACCTGGCCGCGAAGGCGACGGCCGAGCCCCCCGAAAACGACGCCTGAGCGATTTCGCGCCGGGAAATCCCGCGGCGGCGGATCAGGCCGCCGCGGCCGGGTCGCGGCTGCGCGTTGTCAGCATCAGCGCGAACGCCGCCGCCGAGCAAACCATCACGCCGGTCACCACGGGCACTGGCGAGCCGTCATACATCTGCCCGATCGGGATGGCGATGATCACCGCGAAGATCGACGAGAGCGAGCCGACCACGGCCGCCGCCAGCCCCGCGATGTGGCCGACCGGCTCCAGCGCGAGCGCGTTGAGATTGCCGAAGGTCAGCCCGATCATGAAGAACGCCACGCACATGTAGCCGAGGAAAAAGGGAAACTCCCAGCCCGCCGGCAGCGACAGCGCGAGCACCAGCAGCATCAGCGCCGAGACGCTCGACTGTGCGGCGAAGGCGGTCGTCGCCAGCCGGCGCATGCCCAGCCGCATCACCAGCCGGGCGTTGACCAGGCTCGCGCTGCCCGCGAACATCGCCACCGCGGCGAAGTAGTAGTGGAACACGTCGCCGCGCCCGTAGACGTCGGTGAATATCTGCGGCGCGCTCGAAAGCCAGGCGAACATCTGCCCGAAGCCCAGGCTGAGCGCCGCGATATAGGTCACGACCAGCCGCGATGTGAGCACCTCGCGCAGCGCGTCGATGAGCGGCCGCGCGCTGAGCGGGCGGCGGCGCTCCGGCGGCAGCGTCTCGGGCTGGCGCAGCCACAGCCAGCTTCCCGACAGCACGCCGAAGATGACAAAGGCCACGAACACCCCGCGCCAGCTCGACAGCGCGATGATGCCCGCCCCCAGCGTCGGCGCGATCGCGGGCACGAGGATGAAGACCGTCATCACGAAGGACATCACGCGCGCCATCGACCGGCCCTGGTAGAGGTCGCGCACCATCGCCAGGGTGACCACGCGCGGCGCCGCGGCGCCCAACCCCTGCACGAAGCGCGCGCCCAGCAGCACCTCCATCGATTGCGCCTGCGCGGCGACCAGCGCCGCGAGCCCGTAGATCGCCAGCCCCACCGAAACGACCCGCTTGCGCCCCAGCGCGTCGGAGACCGGGCCGGCGATGATGGTGCCCACCCCCATGCCGAGCACGAAGATCGTCACGATCAACTGCGCGCGGTTGACCGCCTCGGGGGCGAGGTCGCGCCCGATCGCCGGCAACGCCGGCAGCATCGCGTCAACCGAAAACGCGATGGTGGCGAACATCATCGCCAGCATCGCCACGAATTCGGGAAAGGCCAGAACGCGCGCGGCCGCCGGCGCGACGGGCTGCGACGGCGGGCGGCTCATGCGTCGACGGCCTTTTGGTTGATCTCGTCGATGGCCTGCGTCCACAGATCGACGGGCTGCGCGCCCGGCAGGACATGGGTGTTGGCGACGATGAAGGTCGGCACACCGCTCAGCCCGCGTTCGCGTGCATGGGCGTCGCGGGCGCTGATGTCGGCGCGGTCCGCGTCGGAGGCCAGCAGCCGCTCGACCACCGCACGGTCCATCCCGTGGCGCGCGGCGATATCGGCCAGAACGGCATGCTCGCCGATATCGCGGCCCTCGATGAAATAGGCGCGAAACAGCGCGGCGACGATAGCTGTCTGCCCGCCTTCGAGCACCGCCCAGTGGATCAGCCGATGCGCGTCGAGCGTGTTGGGCGTCCGGTCGATCCGGCTCCAGTCGATGTTGAGGCCGGCATTGCGCGCGGCCTCGTCGATGCGCGCATAGACCTCGGCGGCGCGTTCCTTGCCGCCGAACTTGGCCTCGAGATAGCTGCGCCGGTCCATCCCCTCTGCGGGCATGTCGGGGTTGAGCTGGAACGGATGCCACTCGACGGCGAAGGGGTGGTCCGGGCGTTGCTCCAGCGCCCGATCCAGCAGCGCCTTGCCGATATAGCACCACGGGCAGATCGGGTCGGAGAAGATGTCGAGCCGGACGGTCGCCATGGGAAAACCTCGTCTGTGCGTGTGTTCGCTCCGGCCGCCGGTGGCCGGAGCCGGACCATCTAGTTCACTTTATGCGCCTTGGCCAGCGGGGGCCAGTGGCGGGCTCAGCGTCCCTCCGCCTCTGGCCCGGCGCGCAGCGCGCGGCGAAGGATCTTGTTGTTGGCCCCGCGCGGCAGACGCGCAAGGCGGCGATAGATCCGGGGCCGCTTGTAGCGCGCCAGCCGCGCGGCTGCGAAGGCGTCGAGCTCGTCGCGCGGAATCTCGCGCGCGGCCACGTAGAAGGCCGCGATCACTTGCACATCGGGCTTGACGGCGATTTCGCAGGCGGCGCACTCGACGATCTCGGGATGGGCGCCGAGCGCGGCCTCGACCTCGACCGGGGAGACGCGCAAGCCCCCGGCATTCATCATGTCGTCCTCGCGGCCAAGATAGGTGATCGCACCGTCTTGCGCCATGGTCACGCTGTCGCCGGTCAGGAACCAGTCGCCCGAAAATCGTGCCGCTGTCTCCGCGGGGGCGTCGAGATAGCCCAGAAACAGGCCCGGATCGCGGCGATGGACCGCCAGCGTGCCCGGCACGCCCCGCGCGACGGGACGGCCGTCCGCCCCGATCACGGCGATGCGCCGCCCGGTCTGGGCATGGCCCACGGTCCCCTCGGGCGCGGGGCGGTCCGGCGCGCCCGACACGAAGGTCGAGCATTCCGACATCCCCAGCGCCTCGTGAATCTCCCGGCCCGTGGCGGCGCGCCATGCGGTGCGAGTGGTCTCGGGCAGCTTCTCGCCCGCCGACAGAGCGTGGCGCAGCCGCGGCAGGTCGAGCCGCTCGCCGGACTTGAGGATTTTCCTGTAAAGACCCGGTGATGATGCGAAAATCGTGACATCATGGCGCCGCATCAGCCGCGCGAGCCTCTCGGGCGGCACCCCCTCGGCCGGCACCAGCGCGGTCCCCCCGGCCGCCCAGGGGTCGAGCAGCCCGGTGCCCAGCGTGTAGGTCCAGTTGAAGGCGCCGGCATGCATGATCCGGTCGCCGGGGCGCAGACCGTACCAGTCATCCCACATCATCCGGCGTGCCCAGACCGCCCGATGCGCATGCACGACGCCGCGCGGCGTGCCGCCGCTGCCGGAGCTGTAGATGATGAAGGCGGCCCGCTCGGGCGCGCCCATCAGATAGTCGGCCGGCGGATGGTCGCGCCACCCGCGCAGCGTGTCGAGGCCGATGACCGGGGTGTCTCCGGCGTCGGGCAGGGCGATGCCCGGCGCGGCGAGGATCAGCGCGGGGGCGAGCCCGCGCGCCATCGCGGTGACCTCGGCGGCGGTCAGCTGTGCCGAACTTGGCACCGGGACGAGCCCCGCGGTGATGCAGCCGAGAAAGGCCACGGGGAAATCGACGCTGTTGCCGAGCCGCAGGAGCACCCGCGCGCCGGGCGCAAGGCCCATCGCGGCCAGCGCGCCGGCCGTGCCGCGCACCGCCGCCTCCAGCCGCGCGTAGCTCCAGCGTTCGGCCTGCTGCGGCCCGATGATCTGCAGCGCGATGCGGTCGGGATGATGGGACGCGCGCGCCAGCACATGGGCGGCGAGGTTGAACGGCGCCGGGCAGGAGGCAGGCGGGCCGGTGTCGATCTCAGTGCGCATGATGGCGGTGCTACGCCCGTCGGCGGGCAGTTGCAACGCGCGCCGCTTCGGCCTAGGTCAGCCATCATGCCGGTCTTCGACGATCAGCCCAGCATCATCCGCATCGCCCGCGCCAGCGGCAGCCCGGCGGTGGTCGAGCCGCTGGATCTGGGCGCGCGGGTCCGCGACCTGCGCAAGGAAAAGGGCTGGACGCTGCAACGTGCGGCAGAGGAGGCGGGACTGGCACGCTCGACCCTGTCTAAGATCGAGAACGGGCAGATGTCGCCCACCTATGACGCGCTGCGAAAGCTCGCCGAGGGGCTGGCGATCTCGATCCCGCAGCTCTTCACCCCGCCGACCGAACCGCAGATCACCGGCCGGATGTCGGTGACGCGCGCGGGCGAGGGCGAGGGCCACGCCACCGCGACCTATGAACACGAGCTGCTCGGCGGCGCGCTCACGCGCAAGCAGATGCTGCCCTATCGCGCCCGCGTGCGCGCGCGTGGTCTCGATGCCTTCGACGGCTGGGTACGCCATGACGGCGAGGAATTTCTCTATGTCCTCACGGGGGTGGTGCGTCTGTATACCGAATTCTACGCGCCGGTCGATCTGCGCCGGGGCGACAGCGCCTATTACGACGCCTCCATGGGCCACAACGTGATCTCGCTGAGCGAGGAGGATGCGCTGATCCTGTGGGTCACCTCGCTGGTGTGATTCCCGGCCGGCTCAGTATCCGCTGCCCGTGACCCAGTCACCCACGGTCCGCGCGCCGCCGGCGATATCGAGGCCGACGCCTTCCACGGTGTTGCATCCCGCAAGCCCCAGCACGAGGGCCAGCAGCGCAGCGCGGGCCATCGCATCACTCCTGCTCATGCCACCAGACCTCGGGCTGGAAGCCGAGCCAGTCGCCATACATCGGCAACCGCTCGGGGTAGTGCAGATCGCGCCGATGGGCGAGGCGCGAAATCTCGGAATACCAGAAGGGGATGACGTAGCGGCCCGTGGTCAGCACGCGGTCGAGCGCGCGGGTCGCGGCGATGAAGTCCTCGCGGCTGGTGGAGTTGAGCATCGTCTCGATCATCGCCTCGGCGGCGGCCGAGTCCATGCCCATCCAGTTGCGGGTGCCGGGCCGGTCCACGCCGTCGCTGCCCCAGTAGAGCCACTGCTCGTTGCCCGGGCTGAGCGAGAGCGAGCGGCGATACCGCGCCATGTCGAAATCGTATTCGTTGGTGCGCTCGGTGTACTGGGCGTTGTCGACGGTGGTCACGCGGGCGGCGATGCCCAGCGGCCGCAGCGCCTCGACATAGATGTCGACGACGGCCTGCGTCTCGTCCGCGCCCTGGGCCAGCAGTATCTCGAACTCGAAAGGCTCGCCCGCATCGTTGCGCAGCACGCCGTCCTCGTCGACCTGCCAGCCGGCCTCGCGCAACAGCCGCGCCGCCTCGCGCAGATTGGCGCGGTTGGCGGAGCTGTCGTCGGAGGCGGGCAGCGTGTAGCCCTCCAGCGCGCCGGGCAGAAGCTCGTCGGAATAGGGTTCGAGCAGCTCGCGCACGCGGCCCTCGGCGGGGCCGTCGCGCATTCCCAGAACGGAGTTGGAATAGTAGGAGGTGATGCGCGGCTCGGTACCGCCGTTGATGGTGCGGTTGATGAACTCGAAATCGAAGGCGTGGATGAGCGCGTCGCGCACGCGCCAGTCGTCGAAGGGCGCGCGCCGGGTGTTGAAGACCAGCCCGGTGATGCCCGAGGGGCGCTGGTGGGGAATTTCCGACATCACGATCTCGCCCGATTCCACGGCCGGAAAATCATAGGCGGTCCGCCAGCGGGCGGCGTTGAACTCGCGCCAGCTGTCGATCTCGCCGGCCTTGAAGGCCTCGAACACCACGCCCGCGTCGCCGAAGTAGTCGTAGCGGACAGTGTCGAGGTTGTGCTGGCCGTTGTAGAAGGGCAGGTCGCGGCCCCACCAGTCGAGATCGCGGACGAATTCGATGTAACGGCCGGGCTCGAAGTCGCCCACCACATAGGGCCCCGAGCCGATGATCGGTGTCAGAGACGATTCGGAAAAGTCGCGCTCCTCGAACTGGGCGCGTTGCAGAATCGGGCGCAGCCCCAGGATCAGGGGCATCTCGCGGTCTTGGGTGTTGAACTCGAAGCGCACCGAGCGCGGGCCGGTCTGCTCCATCGACTCGATCTTTTCCCAGGCGCCGCGGTAACGCGGGCTGCCCTCGGTG
Organism: Rhodobacteraceae bacterium WD3A24; assembly: GCA_002967695.1. Classification (GTDB taxonomy): domain Bacteria; phylum Pseudomonadota; class Alphaproteobacteria; order Rhodobacterales; family Rhodobacteraceae; genus Alkalilacustris. The sequence continues at coordinate 64,122 of PUHN01000010.1, read as the reverse complement.
CCCAGCGCCTCGAACGACCACATCACATCCTCGACGGTGACAGGCGAGCCGTCGGAAAACCGCGCCTCCTCGCGCAGCGTGAACTCGACATAGCTGCGCGCCTCGTCGGTCTCGATCGATTCGGCGAGCAGCCCGTAGAGGGTGAAGGGCTCGTCATAGCTGCGGCCCATCAGCGTCTCGACCGTCAGAAGGCCGACGCCCCAGGGCGCCCGGCCGCGCAGGATATAGGGGTTGAGCGAATCGAACCCGCCCGATTCCCCGAACACGATGCGCCCGCCCTGCGGCGCGTCGGGGTTGGCATAGGGCAGGTGCTCGAAATCGGGGGGCAAGGCCGGCGCGCCATACATCGCGATACCGTGCATCGGCTCGGCGGGGGCGATTCCCGGTTGCAGGGCAAGGGCGAGCGCACAGGCGGCGCCTGCGGTCAGCGCGCGAAATCGGGGATGCATTTTGGCAACAATCCTTCTGCTCGAGCCGCGTTTTCCACCGAGTTTAGCCGCGCGAGGCCGTGTGTTCAAACTTTTAGCTTGGAGAGCGGCGGTCGTTTGCGTATATTGAGGGCACTGCTCGATAGGTTTCTTGCCTGTATGAAACCTGCCTCAATAACTGGCGCCCGCCTTGTGCGGGCGCTTTTTTTTGGGCCCGCGCCGGGGCGGGCGGCTGGCATTCGCGGCTGCGGCATATATCCTGACGGCAACGCAGCAATGAGCAGGAGGCACAATGTCAAGCGACGCGACACTCGCCGGGCGCACGGCCGTCATTACCGGATCGAATTCGGGAATTGGGCTGGGAGTGGCGCATGAGCTTGCCCGCGCGGGCGCCTCGGTGGTACTCAATTCCTTCACCGACCGCGACGAGGACCACGCCCTGGCCGAGGCGCTTGGCCGCGAGCATGGGGCGAGCGCGCGCTACATCGCCGCCGACATGGCCGACCCCGACGCGTGTCATGCGCTGATCGAAAAGGCCGGGCGCTGCGATATTCTCGTCAACAACGCCGGCATTCAGCACGTTGCCCCGATCGAGGATTTCCCGCGCGAGAAATGGGACGCGATCATCGCGATCAACCTCTCCTCGGCCTTCCACGCCACCGCCGCGGCCCTGCCGGGGATGAAGGCGGCCGGCTGGGGGCGGGTGGTCAATATCGCCTCGGCCCACGGGCTCACGGCCTCGCCCTACAAGGCGGCCTATATCGCGGCCAAGCACGGGCTGGTGGGGCTGACCAAGACAACCGCGCTCGAGGTTGCCGGGCAGGGGATCACCGCCAACGCGATCTGCCCGGGATACGTGCTCACCCCCATCGTCGAAAGCCAGATCCCCGACCAGATGAAGACCCACGGGATGGACCGCGAGACCGTCATCAAGGAGGTCATGCTTGCGCGCCAGCCGTCGGGCGAATTCGCCACGGTCGAGCAGATCGGCGGGACGGCGGTGTTTCTGTGCACGCAGGCGGCGGCGCAGATCACCGGCACCACGATCAGCGTGGACGGGGGCTGGACGGCGCTGTGACGCGCCGCATACCCGGCCTGCCGCCGCGTCAGCCCGCGTCGATCGGCAGCCGCGGCGGCAGCGCCGAGCGCAGCCAGCGCCAGGGGCGGGTGGCGGTGCGAGTCTGCGAGACCAGCTCATAGGTGTCGCACTGCCACTCGCGCTGAAACCGGTCGCTCATCAGGTCGATCGCATCGAAGGCCTGCCAGCCGCGCTCGGTCACCATCGCCTGAAGGACGAAGCCGGGGCGGTGATGCCCCTTTGTGGCGAAGGCTTCCTTGTAGGAGGTCTTGTAGATGTAGAGGACTCCGTCGCATTCGAAGTTGAGATCGGCGGCGGCGGGCTGGCCATCGAGCCGCATGACGCACATATGCGCGCGCCCGAGTGCGGCGAAGCGCCGGACGAGCTCGCCATAATAGGCGCGGGGCAGCGGCGAGTCGCGCAGCGCCTCGCCCTCGTCGGCGTCGTGTTTCCAGCTTTCGGCATCGACCTCGACGAAGATGTCGAAACCCCTCTCAATCGCGGGGTCGCCTGAATACCAGTCCAGTGTCAGCGGGCCGAAGTCGCGCTCCAGCCGCCTTGTGGCGCGGCCGATCTTCTTGCGCAGCCTTGGGTTGGCCGCCAGATAGTCGCTGTAGTGCCCCGTCGGTCTGAGGATGCGGGAATGGCGGTGGTGGCGGCGGGTTTCGCGCGTGTGCGGCGGTGCCTGCAGCGCGCGGCCGGTGGCCGTGGCGCTTTCGTGCGCGCCGAAGTTGAGCCGGTGCCAGCGCGCCTTGGCGCACACATGCGCGACGAGTGCGCCGCCGATCTGCTCGCTGCCCGCGCGCAGCAGGAGCTTGGCGTGATCGGTATGCGAATTGATGAGACCGTCGAGCGTCCAGATCGGCAGGCGCCGTTTGAGACGGGTTACGAGGCCGGCATCGGGGCCGGGCCGGCGGAGCTGGACGAGGCGCAGCGGCCAGACCGCATCGAGCCGCCCCTCGCGGCGGGCGAGCATCAGAAACGGATGGGCGTGCCGGCCGTCATGGGCCTCTTCGGAGCGGGGCGCGGAGGCGACATGATGGCCGAAATGGCGCAGCCAGCTCAGGCAGAAATCGGGATGGTTGTAGAGCGTGCGCTCGGCAGATGCGGCATGAAGATCAAGCCACTCGTCGCGCAGCCGCTCCATCGCCGCAATGCCGGTGACAAGCTCGATCTCCATCCATGACCCTCGCTTTGCGTAGTCTGACCGAGCGGCGCGGCCCGCCGGCCCATTCGCCCGGGCGCGTCGGCAGTGACGAATGCGTGCCGATTGGAGCAGTATTATGGCCAATCAGCGGGTGCAGGGTGGCGATGTCAAGCGGCTTGCCCCCGTGCCGTGAACGCGGGCGGGCGCACAGCCGTCAGCCTGCGCGGCGGCGCGGTCAGTAGGGGTGCGCCCCTCCGCCGGAATTGCTCAGGATGGCGATGATGATAAGCAGCATCACCGTCGGGATGACCCATTCCTGATTGCTCGCCGCCGTATCCTGGGTGATCATCTCGGCGGAGAGGCTCGCCTCCGGCGGTGCCGCGGAATCGGCGAGGGCCGGCGCGATGTTCGAAAGGGCGAGGCAGGCGGCGAGCGCTGCGGTTCTGGCAGTTTTCATTGTCATGTCCCCCTGTTGGCCGGCTCATTCTTACGCCGCGTAAGATGCTCGTCAAGATGGCTTGCCCGCCGTCATGGGCGGCGGGCGCGCAGATGCCCCGGCCGAAGCTGGCCTTGGGCGGCCAGCAATGCGCGGATACGGGCGTTTTCCACCGACCTTGCGGCCTGCGCTTCTCCGAACCGCGCGACATAAGTCTGATAGAGCGGGCCCTTCAGCCGCTCATACTCGTCCCGCGCATAGCTCCGGAACCAGACATTGCGGTCCTCCGTTTCGATGTCGGTGAACCCGGCGGTGGCGAGCTCGCGCGCCGTGCCTGCAAGCGTGGCCATGTCGTAGGTCTCGCCCCCCTCGGTCGCCCAGGCACGCATTTCCGGGGTGTATGGGGCCTCCGCGCGGAACCAGTCGCTGACCGCCAGCGCGGCGCCGGGGCGGGCCACGCGAAAGAGCTCGGCCAGCGCCGCAGGCTTGTCGGGCAGATCGACCAGGGAATCCTTGCTGATCACGGCATCGAACTGCCCGTCGGCAAAGGGCAGCGGGCCGGGCGCGACGTGCAGGAAGGTCAGGTTGCTCGTCAGGCCGCGGTCATGTGCCATCGCCCTGGCCCGCTCCAGCGAGGCGGCGTCGATATCGACGCCGACGACATGGGCGGCGCCGTGAGCTTCGGCCAGGAGCGCGTCGTAGCCGCCGATCCCGCAGCCGAGATCGAGCACATGCGCCCCGCGCAGGTCGATATCGCCCAGCATCCGGGCCAGCTCGTCCGCACCGCCGGGCGAGAGAAACCCCGACCCCCAGCGCAGCTGAAGGTTCTCGATCAGCGCGTCGGTGTAGTAGAGGGCGTGCTCGATCATGCCGGGGCCTCCATGCGCGGGCGCGGCGCCGGTTGCGGGCGGGCGCGCAGGGCGCACCGGACGGCCGCGCGCACCAGGAACGGCAACGCCGTCGGCGACGCGACGGGGCGTCTTTGTCGCCGCGGCGGCGTGGGCGGTGTGCCGGCCGGATCATGGAGCCGGCGGAAAGCCGGGTAGGCTGCGCGCAGGCGGGCGATCTCCGCCGCGGCGGGGTGTCCGGGTGTCACGGTCATGGTTTCCTCCTCGGGCTGATACGTGTCCGGGCGCCCGGGAACGGTTCCAACCTAGTGCGTCGCCGGTATTGACGGCAAACGAGCTTTTCTTGCAGCATGGATGAAGTGAACTCATGGGGCGGCATGGGCCGGCGCATTCCTTCGCTGAACCAGTTGCGTGCGTTCGAGGCTGCGGCCCGGCATCTGAGTTTCAAGGACGCGGCGGCGGAACTCTGCGTCACGCAGTCGGCGGTCAGCCACCAGATCCGCGCACTGGAGGAGGATCTCGGTCAGCCGCTGTTTCGCCGCGGCGTGCGCGAGGTCCGGCTGACCGACCGCGCCGCGCCGCTGGCGGCCGCGCTGTCGGAGGCGTTCGCCAAGGTCGGCGCGGAGGCCGACCGCTTGCGTGACGCGGCGATGACGGGGCGGCTGCGCATCTCGGTCGCGCCCTTTTACGGCAATCGCTGGCTGCTGCCCCGTCTCGACCGATTCCGCGCGCGCCATCCCGGGCTAACGGTCGAGCCGGCGCTGTCCTTCGATCTGGTCGATCTGGCGGCGGGCGGCTTTGACGCGGCGGTGCGATATGGGTGCGGCGACTGGCAGGGGCTCGTGGCATTGCCCGTCCACCGCGACGTGGTCGGCCCGGTGGCCGCGCCGCAATACGTCGCCGGACGGGAGCTGCCCCTCTCGCTCGAGGCGCTGAAGGGGTTGCGGCTCGTGGCGGCGGCGGGCTGGGAGGCCGACTGGGCCGCCTGGTTCGCTGCCGCGGGCGACGCCGCCGCGCCGGAGCCGGGCAGGCTGGACCTGATGACGCTCGAGAGCAGGGCGTTCGTCTTCGACACTGCGCTGTCGGGCAACGGTGTCTGCCTGGCCGATATCCGCATGACGGCGGTGGACGAGGCCGCCGGGCGGCTCGTGCGGTTGCATCCTGCGACCGCCGAACTCGCCCAGGGCATCCATGTCGTCCACCGCGCCGGTATCCGGCCCGATCCGCGCGTTCTGGCCTTCGCCGACTGGCTGCGCGAGGAAGCGGAAGCGGGGGCCGGCAGCGGTCAGCCCGGGGGCGCCTCCGGCGCGGGTGGGGCCTTGCCGTCGGGATAGACCAGCCCCGCCGAGATGACGAGCTTGGCGGCGTCCTCCACGCTCATGTCGAGGACCATCACGTCTTCGGCCGGCACGAACAGCAGAAAGCCCGAGGTCGGGTTGGGCGTGGTTGGAAGGAACACGCTGACGATGCGCCCGTCATGGGGAATTTTCGCGTCCAGTTCGCCGCGGGTGGTGGACGAGATGAATGCGATCGCCCAGATCCCCTTGCGCGGATATTCTACCAGGCAGGCGCGGTCGAAACTGGACTCGGACTGCGCAAAGACCGTCTCGGCGATCTGCTTGACGCCGTTGTAGATCGACCGGACGACCGGCATGCGCGAGACGATGCTCTCGCCCCAGCCCAGGAATGTGCGCCCGATCAGCCCCTTGGCCAGCCAGCCCGCCAGTATCGTCAGCACCAGAAAAAGGATGACGCCGAGGCCGGGAATGTCGACGCCCAGATATTCCGAGGGCCTGTATCGCGCGGGGACGAAGGGCAGCATCACGCTGTCGATCCAGCCGACCGCCGTCCAGATCAGCCACAGCGTCAGCGTGATCGGCGCGATCACCACCAGACCGGTCAGGAAATTCGCCCTCAGCCCGCCCAGCACCCCGCGGCGCTTGTGTGCGGGGTCGTTCCTGTCGCTCGTCATCCGTGCCCGCACCCCCGTTCCGCTCCGGCCGGGGCGACGTTAGGGGCTCGGCCGCGCGCCCGCAAGATGCCGGCACGCGGCGGCGCGCCGATCAGGCCGTGATGTCGACTTCCAGATCGAGAAAGGGCGCGTATTGCTGGGCGCCGAATATGTCGCCGTCGCCGGCGCTCCCCGAGGGGCGCTCGCGCAGGATGGTGAACTTGATTGCATAGGCCGGGTCGTATTCCACGAAATCGGTCACCCGGGCCGGATCGATGCCCAGCACGTCGGCCACCGTCTCGCGCGTGAGCGCGCCCGAGCGCCTGACCATCTCGTAGGTGTCGCGTTCGCGGAAGATGATGTCGAAGGTGATCTTGTCGGTGCCCGCGTTCTTGGAACGGATCGTCTTGGCCAGGTCGGCCAGCTTGCGGGGGGTGTTCATTTGGGCGCTCCTCAGCCGATCTGCGCGGTATGGGTGGGAAACAGGGCCATCGGGTCGTCCACCGCCATGGTGTGGTTGAGCGTCCAGGTATAGGCGGCGCTGGCCTGCACGACCTCGTCGAGAACGAACGACACGCCCCCGGCGGTGCCCTTCACGTCGGGCAGGCGGGCGTAGAACATCTGGCGCGTGCCGGTCATGGCGACCTCCTCGGCCATCTCGGCGGTCGGCGCGATGCCCTGGACGACGACGCAGAGCTCGTGGCCCGGCTTGTCGCGCAGCGGCTCCATCTCGCCCATCACGCCGTCGCGGCCGAAGACGCTGTAGTGCAGCTCCCAGCCGCTGTCACCGAAGCGTTCGCGCGTCTGGGTGCGGGCCCATTCGATGACCTCGTCGACATGGGCGATTGTGTAGGGGTCGCGGATGCCGGCCATGCCGATGAAGCGCTCGCCGACCTTACCCGACCCCTCCAGCTTGACGCGGAATTCCGCGGCCGGGTCGAAGACCATGCCGGTCACACGCGTGGTCTTCTCGGCAATCTGGTCGTAGCTGCAGTTGGTCATGTCGAGCCGCCCGCCGGCGACCGTCTCGTAGAAGGGATTGGCACGTTCGTACATGGCGTGTCCCGCGACCGAGGCGACGGTGCAGCGCTGGCCCGGATGCATGGCGGTGACATCGACATGCTCGGCCGTCGCCTCGCCCAGCACGGTCTCCTTCGCGCCATAGGGCTCGGCGCAGAACGACGCGCATTCCAGCACCTTGCCCAGGTAGTAGGACTGCGCCTCGGGAAGGCCGCGCTCCAGCGCGGCGGCGGCGAAGATCGCGCTGTCGGAGGAGCGCCCGCCGATGATGACGTCGCATCCCTGCTGCAGCAGCGCGCGGTAGGGATGGACGCCGGCCATCGCCACGATGCGGTCGGTGCGGTCGAGTTCTTCCTCGGTCAGGTCGCCGCGCTCGTCCAGCCCCGTCACGGGCCGTCCGCCGCGGATGCTTTCGCGCACCAGTTCGGGGTCGACCTCGGAGTAGAACCAGCCCAGCTTGAAGGGGGCCAGCCCGTGCTTTTCGGCTAGTTCGCGGATGATCTGAACATACATGTCGACGCGGCTGTTGGTGCCGGTGTCACCGGCCGATCCGATCATCATCGGCACGCCGGCCTTGCACGCGGCCAGCAGCATCTCTTCGAGGTCGCCGACCTGCCAGGCCTTGGGGCTGGCGCTGGTGTCGCTGCCCAGCGGCACCGGGCCGATATCGTCGCTGCCAGAATCCGCCGCGATGAAATCGGGCGCCTCGGCAACGCCAAGGTGAAAGCTTTCGGGCTTGAGCGGCGCGAAACCGAGATGCCCGTTGGGGCAGATGATCTTGACGGACGACATGAATGCCTCGTGTAATGTGGGTCTGCCCCTTATATGCAAGCGGCGTGCCAACATCGCGCTGGCCACAGTTGATTGATAATGCGCCGAAAACCGGAGAATGGACGGGGGCGGCACCTCATTGCGCGCATTTCCCGCGCGCGGGGGCGGGGTTTTCACGCGGGCCGGGCGGCGCGGCGGTCAGCCCTCGTGCGAGAGGCCGAGCTTGATCATCTGGTGGCGCAGGGCGTGGCGGCTGATCTTGAGCCGCGCGGCGGTGGCCTGCAGATTGCCGTCGGCGGCCTCCAGCGCCTGCTCGATGAGCGCGCGCTGGAAGGTCGCGGTGGCCTCGTGAAAGCCCACGCGGGCCATCGGTGCCGGGTCCGGCGCGGGCGGCACCGCCGAGGCCCCGGCGCGCACCGTGCGCAGAATCCGGTCGGGCAGGTGGCGCGGGTCGATGCGGTCGTCCTCTTCGAGGATGAAGATCCGTTCGAGCAGGTTTTCCAGCTCGCGCACATTCCCCGGCCAGGGATATTTGCGAAAAATGTCCTCGGCCTCGGGATGAAGGCCGCGGATTTCGCGCCCATAGGCGACATTGAAGCGTTCGATGAAGTGCTGCGCCAGCGTCAGCACGTCGTCGCCGCGCTCGCGCAGGGGCGGGATGTTGAGCGCGACGACCTGCAGCCGGTAATAGAGATCCTCGCGGAAATTGCCCGAGGAGACTTCCGAAAGCAGCACCTTGTTCGTCGCCGCGATGAAGCGCGCATCGACATCGGTGGCCTTGACCGCGCCGACGCGGCGGAACTGGTGGGTGTCGAGCAGGCTGAGCAGCTTGGCCTGAAGCGTCAGGTCCATCTCGCGGATTTCGTCGAGAAAGACCGTCCCGCCGCTGGCCGCCTCGATCAGCCCGGCCTTGCGCCCGACCGCGCCGGTGAAAGCGCCCTTCTCATGGCCGAAAAGCTCGGATTCCATCAGGTTGGGCGGGATCGCGGCGCAGTTGATGTCGACGAATTCGCGCTCGGCGCGCCTGGACAGGCCGTGGATGAGCCGCGCGACAAGGCCCTTGCCCGTTCCCGTCTCGCCATAGATCAGCACTGTGCGCGCCGGGCTGCGCGCCACGCGCGCGGCGAGGCTGCGCAAGGCCTCGATGCTGGAATGCTCGCCGATCAGCTTGCGCTGATAATCCGCCATGATGTCTCGCCCCGGCGCCATCGCGCGGACTCAGACCGGCAGCCGAACGTTCTGCCACCGCCCCGCGCAGGGATTTCCAGGGTGAAAATACACGCATGCCTCGCGGATGGAATAGATCACCGAGGAGAGTGTGTGCGTCTCGTCCCCCTCGCGGGCGTGCTGGCAGACCGGCGCGCCGCCGCCATCCGGGTCGGCATGGGTGGCCATGAGCCGCGCCGCCCCCGCGATGTCGCGGCGCGCTTCGGGCAGGGTCGTGGCCAGATACGCATACCGGGCGGCGGAGCTTTCGTCGATCTGCCCCGTCGCGCTGAGGGTTTGCGCGGCGAGCGCGGCGGAGACGAAGTGATTGGTCCGCAGGCTCAGCGCTCCGCTTTCGATCTCGACATGATCGGCGCCCAGTTCCACGGCCGCCGTCGCGCCGGTCGTGTCGGCGAGGATGAGCGCTCCGCCCCCCGCATGGGGAACCGCGCGGAGGAAGTCGAGCGCCTCCGCAACCGTCGCGCAACGCGCCAGCAGGCGTGTCATCAGGAAATAGCGCGGCCAGCCCACGCGATGGTGCCGCGCGCCGATCTGCGTGTCGGCCAGGGCGAGCCCGGCGGCGTTCATGCCGCTCGAATAGGCGCCGGGGCTGCCGAGGCTGCCCAGACACATCACCCCGCCCGTGGCGATATCGGGGCCGGTGTGCCACATCAGCCGCTGAATCCCCTGATGCGTGCCGGAGAAGTCGCGATTCTTGACCACGAGCGGCCCGTCCGGCCCGTCGCCGGTGGCCCAGGCGCTGCACCCGTCCCGGTCGATCGTCGCGCCGCGCGCGACGTCGCGCAGCATCCCGAGGTGCTGGTGGGCAAAGAGCGTCTCGGCGACGATGCCGAAGCCCTCGGCAATGCCTTCCAGTTCGGCCAGTCCGTGGGGGTCATGCGCGGCCGCGAAGCTGTGCTGGGCGGCGAGATAATCGCGCGCGGCCGGGTCGAGCAGGCCCTCGGCGCGCGCCTGCTCGATCCGGCCCTGCGTGGCGGCGCGCACCTGCGCCGCGGCGGTCGGGCTGACGTGATCGGCCTGCTGCCGGCCCCGGTCGCGCGCCGCGCCGGCGAGCGCGAGCCAGTCGGCGGGGGTGACGCTCGGCCCGCTCATGGCGCCGCCGGTGCGTCGTCGGGGTCGAGCAGCGAAAGCCGCTCGGACAGGCGGTGACAGGCGGCGCTGTGGCCGGGGCCGACACCTTCGGTCGCCGGGGTCACCTTGCGGCAGGCGTCGATGGCCAGCGGGCAGCGGGTGTGGAACTTGCACCCCGAGGGCGGATTGAGCGGCGAGGGCAGATCGCCGGTCAGCCGCACCCGCCCGCGCTTGTGCGGCCCTTGCGGGTGAACCTCGGGCACCGCCGACATCAGGCTCTGGGTATAGGGGTGACGCGGATCGGAAAGCACCCGCTCGACCGGGCCCTGTTCGACGATCTCGCCGAGATACATCACCGCCACGCGGTCGGCCATGTAGCCGATCACCGAGATGTCGTGCGAGATGAACAGATAGGTCAGCCCCATGTCGCGCTTGAGGTCGAGCAGAAGCTGCACGATCTGCGCCTGAATCGAGACGTCGAGCGCCGAGACGGGCTCGTCGCAGACGATGAATTCGGGGTGCGAGACGAGTGCGCGCGCGATCCCGATGCGCTGACGCTGCCCGCCCGAGAACTGGTGGGGGTAGAGATCGACGGCGCGCGCCTTGAGCCCGACGCGCTCGACGATCTCGGTGACCCGGTCGCGCAGCTCGGCCTCCGACGTAGCGAGCCTGTGCAGCCTGAGCGGCAGCCCGATGATGTCGCCCACCGTGCGGCGCGGGTTGAGCGACGCATAAGGATCCTGAAAGATGATCTGCATCCTCCGGCGCATCGCCTTCATCGCGGCGGGGTCGAGCGCGGTGACGTCGGTGCCGTCGAAGGTCACGCGCCCGGTCGTCGGCTCGTGCAGGCGCAGGATCGTCCGGCCCAGCGTGGACTTGCCGCAGCCCGACTCGCCGATCAGGCCGAGAATCTCGCCGCGCCCGATCTGCAGGCTGACATCGCTGACGGCCTGCACGCGGGTATCGGGCGTGCCCGCCATGCGCGCGACAAAGCCCGGCCGGCTGACATAGGTCTTCGACAGCCCCTCGACCGAAAGCAGCGGGGCGTCGCCATCGGCAGTGCTCATGCGCCGACCTCCTTGCGGGTGCGGATGCAGCGCGCCTGCCGGTCGGGGCCGACCCGGCGCATCTCGATAGGTTTGAGGCAGTCGGCCCCCGCGAGCGCGCAGCGCGAGTAGAAGCGGCACTGCGGCGGCAGATCGATCAGCTCGGGAACCTGCCCCTCAATCGGCTGGATTTTCTGCCCGCGCAGCTCGATGCGCGGAATCGAGCCCAGCAGGCCCTTCGTGTAGGGGTGGCGCGGATCGGCGATCACCTCGGCGGTGGGGCCTTCCTCGACGACCTGGCCGGCATACATCACCATCACCCGGTCGCAGTGTTCGGCGACGACGCCGAGATCATGGGTGATCAGCACGACGCTCATGCCCAGCTCGGTGCGCAGCTCGGTGATCAGTTCGAGCACCTGCGCCTGAATGGTGACGTCGAGCGCGGTGGTGGGCTCGTCGGCGATCAGCAGCCGCGGGCGCGAGGCCAGCGCGATGGCTATCATGATGCGCTGGCGCATGCCGCCGGAAAACTCGTGCGGGTATTGCCGCAGCCGCTCGTCGGGGGAGGGGATGCCCACCAGCCCCAGCATCTCCACCGCGCGGGTGCGGATCGCGCGACGGCGGGCGGGCTCGCTGCGGGGCAGGCCGGGGTCGTGCGCCTCGATCATCTCGGCGATCTGGGCGCCGACCGTCAGGGCCGGGTTGAGCGCGGTCAGCGCGTCCTGCAGGGTCATCGCGATCTCGCCGCCGCGCACCATGCGCATCTCGGCCGGCGACAGCGCGCGCAGGTCGCGCCCGTCAAAGATGATCTCGCCCGCCGCGATGCGCCCCGGCGGCTTGATCAGCCCCATCACCGAGGAGAACGTCACGCTCTTGCCCGAGCCGGATTCACCGACCACGCCGAGGCATTCGCCGCGCCGCACATTCACGTCGACCCCGTCCACGGCAAAGACGCTGCCGGCGCGGGTCTCGAAGACCGTGCGCAGCCCCGAGACGGACAGGAGCGGCTGGCTGGCGGCGGTGTCAGTCATTCGCTGAACCTCGGGTCGAAGGCGTCGCGCAGGCCCTGGCTGGCGACGTTGATCGCCAGAACCAGCAGCAGGATCGCGACGCCGGGGAAGGTGGAGACCCACCAGCTTTCCAGGATGAAGGCCCGCCCGTCGGCGACCATCGCGCCCCAGGAGGCGGTGGGCGGCTGCACGCCCAGGCCCAGGAACGACAGCGACGCCTCCAGGATGATGACATGCGCCATGCGGATGGTGGAGACGACGATCACCGGCGAAAGGATGTTGGGAAGGATCTCGCGCAGCATGATGTGCCCGCGCGAGGCGCCCAGCGCACGCGCGGCCTCGACGTATTCGAGCTCGCGCGTGACCAGCGTCTCGCCGCGGACCACGCGGCACGGGATCACCCATTCCTTGTAGGCCAGCGCGAGGATGATGTTGACCAGCCCCGGCCCCATCATCGCCATGAGTCCGATCGCGAAGATCAGGTAGGGAAAGCCCAGCAGGATGTCGACCAGGCGCGAGATCGCCACGTCCGTCCAGCCGCGCAGGTAGCCCGCCGCCAGCCCGGCGAGGATGCCGATGGTGGTGGCCACAAGGATGACCGCCGCGCCGATGAAGATGGAGATGCGCGTGCCGTAGATGATGCGCGATAGGATGTCGCGGCCCAGCGCGTCGGCTCCCAGCGGGTAGGACCAGCTCCCCCCCTCCATCCAGGCCGGCGGCTGCAGGCGGCGGAACAGGTCGGTCGCGTTGGGGTCGTGCGGCGCGACCAGCGGCGCGGCGAGCGCCATCAGGACGAACAGCACCACGACGACCGCGCTGACCAGCGCCAGCCGGTTGTCGGCGAAGTCGCGCATGTTGCGCCGGAAGATCGACGTCGCCGCGGCCGGCGTCGCGGCCTCGGTCGGGGATTGGGCTGCCGTGCTCACAGTTTCACCCGCGGATTGAGGACGGTGTAGAGGATGTCGGCGATGAAATTGAGCATGACGTAGGTCACCGCGTAGAGCAGCACCGCCGCCTGCACGAGCGGGAAGTTGCGCACGAAGATGCTCTCGACCACGAGCCGGCCGAGGCCCGGCCAGCCGAACACCGTCTCGACGATCATGTTGCCACCCAGCAGCGAGCCCGTCTCGATCGCGGCGACCGAGACGGTCGGGATCAGCGCGTTCTTGAGCGCGTGGCGGTAGATCACGCGCCGGCGCGACAGCCCCTTGGCCTCGGCGAAGGTGATGTAGTCAGTGCGCATCACCTCAAGCATCGAGGTGCGCGTCACCCGCGTGAGGATCGCCGTCATCGGCAGCCCCAGCGTGATCGCCGGCAGGATGATGTGGCGCGCGGCGTCGGCAAAGGCGTCAAGCCGCCCGCGCAGGAGCGAGTCGACCAGCAGAAGATGGGTGATCGGCTCGATCTCGCTTTGATAGCTGATGCGCCCGGCCACCGGCAGCAGCTGCAGATGCACCGCGAACAGCATCAGCAGCAGGATGCCGAACCAGAAGCCGGGCAGCGAAACCCCCAGCAGCGAGCCCACTGTCGCCAGCCGGTCGAGGACGGAGTTCTTCCTGATCGCCGCGACCACCCCGAGGGGGATCGAGGTCGCCAGCGCGAGGATCAGCGCGACGAGGCTGAGTTCGATCGTCGCCGGCAGGCGCTCGGCGATTACCTCCGAGACGGGCCGGCGGTGATAGAAACTGGTGCCGAAATCGCCCTGGACCGCGTTGCCCAGAAAGGTCAGGAAACGCTGGTGGACCGGTTCGTCCAGGCCGAGATCGCGGCGCATCTGCGCCTCCTGCTCGGCCGAAATGTTCTGATCCCCGATCATGATCTCGACCGGGTCGCCGGGCGTCAGCGCCATCATGATGAACACGATGACGCTGACCCCCAGCAGGACGGGCACGAGCTGAAGCAGCCGCTCGATCAGCTTTGTCAGGCTCATGCCCGGTCCTCCCTACGCTGGTGCGCGCCTCAGTCGAGGCAGGCGTCGTGCAGGTTGATGCGGCTGTCGGGGCTGGGCGACCAGCCGCTCAGCCGTGTGGAGACGCCGTAGATGTCCTGCGGAACCCAGAGATAGACATAGGGCGCATCCGCGGCGGCCATCGCCTCGGCCTCCTGGTACATCTCGGCGCGCTCGGCGCGGTCGGTCTCGACGGCGGCCTCCTCGAGCAGCGCGTCGAGTTCGGGGTTGGCGTATCCCGCCGAGTTGCCGCGCGCATCCGTCATGTGCGTCGGCACGAAGATCCCCTGCGGGTCGAGCGACCCGTTGCCCCACGACGTGAAGTACATGTCGCCCGTCTTGGGTTCACCCTCGGTGCGCCACTGCTGGGTCAGCATCGTGCCCTCGCCCACGCTGACCTGCGTGTTGATCCCGGCGTCGGTCAGCAGCGAGGCGACCGCCTGCGCGGTGTCGCGGAAGGCGCCCTCGACATCCAGCGTGACCTCGATCCCGTCGGGATAGCCGGCCTCGGCCAGCAGCTCCTGCGCGCGCTCGGGGTCGTAGTCGTAGCCCTCCAGCTCGTCGTTCTTGCCGAAGGCGTCGGGGCTGAGGATGCCGTTGATCGCCTCGGCATTGCCGCCGAGGATGCGGTCGATGATCAGGTCACGGTCGATCGCGTGGGCGACGGCCTGGCGAACGCGGATATCGTCGAAGATCTCGTTCTCCATGTTCATGGCGATGAAGAAGCTGCGCGTCCCGTTGACTGTCATCACCTCGGTGCCGGAATTGTTCTCGACCTGGGCGACCGAGTGCGGCGGCAGTTCGTTGATGATATGCACGTCACCCGACAGCAGCGCGGCCACGCGCGAGGCCGACTCGGGGATGATGCGGAAGATCGCGCGCTCGACGCAGGCGGTGTCCACGGGCGGGATGCCCTCGGCGCCGCCGTAGTAGTCCTCGAAACGCTCCATGATGATCGAGTCGCCGCGGCGCCACTCGACGAGCTCGAACGGCCCGGTGCCGTTGGCCTGGGTGGCCATGCCCTCGGTGCCGACCTCCTCGACGAAATCCTGCGACACGACCTCCTGGAAGGGCAGCATCGCCGGCAGAAGGGGCCACGGCTCGGACAGCGTCACGCGGACGGTGTTGCCCTCGACGACCTCGACCGACTCGACCGGGCCCATCAGGCTCTGGCGCGGGCTCGTCTGGCCGTCGCCCATGGCGCCTTCCTCGGTGATGCGGCGCAGCGTGAAGGCGACGTCCCCGGCGGTCATCTCGGTGCCGTCGTGGAACTGCACGCCCTCGCGGATATGGAAGTCATAGACGGTGGGCGAGACCTGTTCATAGGACTCGGCAAGCTGGGGGTGGATCTCCATCGAGGAGTCGCGGGTCAGCACCCCGTCGAACATGTTGCGGATGACCGTCTCGGTTTCCCGGTTGCGGTGGTTGGCCGGGTCCAGCGTGTCGGCGTCGCGGGTAAAGCCCACAACCAGTTCCTGGGCGCTGACCGCCGGCGCGGCGGTGCACAGCGCCAGTGCCGAGACCATGAGGGTTCTGTGAAGCTTCGTCATGATGTTTCTCCCTGTCGGTTCGATGCGGCGTGGGGGTATGCCCTTCGATCGCCGCACACCCTGCTTCATGCAAGGATCATGCCAGTCTCTGGCTTTGAGCGCGGCGCGCGCCAAGGGTCTGAAAACCGGCAGATCCCGGCGGCGATGGCGATGGCGTATCGAAGCCGCGGGCATGATGCGGGATGCATTTGCGTGAATTTCGCGCGCCATGCGGCAATTTTCACGCTGCCTTACCGGGCCCGGCTGGCGGCGCGCGTGCGGCGCGCGGCCGAACCCGGCAGGCCGAGCATCTCGCGATACTTGGCGACCGTCCGTCGCGCGATTCCGATGCCCCGCTCGCGCAGGTGCCCGGCGATGGCAGCGTCGCTCAGGGGCCGCTCGGGCACCTCGGCGGCGATCATCTCCGCGATTCTGTGGCGCACGGCGGTGGTGGAGACCGGCGCGCCGCCATGGCCGGGCAGGGCGGGGCTGAACAGATCGCGCAGGGCGACACCGCCGCGCGGCGTCTCCATGCGCAGTCCGGCCGTCACCCGGCTGACGGTGCTCTCATGCACGCCCACCGCCGCCGCCACGTCGGCGAAACACAGCGGCGCTAGGCGCGCGGGCCCGTCACGCAGATAGGCGCTCTGGCGCTCGACGACCTCGCCGGCAACCCGCAGGGTGGTGGCGTTGCGCCGCGCCACCGCGCGTTCGAGCCACCGCGCCGAGGTCAGCGCCTCGCGCCGCGCCTCGGCGTCGGCAAAGGCGTCGGCGCCGGGGTCGAGCACGATCAGATGCGGCAGCGTCGCGTGGTTGTGGTCCACCTTCCAGCCGGCGATCCCGTGCGGCGTGACCACCAGATCGGGCGGATGAACGGGCGCCGGCCCGGCGTCGAAGGCCGCGCCCGGCTTGGGGTCGCACTGGCGCAGGTCGCGCAGGGCGGCGCCGATGTCGGCCTCGTCGCAGCCGGCACGGCGGGCAAGGGCGGAATGCGCCCCGCGCGCGACCGCGTCGAGATCGTCGAGCACGATTTCCATGACCGGCGTGAGCAGCCCGCGATCGGCCGCCTGCAGGCGCAGGCACTCCGCCAGGGAACGGGCGAAAAGGCCGGCCGGCTCGATCGCCTGAAGCCGGTCGAGAACCGCCTTGGCCTCCGCGACCGTGCAGCCCGCCGCCGCCGCGACCTCGCCGACCCCGGCGCCGAGCCAGCCGCTGGGCTCGAGCGCCGAGGCGAAGGTCAGCGCGATCTCGCGGGCCCGCCCATCGCGAAAGGCGAGCCCGATCTCGCGCTCGACATGCGCCTCAAGCCCCTCGGCGGGGGCGGCGAGCCGGCCGGTCCAGTCGGCCCCCGCGCCCGGTCGAGGGTCGGGCGGCATTCCGGCCGGGCGGGGCGGCGGCGGCCGCGCCGTCGCGGTCTGCAACCGCACCGCCGGGTTGCGGGCCGCCTCCCGCGCGATCAGGCGCGAGAGGGCGAGGTTGTCGTACTGGAGCAGCCCGATCGCCTGCCGCAGACCCGTTGTCATGGCGAGCGCGCGGATCTGCTGCATCTGGACTGCGTATTGCGTGCTCATCTGGGCCGCTTTCGGGGTGTCGCGCGGCGCCGCGGCGCCAGCCTGGCCGCATAGTCTACCCGCCGCGCCGCGGTTCGGGCAAGCCGCCGCGCAGCCCACTTGCGCGGGGCCGTCCTTCCGGGCTATCTGCGAGGCGTCGGGTGATTAGCTCAGATGGTAGAGCGTCTCGTTTACACCGAGAATGTCGGCGGTTCGAATCCGTCATCACCCACCAATGATTTCAGTTACGTGGCAGGCCGGCACAATTTTCGCCCCGGTTCAATGAGACGCAACGATCCGCGCGAGATCCACGCCGCGCGCGCCGGCGCCGGCGAACATGGCACCTTGACGGCGGCCATCGGAAAACCTAAGCACAACGCCACCCTGGCGAGTTGGCGGAGTGGTTACGCAGCGGATTGCAAATCCGTGTACGCGGGTTCGAATCCCGCACTCGCCTCCAATACTTAGTCAATCCGGCGCGGCGTCTGGCACATCGGATGGCACAGTTCGTTGTTCACCCCTCGTTCGTTCGCCCGTGATTTCGGGACGCTCGGGCCGAGGTCGCGCATTCGCTCAACACAGCACTCCGCGGGCACTTCCCTAATGAGGGTCTTTCCGCAAAATCGGCACCCATACACGCGAAGGCGATAAGCGCGCCCTCTCATCACTTCCTCCTTTTCTGCGCCTCGATGGCGCGCACCTTCTGCCGGGCTGACCCGGCATACTTCTCGACCATCGCCTTAGTCCGGTGCCCGGTCACGGCCATGATAAGGTCGTCGTCGTAGCCGAGCGCGGCCATTTCGGCGGTCGTCGTGTAGCGCAGGGCATGCGAATCGTGTGCTTTCCCCGCCCCGATAGCCTTGCGTAGCTTGCGCATGCGGTCGGCGGCGGCGCGGTATGATAGCGGCCCGCCTCTTTGACCAGTCAGGATCGTGTCGCCGTGCCTCGGGCCCTGCGCAGCGTCGCGCGCAGGCGTTCCTGAACCGGCCTCTGGAGGGCGACTGGCCGTTCCTCTGGCTCGACGTGAGCAGGCGAACGCCATGCGTTCGAGTGCGGACTTTGTGCGCGGGCAGCATCGCGCCTGACCTCCGAGCGCCCGGACGATCTCGGCAAGGCGAACAGTGGGCGTGTCCGCGTCGAGGTGGAGGGTCACGCCGCCGATCGCGATCCGCACCTCGCCCCCGGCTGTGTCGTTCGCCGGCGCCGGCGGTGCGTCCTCCGCATCGCAGACCACGAGCGGTGCGAACAAGGCCTCGTCTGTCTCCGGCTCGGCGGCCGGCAGAACGGGCGCCCTGTCCTTCGCCTTCCGTCGCCAGGCCGTCAGTTGGTTCGGCTGGATGCCATTTCGCGCCGCAACCGCATTCACCGTCTCGCCGGGTCGCAGACTTTCCACGACAACTTGCGCCTTTACCTCGTACGGCCACCTTCGCTGACCCGATACATGGACCTCAACACTGAGCGATCTGGGAAACGCAGACTTGGCACACATTGTGAAACGCACTCCCTGCCACACGACAGGAACCGCCTCGCATTGCCCGGAACACGGCCGAAGGCGAGGGCCAACTCGCGCTTACGGCCAGCTGGACAAGCCCATGCAAGCGCGGCGCGCATGGAGCGTTGCCCTCGCCTGTCGAGGATGAGACATCCCCTTTGCCGGCGGGAACCTCCTCACGAGATGGACGCAGCGGGCGCCGCGATCGGGCAGACTATTCAGGATAGGGAATGCCTTGCGAGCCGAAGGGGCTTTGCGGAAGGCGGATTCCCGGGGTAAAGTCGGCAAATGGCGCGCCGAGGAGGTCGAGGAGGGTGTGCTGGTCGTTGCAGTCGGCCGCAGAAAGCCGGATCACCCGAACGCCGGACTCCGTGAGCGCATTCACGGCGCGCAGTTGCTTTCCGATCATGGTGCCCCCGGAGACGAAACAGCACATCAATCCGGCACCGTCCCAGAAAGCCACATCGGCGGTGTGGAACTCGCCATTGTCGGGGCTGTCCGAGTCCGGCAAGGCGGTCAGCCGGATATGGGCTCTGGGCAACGGCGTTGGGGCAGCGAACACCCAGTGCTCCAGCTCGGCAAGGCCGGCGACCGGGCCCAGCCTTTCCTCCAGCTCGGACGCGGCCTCCTGCACATGGCGCCGGATGGCTGCAAAGTAGCCGTGAATGAACCGTCTCAACGGCTTGTTCCACACGCCGCACAGCTCCGCCAGATGCGCCTCGAGGAAGGCGACCTGGTCACGACCATGCGCGAGGTCTTGCGAGACAGGCTGGCGGGCGAAAGGGTAGGTGACGTCGTGCAACCGCAACGGCACGCGCGATCCGCACGGGACGCGGACAAGGGGGGCTCCGGGCAGATTGACCTCGCAGAGAGGGGTGTCATCGAAAGCCGCCAGTTGCGACGACGATACCGAACCGGTTCCGTAGGGGATCACATATCCACCGTGAGACGATGCGAGCTTCATCCAGCCACCTCAATCAATCTGCCGTCGCGCCCCGCCCGGCATGCAGGGTGCAAGCCCCGAAGCGAAATGCGCGGCCCGAGGACACGGCGCGACGGGAGGCGCCGCACCACTCGAAACCGTGTCGCCGCGGACCGGGGGCTTTCCGATGCCAACCGCGCACGGGCACACCGAAAGACCGCAACCCGACGGCGTGCTGACGTCGCCCCTTCACACACGCCGGACAGATCCGCGGCGCCCCCCCGGGCGGGCGCGCCAGCCGAAGGGCGTTCAGATATCCATCTCCAGGACGTACAACCCGCCCGCCCAGCGATCGACCGCATAGATGATGGCATTTTCATCCACGTAGATATCGTTGATCTGGATCGCGCCCACCGGCGAGCCCTCGGGCGTCTCGGGAACGTAATAGGCGATCTCCTTGGGCTCATACGGGTCGGAAATGTCGTGGACGCGCACGCCGCCGTTGAAGAAGGAACTGACCAGAATGTCACTTGAGCGGAAAGAGGGGCCGGGCCGGTTCTCGTGAACATTGTGGCCACCGTAGCGCCCCCCCCTCGGGGCGAATTCCTCGACCGGGGGCATGGGAAGCGAGGAGATCGGGACGAGATTCGTCTCGACGCGGGCATCGAGTATCCAGTGGCGCTTGGGCCAGTCTTCCCCTGCGTCATAGACGCATTCATCGGTGACGACCAGCAGATCGCGATCGAAGAGCGGCATGACCGTATGGGTGAAGCCGTTGTTCGGCGGATTGGGATTCCAGTGGGTGACCATCTGCGGGTTGGACTTGTCCGAGATGTCGAGAATGATAACCCCGCCATCGATATAGCCCAGATAGGCGCGGTCCATTCGCTCCGGATAGACATTGGTATTGTGGCAGCGCCAGCCCTGGTTGAAACGGGGGTGGCGGGGCGGAACCGGGGCCTCGTCACCTTCGCGTGTTCCGGGCAGCCACCAGAAGCAGCTTTCGGTGGGCCTGGTCGGATCGGACAGATCGAGCATCATGAAAGGCTGGTCGTCCCATTTCTCGCGCGGCTGGAAGTCCTTTGTCGGACAGGCGCAGGTCAGCCAGCCTTCATCGACCATCCAGACCTGATGGCATCCGCGCGACCAGGGACTCGCCGCGTCATAGAAACCGATTTCGCGGGGCTCCGTGGGGTTTTCGATATCCCAGATCGCGACGCCGGCGGGCTCCTCGCCCCATGTCTGGGTCTGGTGGGCGACCGCCATGAGGTTTCCGGCGACCTCGAGCGAGTTCGAGCGCACCGTGTTGTGGGGAAGGTCGGTCTGAACCACGACCCTGGGCTTGCGCGGGTCGGTGACGTCGACCCCGCTGAAGTTCTTGGGCGCGCTTTCATGGGCGACCCAAAGAATGCGCCGGCCGTCCTTGGCGACCTGCAGGCTTATTCCTTCGCCCACATTGCCAAAGCCGCGCAACGTGTCATGGGCGATCAGCCGCATGTTCTTGGATTCTGCTGACATCATTGAATTTCCCTGATAGTTGCTGTGTGGACGAATGGACGGATCGGAAGGGCATGATGACCGAAGAGCATATTCCAGTGATTGTCGTCTCCGGCTTTCTGGGAAGCGGGAAGACGACGCTGCTCAACAATCTGCTACGCGACCCCCGCCTTTCCGACACCGCCGTAATCGTGAACGAGTTTGGCGAGATCGGGCTCGATCACCTGCTTGTCGAGAGCGCGCTCGACGAGATGATCCTGATGGATAACGGGTGTCTGTGCTGTTCGGTTCGAGGCGACCTTGTTGACACGTTGACGGACCTTCTTTCCAGGGTGGAAAAGGGCGAGATCCCGAAGTTTCAGCAGGTCATGATCGAGACGACCGGCCTTGCCGATCCGGGTCCGATCGCGCAGACCCTGGCCTCGAATGCCGATCTCGCCCGCCGCTTCACGCTCAAGGGGATCGTGGTGACGGTCGATGGCGTGAACGGGGTCCAGTCCATCGACTCCTTCGACGAGGCGCGCACCCAGGCGGCGTTGGCCGACCTCGTGCTGCTGACCAAGGCCGATCGCCCCGAGGCCGATATCGCCGGGGTCCGTGCAGCGGTCAGGGCCATCAATCCCGGCGCGCCGGTCAAGACCATAGAGGAGGGCGGTCTTGACCCGGAGGTCATTCTCGCGCTCGACCCGACCGACGTGACCCCGCTTGCCGATCTGCCCGATGACCATGACCATGATCATGATCATTCCGGCGAAAGCGGCAGGCACCGTCACGGCCATGACCATGACAGCGTCTTTCAGACCGCCTCCATCGTCTTCGACGCGCCGATCGCGTGGCGTGATCTCGCCCGCTGGGCGGAATGGATCACCGCGATGCGTGGCCCCGACATCCTGCGCATAAAGGGGCTGGTCGAGGTCGAGGGGATTCCGGGCCCGGTTCTCATCCATGGCGTTCAGCATGTCTTCTACCCCTCGAAGATCCTTGAGGACTGGCCCGACAGCGATCATCGCAGCCGTGTGACCGTTATCGCGCGCGATGTGCCGGAAAGGGCGATCCGCGCCTCCTTCGATCTGTTCCGGTCGCAGGGCAGGGGGCGCCCGCCCTGCGCGCACGCCCCCCGCTGAAAAAGACAGCCCTTACTTGTCCGAGGTCGGCGTGTCGTCGTCTTCCTCTTCAACCGGGGGAACCGATACCCATGCCTTGGGCTTGAAGGCAAAGTAGAAGGCGATGAGTATCATCACGACGATGACGACGGAAATCGGACGCCCGGCGATGTAGGGAATGGGGTTGTTGTCCGAAACGATCATCATATCGCGGAAACCGCTCTCGGCGATCGGCCCGAGAATGAGGCCCAGCAGAATCCCGGCGGGCGCGAAGCGCCATTTCTGTGCATAGAACCCCATCACGCCAAAGCCCATCATGATCCAGACATTGTGGATGTTGTTCGTCCCTGCGTAGACGCCGATGACGCTGAAGATGAGAATGAGCGGCCCGATGATGCCCTGCGGGATCAGTGTCAGGTACGCCATCATGCGCGCGACGACCCCCGCGACCAGGCCCATCAGGACGTTTGCCGCGAGAAAGCCCCACATGATGGTGTAGATCACCTCGGGCTGGTTGGTGAACAGCCGCATGCCGGGCTGCAGCCCGTGAATCATCAGCGCACCGAAGATCACGGCCGCCGAGATGCCGCCGGGGATGCCGAGCACGAACATCGGAATGAGCGACGTGCCCGTCACCCCGTTGTTGGAGCCCTCGGTCGCGGCCAGCCCCTTGATCTCGCCCCGGCCGAACCGATCCCCCGGCTTCGCGTAGTTGGCCTCCCAGGCATAGGCGATCCATTGCCCGACACTGGCGCCGGCCGCGGGGACGATGCCCATCACGAGGCCGGTGACCCAGCCGCGGATGAGCGACCAGCGCAGCCGAAAGACCTCGGCGAAACTGGGCCACACATTCCAGCTCAGCCTGGTCACGCCGGAGATGGTGCCGGTCGCGCGCCCCTGGCACAATTCCAGCCCCTGGGCGAAGGCGAAGAGCCCCACGATCGCCGGCAGGATCTGGATGCCGCTTTGAAAGCCGATATAGTCGAAGGTGTAGCGCGGAAAGCCTGAGTTCATGTCGATCCCGATCGTCGAGATCAACATGCCGAACAGGCCCGCGATCAGTCCCCGGAACAGGGCACCGAAGGTCACGGCGGCGATGGAGGTCAGGCCCAGAAGCGCGACCAGAAAGAATTCCGACGGCCCGAAATACAGGGAAAACCGGGCGAGCGGCGGCGCTAGGGTCATCAGCGCGACGCCCGAAAGGAGCCCGCCGACGACCGACGCGAAGGTCGAGATGCGTATCGCCTCCACCGCCTTGCCGCGCTTGGTTAACTCATACCCCTCGATCGCGGAGGCCGCCGAGGCCGATGTGCCCGGTGCCCGCAGAAGGATC
Organism: Rhodobacteraceae bacterium WD3A24; assembly: GCA_002967695.1. Taxonomy (GTDB): domain Bacteria; phylum Pseudomonadota; class Alphaproteobacteria; order Rhodobacterales; family Rhodobacteraceae; genus Alkalilacustris. The sequence continues at coordinate 40,715 of PUHN01000010.1, read as the reverse complement.
GCGGAAAAGGAGCCGCCGTAAATCCCGGCAGCGTAGCACGAGACCAGAAGAATGATCGCGGTGTCGGGTGCCAGCTGAAAGGACACGGGGATCAACAGCGCGATCGCCATCGGAGGGCTGAGGCCCGGTATCGCCCCGATGATCATGCCGGTCGCAACACCGACCAGCATGGCAGCCATGTTGCTAAATGTCAGAACGTTGAGGGCGTAGGAGAGGATCTCCATGGGCGGGGAACTCCGTTTGGAACATTTGGCAAGAGCATGCCGTGGCGAATGCCTCAGATAAGCAGGCCGCTGGGCATCTGCGCGCCCAGAAACAGCTCGAAAAAGGCGTAGAGCAAGGGCAGGGTGACACCGGCCGCGATGGCGATCGCCTTGAGGTTTCGCGTTCCGACCATCAGCGAGAGCAGGCACAGGAACAGCAGCGTGGTGGTGTAATACCCCAGCACAAAGATCACGAGCACATACACGATCATCGTCACGGTCAGGAGGATGGGACGAAACTCCTCGCTGATATCGAGCCTGATGGAGCGGGATTCATAGACGCTTTTCACCGAAAAGCTGCGCATGAACAACAGAATTGAAATGAAGACGATCGCTGCGGAGATGAATTTCGGGAAGATGTCGCCAGCCGCGGGAAAATCCCACCCCTTGTAGGCCATGTAGATTGCCACGGCGCTGCAAAGTATGGCGGAAAGCCTGTCGCCCCACATCGTCATGTCGGATTTTCCCTCTCGGTCGTCGGTGCGGCCAGAAAACCGGGCGCCGCGAGATCGGCGCCCGGAGATCGGTGGTTGGGAGTCCGCGGCCGGAACTGCTCGCGCAATCCGGCCGCGGCATGACGACCGTTATCAGGTCTCTTCGTTCCAGAATTCGACCGATTCCACGTATTCGCGCGTTTCCTCGATCTTGTTCCACATCTCGTCGCCGCGCATGAACTGGATGTTGTTGTTGTTCGCGCGCTCGCGCTCGAGGTATTCCTCGTTCTGGATGGCCCGCTCGATCGCGTCGGCGTAGACCTGCTTCTTTTCCTCGGCCAGGCCGTTGGCCACGCACATGGTCCGCCCGGCGAAGGAAATGTTGGGCTCCCCGGTCACTTCCTGGAAAGTGGGGGTGTCGGGGGCGCCGTCGAAACGCTCCTCATGCAGAACGGTGATGAAACGGATCTGCTCGTCCTCGACGAAGGAGCTGTAATAGCCGACATTGCCGGCCACAGCGTCGGACACGCCGCCGATGACTTCCTGCAGCTTCTTGCTGTCGCCGTTCGCGTAGAGCTTGCGCACGTTGAAGTCGGGGATGAACTTCTCGGCGAAGGCGATGCCCATGTGGTCATCCGACCCCACGGCCGTGGAGCTCATCGTGATCTCGCCGGGATTGTTCTGGACATACTCGATGAAGTCCTCGAGTCCGTCGAAGCGGTCCTCATCGTGGCGGACGGCCCAGACACACGGGTCGAGCGAATGCCAGGCAAGGAAGTTGAAGCTCTCGACCGTCTCGGAGCGGTTCATCCGCGGGTCGAGATAGGAGAAGACATGCGGGAAGTTGATGGTCCCGATGATGTGATCGTCTTCCTCGGGATCCCAGTTCGCCATCTGCTGCCAGGCGACCCAGCCGCCGCCACCCTCGATGTTGATCACATTGACGGGGACGCCGAGCTCCTCGGAGATATACGGTGCGAAAAGCCGGAATGTCCGGTCGGCACCGCCGCCGGGCGAAAACGGCACCACCAGCTGAACGGGGCCGCTCGGAAACGCGCCCTGGGCCCGGATAAGGCCGGGTGCAAACACGGCGCCGGCCGTGGTGGCAGCGCCCATTCTCAGCATGTCGCGGCGTTTGAATTTCATGGTGGATCCTCCCTTTTCGACAATATGGCCGGCGGCACTCCCGGCCGGCGTTTCGACGCCCCGTTTTTCATGGCGCCATGGCCGTTCTTTCCGCTGGGGCGGTCAGTGTCGAGTTCGTGATTTACGCTGCACCCCAGTTGGTTTATCGTTCGATAAATGAGGTGTCCTGTCAAGGGCAGAAGTCGCCATTTTGTCGAGCGCGGCGGGGCATTGTGGATGCGCAAGCGGCGCGGCGCAGGTTTCGACCGGGCCGTGGCTAGGGAGAATTCGGTGAAAAAACAGACAACTGCCTTCGAACTCGACGGCGAAGGTTGCGAGGTAACCTGCGGCCCGGACGAGCCGTTGCTTTACGTGCTGCGCAACGAACTCGGCCGCAAAGGGGTGCGATTCGGCTGCGGTGAGGGGCTGTGCGGCGCCTGTATGGTCCTTGTCGACGAGCGGCCGACCCTGTCCTGTGACACGCCCCTGTGGGCGGTGGCAGGGCGACGGGTCCGCACCATCGAGTCGCATGTGAGTGACTGGCGCCTCCACGAGATCGTGACCGCGCTCACGCAGGCGCAGGCCGGGCAATGCGGATACTGCCTGCCCGGAATCGCGATGCGCGTGCGCGCTCTGCTCGCCGATTCTGCCGTTGCCTCGCGCGAGGGCATCGCGGAAGCGCTGGACGGAAATCTTTGCAGGTGCGGAACGCATTCGCGGATTCTGCGCGCGATCGAGACGGCCGCCGAAAGGATCGGGAGGGCGGCGGAATGACCGAGGGTCCGACTCTGCCCCAACCGCTCGCCGCGTCGCCCCAGATTTCGCAGTGGCTCGATTTCGCGACCGACGGCACGGTCGCATTGCGAAGCGGGCGTGTCGAACTCGGTCAAGGAAATCTCACCGCATTCGTCCAGATCGCCGCAGAGGAGCTCGACGTCGCGCCCGGCCGGGTTTCGATCATTGGTGCCGATACCCGCTCCACCCCCAATGAGGGCTTCACCTCCGGCAGCATGTCGATGCCGGTCGGAGGGCAGTGCGTGCGGCTTGCGGCATCGGCCGCCCGAGAGGTGCTGCTCGCGGAAGCGGCCAAGCTGCTCCAGCGCGGGAAGGAGGAGCTCAGGATGGTCGACGGCGCAATTCTGGCCGGATCAGTGCCCACCGACCTGACGCTGTGGAAGCTCGCCGCGAAGGTGTCGCTCGATGTCGATATCGCGCGCCACGCCGCGCCGAAGCCCCCTACGCAGCGGTCGATCGTGGGCCGGTCGCTGCCCAGGATCGATCTGGAGGAAAAGATCACGGGCGCGCCCTTCGTCCATGACCTGAGCCTTGAGGGGATGCTTCACGGCCGCCCGGTCCATCCGCCGACCATGAGCGCGCGGGGCGTAACCCTCGACATGGAGCGTCTCGGGCAACGGCCCGGCGTGATGGCCGCCATCCGCGATGGCGCCTTTGTCGGCATCATCGCCGAGCGGGAGGTGGACGCCATCTCCGCCGCGCGTTGGGCGACAGGTGTCGCGCGGTGGGACGACGACGCCGCCTTTGCCGGCGATCCGGTCGAACAGATCGCGGAGTCCTGCGAACCCAGCGAGGTGGTGCACAGCGCCGGCTTGCTCGACGATGCGCAGGGCGAGCGGGTCGCCACGATGGTTTCACGCCCCTATATCTCTCACGCGTCCATCGGCCCGTCCTGTGCCGTGGCGCAGTGGACGGGCGGGCGCCTCATGCTGTGGTCGCATACGCAGGGCGCGTTCCCGCTCCGCGATGCGCTGGCGATGGTCTTCGATATCGCCCCCGAGCGCATCGACGTGATCCACATGCCCGGTGCGGGGTGCTACGGGCATAACGGGGCCGACGATGTGGCGCTCGATGCCGCGCTCATGGCCAGGGCCGTGCCGGGGCGGCCGGTGCGTGTCGTCTGGAGCCGGGCGGACGAGTTCAGCTGCGCGCCGCTCGGCCCGGCAATGGTCACAAGGGCCGAAGCCACCATCGACCAAACGGCCACGGTCACCTCGATGCAGGTCATGGCCAACAGCGCCCCGCACGGCAACAGGCCGGGGCGCAACGGCGCTCCGAACCTGCGCGCAGCCGCCTATCTCGACGCGCCCTTTGCCGTGCCGCGATCATCCGATGTCCCGGCCGCCTCGGGGGGCGGGGCGGACCGCAACGCGACGCCGCTCTACGACATCCCGCATCAGGTGATATCCAAACGCGTCGTCCATGATCTGCCGTTTCGCACCTCCTCGTTGCGCGCGCTCGGGGGATATCTCAACGTCTTCGCGATCGAGACGCTGATGGATGACCTCGCCGCGAGCCGCGGCATCGACCCGGTCGAGTTCAGACTGCGCCATCTGAGCGATCCGCGCGCGCGCGATGTCATCACGGCCACCGCCCGCGCCGCGAACTGGCCCGGCGCCGAACAGGAGGGCGTCGGAACCGGGCTGGGATTTGCGCGCTACAAGAACACCGCCGCATGGTGTGCCGTGATCGTCCGGGTCGAGGTGTCCGAGGAGGTCCGCGTGACCCATGCGTGGTCGCGCATCGATGCGGGAGAGGCGATCAACCCTGACGGTATCATCAATCAGACCGAGGGCGGCATCATTCAGGCCACGAGCTGGACGCTGAAGGAGGCCCTCGCGCTCGACGGGGCGGCGGTCGATACGGCGGGCTGGGAGGCCTATCCGATCCTGCGCTTTTCCGAGGTTCCCGAGATAGACGTGCAGGTGATCGACCGGCCGGAGGAGCCCATGCTGGGCTGCGCCGAGGCCGCGCAGGGGCCGACGGCCGCCGCGATCGGCAACGCGGTTTTCCGCGCGCTCGGCGTTCGTGCCCGTGATCTGCCACTTACCCGCGACAGGCTGGTCGCGGCCATGACCTGAGCGCGTTGCGCGAGAACCGCAAGTCTGGATAAAGGAACACTCTGAATGGAAATAAGACTCCTTGGAGGCGGGGCGGCGAAGGATCTCGTCAACCTGCTGTCCGATCGGTTCGAGAAGATCACCGGCGCGACCATTCGCGGCGAATTCGGACCCGTCGGCGGCATGCGCGACCGCGTGCGGGCGGGCGAGGAGGCCGATGTGCTGATCCTCTCGCGCAAGCTCATGGCGGAGCTTGTCGAGGCCGGCTATCTGGACGGCGAAAGCATCACGGATGTCGGCCCGGTCGCAACCGGCGTGGCCACGCGGAGCGGTGACACCCCGCCCGTCTGCGACACGCCCGATGCCTTGCGGCGCACCCTGCTGGACGCCGACGGCATCTTTTTCCCCGATCCCGAAAAGGCCACGGCGGGGATTCACTTCGACGAGGTTCTTCGGCGGCTCGGCATTCGCGATGCGGTTGATGGTCGCCTGTCGACCCATCCCGGCGGTCAGGCCGCCATGCAGGCGATGGCGGCCAGCGACTGCGCCCGCCCCGTCGGTTGCACGCAGGTCACGGAGATACTCGGGACCCAAGGGGTGAGTCTGGTCGCGCCGCTGCCCGAGGGCTACGACCTGACCACGATCTATACCGCGGGCGTGATGACCTCGTCCGCACAGCAAGACCACGCGCGGGCCTTGATCGACCTGATCACGGCGCCCGAGACACGCGACCTCCGCGACAGGGTGGGCTTCGGGCCGTGAGCGTCCGGCACGATAGTGGCGGCCCGGCCGATGGCGGTTGCCGCGACGCATTGGTGAAACCGGCGATCATGGCCGCCGCGAGCCGCGCCGTGATGACAGACAGGGTGACCGGATCGACATGACAAGCACACTCTTCACACCCCGCCAGATCGGCCCGATCGAGATTGCCAACCGCATCGTCGTCTCGCCGATGTGCCAGTATTCCGCCGTCGACGGCTGCCCCAATGAATGGCACCGTATCCATCTGGGCACCATGGCGCGATCGGGAGCCGGTCTGGTGACCGTCGAGGCGACGGCGCCCGAGCGGCGCGGCCGCATCACGCACAACTGTCTGGGCCTTTATTCCGACGACTGCGAGAGGGCCTTTGCCGACATTCTGTCATCGGTTCGCGCGGTCAGCGACGTCCCCCTGGCGATCCAGATCGGTCATGCCGGCCGCAAGGCTTCGTCCCGGCGCCCGTGGGAGGGGGGCGGCCCGCTCCAGCCCGATGAGGCGCCATGGGAAACCCTGTCGCCCTCCGGCATCCCGCTGACGGAAAACGGCCCTGCAACGCGCGCCATGACCGAAGCCGACATCGCCGAGGTGATCGACGCCCATGTCGATGCCGCGCGACGGGCGGCCCGGCTGGGCTTTGAGATGCTGGAGCTTCACGGCGGGCATGGCTACCTGCTCAGCAGCTTCCTGTCGCCCCTCTCCAACCGGCGGGAGGATGCCTGGGGCGGCTCTCTTGAAAACCGGATGCGTTTTCCTCTGGAGGTGCTGCGCGCCATTCGCGCGGTCTGGCCCCAGGAGCGCGCGCTGGCCATCAAGTACAATGGAACCGATTGGGCCGATGGCGGCTTCGTCCCTGAAGAGGCGGTGATGTTCGCCCGGGCGGTGGCAGAGGCCGGCGCCGACATGGTCACGCTTTCGGGCGGCGGCGTGGTGCTGTCGAGCCGCCCCCCCGTGGCGCCCGGCTACCAGCTCGAGGCCGCGCGGCGGGTCAGGGCGGAGGAACTGGGCGTCACCGTCGGCGCCGTGGGCATGATCTATGCCCCCGAATTCGCCGAACAGATCGTCTCTGACGGCTCTTCTGACACTGTCGCCCTGGCGCGGGCCTTTCTTTTCAATCCGCGCTGGGCCTATCACGCAGCCACGATGCTGGGCGCCGAGGCCGCATACCCGCCGCCCTATGAGCGGGCCCACCCCGACAAGTGGCCGCCAGCTCTGGAGCTGCTCGATGCACAAAGGCGCCGCCCATCGGGATAACCGGCGCGCCATCGACGAGGACGGTGCAGGCGCCGCGCTGCGATGGCCCGCGGCCGAATTTCGGCCCGCATCCGTTTTGATAGAGAGACGGCATGTTGAGCCGTGTTGTGGCCGCACGACGTCCATTTGGGCCTTCTCGTCGTTCCGTCAAAGGACGCCCGATGACCATGCAGGTGGCATGGTTTGGATGCCGACGTCGCGAAGTTGTCCGGCAATCGTCGGAGTCACGACTTCCGTGCCATGCGGGGGGCGGGCTCGGTCCGCGCCCACAGCCGAAAAGTTGACCTAGCGTCATACTCGAGTCATCGTGGCTGTAACAAAGCATGGTCGACGAGGTTTTCCATGTCCCAGGCAGCCCAGCCATCGCCCGCGGAGATTTACGACTCCTATCTGGTTCCCGGGATGTTCGACCGATGGGCGCCGGTGCTGATCGACACCGCAGCCCCCCGGTCCGGCGAGGATGTGCTCGACTTCGGCTGCGGCACGGGGATCGTGGCACGGCATCTGGCGCCGCGGCTGGGCGGGGACGGCCGGATCACGGGGCTCGACCCCAATCCCGACATGCTCGCCGTGGCGCGGTCTCGTCCGGCGCCCGAAGGGGCCGGGGTCCGCTGGCAGGAGGGAACGGCTGACGACCTGCCCACCGAGACCTTCGACCTCGCGCTTTCGCAGCAGAGCCTGCAGTTCTGCCCCGACCCGGAGGCGGCGCTGGGCGCGCTGCGCCGCGCGCTGCGCCCCGGCGGTCGGCTCGCGCTGGCGGTCTGGAAGGCGCTCGACCACCAGCCGGTTTTCAAGCCGATGCTGGAGGCGGGCGCCGAAGAGGTCGGAAGCCGGCTCGAGGATATCGCGCTGCCCTTCTCGCTCGGCGAGCGCCGCGAGCTGCGCGCGATGCTCTCGGATGCCGGCTTTCGCGATGTCGATGTGGCCGAGGCCACCCGCGAGGTCCGCTTTCCCGACCCCGACCGTTTCGTGCGGCTGACAATCCTGTCGGCGGCGGCGGTGGTGCCCGAGCTGCAGGCCCTCGACGGGGACGGCCGCGAGCGCGTTGTGGAGCGCGTGCGCACGGCCATCGCGCCGACAGTGAAGCGCTACACCGAAGGCGGCGAAATCGCCTTTCCCATGCAGGCCCTGATTGCCACCGGCCGGCGCTGAGCCGGGCCGCTGGCGCAGATAGCGGCCCTTGCATCGCCATACCGCGAAAAGGCGCCGGCACGGCCCCGCCGCGGGCCCGGATGTCATCTGTCACGACGACGCCGAGGTGTGCGGCAAGAGTGGGGAACTCGTCACGATCTCCCATTGATGCCACCGCGTAGTGCATTAGCCATGGGCAAGTGTCACATCGCGCGTGATTCTGCGGTCGTTATTTGAAGCGTTTCGGTTTCTGGCGATGCCAGTCCTTGAGCGCGTCGATGGGCGTGCGGCCCTAGAGCACGGATTGCGGGAGCTGGCTGTTGTAGAGGCGGACGTAACGCAGGATGGTCTGTTCCGGGTTTTCGCTGCTGCGGAAGCGGTGGCTCTGCAGGATGCCTTCGATCCGGCCGTTGAAACGCACAACCATTCCGTTGGTCTGTGGCCGCATCGGCGAGGCGAGGCGGTGCTCGATGTCGAAATCCGCGCAGAGACGGTCAAAATCATGATTGCCGATAGCGGCGCGACGGCGCAGGCCAATGAGGCGGTCAGTGAACTCCTTGCCGTTGTCCCTCTGCATATTCTCGATTTTCATCGGCGCGGCCCGTTTCAGGTCGCGCAGGAAGCGCCGGGCGTGGGCCGCCGTCTTCGCAGGGTAGAAGCGCACGAAGACCCAGCGGGTGGCGCGGTCAATGGCATCGAACAGATACCGCCGGCGGTCCTCGTCGCCCATCTGCGGCAGGTATTTGACGTCGACATGCAGTTAACCCGAGCTAAGCGCGAAAGTTGGTGACGTCGTGGTCAGGCGGCGGTCTGAAGTTGCTTGATGCCGTCCTTGAAGGCAATCCCCTGGACAATCTCGGGCAGCCGATTGGCACCTTGGGCTGACATCATCAGCCTGAAAGCCATTGCGAGCCCGGTTCTCCGGCTCAGAGCCATGGGGGCTGCGGCCTGAGAAGGCGGCGTATCGTGGCGCGTGTGTGAACCTGCCGGAACCTCCGGAAGGAGCGATACGCCATGGACGACGATACCACGATCACCCCGCTTGACCAGCCCGGATCGGTCGAGGAGCCTCGTAGGTCCGGATGAGCGTCAGGCGGTCCCGCTTCGACCGCCGGGCGTTCTCGGCCAGCATCTCGTCCAGCTCGGAACGCCAAGGATCGATCTTCGGCCGGGGCTGCGTCGTGCGGTCATAGATGAACTCCGTCGCGCCCGAACGGATGACCTTGCGCACCGTATTCCGCGACAAACAGAGGTCGCGGCAGATCTGCTTGATCGATTTGCCCTCGACGAAATGAGCCCGCCTGATCTTCCCTATCGTCTCCACGACCAACATCCCCTGACTGCTCCCTCTCGGTTCCGAGGGAGCTTGTGATCCAGATTATCAGGGGGCCCTATTGATGGGGTGGATGCCCCCGCCCGGCGGCATCGCAATGTGCCATGGTGATGATGCAGTCGTCATCGAAGGAAGGGAGGCATCCATGGAAGAAGTTAGCATCATCGGCGTGGACCTGGCAAAGCAGGTCATTCAGGTGCACGGGGCCGGGGCCGATTGCCGGGCACTGTTCCGCAAGAAGCTCTCCCGTCCGCAGTTCGCGAAGTTCATGGCGTCCCACAGCCCCTGCATCGTGGCGATGGAGGCCTGCGGCACGGCCCATTACTGGGGTCGGGAGTTGTCGCGGCTCGGACACGACGTGCGCCTAATCCCGCCGACTTACGTGAAGCCATTCGTGAAGCGGCACAAGAATGACGCCGCCGATGCAGAAGCGGTCGCCGAGGCGGCCCAGCGACCGAGCATGCGGACCGTCCCCGTGAAGAGCGCGGAACAGCAGGCACGGTCGATGCTGTTCCGGACGCGGAGCCTGCTGGTCGGCCAGCGCACGCAGCTGGTGAATGCCTTGAGGGGCCATCTCGCCGAGCACGGGATGGTCGTGGGGAGAGGTGTCGGCAACGTCGCCAGACTGGCCGCGATGCTCGAGGAAGCCGAGGTGCCGGCGCTGGTGCAGGAGATGTCTGAGCTCTACGTGGCGCAAATCGAGCGGATCGGGGCAGAGGTCGCCGCGCTCGACCGGCGGATCGCGGCGACAGCGAAGACCAGCCAGGACATGCGCCGCCTGCAGACCGCGCCGGGTATCGGGCCGGTCTGCGCCATGGCAATCACGACCTTCGCGCCCGACATGCGCGCGTTCCGGAGCGGCCGCGACTTTGCCGCCTGGCTCGGCCTGGTCCCGCGGCAACTCTCGAGCGGCGGCCGGCAGAAGCTGGGTCGAACGTCGAAGATGGGTCAGCGCGACATAAGGCGCCTGCTGATCGCGGGCGCCATGTCGATTGTCCACTGGCGCGGACGGGATGGTGGTCGGCCGGGGTCCTGGCTGTCGCGCATGCTCGCGAAGAAGCCGCGTATGCTGGTCGCCGTCGCGCTCGCCAACAAGATGGCGCGCATGGTCTGGGCCATGCTGGTCCGCAACGAGGATTACCGGGATCCGGCCGGGGCGGTCTGCTGACCGCGCCTGCCGGTGCGTCGGCGATGTGAGGAGGACGGCGACACGTATGGGCAACCGATCGGATGATCGGAACCGGGAGAACCAGTGGCGTCCAACGAGCCTTGAGCGCGCCCTTTTGATCTGGACCCGGTCCGCGCATCACCATACCGGCCCGCGGCATAAGATGGCCGCACCTGAGAGGCCTGAAACATGACCGCTACCGATCACGCGCTCAGACCGTCGAAGAAATCCTTGCATCGAAGGGGGCATCCAAACATGGACGCCGATCACCCCAAGATGGGGGACAATTTTGCATGCCGATCCACATCGGTCCTCTGACTGCGTTCGTGTTCGCCGCAGCGATCGAGGACTCCACCCGCTTTCGGCGCGCAAGCGATGTCGGCGCTTATCTGGGACTGACGCCGAAACGCTATCAGTCCGGGGAGGTGGACATCGGTGGACGCATCTCGAAGTGTGGCGACTGCCTCACGCGCAGCCTTCTCTTCGAAGCAGCCTCCGTGATCCTCGATCGAGCGCTACTCATGCGGCAGGCATCCGACCTGACCACGAAGACGACAACGATCCGCTGGCGGAAATCGATCAAAGAGCTCTGGAAGATGGCCTGTGCAATTAGACGACCCGCACTCAGGGCTGAGATGGCGCTCGCCCAGCGAGTTCATCGCAGCTCAAACCGCAACCGCCTGAGTGTCCGGCAAAACGGGGGAAAGATCACGCGGGGTCACGAGCATCCCGGCGCATGTCGCCCATGTTGTTGAGGCTTTGCCTCATTCATATGATGCTACTCCCATCATATGGGTACGGTATGCACAACATCACTGACAACGTGGGGTATATAGATACCTTATTTGCAAGGAATTGATAATACGCAAACAATTCGCGTCACTTGCCCTTGACCTGCGCAGCGAGATGCGTAGAACACGCCCATCCCCGACGCGGTGGCCCCGGCCGCCGGCGCAACCTTTCACGAGATTGGGCGAAACATGAAAACCTTCACCGCAACTCCGGCGGATATCGAGAAGAAGTGGATCCTCATCGACGCCGAGGGCGTCGTTCTGGGCCGGCTCGCCTCGATCATCGCCACCCGTCTGCGCGGCAAGCACAAGCCGAGCTTCACACCGCACATGGACATGGGCGACAACATCATCGTCATCAATGCCGACAAGGTGCAACTGACCGGGCGCAAGCGCGACGACAAGCAGTATTACTGGCACACCGGCTATCCCGGCGGCATCAAGAACCGCAGCGCGCGCCAGATCCTCGAAGGCGCGCATCCCGAGCGCGTGGTCATGAAGGCGGTGGAGCGGATGCTGCCCGGCGGCAAGCTCAGCCGCCAGCAGATGACCAATCTGCGCGTCTATGCCGGCGCCGAGCACCCCCACGAGGCGCAGCAGCCCGAAGTGCTCGACGTCAAGCCCCTCAACACCAAGAACACCCGGAGCGCATGATCATGGCCGAAGACGTCAAGACCCTCGATGATCTCAAATCGGTCGTCTCCGGCACTGACGCGCCCGCCGCGCAGGAGGAGACCACCCGCGAGCCCGTGCGCGACCGTCTCGGCCGCTCCTACGCCACCGGCAAGCGCAAGGATGCCGTCGCCCGCGTCTGGATCAAGCCGGGCTCGGGCCGCGTCTCGGTCAACGGCAAGGAGATCAACACGTATTTCGCCCGCCCCGTGCTGCAGATGATCCTGCGCCAGCCTTTCCAGGTGGCCGGCGTGAGCGACCAGTTCGACGTGACCGCCACCGTCAAGGGCGGCGGGCTGTCGGGGCAGGCGGGCGCCGTCAAGCACGGCATCTCCAAGGCGCTTCAGCTCTACGATCCCGCCCTGCGCGCGCCGCTCAAGGCCGCCGGGTTCCTCACGCGCGACGCCCGCGTGGTGGAGCGCAAGAAATTCGGCCGCGCCAAGGCCCGCCGGAGCTTCCAGTTCTCCAAGCGCTGAACGCAGCCGCCCGCAGGAATGGAAAGGGCCGCCCCCGCCGGGGGCGGCTCTTTTGCTTGGTGCCGCAGGCCCGGCCGCGGCGTGCTCAGCTCCGGCCGGCGCCGATCTGGTCGAGCTCGAACGATGTGGACTGGTAAATCTCGTTGATCCAGTTGCCGTAGAGCAGGTGGGCGTGACTGCGCCAGCGGTTGAGCGGGGTGCAGGCAGGGTCGTCGTCGGGGAAATAGTTCATCGGCAGGCGAACCGGCACGCCGGCCTCCAGATCGCGCTCGTATTCCTCGCGGATCGTGTCGCTGTCGTATTCGAGGTGATTGAACAGATAGAGCGCGCCGTGGTGCGGATCCTCGACCAGGCACGGTCCCACATGGGCACTGCCCAGAAGCGTGCGCAGCTCCGGTGCGGCGTCGATCTCCGACTGGCGCACTTCGGTCCAGCGGCTGACCGGAATCGTGCAGTCGTCCGAGAAGCCCCGCAGATAGGGCGAGGTCGGGTCCATGTTCTGGTGGCGGAAACAGCCGAAGGCCTTTTCGCCCAGCGTGTGCTTCCTGATGCCGTGGAAATAGTGGATCATCGCCATCGCGCCCCAGCACACGCCGATGGTGGAGTGCACATGGGTCTGCGTCCAGTCGAAGACCTCGCACAGCTCGTCCCAATAGGTGACCTCCTCGAAGGGGAGATGCTCGATCGGGGCGCCGGTGATGATGAGGCCGTCGAATTTCTCCTCCTTGACCTCCTGAAAGGGGCGATAGAACTCCTCCATATGCGCCGCGGCGGTGTTGCGCGCGCGGTGCTCGGTCATCCGGATGAGCTGAAAGTCGATCTGCAGCGGAGTCGCTCCCACCAGCCGGGCGAATTGCGTCTCGGTCTGGATCTTCTTGGGCATCAGGTTCAGCAGCCCGATGCGCAGGGGCCGGATGTCCTGCCGCGACGCCCGGACATCCGACATCACCATCACGCCCTCGCGCGTGAGCACGTCATGGGCGGGAAGGTTCTCGGGAATGTTGATGGGCATGGTCGCGATCCTCCTGGGAACGCGAGTGAGATAGCCTTCTCAGCCGTCATCCTCAAGGGCATGGCCGATCAGGGTGACGAAGTCGTCGGCCGTCTCCAGTGCGGCGACGTCCTCGGCGCTGACCCGCACCCCCCAGTTGCGCGCCATCGCCCTGTAGCGCGGCGTCCGGTGCGCCAGCGCCCGCGCATAGGTCCAGCGCACGAAGGCGTCGGGGTCGACCTCGCTCTCGACGGCATCCTTTTCGCCGAGATACTCCGCCCATGCCGCGTGCAGGAAGGCGGGCTGGTAATACATCGGCTTGGGCGCCCGGTCGAAGCGGCGGACGAGTTCGGCGGTATGCGCCTCGCTGCCCTCGATCCAGACGGGGAGCATGTGCCGCGACAGCGTGGTCAGCACCGGATCGTCGGGATCGTCGGGATCGACCACCTCGCAAATCGAGCCGCCGGTGTCGCAGACGAAATGGGCGTAACCGTAGAGTTCCCGCGCCCGGTCGATGAAATGCGGCGCATCCAAAAGCGCGGCGATCTCGCCCACGCGGTGCTGCTCCTGGCGCTTCATGTATTCGGCAAAGGGCAGCCCGCCCTTTTCCGGCGCGCCGGGCTTGCCGAGATAGGTCGACAGCGGCGCGAGATTGCCGAAGGTGATGTTGGAGTCGATCTTGACCGAGTCCGACAAGAGCAACTCGCGCAACAGCGGCACGCGCATCGCCTCGCGCTTGAAGTTGTCGGCGATGTGCTCGCCCATGTAGCGGGTGCCGATGCGGTAATCGACCGAGTAGTGGAACCAGCCGCGCTCGGGCGGGGCGCTGCGGCGGAGCATGTCGGATACATGCGTCTTGCCCAGCCCCGACATCCCGAACAGCATGACGCGCTTGGCCTGGGCCGCCATCCAGGCGTCGGACGAGAAATAGAGCATCTGCGCGGTTCCGCCTTTGCTGTGGCTCACGCGCCTCCTAGCCAGCCCGCCGGCCCCGGTCAACGCCCTTGTCGGCCCGCCGCCGCGAGGCCGGCGCTCAGAAGCTCACGCCGATCTCGACGCCCATGGCCAGCGCGTGATTGTCGTCGAAATCGGCCTCGACGGTGCGCGTGGTGGTGTCGCCCACCGCGATATACTCCACGCCGCCGGTGATCGAGACGTTGTCGCGGGTATGGGTCAGCGCCAGCCCGATGCTCTCGCGGCCGTCGGTCGGGCCCAGATTGCCCATGCCCTCGGGGGGGTCCATGCGGGTCTCGTAGCCCAGCGTGAGCGCGCCCGACCAGTGCTCGGAAAAGCGCCGGCCGATGCCGAGATTGTAGGTGACGGTCTCGTCGTCGTAATAGACCAGCGGCTCCTGCCCCAGCCCGCCGGTTGACCGAGGGGCGGTGTAGACGGTCGGGGCGATCTCGAAATCGGGCCAGTTGACCCAGCGCACCGAGCCGAACAGCAGCGTGTCCGGCGCGATGCCGGTCTGGAACTCCAGATTGACGGATTCGGGGATCGTCGTCTCGAAACCCGTCTCGAAGCTGGCGCCGAGCACGGTTTCGGTCGCGTCGAAATCATGGGTGATTTGCGAATTGTAGGTCAGCGCGATGCGCAGCCCGATTTCGGGGCGCTCATAGGCCAGGCCGAGCAGATAGCCCGCGTCGGTCTCGCGGGAGGTGCTCAGCTGATAGCCCGCCGGCCCGAAGGCGGGAAAGCGCAGATCGACATCACCCTCGGTGCGCGCGACGCGCAGGCCGCCATGAACGCTCAGCCCTGCCCCCACGCGGTAGCGCAGCACGCCGGTGACGGCGTTCGTGTCGATCGTCGCGGTGGTGCCTTCGAGCGGGTAGCCCGTGCCGGTGGGATAGGCGATGTCGGCGCCGATGGGCTGGTCGAGGATCAGCGCCAGATCGAGGCGCTCGCCCAGCGCCATCTTGTAGCCCAGCGCGAAGGTGGCGTAGTCGTCCAGCACTTCGCCCGACCCCCGTCCGCCGAGCAGGGCGGGCGCCCGACCGCTCACATCCGGGTTCACATGGGAGAAGGAAAGCTGCGCGTGGCGCCCCTCCTCGAACAGGATCGCCATGGACTGCGCGCTGCGCTCGATGCCGGCGGCCTGGGCGCCGCCCGCGAACATGGAGAGAACCGTCGTTGCAAGGAGCGTGGCACGCATTTTTCCTCCTGATCCGTCGCTGTCTGCCAATGGATGCGGCGTAGCCGCGCCGAAAATCGCCGGTCAATTATTGACGCAGGGTCAGCCGAATTGACACCCCTGGTGTGCCAGGCATGGCGTGGCTTTTGCGCATCACCCGCGCGGGCGCGGCCCGGCTGCGGCGGCGGGGGCGGCGGGCCCGGCGCGCATGTTGACCAGGTTGCCGGCGAGGATGACCGCCGCGCCGAGGAACACCGTGGCTTCGAGCGGCTCGGCATAAAGCAGCGCCCCGATCGCGGCGAGCGCGGGCAGGCGCATGAACTCCATCGGCGCGACGATGCCCGCCTGCGCAACCGAAAGCGCCGAGGTCAGGCAGTAATGCGCTGTCAGCCCCGAGACGCCCACCGCGATCAGCCACGGCCACATTCCGGGCGTGGGCCACGGAAACCCGCCCCACAGCCCGAGGACGAACCCCATCACCGCCTGGCTCGCCGTCATCCAGAACAGCACGCACAGCACGCTGTCATAGGCCATCAGGCGTTTGGTCCACAGCGTGTTGAGCGCAAAGCCCAGCGCCGCCAGAAGGGCGCTGGCATGGCCGATACTGAGCGGCTGCAGCCCCGGCCGCGCCACCAGCAGGATGCCGGCAAAGCCCAGCGCCACAGCGATCATGCGCCTTCGCGTGAGCGCCTCGCCCAGTAGCAGCGGAGCGAGTAGCGCCACCCAGACCGGATTGGAGAACTCGAAGGCGACGAGCTGGGCAAGCGGGATGAGGGTGAGCGCGAAGAACCACGCGTTCTGGCCGGTGAAGTGGAAGATGTTGCGCTGAACGTGAAGCCACGGCCGGGGCGTGCGCAACTGCGCGAAACCGAACGGCGAGCGCCAGACGAGGGCGACGACCACGACCCAGCCGATGACCGAGCGCCACGCCATGAGCTGGAAGGTGTTGAACTCTTCCTGGATCGCGCGCCCCGAGACCGCCATCATGCTGAAGGAGGCGATCGCGCCGACCATCCAGAGGGCGGCGAGGAGGGGACGATCCTGTTGCGGCATGGCGCGGCTCCGGCATTGTGGCCGTGCGGTCATGCCCGCCCGCGGCGGGAAAGTCCAGACGGCGCGCCCCGGCCCGCCCCGGGGCCGCGCCATCGCTGCGGCGGGTGCCCCGGTTCCGGCCCTTTTTATTGCACCTTCAGGGGGTTATGCGGCGCGGCTCATGCAGGGCGGCGGCACCGGGCCGTCACTCCCACTCGATGGTGCCGGGCGGCTTGGAGGTGATGTCGTAGGTCACCCGGTTGATGCCCTCGACCTCGCCGACGATGCGGCCCGCCGTCTCGCCCAGGAACTCATGGGTGAACGGATAGTAGTCGGCGGTCATGCCGTCGACGCTGGTGACCGCGCGCAGCGCGCAGGCGTAGTCATAGCTGCGCCCGTCGCCCATCACGCCCACCGTGCGCACCGGCAGCAGCGCGACGAAGGCCTGCCAGATGTCGTCGTAAAGGCCGTGCCGACGGATCTGGTCGATAAAAATCGCATCGGCCTTGCGCAGGATTTCGAGCTTGTCGCGCGTGATCGCGCCGGGGCAGCGGATGGCGAGGCCCGGCCCGGGGAAGGGATGGCGGCCGATGAAATGGGCGGGCAGGCCCAGCTCGCGGCCCAGTGCGCGCACCTCGTCCTTGAACAGCTCGCGCAGCGGCTCGACCAGCTTGAGGCCCATCTTCTCGGGCAGGCCGCCGACATTGTGGTGGCTCTTGATCGTCACCGAAGGGCCGCCCGCTGCGCTCACGCTCTCGATGACGTCGGGGTAGAGCGTGCCCTGCGCCAGGAACTCGGCGCCGCCCACCTCGGCGGCGTGCTTCTGGAAGACGTCGATGAACAGCCCGCCGATGATCTTGCGCTTCTCCTCGGGGTCGGACACGCCCTCGAGCGCGCCGAGGAACCGCTCGGACTCGTCGGCGTGGATCAGCGGGATGTTGTAGTGGTCGCGGAACATCGTCACGACCTCGTCGGACTCGTTCTGGCGCAGCAGCCCGTGATCGACGAAGACGCAGGTGAGCTGATCGCCGATCGCCTCGTGGATCAGCACCGCGGCGACCGAGCTGTCCACGCCCCCCGACAGCCCGCAGATGACCTTGCCGTCGCCGACCTGCTCGCGGATCTTGGCGACGGCCTCGTCGCGGTAGGCGCCCATCGTCCAGTCGCCGGTGAAGCCTGCCAGCCGCGTGAAATTGGCCAGCAGCACCCGCCCGTTCGGGGTGTGGTGAACCTCGGGGTGAAACTGCACGGCATAGAAGTGCCGCGCCGGGTCGGCGACGATGGCGCAGGGCGCCCCCTGGGACTTGCCGTAGACCTCGAAGCCCGGCGGCAGGGCCGTCACGCGGTCGCCGTGGCTCATCCAGACCTCCTCGCGGCCGGTGGCGAAAAGGCCGGTGAAGATGCTGTCTTCCTCGTGGTCGCGGGTGGGCTCGACCCAGGCGCGGCCGAACTCGCGGTGATGGCCGCCCTCGACCGCGCCGCCGAGCTGTTCGATCATCACCTGCTGGCCGTAGCAGATGCCCAGCACTGGCACGCCAAGCTCGAACACCTTTTGCGGCGCGCGCGGGCTGGCCGGGTCGGTCACGCTGGCCGGGCCGCCTGAGAGGATGATCGCCCGCGGCGCGTAGTCATCGAGAAAGGCATCGTCCACGCGGTTGAAGGGGTGGATGTCGCAATAGACGTTCAGCTCGCGCAGGCGCCGCGCGATGAGCTGCGTCACCTGGCTGCCGAAGTCGATGATGAGGAGGCGGTCATGGGCGCGCTGGGTCATGGCGGTCCCATAGGCAAGGCGCGCGCCCGGCGCAAGGCCGGCCTGCGCGCGCGTGGCGCCAAAGCGGGGCGCCGACAGGTCGCTTTCACGCCCGAAGCGGCGCAAATCGTCCTGAGCGCGTCGCCGCGAGCGGCTATCACGGGCGCAGAGGCGGGCTGGCACGGACGGAGGTGCATCATGGGCGAGGCGAGTGCGACAGGGCGCAGGAGCCGCGGCGGCGGCGGTGCGGCACGACGGGCGCAACGCACCGCCGTCAGCGTGGAGACGGCGAAGTTCATCGAGCGGCGCATCCCCGATTTCGAGGTGCTCGACGCCGAGGCGCTGGAGACCATCGAGCACAATGCCGAGACGCTCCTCGAAGAGATCGGCGTGAACTTCGTCGAGAACCCCGCCGCGCTGGAGCGCTGGCGCGACGCCGGCGCCGACGTGCAGGGCGAACGGGTGCGCATGCCGCGCGGGCTGGCGCGCGGGCTCTGCGCCACCGCGCCCTCGCGCTTTACCCAGCTCGCGCGCAACCGCGCGCGCAGCGTGGAAATCGGCGGGCGCAGCCTCGTCTTCGCGCCGGTCTACGGGCCGCCCTTCGTGCGCGATGTCGCCGGCGGGCGCCGCTATGCCACGCTCGAGGACTTCCACAACTTCGTCAAGCTCGGCTATATGTCGAAATGGCTCCACCATTCGGGGGGCACGGTCTGCGAACCCACCGACATCGCGGTCAACAAGCGCCATCTCGACATGCTGCTGGCGCATATGACGCTGTCCGACAAACCCTTCATGGGCTCGGTCACAGACCCTGAACGCGCCCACGATTCGGTCGAAATGGCCCGGCTGTTGTTCGGCGCGGATGTGGTCGACGAAAACCCCGTGATGACCTCGCTGGTCAATGTGAACTCGCCGCTGACCTTCGACGGCGTGATGATGGGGGCGCTGGAGACCTACGCGGCGGCCAATCAGGCCTGTATCCTCTCGCCCTTCATCGTCGGCGGGGCGATGGCCCCGGTCACCGTGGCCGGAACGCTCACCCAGGTGCTTGCCGAGGCGCTCGCCGGCGTGGCCTATTCCCAGCTCATCCGACCAGGCGCGCCGGTGATCATGGGCGCCTTCGTCACCTCGATCGACATGAATTCGGGCGCGCCCACCTTCGGCACGCCCGAGGCCGCGCACATCACCTACGGCATGGGCCAGCTCGCCCGGCGGCTGGGGCTGCCCTATCGGTCGGGCGGGGCATTCACGGGCTCCAAGCTGCCCGACGCGCAGGCGGGCTACGAGACGGCCAACAGCCTCAAGATGGGGCTGCTGGCGGGCGTCAATTTCATGCTGCATTCCTGCGGCTGGCTTGAGGGCGGGCTTGTGGCGAGTTTCGAGAAATTCGTAATGGATGCCGACCAGCTCGGCGTGCTTCATCACTTCGCGAAGGGCGTGGATCTCAGCGAGACGGGCCAGGCGATGGACGCGATCCGCGAGGTCGGCCCCGGCGGCCATTATCTCGGCTGTGCGCACACCCAGGCCAATTTCAAGGAGGCGTTCTGGCGCTCCGACATGCTCGACTACAAGCCCTTCGAGCAGTGGGACGACGACGGCGCCCGCGACACCGCCACCCTCGCGCAAGCGCGCGTGGCCAGGCAGCTCGCCGATTATCAGCAGCCGCAGCTCGACCCGGCCGTGTTCGAGGCGCTCAACGACTATGTCGCGCGCCGCAAGGCCTCCATGCCCGACGCCTTCGGCTGACCGGCATCGCGCCGCGCGGCGGCGGGGCGCATCTCCGGGCGTCGCGGGGCCGGGGCGGGTGGCCGGCTGGTCGCGCGGGCGACCAGCCGGGCTTCGGCCATCAGGGCGATGAGGATCTCGACATGGCGGGCGGGGCTGTAGGAGGCGGCGCGCGCGCGCCGGTCGGCGTCCTGCTCGGCCTCGAGGGCCCGGAGACGCTCGAGCGCGGCGCGTGGCGCCGGCGCGACATCCGTGCCGAGCAGCCGGCGCAGCGCCGGGCCGCGCCGGTAATGTTCGAGCCCGAAGCGCGCGGCGCTGACGAGCAGGCGCGGGCGGTACAGCGATTGCAGGACGGCCAGGCAGTCGGTCATCGGTCATCTCCCTTTCGGCTGCGAGCAGCTTGACTCAACCGATGCGGGTGTTGCGCGTCCCGCCGCTGCACCGTGCGTTGGATTCCCCAATGTTTAGTTTTTGGAAACAAATATGAGGTCTCACGGCGATTCATTAACCAACGCGTAACCTCGGCAACTCACGGTTGAGGCCCGCGCGCGGGCGGGCCCGCCGCGGCAAAGGAACGGGACAAGGCGCATGACGGCCAATATCGACAACATCCGGGGCCTGCCCGACTGGGTGCCCGAGACCGTGCGTCTGTATCTCTCGCATACCGAGGCGGGGCATTCGCTGCGCGCGCTGGCGCGGCGGCAGGGCTGCCATCCCTCGACGGTCATGCGTCAGGTGCGCCGGTTCGAGAATCGCCGGGACGACCCGCTGGTGGACGAGGCGCTGGCCCTGCTGGGGCAGGTGCAACCCGCCGGCATCCCCGATCCCGAAAGCGAGGACGACCAGCACATGACGGCACCTTTCCGCTCCGATCAGCTTGTGACCGACGAGGCCACGATCCAGCGCGAGGCGCGGCGCATCCTGCGCCGGCTGGGCGAGGCCGGAGCGGTGCTCGCCATCGCGCCCGACATGGAAAAGGCTGTCGTGCTCAAGGAAAACGCCGACGGGCAGGCGATCCGCACGGCGGTGGTGGCGCGCGGCGTCGCCCGCGCCTTTGCGCTGAAGGAATGGATCGCCTGCCGCCGCTCGGGGCGGGTGACCACCTACGCGATCACCTCGACGGGGCGCGCGGCGCTCAAGCGGCTGCTCGGGGCCGAGAACGGCAAGCAGCGCGACGGATTTGCCGAGCAGCATCGCGCCTGGGGGCACCGCGAGGTGCCGGACGAGGATGGCGCGACACGGCGCCTGCGCGCCAACATGGCCGAGTCGCCCGTCACCATGCTCGCCCGCCGCAAGGACAAGGACGGCAATCCTTTCCTGTCGCCCGAACTGGTCGCCGCCGCCGAGCGCCTGCGCGAGGACTTCGAACTTGCCCAGATGGGGCCGCGGGTCGCGCAGAACTGGGACAGGTTCCTCACCGGCGGCGCGCGCGGCAGTTATGGCGACAACGCCCCCGGCAGCGGCCCCGCCGACGCGCGCGCCCGCGTCGAGGCGGCGCTCGCCGATCTCGGGCCGGGGCTGGGCGACATGGCGCTGCGCTGCTGCTGTTATCTGGAGGGGCTGGAGGCGGCCGAGCGGCGCATGGGCTGGTCGGCCCGGTCGGGCAAGATCGTCCTGCGCATCGCCCTGATGCGGCTCAAGCGCCACTACGACGAGACCGGCGGCCCGCGGGCGCAGCTGATCGGTTAGCGTGGCCGGGGCGCGGGACGGCCGAGCCGGCCGCTCAGGCGCCGCCGCCCCCGCGCGCGAGCGCCGCAACCCCGGTGCGGGCCAGCTCGATCAGGCCCAGCGGATACATCAACTCTGCAAAGGCGTCGATCTTCTGCGGGGTGCCGGTGATCTCGAAGACGAAACTCTCAAGCGTGGAGTCCACCACATTGGCGCGGAAGATGTCGGCCAGCCGCAGCGCCTCGACGCGCGCCTCGCCCTTGCCCGCGACCTTGAACAGCGCGAGTTCCCGCTCGACCGAGGCGCCCTCGGCGGTCAGGTCGTGGACGTCGTGGACCGGCACCATGCGCCCGAGCTGGGCCTTGATCTGGTTGATGACCTGCGGCGTGCCGGTGGTCACGATGGTGATGCGCGAGCGGTGGCCCTCGTGATCGACCTCGGCCACGGTCAGGCTGTCGATGTTGTAGCCCCGCCCCGAGAACAGCCCGATCACGCGGGCGAGCACGCCGGACTCGTTGTCGACCAGCACCGCCAGGGTATGGGTTTCCTCGTGGTCGGAGAATGGGGTGCGCAGGTCGTAGGCGGAGTGCTTCGACGAGCCCTTCTTGATGTTGAGTGCGGTCATGATCGCGGTATTTCCTGTCTCGGGTTGCGGAAGCTCGGGCGGGGCGGCGGGGGCTAGACCAGCACCGCGCCCGAGGCCCCGATCGTGTCGCTCGTGGTGTCCTCGCTCAGGATCATGCGGTTGTGCGGCTCGCCCGACGGGATCATCGGAAAGCAGTTCTCGTGCTTTTCCACCAGACAGTCGAAGACGACCGGCCCGTCATGGTCGATCATCTCCATGATCGCGTCGTCGAGGTCGGCCGGATCGGAGACCGTCAGACCCTTGGCCCCGAACGCCTCGGCGAGCTTGACGAAGTCGGGCAGGGCCTCGGACCAGGACTGCGAATACCGCTCGCCATGCAGCAGCTCCTGCCACTGGCGGACCATCCCGAGACGCTCGTTGTTGAGGATGAACTGCTTGACCGGCAGACGGTACTGCACCGCCGTGCCCAGCTCCTGCATGTTCATCAGCCAGGACGCTTCGCCGGCGACATTGATGACAAGGCTGTCGGGATGAGCGACCTGCACGCCGACCGAGGCGGGCATGCCGTAGCCCATCGTGCCCAGCCCCCCCGATGTCATCCAGCGATTGGGCGCCTCGAAGCCCAGATACTGCGCCGCCCACATCTGGTGCTGGCCGACCTCGGTGGTGATGAAGCGGTCGCGGTCCCTGGTCAGCGCCTCCAGCCGCTGCAGCGCGTGCTGGGGCTTGATCGTCCGGGCCGAGGGCGCGAATTTCAGGCAGTCGACCTTGCGCCACTCCTCGATCTGCGCCCACCAGCGCGACAGTGCCTCGCGGTTGATCTTGCGGCCGCGCGACTTCCAGACCCGCAGGACGTCCTCGAGCACATGGCCGACATCGCCGACGATCGGCACGTCGGTATGGACGACCTTGTTGAGCGACGATGGGTCGATATCGACATGCACCTTCCGTGAATGCGGCGCGAAATCGGCGATCCGGCCGGTGATGCGGTCGTCAAAACGCGCACCCAGATTGATCATCAGGTCACAGCCATGCATGGCCAGATTGGCCTCGTAGAGCCCGTGCATGCCGAGCATGCCGAGCCAGTTCCCGCCCGACGCGGGATAGGCGCCCAGCCCCATAAGAGTCGAGGTGATCGGAAAGCCCGAGGCATCCACCAGCTCGCGCAGCAACTGGCTGGCGCCGGGGCCGGCGTTGATGACGCCCCCGCCGGTGTAGAAGACCGGCCGCTCGGCTGTCTCCATCATCTCGACGAGGCGGGTGATCGCGTCGATATCGCCCTTCACGCGCGGCTGGTAGTGGCTGGTGCGCGCGGCCTCGGGCGCGGCGTAGGTGCCGGTGGCGAACTGGACGTCCTTGGGAATGTCGACCAGCACCGGCCCTGGCCGGCCCGAGGTGGCGACATGGAAGGCCTGGTGGATGGTGTCGGCCAGACGCTCGGTATCCTTGACCAGCCAGTTGTGCTTGGTGCAGGGGCGGGTGATGCCGACTGTATCGGCCTCCTGAAAGCCGTCGGTGCCGATCATGAAGGTGGGAACCTGCCCCGACAGCACGATGATCGGGATCGAGTCCATCAGCGCGTCGGTGATGCCGGTGACCGCGTTCGTCGCGCCGGGCCCGGAGGTGACCAGTACGACGCCCGGCTTGCCGGTGGAGCGGGCATAGCCCTCGGCCGCGTGGGCGGCACCCTGTTCGTGGCGCACCAGGATGTGGCGGATGTCGTTCTGCTGGAAGATCTCGTCATAGATCGGCAGCACGGCGCCGCCGGGATAGCCGAATACCGTGTCGACACCCTGATCCTTGAGCGCCTGAACAACCATCTTCGCCCCGGTCATCGCCCGTGTCATGTCGTCGTCTCCGTCATCTCGCGTCATCGCAAAAAAAAGCCCCCGATGCGGTCGGGGGCGCAGATGGATCGGTCAGGAATACGCCTAACGGCCCATGCGCCCGTGTCCCGCCATTACCACTACAAGCCGATCCATCGCCATTCCTCCAAGCCTTCGGCGGACATTAGGAGGGGGTCCGGGGGGCGTCAACTGCCAAATTGGCGAAATTTATGTCGCGCGGGCCGGTTCTGGTTTGCGATTGTTGCCCCGGCGGCCGCTCCTGGGACATTTCGCGCAAGACCCCGCGGGTACAAGGGGCCTGCGCGGGGCTGTCTTTTCAGCGCCATTCTCGATGTGTATGGTCGCGCCACCACCGGCGCCGCGCACGGGGCGGGCGCCGCAAACTGGGGAGGAAAATGATGGATCGTCGCTCATTTCTGAGAAGATCGGCCCTTGGCGGCACCGCTGCGGCGGCTGCCTCGCTTGCCGCGCCGGCGGTGGCGCAGGGCACCACCACATGGCGCATGGTCACCACCTGGCCGCGCAACTTTCCCGGTCTGGGCGTGGGGGCGCAGCGCCTCGCCGACCGGATCACCGCCGCGAGCGACGGCGCGCTGACCATCGAGGTCTTCTCGGCCGGCGAGATGGTGCCCGCGCTGCAGTCGCTCGACGCGGTGATCGACGGCACCGCCGAGATGAGCCACGGCGCGGCCTATTACTGGCAGAACAAGAGCCAGGCGCTCAACTTCTTCACCGGCGTGCCCTTCGGGATGACCTCGCGCGAGCTCGCCGCCTGGATGCGTTACATGGGCGGCCAGGAAATGTGGGACGAGGTCTATGACCAGTTCGGGCTCAAGGGCTTCATGTCCGGCGATACCGGCACCCAGGCGGGCGGCTGGTTCGACAACGAGCTGACCGGCCTCGACGACATCCAGGGCCTGCGGTTCCGCACGCCGGGCCTGGGCGGGCAGGTCTGGCAGGAGCTTGGCGTGTCGGTGACCAACCTCGCCGCTGGCGAGGTGTTCCAGGCGCTGCAGTCGGGCGCGCTGGATGCGGCCGAGTTCGTCGGCCCCTATAACGACCTCGCGCTGGGCTTCCACCAGGTGCGCAAGCACTACTACACGGCCTCATTCAACGAGCCGGGACTGGCGACCGAACTCGTCGTCGACAAGGCCAAGTATCAGGAACTGCCCGAGAACCTGCAGGCGATCATACGCGACGTCTGCCAGGCCGAATATGATCAGGTCGCCAGCGATTTCTACGCCAACGATCCGGTCGCGCTGCAGACGCTGGTCAACGAGCATGACGTGATCGTCCATCCCGAATTCCCCGACGAGATCCTCGATGCTGCCGCGACGGCCGCCAGGGAGATCATGGAGGGGCTTCTGGCCTCGGACGACGACCTGACCCGCCGCACGGCCGAGAGCTATGTCGATGCATTGCGGCTGGTGCGCTCGCGCACCGAGAATACCGACATGGGATTCATGCGCGCGCGCGAGCAGTTCTTCGAGATCTGAGCCGCGGCCGGTGGCGCGCGACCCCCGGCAGGCCTGCGCCTGCCGGGGGTTCTCATGGCGGCACGGCGCGGCGGGCGTGCCTCCGGCGGGGATATTTCCGCGAAGGTGAAATGGCGCGCGCCGCGCGGAGGGCGATTGCCCGGCCGCGCGGCAGGCCGCCCAAAATCCACCCAACTGGTCAAACCTTTTGGTTTGACATGTCCGGCATCCGTGACATTCTGTCGCGGACGGATCGGAGCTGGGGGAAGGATGGCCGCGCGACCCGATATCGACGAGCTGCGCGCGCTGGAGCGCAAGGCGCTGTGGCTCAGCGCCTGGACCATACACAACGCCAATCACCTGCGGCCCAAGCCCGACGCGCTGAAGGTCGGCGGGCATCTGGCCTCCTGCGCGTCGATGGCCACGCTGATGAGCGTGCTCTATTTCGACATCCTGCGCCCCGAGGACCGCGTGGCGGTCAAGCCGCACGCCTCGCCGCTGTTCCACGCCATCCAGTATCTGCTGGGCAACCAGAGCCGCGCGGCGCTCGAGGCGTTCCGCGGCTATGGCGGGGCGCAGTCCTACCCCTCGCGCACAAAGGATGGCGACGACGTCGATTTCTCGACCGGCTCGGTGGGGCTGGGCGTGGCGATGACGGCCTTTGCCTCGCTGATCCAGGACTATGTGCGCGCCAAGGGCTGGGGCGGCGACGTGCCGGCGGGGCGGATGGTGGCGCTTGTCGGCGATGCCGAGCTTGACGAGGGCAACGTCTACGAGTGCCTGCAGGAGGGCTGGAAGCAGGGCCTGCGCAACTGCTGGTGGATCATCGACTACAACCGCCAGAGCCTTGACGGCGTGGTGCGCGAGGGGCTGTCGGAACGCATCGAGAGCATCTTTACCGCCTTCGGCTGGAAGGTGGTGCGGCTG
Organism: Rhodobacteraceae bacterium WD3A24; assembly: GCA_002967695.1. GTDB lineage: Bacteria > Pseudomonadota > Alphaproteobacteria > Rhodobacterales > Rhodobacteraceae > Alkalilacustris. The sequence goes on along the minus strand of PUHN01000010.1, from coordinate 14,324 downwards.
AAATACGGCGCGCTGCAGCGCGCGGCCTTCGAGGAGGAGGGCGGCGAGGCGCTGCGCGAATGGATCGACGCCTGCCCCAACCCGCTCTACTCGGCGCTGACCTACCAGGGAGGCGCGGCGTGGCGCAAACGGCTTATGGACGATATCGGCGATCAGGGCGCGGTGTCGGCCCTGATCGACCGGCGCGGCGACGACGAGTTGGCCGCGCTGATGGAGAACCTCGGCGGGCACTGCCCCGAAACCGTCCGCGCCGCCTTCGACGCGGCCGGGGACGACCCGACGCCCACGGCCTTCGTCTTCTACACCATCAAGGGCTGGGGCACGCCGCTTGCCGGCCACAAGGACAATCACGGCGGGCTGATGACGCCCGCGCAGATGGAGGCGTTCCGCGCCGGCATGGGCGTGCGCGAGGGCCATGAATGGGACCGCGCCGAGGGGCTGGAGATGGACGAGGCGGCGCTGGACGCGCTGCTGGCCCGCACGCCGTTCAACGCGCGCGGGACGCGGCGCTACACCGCGCCGAGGATCGACGTGCCCGCGCTGGCCGCGCCCGACGACGCCGAGATCTCGACCCAGGCGGCGTTTGGCAAGATCCTCGACCAGCTCGCCCGGTCCGACGGGCCGCTGGCCGACCGGGTGGTGACGTCCTCGCCCGATGTGACGGTCTCGACGAACCTGGGCGCCTGGGTTAACCGCCGGGGTCTGTTCGCGCTGGAGGAGCGGCCCGACACCTTCCGCGACGAAAAGGTCCCCTCGGTCCAGAAATGGGGCTTCTCGCCGAAGGGTCAGCATGTCGAGCTGGGCATCGCCGAGATGAACCTGTTCCTGCTGCTGGGCGCGGCGGGGCTGTCGCATTCGCTGTTCGGCGAGCGGCTGATCCCGGTGGGCGCGCTCTACGACCCCTTCGTCGCGCGCGGGCTCGATGCGCTGAACTACGCCTGCTACCAGGATGCGCGCTTCATCGTGGCCGGCACGCCCTCAGGCGTCTCGCTCGCGCCCGAGGGCGGCGCGCACCAGTCGGTGGGCACGCCGCTGATCGGGATGAGCCAGGACGGGCTGGCGGCGTTCGAGCCGGCCTTTGCCGACGAGCTTGCCGTCATCATGGAATGGGCCTTCGATTACCTCCAGCGCGACGGCGGCAAGGCTGAGGGCGCCGACTGGGCGCGCGAGGCCGGCGGCGGCTCGGTCTATCTGCGGCTGTCCACGCGCGCGCTGGAGCAGCCGCGCCGGCCGGCCGACGACATCCGGCAGGGCGTGATCGACGGGGCCTACTGGCTGCGCGAGCCGGGGCCGAACTGCGAGGTCGTCATCGCCTATCAGGGCGTGGTGGCCTCCGAGGCCATCGCCGCCGCGGCCAGCATCGCCGAGGGGCGGCGCGACGTCGGCGTGCTTGCCGTGACCTCGGCCGACCGTCTCAACGCCGGCTGGCAGGCGGCGCAGACGGCCCGGGTGCAGGGGCGCGAGGGCCGCGCCCATGTCGAGGACCTGCTGGAGGGGCTGCCGCGCCACTGCCTGATCGTGACCGTCATCGACGGCCATCCCGCGACGCTGTCCTGGCTGGGCTCGGTCCACGGCCACCGCGTGGCGGGGCTGGGGGTCGAGCATTTCGGCCAGACCGGCAGCGTGCCGGAACTCTACCGCCATTTCGGGATCGACCGGAACTCCATCATCCGGGTGGTCACGGGGCTTGCCCCCGGACGCCCGCTGCGCCTGACCGGGGGACTTTGATGCAGCTTCACAGCCGTTTCTGGGCCGACTACACCGCGCGCGACTTCGCGCGCCTCGACCGCGAGGCCCTCGTGGCCGTCCTGCCCGTGGGCGCGATCGAGCAGCACGGGCCGCACCTGCCGCTGAGCGTGGATCAGGCGATCCTTGACGGGATGATCGCGGCCACGATCGGGCATCTGCCCGGGGACTGCCCGGCGCTGTTCCTGCCCACGCAGGCCGTCGGCAAGAGCAACGAACACAGCCGCTACCCCGGCACGCTGACCTTCTCCAGCCACACGCTGATCTCGATGTGGACCGAGCTGGGCGACTCCGTCGCCGCCGCGGGCGTGCGCAAGCTGGTGATGCTGAACTCGCATGGCGGGCAGATCGCGGTGATGGACATCGTCGCCCGCGATCTGCGCGTGAAGCACGACATGCTGGCGGTCGCGGCCAACTGGTTCGCCATGGGCCTGCCCGAGGGGCTGCTCACCGACGAGGAGGCGCGCCACGGCATTCATGCCGGCGACATGGAGACATCGGTCATGCTGGCGCTACGCCCCGATCTGGTGGCGATGGAGCGCGCGCGCGACTTCCGCCCCCTCAACGCGCGGATGGCGGCCGAGAACCGCCATCTGGGCCTGACGCCCGCGGGCAAGCTGGGCTGGCAGGCGCAGGACATGCACCCCGCGGGCGCCTGCGGCAACGCCGCCAGCGCCACCGCCGAGAAGGGGCGCGCCTTCCTCGGCAATGGCGGGCGCCAGATTGCGCGCCTGCTGCAGGAGGTCGCCGCCACGCCGCTTTCCATCCTGAACAATCCCGCCGACCCGGAGGCCGCCGAATGAACCAGCCCCTGATCCGCATGGACCGGGTCCGCAAGGAATTCGGCCGATCGGTCGTCGCCGTGGACAACATGAGCCTGACCATCGAGAAGGGCGACTTCATCAGCTTTCTCGGGCCCTCGGGCTGCGGCAAGTCGACCGCCCTGCGGATGATCGCGGGGCTGCTGCCGGTCACCGCCGGCACCATCGACATCAAGCCGCCGGAGGCGGGCGAGCAGGCCGAGCAGGATCTGGGCTTCGTCTTTCAGGAGCCCACGCTGATGCCCTGGGCCAGGGTGTTCGACAATGTGTGGCTGCCGCTCCGGCTGGCGGGCGTGGGCAGGAACCGCGCGCGCGAGCGGGTCGAGCAGGCCCTGCGCGAGGTCGGGTTGTCGAAGTTCGAGCGCGCCTATCCGCGCGAGCTGTCGGGCGGCATGAAGATGCGCGTCTCCATCGCCCGCGCGATGGTCACGCGCCCGCGCATCCTGCTGATGGACGAACCCTTCGCCGCGCTCGACGAGATGACGCGGATGAAGCTCAACAACGACGTGGTGCGGCTGTCGGCCGAGCACGGGCTGACGGTGGTGTTCGTCACGCACTCGGTCTTCGAGTCCGTCTACCTGTCGAACCGCATCGTCGTGATGGCCGCGCGGCCGGGGCGCGTGGCCGAGGAACTGCAGGTCGGCGCGCCCTGGCCGCGGGGCGACGATTTCCGCACCTCCCAGACCTATGCCGACGAGTGCCGCCGTGTTTCGGCCGAGCTCAAGGAGACGCTCCATGACGACGACATCGACCATTGAATCCCCGCAAGAGGCCCGGACGCCCGCCGGAGCGGTGCAGGACGAGCCGGCGCCGCTCAACACCGAGCATCTGGCCGCGATGCGGCGCGAGCGGATCCTTGCCTGGGTGATGCCGCTGGCCACGATGGCGCTGGCGATCCTGGGCTGGGAATGGTGGGTGCGCGCCAACGACATTCCCCACTACCTGATCCCCGCGCCGAGCCGCGTGGCCGAGACGCTTTGGACCGATGGCCCGTCGCTGCTGCAATCGGCGTGGTTCACGGTCAAGCTGACGTTCTTCTCGCTGTTGCTGGCGGTCGTGGGCGGGGTTCTGCTGGGCGCGCTGTTCGCGCTGTCGCGCTCGGTCGAGATGAGCCTGTTTCCCTTCGCGGTCATCCTGCAGGTCACCCCGGTCGTGGCGATCGCGCCGCTGATCCTGATCTATGTCGCCAACACCTTCGTCGCGCTGCTGATCTGCGCGTGGATCGTCGCCTTCTTTCCGATCCTGTCGAACACGGTGATCGGGCTGCGCAGCGCCGACCACAACCTGCGCGACCTGTTCACGCTCTATCGCGCGACGCCGTGGCAGCGGCTGCGCTACCTGCTGGCGCCCTCGGCGCTGCCGTATTTCATGGCCGCGCTGAAGGTGGCCGGGGGGCTGGCGCTGATCGGGGCGGTGGTGGCCGAGTTCGTCGCCGGGGCGACGGGCCAGAACACCGGGCTGGCCTCGCGCATCATCGAGGCGAGCTTTCGCAACGAGATTCCGCGGATGTTCGCGGCGCTGGTTCTCGTCTCGCTGCTGGGCGTGGCGATCTTCCTGCTGACCACGCTGGCCTCCAAGCTGGTGCTGGGCCACTGGCACGAAAGCGAGATCAAGCGTGAGACCTGACGCGCCCCCTGTGGCGCCCGACGGGCGCCAGACGCTTGCTGGCGTCGCGCTGGCGGATGGCCGCGTGGTCGATCTGCAGCTCGACGGCAGCCGGATCGCGGCGATGCCGGCGGCGGCGGGGCCGGCGCGCAGGCTCGCCCTGCCGCTGCCGGTCGACCCGCATCTGCATCTCGACAAGACCCACACCGCCGGGCGCGCCGGGCGCGGCGCGCCGGGGCTGTTCGGCGCGATCGAGGCCACGCGCGCCGACAAGGTGCACTGGACCGCCGCCGATATCCGCGCCCGCGCGGGCCGCGCGCTGGCCGAGGCGGAGACCGCCGGAATGCGCGGTGTCCGCACGCATGTCGACTGGGAAGACGCGGGCGAGCCGCGCGCCTGGGGCGTGCTGGGCGCGATGGCGCGCGAGTGGCGCGGGCGCATCACGATCCAGCGCGCCGCGCTCTGCCCGCTCGACCTGATCGGCGATCCCGCGCTTGGCCCCGATATCGCCGTCCGCGTTGCCGAGTGCGAGGACGCGGTTCTCGGCGCGTTCGTCTACCGCAACGACGCGCTGCACGACAAGCTCGCGCGGGTGTTCGCGCTTGCCGAGCGCCATGCGCTGCCCCTCGACTTCCACGTCGACGAGGGGCTCGATCCCGAGGCGCGCGGCATCGAGACGATCATCGAGCTGACCGCCCGCCACGGCATGGCGGGGCGGGTGCTGTGCGGGCATGCCTGTTCGCTGTCGGTGCGGCCCGCGCCCGAGGCGGCCGCGGTGCTGGCCCGCGCCGCCGAGGCGGGCGTGGGGCTGTGCGCGCTGCCTACCACCAACACCTGGCTGCAGGATGCAGCCCCCGGCCGGACGCCGCGCCTGCGCGGGATCGCGCCGCTGCACGAGGCGCGCGCGGCCGGGGTCGAGGTGATGCTTGGGGCCGACAACGTTGCCGACCCGTTCTACCCCTACGGCGCCTACGACCCGCTCGACGTGCTGCGCCAGGCCGCCTGGGCCGCGCATCTGGAGCCCGGGGCGTGGATCGACGCCGTCACCACCACGCCGGCGCGCTGGCTGGGGCTGGACGCCGGCACGCTGGAGCCCGGCGCGCCCGCCGATTTCCTGCTGCTGCCCGCGCCCGGCTGGGACGAGGCGCTGCGCCACCCCTGCATTTCGCGCCGCGTCTTCCGTGCCGGCCACGAGACATCGGCGCCCCTGACCAACGCCCTGACCGACGAGGCCCCGCTATGACCGTATCGCACGACACACTCGACGCCTTCCGCGCGGAGATCGACGGCGTCCGCGTCTATGACGACCCCAAGATGGTGGCGGCGCGCTCGCGCGACTATTTCTGGTATTCGCCGATCCTCGACGCCGAGCTCGACGGCCTTGCGGGCGACATCGTGGTGATGCCCGAGGACGAGGACGAGGTTAAGCGCGTCGCCGCCGCCGCCGCGCGCCACGGCCTGCCGGTGACGCTGCGCGGCGGCGGCACGGGCAATTACGGGCAATGCGTGCCGCTGGAAGGGGGCGTGATCCTGGACATCACGCGGCTGAACAAGGTCATCGAGATCGGCGAGGGGCGCGTCCGCGTGCAGGCGGGGATGCGCATCTCGCGGCTGGAGGAGGCCGTGGCCGAGTCCGGCCAGATGCTCAACATGTTCCCCTCGACCAAGCGCACGGCGACGATCGGGGGGTTCATCTCGGGCGGCTCGGGCGGCATCGGCAGCCTGCGCCACGGGATGCTGGCCGATGGCGGCAACGTCTCCTACATCCGCGTGGTCACGGTCGAGCCCGAGCCGCGCGTGATCGAGCTTGAGGGCGACGACACGCTCAAGGTCCAGCACGCCTACGGCACCAACGGGATCATCACCGCGCTGGACTTCGCGCTGAGCCCGGCGACGGACTGGCTGCACGCCATCGCGCTGTTCGACGGCTACGACGTGGCGCTGCGCTTTGCCACCAAGGCGCAGGCCGAGGGCCTCGACTGTTTCCTGATGACGCCGGTCGAGCGGCGCTTCGCCCCCTTCTACAAGCGGCTGGAGGGGCTGTTCCCGCCCGACCGCGACGCGGTGTTCACCATGGTCGCGCCCGAGGCCGCCGAGGAGTTCGCCCGCCGCGTGGCCGAGGCGGGCGGCACCATCAGCCTGCAAAAGCCCCTGGCCGAGATCGAGGCCGCCGGCCTGCCGCCGGCCTGGGAGTGCGGCTGGAACCACACCACGCTGCAGGCGCTCAAGCACGAGCCGGGCGTGTGGACCTATCTGCAGGTGGCCTATCCGCGCCCGTTCGACCCCGATCTGGTGATGGCGCAGATGCGCCGCTACGGCGACGAGGTCTACTTCCACCACGAGATGGCGCGGATGGACGGCGAGATCCAGATCTTTGCGCTGCCTCTGGTGCGCTGGACCAGCCGCGCGCGCATCTACGAGATCATCGACGAGCTGGAAAGCACCGACGGCTGCACCGTCTTCGACCCGCATGTCGTCACCATCGAGGATGGCGGCATGAAGGAAATCGACACCGCCCAGATCGCCTTCAAGAAGCTGGCCGATCCCAGGGGCCTTATGAATCCGGGAAAAACCCGGGGATGGACCGCCGACATGGCGGCCCAGTGACCACCGACAGGAGAGTGAAAGGACACGACATGAACAGGATTATCCCCACGGCCATCGCGATGACCATGGTCGCCGGCGCCGCCAGCGCGCAGGACGAGGTCCGCTTCGGCACAAACTGGCTGGCCCAGGGCGGGCATGGCGGCTTCTACCAGGCGCTGGCCGACGGCACCTACGCCGAATACGGGCTCGACGTGGAAATCGTCGAGGGCGGCCCGCAGATGAACAACCGGCCCATGCTGCCCGCCGGGCGGCTGGATTTTCTCATGGCCGGCAACCTTCTGCTGTCCTTCGACAATGTGCGCAACGACATTCCCACCACCGTCGTCGCCGCGTTCTTTCAGCGCGATCCGCAGGCGCTGATGTCGCATGCCGGCGTCTATGAGGACTTCGCCGATCTGGCCAATGCGCCCACCGTGCTGCTCAGCCGCGACGGGCAGTTCAGCTTCTGGCAGTGGCTGGTCGATGAGCACGGCTTCCGCGACGAGCAACTGCGCCCCTACGGCTTCAACATCGCGCAGTTCCTGCAGGACGAGGAGATCGTCCAGCAGGCCTATGCCACGGCCGAGCCGCTCTATGCCGCCGCCGAGGGCGCCGAGGTCGATACCTATCTTCTGGCCGAGCAGGGCTGGAACACCTATGCCACCACGATCGAGACGCGCACCGAGCTTGTCGAGAACGACCCCGACCTGGTCCAGCGTTTCGTCGATGCCTCGATCATCGGCTGGTACAACTTCCTCTATGGCGACCGCAGCGCGGCCTATGATCTGATCATGGAGGAGAACCCCGAGCAGTCCGTCGAAAAGCTCGACGCCGAGGTGGCGCAGATGATGGATCTGGGCATCGTCGACAGCGGCGACGCGCGCGAGCACGGCATCGGCGCGCTCGATCTCGATCGTGTGGCCGCCTTCCACGATCTGGCGGTCAATTCCGGCATCATCGAGGAGGGCGCGCTCGACCCGGGCGCCGTGGCGACCGACCAGTTCGTCAACAACGGTGTCGGCATGGACCTCTACACGGACCGCTGAGTGAGAGGGGCGGAGCCCGTGCGGCTACTGGTGATCTTCTGCCATCCCAGCGCGGACAGCTTCGGCGCGGCGGTTCTTTCCCGCGCCGTGGCCGCGCTGGAGGTGGGCGGGCACGAGTTGCGCCTGCGCGATCTCTACCGCATGGGCTTCGACCCCGTCCTGTCGCGCACCGAGTGGGAGGACTACCTCGCCAATCCCGAGGCCAACCACGCGCGGCAGGCCGACCATATTGCCGATCTGCAATGGGCCGAGGGGCTCGTCGTGGTCTATCCCACATGGTTCTACGGGCCGCCGGCGATGCTGAAGGGCTGGCTGGAGCGGGTCTGGCTGCCCGGCGTGACCTTCGAGATCCCGCGGTTCAAGGGCGACCGGCCGCGCCCGCGGCTTCAGAACATCCGCCTGTTCGTCGGGCTGACCACGTCGGGCTCGCCCTGGTGGTGGCTCAGGGTCATCCGCGACCCGGGGCGCAGCCTGTTCACGCGCGGCCTGCGGCCGCTGTTTCATCGCCGCGCGCGGGTCGTGTGGCGCCAGCTTCACAGCATGAACAACGTCACCGCGGCCGAGCGCGCGCGCTTTCTCGACCGGGTGGAAACCACCCTCAAGGCGTTGTAGGAGCCCGTCATGCCAGACAGTGCCGCCCAGCCGCTCGCCCGCTACTCGGCCTTTCAGCGCCGGGGGGACTTCGTGTTCCTCTCCGGCATCATCGCCGTCGATCCGGCGCTGGGCCGGGTGATCCGCGGCTTCGAAGATCTTCCCGACGGCGTCCCCGACATGATCGGGCGGACGGGAGAATTCTCGGTCGATGCACGCGACGGCCCCGTCATCGCGCAAAGCTGGTTCGTCCTCGACCGTATCCGCGCCACGATGGAGGAGGCCGGTGGCGGAATGGGCGATGTGTTCAAGCTGGTGCAGTATTTCACCGATCTGGACCACTTCCCGCGCTACAACGCGGTGCGCAAGCTGTTCTTCCCCGAGGTGCCGCCGGTCTCGACCGTCGTCGGGGTGAGCGAGCTGATGCCCACGCCCGAGGCGCTGATCGAGGTCGAGGCCACCGCATGGCTGCCGGAGGCCCGATGAGCGCGCGCAGCGACCTTGCCACTCGGCGCGAGGAACTGATGGCGCAAATCCGTCAGGCCGCGATCGAGGAATTCGCCGAGAACGGCTTGCGCGGCGCCTCGACCCAGGCGATCGCCGACCGCGCGGGCATCTCCAAGACCAAGCTGCACTACTACATCGCCAGCAAGGAGGAGCTCTACGAGCAATCGCTGCAGAGCATCATCGAGATCTGGTCCGAGCTGTTCCACGAGACCGCCACCGACGAGGGCCCCGAGGCGTTCCTGCGCAGCTATATCGGCCGCAAGATACGGCACTCGCTGGAACACCCCGAGGTCGCGCGGCTTTTCACCAACGAGGTGATGCGCGGCGCGCCGATGCTGCGCGACTACTGGCCGTCCTCGCGCGAGGCCACGATGAAGGCCGCCGAGCGCGTGCGCGGCTGGGTCGAGGCCGGGCTGATCCGGCCGGTCGACCCCGTGCTGCTGCAGTTCAACATCTGGGCGCTGACGCAGCACTACGCGCTGCACCTCACCGAGGTGCGCTTCATGTTGGGGCTGGGCGACGAGGCGTCGCCGGACCCCGAGCCGATCATCGCCGAGGTGACCGAACTGGTGCTGCGCGGGCTGCGGCCGTGAGGACGACGGAGAAGGGGGCGGGCAATGGCTGAGCATATCGTGGTGATCGGCGGCGGGCAGGCGGGCGCCGCGCTGGTGGCGCGGCTGCGCGGGCAGGGGCATGACGGCCCCGTCACGCTGGTGGGCGAGGAACCCGTTCCCCCCTATCAACGCCCGCCGCTGTCGAAGAAATACCTGCTGGGCGAGATGGCGCTGGAGCGGCTGTTCCTGCGCCCCGAAAGCTATTACGCCGAACATGACATCCGCCTGCTGACCGGCACGCGGGCCGAGGCCGTCGACACCGCGGCAGGCACGGTCGCGCTGGCCGGGGGCGGGCGGCTGGACTACGACCAGCTCGCGCTGACGACCGGTTCGGTCCCGCGCCGGCTGCCCGAGGCCATCGGTGGCGCGCTGCCGGGGGTCCATGTCGTGCGCAGCCTTGCCGACGTGGACGCGATGGCGCCGGACTTCGTCGCGGGCGCGCGGGTGCTGGTGGTCGGCGGGGGCTATATCGGGCTGGAGGCCGCCGCGGTCGCCGCGCAGAAGGGGCTGGATGTCACCCTGGTCGAGGCCGCGCCGCGCATCCTCGCCCGCGTCGCCGCGCCCGAGACCTCGGCCTGGTTTGCCGACCTGCACCGCCGCCACGGCGTCGATGTCCGCGAGGGCACCGGGCTTTCGCACCTGACGGGTGAGGATCGCGTCACCGGCGCGGTGCTGGAAGACGGCACCGAGATTTCGGCCGATTTCGTCATCACCGGCATCGGCATCGCCCCGGCGGCCGCGCTGGCCGAGGCCGCCGGGCTTGCCATCGACAACGGCATCGCGGTGGATGCGCAGGGGCGCACCTTGGTGCCCGGTGTCTGGGCGGCCGGCGATTGCGCCTCGTTTCCGTTCCGGGGCGGGCGCGTGCGGCTGGAAAGCGTGCAGAACGCCATCGACCAGAGCGAATACGTGGCCGACAACATGCTGGGCGCGGGGCGGGCCTACGACCCCGTCCCGTGGTTCTGGTCGGACCAGTACGACGTCAAGCTGCAGATCGCCGGGCTCAACCAGGGCTATGAGCGCGTCGTCGTCCGCGAGGGCGCGGGCGGCGCGGTTTCGCACTGGTACTACGCGGGCGAGACGCTGCTGGCGGTGGACGCGATGAACGACCCGCGCGCCTACATGATCGGCAAGCGCTTGCTGGAGGCCGGGCGCAGCCCCGCCCCCGCGACCATCGAATCCCCCCGCACCGATCTCAAGGCGCTTCTCAAGGGCTGAGCGGGCTACGGCGTGCGGTGAGCGTGAATCTGCGCCAGCGCTGCCGAGGCCAGTCGCGCCTCGGCCGTGTCGGAGCGGCTCGTCAGCATGATCGGAACCCGCGCGCCCAGCGCGATCCCTGCCGAATCCGCCCCGGCCAGATGAATGAGTTGCTTGGCGATCATGTTGCCGCTCTCCAGATCGGGGGCCACCAGAATATCGGCCCGCCCGGCAACCTGCGACTCGATCCCCTTTGCGGCGGCGGCGGCCTCGGAGACGGCGTTGTCGAAGGCCAGCGGGCCGTCGACGAGCCCGCCGGTGATCTGGCCGCGGTCATGCATCTTGCAGATCGCGGCGGCCTTGAGGGTCGAGGGCAGCCGGCCGGTCACCGTCTCCACGGCCGAGAGCAACGCGGCGCGCGGGCATTCGACGCCGATCGCGCGGGCCAGGTCGAGCGCGTTCTGAACGATGTCGGCCAGGGTCTCCAGCTCGGGGTCGATGTTGATCGCCGCGTCCGTGACCATGAGCATCCGCGGATAGGTGGGCACGTCGAGCGCGAAGACATGGCTCAGCCGCCGCTCCGTGCGCAGGCCGCGGTCCTTGTCGAGGACGGCCTCCAGCAACTCGTCGGTGTGCAGCTTGCCTTTCATCAGCGCGCCCGCGCGGCCCTCGCGGACCAGCCCGACAGCCGCTTCCGCGGCGGCGTGGCTGTGGGGGGCGTCGATGATCTCGATGCCGTCGATGGAGCGCCCCGCCTCCTGCGCGGCGGCCTCGATCTTCTCGCGCGGGCCGACCAGAAGCGGCGTGATCAGCGCGGCGGCATGGGCGTCCAGCGCGCCCTCGAGGCTCAGCGCGTCGCAGGGATGGACGACCGCCGTGACCAGCGGATCGAGCGCGCGCGCCTGCTCGACGAGCGCGCGGAACCGGCTGGCGGCCGGGCTCAGCGCGATCTCGGGCAGCACCGCGCGCGGGCGCCGGATCCGCTCGCGCGCGGCATGCACCACGGCGGTGCCGGTGACGACCGTCTCGCCCTCGGCGGTCTCGCATCGGCAATCCAGCGTGACCCGGACGGTCGCGGCATCCTTCGCGGCGACGCTTACACGGGCGACGACCGTCTCGCCCACCCGCACGGGGCGGGCGAAATGCAGATCCTGCTCGACATATGTCATGCCCGGTCCCGGCAGCCGGGTGCCCAGCACCGCCGAGATCAGCGCGCCCGCCCACATCGCGTGGCCGATGACATCGCCGCCCACGGCGCCGCCGGAGGCCTCGCCCGCGAAATGGGTTGGATTCACGTCGCCCGAGGCGAGCGCGAACAGCTCGATGTCGCGCGTGGTCAGCTCGCGCGTGATCTCGGCGCTCTCGCCCGGCGCGATCTCGTCGAAGCTGCGGTTTTCGATGTAGTCCATGATGCCTCGCTGGTTGCGGCGATCCTGACACGCCGGCGCGCGCGCGTCACCGACTGTTTTGCAGCGCCGCGCGCGCGTTCTCCAACGTGGCCGCGATGCTGCCCGAGGCGTCGACATGGCGCCAGTCGTCGGGGTCTGCGCCGCGTTGCAGCTGCTTGCACACCACTTCCGCGTCGGCGTCCGAGGCATCGCCGCGGCGCGCCTCGACGCGGGCGATCAGAACGCCCGGTTCGGCCTCCAGCCAGAGACCGGCAAAACCCGCCCCCGCGGCCTCGGCCAGCGCGCGGGTCGCCGCGCGCTCCTCGCGGTGCAAATGGACCGCGTCGATCACCACGCCGTGGCCTGCGCGCAGGGCGCGGCCGGCGCGGTCGCGCAGGCGGGCATAGACGGTCTCGCGGGCCTCTTGCGAATAGGCCTCCTCGGGCAGCGGGTCGAACTCGTCCACCCCGAAGAGCTGCTTTCTGATCAGATCGCTGCGCAGATGCACCGCGCCGGGCGCGGGGCCGCTCAAGGGCGCGAGGCGGGCGGCGAGGGTCGTCTTGCCGCTGCCCGACAGCCCGCCCACGCCCACCAGGCGCGCAGGCGGCGGCGCGAGATAGGCGTTGGCCGCGCCGAGATAGCCGCGCGCCTGATCGAGCGCGGCGCCGTCATCCCCGGCGCCGTCGGCGCGCTGGACGGCGACCATTGCACGGATGCCCGCGCGCAGCCCCAGAAACAGCGGCAGCAGCGCGAGCGCGTCGTAATGGGCGTCGATCCCCGCGGCGTGCAGATAGCGGTTGAGCACGGTGTTGGCCTGCGCGCGCAGCCCCGCGTGATCGATATCCATCAGCAGGAAGGCCAGATCATAGAGCACGTCCATCGTGCCCAGCCGCTCGTCGAATTCGAGCGCGTCGAAGGGCACCGGGCGGCCGTCGAGCACGACGATGTTGCCCATGTGTAGATCGCCGTGACAGCGCCGGACATGCCCCTGTTGGGCGCGCTCGGCCAGCAGCGCGCGCGCCTGCTCGAACCGGGCGCCGGCGCGGCGGGCGAATTCGGCAACGGCGCCCGCGCCCAGACTGTCGGTCATCTCCGCGAAGGCGGTCTGGAGCTGGGCGACGATCTCGCCGATTCGCTCGGGCCCGTCGGCCTCGCGCGCCCCGGCGGCGGCGTGATAGCGGGCGACGGCCCGGCCCAGCTCACGCGCGAGATCGCAGGAGAAATCCCCCGCCTCGGCAATGTTGGAAAGCTCGGCTTCGGCGGGAAAGCGGCGCATGTGCAGCGCCCATTCGACCACCTCGCCGTCGCCGCCCAGCGCCAGCCCGGAGCCCGAGCGGGTGACGGGCACCAGCCCCTTGTAGATCTCTCCCGCGGCGGGGCGGTTGAGATCGTATTCGCGCTGGAGCATCTCGCGCCGCGCTTCAAGCGTGGTGAAATCGAGATAGTCATAGGCGACCGGCCGCTTGATCTTGTAAGCGTCCTGCCCGGCAAGGAAGATCTCGGCCCCGTGGGTGCGCTTGACACGCACCTCTGCGCCGCCATGCGTGGCCGGATCGGACAGGAACGCCACGATGTCGGCATGGTCGGGACGGGGCGCGGTCATGGCGCCTTTATGCAGCTTTGGCGCGGGCGCGCAACGGCCCCGTCACGGCCTGCGGCGGATATGCAGCGCGCGCAGCAGTAGCGCGCCGAGAAACAAAAGCAGCGTGACAAAAAAGGCGATCTGCGCCAGAACCGCGACAGCCCCCCATGGCGCGACAAAGCCGACAGCGCCCGTGATGAGCGCGGCAAAAAGAAACACGGTGGCCCAGCCGGGCATGGCACCCCCCGATACCGATACGAACAGACCGCCGGAAAATGGCGCGCCCGTCCCCCCCGCGCAACGGGGCAGGGCACGCAGGGGCCGCCGGAAGCGGCGGAAACGTGCCGAAACGGGCGCAGGATGTGGCGGCGGAGCAACAGGGCGGGGATACGAAAGCCCCGGGGGGAATGATGGCGGGCGCCCACCCCGCGGCTCCCGGTCGGCGCGCCTCGATAACGGGGCAAGAGGCCGCGATGATAAGGGGAGAAAGGATCTGGGGGAGCACATGGTCCGGAATGAAGGGGCTTTGATGATGTGACCGCCCCCCGACGGCATCGATGTGCCAAGGTGGGTCTGCGACGATCCACAGAGGAGGACGGTCATGTCGGAGATTACCACGGTCGGTCTCGATCTGGCGAAGA
>PUHN01000001.1 GCA_002967695.1 Rhodobacteraceae bacterium WD3A24 | reverse complement strand
CCGCCCGGCCCGCCGGCGCCCGCTGAAGGGGCGCTCGCGCCCCCTCTTGCCCCTGACGGGGCAATTCACCCCCGAGGATATCTGGACGAAGGTGACGGGGCGGTCAGCCGTCCATGCGGCCGAAAATGTCGAGATGCTCCATCGTGACGATCCCCGAGAGGATGATTCCGCCGATGGCGGCCCACAGGATCACGGCGATCAGCGTGACGAGCTTGATCTTGCGCCAGATCTGCGCCTCGTCGGGGGCCGAGGAGGGCGTTCCGGGGGTGACGTCGCCCGATTCGCCCTGGGTTTTCAGTCCCAGCGGCAGGATGATGAACAGCACCATGAACCAGACGACGGCGAAGAGAACGATGGCGGCGGTGATCGACATCAGCCCGCCACCTGTTCGAGTTCGATCAGCGTGCCGTTGAAATCCTTCGGATGGAGAAACAGCACGGGGTTGCCATGGGCGCCGATCTTCGGCTCGGCCGGGCCGAGGACGCGCGCACCCTGCGCCACGAGCCGGTCGCGGGCGACGTGGATGTCGTCGACCTCGTAGCAGATGTGGTGGATACCCCCCTGCGGGTTCTTCGCCAGAAATCCCGCGATGGGGCTGCCTTCGCCCAGCGGATGAAGAAGCTCGATCTTGGTGTTGGGCAGGGCGATGAAGATCACCCGCACGCCGTGGTCGGGTTCGTCCTGCGGCGCGCCCACATCGGCGCCGAGGGTGTCGCGGTACTGCGCCGCAGCGGCCTCCAGATCAGGGACGGCGATAGCGACGTGATTGAGGCGGCCGATCATGGCGAGGACTCCGGCTGGCGGCGGGCCTCTTATGCCGCCCGCCGCGGCTGCCCGCAAGGGGCGCGGGGGCCATGCGTCAAGGATATGTCAATCAGGGGCGTTCAATAAAAGTTCTTGTTGGACAGCCCAGCCCGCACCCGGCTATATCATGGATATGACCCATCCGGCCGCACAAGATCTGCATGACTTCCTCGGGCCCGACAGGTTCGGCACCGTTCTGGCCGATCCGCCGTGGCGGTTCGTCAACCGAACCGGCAAGGTCGCGCCCGAACACAAGCGGCTGTCGCGGTATCCGACGCTGACTCTGGACGAGATCTGCACGCTTCCCGTTGCACGGCATCTGGAGGAGCGGGCGCACTGCTACCTGTGGGTGCCCAACGCCCTCCTGCCCGAGGGGCTGCAGGTGCTGCAGGCATGGGGCTTCGAATACAAGTCGAACATCGTGTGGCACAAGATTCGCAAGGATGGCGGCTCGGACGGGCGCGGGGTCGGCTTCTACTTTCGCAACGTCACCGAGATTCTGCTGTTCGGCACGCGCGGCAAGAATGCGCGCACGCTGCCGCCGGGCCGCCGGCAGGTGAACATGATCGCCACGCGCAAGCGCGAGCATTCGCGCAAGCCCGACGAGCAGTATGACCTGATCGAGGAGTGCTCGTGGGGGCCGTATCTGGAGCTTTTCGGGCGCGGCATCCGTGAAGGCTGGACTGTCTGGGGCAACCAGGCCGACGCCGATTACAAGCCCAGCTGGAAGACCTACCCCTACAACTCGGGCGTGGCGGCCGAGTAGGGCCGGATCGCACCGGCGGGCAGGCCGATCAGCAGCAGCGGGCAGGGATTGCCCACGCCGCGGCGGACCCTGTCGGCAAGCTTGGACCAATGCGTGGTGGCCATCCCGAACTTGTCGTTGACGAAGAAGCGGGCGAAGGCCGCGGCGAAATCGTCGCCGCGCTCCATCGCGCGGGCGACGGCGTCGCGCTGACGGGTCGTGCGCTCCTTCATTCCCATCTCGATCAGGGGCGCGTCGTCTTTGATCCCGCCGGCGCGCAGGAAGGTCTCGATCATCGCCTGAAGCCCCGT
The DNA here is from genome assembly GCA_002967695.1 of Rhodobacteraceae bacterium WD3A24. Classification (GTDB taxonomy): domain Bacteria; phylum Pseudomonadota; class Alphaproteobacteria; order Rhodobacterales; family Rhodobacteraceae; genus Alkalilacustris. Next base: position 63,794 of record PUHN01000001.1, on the reverse strand, counting down.
CTGCATCTCCTGGCCGCGGGTGACGACCACGCCGGCGCTGATGACGGATTGGGCGTGAAGGCGCTGGAAGTTTTCCAGATCGCGGTCGAAGAACGGATCCTTGTTGTTCCACTCGATCTCGAGGGCCAGCGTGCCTGCCCCGGCCCGGCGGACGTGGTCGATCTCATGGCTGGTGCCGTCGCCCTGGGGGCGGCCGTCGACGGTGGTCTCGATATGGAAATTGTGCTTGCGCCAGCCCGCCTCGTTGAGGATCCGGCGCAACCGCTGGGTCGAGCGTGCCTCGCCCCCGCCGGAGGCGATGAGTTCGGCCACGGGAATCTCGACGTCGAGCAGCGCCTCGACAAGCTCCGCGGTCTCCGAGGAGAAATCCACGCCAAGGATCGCCTCGGCATGGTTGCGCACCATGACGTCGAAGCCGCGTTCCCGCAGCCGGTCGAACATCACCCTTCGCGCGGCATCACCCGCAGGCCCAGTTCGCGGAGCTGTTCGTTGCTGGGCTCGTTCGGTGCGCCCAGCAGCAGATCCTCGGCGCGCTGGGTCATCGGGAACATGATGACCTCGCGGATGTTCACCTCGTCGGCCAGAAGCATCACGATGCGGTCGATGCCCGCCGCCGCGCCGCCATGCGGGGGCGCGCCGTAGCGGAATGCCTTGGCGATCCCGCCGAAGCGCTTGTCCACCTCGTCATGCGGGTATCCGGCGATCTCGAAGGCCTTGTACATGATCTCGGGGCGGTGGTTTCGGATGGCACCCGACAGGATCTCGGCCCCGTTGCAGGCCAGATCGTATTGGTAGCCCCTGACCTTGAGCGGATCGCCCTCGAGCGCCTCCATGCCCCCCTGCGGCATCGAGAAGGGGTTGTGCGAGAAATCGACCTCGCCGCTCTCGGGATCCTTCTCGAAAAGCGGGAAATCGACGATCCAGGCGAACTCGAAACGCTCGAAATCGGTCAGGCCCAGCTCGCTGCCGACCTCGTCGCGGGCCTTCGCGGCGACGCTCTCGAAGCTGTCCGGCGTACCGCCAAGAAAGAAGGCCGCGTCGCCCGCGCCGAGCCCCAGTTGCTGACGGATCGCCTCGGTCCGCTCGGGGCCGATGTTCTTGGCGATGGGGCCGGCGCCGATGGTCTCGCCGCCCTGCTCGCGCCAGAAGATGTAGCCCATCCCGGGCAGCCCCTCGCGCTGCGCAAAGGCGTTCATGCGGTCACAGAAGGCGCGCGAGCCCCCCGTGGGCGCGGGGATGGCGCGCACCTCGGTGCCCTCCTGCTCCAGCAGCTTGGCGAAGATGCGAAAGCCCGAGCCGTGGAAATGCTCGCTGACCACCTGCATCTCGATGGGGTTGCGCAGGTCAGGCTTGTCGGTGCCGAATTTCTTCATCGCCTCGGCAAAGGGGATGCGCGGCCAGTCGGCGTTGATGGGGCGGTCATTGCCGAACCGCTCGAAGACCGAACGCAGCACCGGCTCCAGCGCGGCGAAGACGTCCTCCTGCTCGACGAAGCTCATCTCGAGATCGAGCTGGTAGAAATCGGTTGGCGAGCGGTCGGCGCGCGGATCCTCGTCGCGGAAACAGGGCGCGATCTGGAAATACTTGTCGAAGCCCGAGACCATGATCAGCTGCTTGAAAATCTGCGGGGCCTGCGGCAGCGCGTAGAAGCGGCCCGGATGCAGCCGCGAGGGCACGAGAAAGTCGCGCGCGCCCTCGGGCGAGGAGGCCGTGATGATCGGCGTCTGGAACTCGGTGAAGCCGGCCTGCCACATCCGCTCGCGCATCTCGCGGATCACGGCCGAACGCAGCATCATGTTGGCGTGCAGCGACTCGCGGCGCAGATCGAGAAAGCGGTAGGTCAGCCGCGTGTCCTCGGGGTAGTCGGGCTCTCCGAAGACCGGCAGCGGCAGCTCCTCGGCCGGGCCGAGCACCTCGACCTCGCGGATATACACTTCGATCTCGCCGGTGGGAATCTTGGGGTTGACCAGCTCGGGGTCGCGCGCCTTCACCTCGCCGTCGATGCGGATGCAGGCCTCGGCGCGCAGCCGCTCCACCGCCGCGAAGGCGGGGCTGTCGGGATCGGCGAGAACCTGGGTGATGCCGTAATGGTCGCGCAGATCCACGAACAGGATGCCGCCATGATCGCGCACCCGATGGACCCACCCCGACAGCCGCACGTCGCGGCCGACATCGGCCTTCGTCAGGTCGGCGCAGGTGTGGCTGCGATAGGCATGCATGGCGGGCTCCGTTGCGCTGCGGCGTTGGTGGGTCCGCGCCGATACACCTTGCCCGCCCCGCGAAGTCAAGGGCGCGGCTGGCGCGCATTGCGTTCCCGCGGCGCCGCACCCGGCGGCAGGGGGCGAATTGCGCCCCTCGGCGCAAGGCGCCGATTGCCCGGCCCCGCGCGGGCCCCGCTCGGCAAGACCCGCCGCCCGACCAGGCCATGCTCCACGCATCGGTGGGCGGAAATCGCCGCCTGACAGGCGCGAATCCGCGTGCTAGACAAACACGTGACCTTGCTCACAATCCCGAGGGGACGACACGACAATGCCCGATTTTCGCAAACCACTCGCGCTTTTTCTCGCATTCGGCCTTGCCGCGCCCGCGCTGGCTCAGGACGACGCCCCGACAATCGGGGACGCGCCTACCGGCGACGGGTTGTCGCTCGGCGAAGAGGCGGACCAGACGGGCTCCGGGACGGCGGGGCAGTCCTATGTCGAGGCGGAGTTCGGCGACTGGCAGATGCGGTGTGTCAGTTCCGACGAAGGTGAGGATCCCTGCCAGCTCTATCAGCTCCTTCAGGATCAGGAGGGCAACTCCGTCGCCGAGATCAGCCTCTTTCCCTTGCCCGATGGCGGTCAGGCCGTTGCCGGCGCGACCATCGTCACGCCGCTGGAGACGCTGCTGACCCAGCAGGTGACGCTGCAGGTCGATGACGGCGAGGCCAAGCGCTATCCCTTCACCTGGTGCAGCGCGATCGGTTGCGTCGCCCGTGTCGGGTTCACCGCCGAGGAGGTCGAAAGTTTCCGCCGCGGCGTCGAGATCGCGATGACCATCGTCCCCGTCGCCGCGCCGGATCAGGAGGTGGAGCTGAGCATCTCGCTGATCGGCTTCACCGACGGTTTCGCGGCCGTCTCGGAGCGTCTCGCCAACTGATCCGCCCCCCGCACGCAATTCAAGGAGGCCGTCGCCGCGCGGTCCCCTGCGGGGAGTTGTCAGACACGACCGAGGGCGAGCACCGCGTTCAGCCCCCCGAAGGCGAAAGCGTTCGAGATCGCCGCATCCACACGGGCCCGGCGCGCGGTATTGGGCACCACGTCGAGGGGGCAGTCGGGGTCCGGGGCGCGATAGCCGATGGTGGGCGGAACGACCCCGTCGCGCAGCGCCATGATGCAGGCCAGCATCTCCACCGCCCCGGTCCCGCCGATCAGGTGCCCGTGCATGGACTTCGTGGACGAGATCATCAGCCCGCGCGCGTGATCGGCGAACACCTCCGCGACAGCGGCGCATTCCGTGCGGTCGTTCGCGGCGGTGCCGGTGCCGTGGGCATTGATATAGCCCACATCACCGGGCGCGAGGCGCGCATCTCGAAGCGCGCCCGCCATCGCCCGCGCCGCCCCCTGCCGGGCGGGCACCACGATATCGGCCGCATCGGCGGTCATCGCGAAGCCCGTGACCTCGGCGAGGATCTCGGCCCCGCGGGCGCGGGCGTGCTCATACTCCTCAAAGACGAATATCCCTGCCCCCTCGCCCTGCACCATGCCGCTGCGGTCGGCCGAGAAGGGCCGGCAGGCGTCATTGGAAAGCACACGCAGGCTTTCCCAGACCTTCACCCCCCCGAAGCAGAGCATCGCCTCCGACCCTCCGGCAAGCATCGCGCGGCTGGCACCCGAACGGATCAACTGGAAAGCCTGCCCCATCGCGTGATTGGACGACGCACAGGCGCTGGCGACCGTGAAACTCGGCCCCAGCAGCCCGAACGCGATCGACAGATGCGAGGTGGCCGCGTTGTGCATCAGCTTGGGAACGACGAAGGGATGCACACGGTTTTTCCCCTCGGCATAGACGGCGCGATAATTCTCGTCATGGGTGTTGAGCCCGCCCCCGGCGGTGCCGAGAACCGCGCCCGCCTCAAGCGCCAGTTCCCCATCGAATACGATGCCCGACTGCGCCACCGCCTCGCGCGCGGCGATCAGGGCGAATTGCGTGAAGCGATCATAGAGCGACAGTTGCTGGCGGCTGAAATGCGCGGCCGGATCCCAGCCATGCATTTGCGCGCCGATCTGCACCGAGAGCCGGTCGACATCGCGAAAATCGAGCTGCGAAATGCCGCACCGCCCCTCGCGGAAAGCCTCGAACGTCTCGGCGACGTTGTTGCCCAGCGCGTTGACGGTTCCGGCACCCGTTATGACGACGCGCTTCATCCCCTCTGATCGGCGATGAGCTTCTCGACGGCGACGATCATCGCATCGACCGAGGAGATGTCGAACTTGCTCTCCGACGGAGAATTGGCATTGAACGGCACCGAGATGTCGAAGGCTTCCTCGATGGCAAAGATCGCCTCGACCAGGCCGAGACTGTCGATGCCCAGCGATTCGAGCGTCGAGTCAGGGGTGATATCGCCCGGGTCGAGCACGGCCTGCTCGGCGATGATGGCGATGACGCGTTCCTTGACGCTCTCCGACATGGGGTCTCCTCGCGCTTGCGTGCGTCGTCTAGTCAGTATCGCCGGTTTTTGAAACAGATTTCTTGAATTCGGCCATCTGCCGCATGAAACGGGGCAGCCGCCGCAGGGCCTTGTAGGTCTCGATGCTCTGCTGCATCGACATGGCCGGGTCACCGAGCATCACGCGCCCGGCCGGCTGGCTGGTCCGAAAGAGCGTGCCGCCCCCCGCGATGACATCATCGCCGATCTCGACGTGATCAGTGACGCCGGACTGCCCGCCCAGCACCACGCGGTCGCCCAGTCGGGTCGATCCGGCGATGCCGGACTGACCGCAGATCAGACAATCCCGCCCTATCTGCACGTTGTGGCCGATCTGGACGAGATTGTCGATCTTGGTTCCGTCGCCGATCACGGTCTCGGCGAGGGTCGCCTGGTCGATGCAACTGCCGGCGCCGATCTCGACATCGTCGCCGATCACCACCCGGCCCAGGCTGTGGATGCGGGCATAGGACGACTGACGTTGCGTGACTTCGGCGCCCAGCGTGGCGCGGACCTGTTCGATCGCCCCCGGCTCGGGGGTGACGAAGGAAAAACCGTCGGCCGCGATCACCGCGTTGGGCTGGGCGATGAAACGCGCGCCGATCCGCACACGCGGCCCGATCCGCACACCGGGATGAAGCAGCGCGCCTGCGCCGATCTCGGTCCCAGCGGCGATGCTGGTATGGGACATGATGCGTGCCCCGTCCCCGATAACGGCCCCCTCACCGACCACGACAAAAGGCGCGATGGCCACATCGTTTCCGATTCGCGCGGACGGATCGATGACCGCGCTCGGATGGATGCCGGCGGCAAGATCCGGCCGGGGGGCGAAGCGGTCGGTAAGCTGCGCCATGGCATAGCGCGGGCGGGTCACGAAGATGGCCGCCTCGAGGCCCAGCGCGCGCCAGTCGGCCCCGTCCCACAGGATCGCGGCCCGCGCAGCTCCCCGGCCCAACGCCTCTGCATAGGCGGGGTCCATGGCCACGGCAAGCGCGTCCTCGGTCGCGTCGGCCGGCGCCGCCGCGCGCGCGAGTTCGATACCGCCATCACCTTCCCAGCGCACGCCCAGGGCGGCGGCAATGTCGTCCACACGATGTCGGGCCATTATGTCTCCGGCAGTGGCGGACGGCTCCCATGCCGCCCGCTGCCGGTTTTAGCTTTGCAGGCCCGGTGTGACCACCCCGGCGCGACCCAGCGCCTCATAGACACGCGCATCGCGGCCATAGACATCGTCGCGAAACTGCATCTCGCCGCGCGAGGTGGTATAGGCCGTGCGATAGACCAGATGAACGGGCACGGGATTTTCCAGCTCAACCCGGGTCTGCACCCGGCTGTTGAGGATGGAGTGGAACACCTGCTGCGGATCGTCCGCCTGCGGAGAGAGCAACTCGTAGGCGAACTCGTAAGGATCGTCGAGCCGGATGCATCCGTGCGAGAAGGTCCGCACACTGTTGCTGAATAGGTACTGCGTGGGCGTGTCGTGCAGGTAGATCGCATGCGGATTGGGGAACATGAACTTGACCCGTCCCAGCGGGTTGGTCGGCCCCGGCGGCTGACGCAGATTGAAAGGCAGGGTGCGGGCCGAATAGCGCGAGAAATCCACGCTGCCACGCGGCACCACCTGGCCCGACGCATCGATCACCTGGAGATGGCCGTGTGCGTAAGGGTCGGCCCGCAGGCCGGGGAGATACTCCGCCCCGACGATCGAGCGGGGAATCGTCCAGTCCGGGTTGATCTCCATGTATTCCATGACGTCGGAGAATTCCGGCGTCTGCCGGTCGCGCGACTGGTGGCCGATGATGGCCTTGGTCTCGAAGGTGACGTCCTCCTCGTCGATGATGCGCGCGACGAAATCGACCATGTTGACCCAGACATGGCGCGCGCCGCGATCGAAGTTCATCCACCTTTCGCGCTCCATCGCCACGACGAGCGAGCGCAGCCGCGCCGTCGCCGGCGTGTTGATTGCAGCAATGGTGTCGGGCCCGGCGACGCCGTCGGTCTCAAGGCCGTGCGCCTCCTGAAAACGCCTGACGGCGATCTCCATCTCCGTGTCATAGGCCCGGCTCGGAGACCGCCCCATGTAACCCATCGCGATCAGCCGGTTGCGCAACTCGACGACGGCCGGACCGCTCTGGCCCGGATCGAGGCGTCCGGCGTTCACGCGCGGCCCCCATCCGCCCTCGGCGACCACGCGTGCCAGATCCTGGCGCGCGCGGAACAGGCGGGCATATTCGGATGTCTGCGGAACGAGTCCGCGCAGATAGGCCATGGGTTCGGCCTCGGAGAACTCGGTAATCAGCGCCAGCGGATCGCGCCGGCGCGGATCGCGCACCATGTTGCTGTCGACCTCGCGGGGTTCGAGCACGCCGGAATGGATGTCGCGCGCGTATTGCAGGAAGGTCCGGCTCACCCGCGCCTCCAGAAGGCCGCGGTCGCGTTCGCTGTCGATGCTGCGGAAACTCGAAATCAGCCCGGCGGCGTCATAGCGCCCCTCGGGCAGGCCGTGCTGACGGGCGCGGCTGAGGGCCGTGAAAAGCGCCGCGCGCCGCTCCGCGTCGTCGGCACCGGTCCACAACGCCTGGTAATCGCGGTCACGGTAGAAGGTGCTCAAGGCCTCGCTCGACGCCGCGCCTTCGGCCAGGGCCTGCCTGAAAGCGGTGAACTGCTGTGCCGCGGCCGTCTGGGCGAGCAACGTGGCAAGCGCGATGACGAGAGCGACGAGGAGCCCTGCCCGCCCCCGGACGAGGCGCTTCGATCCGATGCCGGTCATGGCAATGTGTCCTCCGTTGAAAACAGTCATGACAATGTTCCTGACAGTGCGGGGAATCTGGCCGCCAGGTCCATTCACAAATGCGCAATCCCCCGTTTTTTGCGCCTTCATGCGCCCCCGAGCGATGCGCGCAGGTCACAGCGTTTCATGTTTGGCCACGTAATTGGCGGATTCTTGCCAAGATCCGCATGGGACCGCCATCGCCCGGCGACTCGAGTCTTGGGCGACGGCAACGGCTGTGCCATAGATACCTCACATCGAAAAAAATCGTTGCGCGGCGCAAATCGATGAGCGGATGAAACCGGCGCGCAACACCAGGCAGACACGTTCATAACCGACCACGGGACAGGCCCCATGCCAGACTCCAACACAGCGCCTCTGTCGCGGCGCAGGCTTCTGTCGATCTTCGCCGCGACCGCGGTTACCGCCGCCCCTTTCTTCACGAACGCGCCGGCCTATGCCCGCGGCGCCGGCAATATCCGCCATCTGAGCATGTTCTCCCCCCGCACCGGCGAGCGCATGGAAGCAACCTACTGGATCGACGGGGATTACATCCCCGAGGTGCTGCGCGAGATCACCTATTTCATGCGCGACTGGCGCAACGGGCAGACCCGCGAGATCGACACCCGCACCGTCGACATCATGGCGGCCACGCACCGCATGCTCGACGCCGACGAGGCCTACGTTCTGATCTCAGGCTATCGCTCTCCGGAGACCAACGCGATGCTGCGCCGCCGCTCCAGCGGTGTCGCGCGCAATTCCCGCCATCTCTACGGAGAAGCCGCCGACCTCCGGCTGCAATCGCGCAGCGTCTCGCAGATCGCGCGCGCGGCGACCGCCTGCCGCGCGGGAGGTGTCGGCCGCTATACCGGATCGGATTTCGTGCACATGGATTGCGGCCCGGTCCGAAGCTGGGGCTCTTAGGGGCGTCTGACCGCATCAAGGGCTGCAAGCCCGATCGGCCCCCGCGGGGGCCGGTACACACCTTAACCGGCAGTGGCCGGCAGGAACAGCACGAGGGCGGGAAACGCGATGATCAGCAGGATGCGCAGCAAGTCCGCGACGACGAAGGGCAGGATGCCGCGATAGATCGCCCCCACCGGCACATCGCCGATCACCGACTTGATCACGAACAGGTTCAGCCCGACTGGCGGCGTGATGAGTGAAAGCTCGGTGACCATGACGGCGAAAATCCCGAACCACACCGGATCAAAGCCCAGCTCCGTGACGATCGGAAAGAAGATCGGGATCGTCAGGAGAATCATGGACAGGCTTTCCATGAACATCCCCAGAACCAGATAGACCAGCAGGATGATCAGGATCACCGCCATCGGCGAGAGGCCGAGCGCCTGAATCAGCTCCGACAGCGCCCTTGGCAGGCCGATCAGGTTCATGAAGTTCGAAAAGACCAGCGCCCCGATCAGCACCAGAAACAGGCTGGCGGTGGTGATGACCGTCTCCACCAGTGAATCGCGGAACGACTGCAGTGAAAGGCTGCGCCGCCACAGCGCGAAGGCCAGCGCCCCGGTCGCGCCCACGCCGCCCGCCTCGGTGGGTGTGAACACCCCCTGATACAGCCCGCCGATGATGAGGACGAATAGCCCCAGAATGGGGCCGACATGGCGCAGCCGGCCGAGCCGCTCGCGCCAGCCCACGCGCGGCGCCGCCGGCGCGAGTTTCGGGTCGATATAGGTCATCACGTGAATCGCGGCCAGATAGAGTGCGATGGCCAGTATTCCGGGCACGACGCCGGCAATGAAGAGCGCGCCGATATCGGTGCCCGTCGCGATGCCGTAGAGCACAAGAATCACGGATGGCGGGATCAGGATACCCAGCGTCCCGCCGGCGGCGACCGCCGATGCGGCAAAGCCGCGGTCATAGCCGTAGCTGCGCATCTCGGGCACGGCGACCTTGGCCATCGTCGCGGCGGTGGCGATCGACGATCCGCTCAGCGCCGAGAACCCGCCACAGGCCAGAATCGTCGCCGCCGCCAGACCGCCGCGGCGGTGGCCCACGAAGCCGTGGCACAGCCGGTAGAGATCGCGCGACATTCGCGCATGGGTGACGAGCACGCCCATGAGGATGAACATCGGCACCACGGAAAGCTCGTAGGACATCGTGGCGTTGACCGGCAACTGGCCGATCATCCCCATCGCCGTCTGCGCGCTCACGCTGACCCAGATCCCGCCGAGCCCGATCAGCAGCATCGCAAAGGCGATGGGCATCCCGGCCATCATCAGCGCGAACACCCCCGCAAAGGCGAGGCCGGCGCTCTCCCAGACACCCATCAGAGGCCCTCCCGCCCGAGCCGCGTGTCACCATCGTCGCGGCGCAAGACCTCGATCGTGCAGATCAGGAAGGCCACGCCGGCCACCGCCATGAGAACGGCCATGGACTGTGCGATCAGACCCTTGGGGATGCGCAGCTCCATCGTCACCTCGCCGTAGCGCATCATGCGCTCCCCCTGCAGCCAGATGCGCCAGGCGACGAAGCCGCTGATGCCCGCGGCGAGAGCCTCGGTCAGCACCGTGGCCGCGCGCTGCACGGGCCGCGCGAACTTGTCGAACATGACCGTCACCACGATGTTGCCGCGGTTGCGGATCATCTGCGGCATGGCGAAGAACACGATCAGCCCCATGCTGATCTCGGTGATCTCGAAGGAGCCGGTGATCGGGCTGCGGAAGATGTAGCGCATGATGACATCGGCGAAGGTGACGAACATTATCGTCGCCGCCAGCGCCGCCGCCACCCAGACCAGAAGCCTGACCAGACGGTCGAACAGCCGCACGGGAATCGCCGCCGCGCTCATCGCCGCCCGCGCGCGCAAGAGCGGGAGGCGGCGCGCCGCCCCCCGCAGTTGTCGTTGAAATGCTGTCCGCCGATGCGCGGACGCGCCGCCTCACTGGGGAACATTGACGACCTTGTCAGCCGAGTAGTGCTCCACCATCGCCCGCGCATAGGCGAGGATTCGCTCACCGTCGAAGCCGGCCTCCTCGGCCTGGGCAAGCCACTCTTCCTCCAGCGGGCTGAGACGCTCGCGCGCCTCCTCGACCTCTTCCTCGGGCAGGGTGATGAACTCCACGCCCTCGGCCCGCAGGCGCTCCTCGCCAAGCTGGTCGCCATTCGTCCAGGCCCAGCCGGCCAGCAGGGCGATGGCCATGCCGCTGTGCTTTTCGACGGCGGCCTGCTGCTCATCGGTCAGCTCGTTCCAGCTGTCCTCGTTGAAGGCGACCCAGAAGGTGTCGGTGTAAAGCCCGCCGGGAATGCGCGTGATCGATTCGATGACCGGCGTGATGCCGAAGAAATCGATCGATTCCGAGGGGAAGGTGATGCCGTCGGCGACGCCGCGCGACATTGCGGTCTGCGCCTCGGTCGGCGGCAGTTGCACGGGCGAGGCGCCCAGCGCGCTCATGATCCGGCCGGTCACGTTGCCGCCCACGCGAATTGTGCGGCCTTCGAGATCGTCAAGGGTCTCGATCCGGCCATCGGCCATGTTGATGTTGGGCGTCGAATGGGTGAACAGCCCCACGACATGGGCGCCCTCGTGTTCGCCGTAGCTGTCGCCGAAGCGCTCATAGGTCTGCCAGGCTGCGGCCGAACCGGCCCACGGGTCGGGCGACATGAAGGGCAGATCCATCACCTGGGTCATGGTGAAACGGCCGGGATTGTGACCGCTGACACCGTAGCCCACGTCAAAGGCGCGATCGAGCAGCAGGTCGAACTGCGCCGGCGGCGGCCCGAGCGCCGACGACATGATCTCGAACTGCAGCGAGCCGTCGGTTTCCTCCTCGATGGCCTCGGCCCAGGGCTCGATGATGCCGGCCATGATCAGATGGTGCATGGGCAGCCAGTTGCCGATGCGCAGCGTCGTGACCTCCTGCGCGCCCAGCGGCGCCGCCGCAAGCGCGGCCGCGACCGCTGCCGCCGCGGCGGTGTGTCTTGCATGTTTCATTGGAACCTCCCTGTTCATTTTCTGGTCTCTCTCGCGGCCGTCTGTCGTAACCGTCTCACAGCGGATCCGGCGCCGACAGCTTGAAGATTTCGAGCGCGTCGGCCTCGTCGCCGCCGCGCGCGGCGAGCAGCCGGAACTGCTCGGCGGCCAGCGACGTCATCGGCACCGGCGAGGTCACATCCTGCGCCAGCGCCCGTACGGAGTCGAGATCCTTGAGCATCGTGTAGACATGGCCCAGCGGCGGGTCGTGCTGTGCCCGCGCCATCCGCGGCACGAAAATCTGCAGCGGCCGCGAATCGGCGAACCCGCCCGCCAGCGCCTCGGGCAGTCGGGTGGCGTCCACACCGGCATTCGTTGCCAGCCGCGTGGCTTCGGCCAGCACCGCCATCGTGCAGCCCACGATCACCTGATTGCACAGCTTTGTCGTCTGGCCCGCACCGCTGGGCCCCATCAGCGTGACCTGCGCGGCCATTTCCCTGACAACGGGCTCGACCCGGGCGAATGCGGTCTCGTCCCCGCCCATCATGACCGCGAGCGTGCCGGCCTCCGCGCCGGGAACGCCGCCCGAGACCGGCGCGTCGAGCCATGCCATGCCCGCCTCGGCTTCGAGCCGCGCGGCCATCTCGCGCGTGGCGTCGGGCGAGATCGACGAGAAATCGACGAGCACCGAGCCCGGCCGCGCGCCTGCGGCGATGCCCTGCGGGCCAAAGACGGCCTCTCTCATCGCGTCGGTGTCGGTCAGGCAGGTGAACACGATTTCCGCCCCGGCGGCGACTCCGGCCGGATCGTCGCCGGCCCGCGCGCCGGCATCCACCAGCGGCGCGGCCTTGGCGGCGGTACGGTTCCACACGCTCAGCGGATACCCCGCATCCAGCAGCCGGCGCGCCATCGGCGCCCCCATCATTCCGGTTCCGATGAACCCCACCGGCGTCGTCTTGTCTGCCATGCGCGGCGATCCCTTCTCTGCTTCGGCCGATCCGTCAGGTGCGCCGCCCCTCGGGCCACTTCGCGTCGCCCGCATGGGTCACGGCGCCCTCATGGGCCTGCCCCACGGTGGCGGCATATTTCGACAACAGACCTGCCCGATGCAGCGGCTCGGGCGGCGTCCAGGCGGCGCGGCGGGCTTCCAGCTCACTGTCGGGCACATCCAGCGTGATCGTCGCGGCGCGGGCATCTATGCGGATCGTGTCGCCGTCGCGCACCAGCCCGAGCGGGCCGCCGATGGCCGCCTCGGGCGCGGCATGCCCGATGCACATCCCGCGCGTGGCCCCCGAAAACCGACCGTCGGTGAGCAGCGCGACCTTCTCGCCCATCTGGTGGCCGTAGATGAGCGCCGTCAGCCCCAGCATCTCGCGCATGCCGGGTCCGCCCTTCGGGCCCTCGTTGCGCACGATGAGAACGTCGCCCTCGGCATAGTCGCGCGCATGCACGGCCGTGACGGCCTCGTCCTCGCTCTCGAAGACGCGCGCGCGCCCTTCGAAGGCGAGCGCCTTGAGCCCGGCGATCTTGAGAAGCGCCCCGTCCGGACAGAGATTGCCCTTGAGCACCACTACCCCGCCCGTATCCATGATCGCATCCGGCACGGCCCGGATCACCTCGCCGTCGGGGGCCGGCGCGGCGGCGACCTCCTCGCCCAGGGTGCGGCCGGTCACGGTCAGCGTGTCGCCGTGCATGTAGCCATGCGCGATCAGCTCCTTGATGACCACATGCGCGCCGCCGATCTCGTAGACATCCTTGGCGTGATAGGCCCCACCCGGGCGAAGATTGCCGATGAGCGGCGTGCGCTGGAGCACCGCGGCGACGTCATCGGCACTGAAGGCGATCCCCGCCTCGTGCGCGATGGCGGGAATGTGCAGCGCCGTGTTCGTCGAACCGCCTGTCGCCGCGACGATGGCGCAGGCGTTTTCGAGCGCCTTGCGGGTGACGATATCGCGCGGGCGCGGGCCGTCGTTTTCGATCGCCGCCATCACCAGTGCGCCGGCGCGCTCGCTGATCGCCCTGCGTTCGGAATAGACGCCGGGGACCATGGCGGAGTTGGGCACGGTGATGCCCAGCGCCTCGGACACCATCGCCATGGTGTTGGCGGTGAACTGCCCCGCGCAGGCCCCTATGGTGGGCTTGCACGAAAGCTCCAGCGCGCGCAGCTCGGCCTCTTCCATGGTTCCCGCCTGCACGGCGCCGACGGCCTCATAGGCGTCGAGGACCGACACGTCGCGGCCGCGATGGCGGCCGGGCAGCGCCGAGCCGCCATAGACGAACACCGCCGGCACGTTGCAGCGCACCATCCCCATGATGACGCCCGGCAACGTCTTGTCGCAGCCGCCGAAGCCGACCAGCCCGTCATAGGCATGGCCATGCACGACCGCCTCGATGCTGTCGGCGATGAGCTCGCGGCTAACCAGCGAGAATTTCATCCCTTCGTGGTTCATGCCTACGCCGTCGGAGACGGAGATGGTGGTGAATTCGCGCGGGGTGCCCCCGGCCCGCGAGACGCCGGTCTTTGCGTCCTCGACCTGGGGGCCGTGCGTCATGTTGCACGGTGTCGTCTCACCCTTCTGGCTGACCACGCCGACCATGGGCCTTGCGATGGCGTCGTCGTCCAGACCCATCGCCCGCATGAAGGCACGATGCGGCGTGCGATCCACCCCGTCCGTCGTGATCCGCGAGCGCAGCCTGCGCCCCTTCCCGTCCGCCATTTTCTGTCACCCTGTCCGCTTGCCCGCGCAACCTTGTTACGCCCGCTCTGCCGCTGTCAACATGCCTTTTTTCCGGCAGGCGGGCGCGCCCTGTTCGAATGACGCGATGCATCTCGCGCGCTTGCGCCAGCCCCTCATGGCGGGTTTTGCGAAGGGCCGCGCCCGCGGGCCGAGGGGCGCGACCGACCCCGCAGTGCCGTTTTCGCGACAGTACGCGCCGGCATGGTGCCGGCCCCTCGGCGCCGCGCGGCTGGACGGCGCGGCGGCCAGCGCCTAGGTTGAGAGCGTCCGCCGAATCCGCCCCGTCGAGCGCCCGGAGCCCCGATGCCAGAAGCCTCCGCATCCTCCCCCTATCAGGTCCTGGCGCGCAAATACCGCCCCGAGACCTTCGCCGACCTGATCGGGCAGGACGCGATGGTGCGCACCCTGCGCAATGCCTTCTTGGCCGACCGCATCGCGCATGCCTTCATCCTCACCGGCATCCGCGGCACGGGCAAGACGACCACGGCCCGGATCATCGCCAAGGGTCTGAACTGCATAGGAAATGACGGCGAGGGCGGCCCCACGACCGAGCCCTGCGGAAGCTGCGAGCACTGCCGCGCCATCGCCGAGGGGCGCCATGTCGACGTTCTGGAAATGGACGCGGCCAGCCGCACCGGCGTGGGCGACGTGCGCGAGATCATCGACAGCGTGGCCTACCGCGCGGCCTCGGCGCGCTACAAAATCTACATCATCGACGAGGTCCACATGCTGTCGAACAGCGCGTTCAACGCGCTGCTCAAGACGCTGGAGGAACCCCCCGCCCATGTGAAGTTCATCTTCGCCACCACCGAGATCCGCAAGGTGCCCGTCACCGTGATGTCGCGCTGCCAGCGCTTCGATCTGCGCCGGGTGGAGCCCGAGGTGATGATCGCCCATCTGCGCCGCATCGCCGAACGGGAAGGCGCCGGGATCTCCGATGATGCGCTGGCGCTCGTGGCCCGGGCCGCCGAAGGGTCGGTGCGCGACGCGATGAGCCTGATGGACCAGGCGATCAGCCATGCCGCGGGCGAGACCTCGGTCGAGGCGGTGCGCGCCATGCTGGGGCTGGCCGATCGCGGGCGCGTGCTGGACCTGTTCGACATGATCATGGCCGGCGATGCGGCCGGCGCGCTGGGCGAGCTGTCGGCGCAGTATGCCGACGGCGCCGACCCGATGGCGGTGCTGCGCGACCTCGCCGAGATCACGCACTGGATCAGCGTGGTCAAGATCACGCCCGAGGCCGCCGAAGACCCCACCGTGGGCCCGCAGGAGCGCGCGCGGGGCCAGGACATGGCCGCGCGGCTGCCGATGCGGGCGCTCACGCGGATGTGGCAGATGCTGCTCAAGGCGCTGGAGGAGGTCGCGCAGGCGCCCAACGCGATGATGGCCGCCGAGATGGCGGTGATCCGGCTGACCCATGTGGCCGATCTACCCGCGCCTGAGGAGCTGATCCGCAAGCTGCAAGGCACACAGCCGCCCCCCTCGCCGGGGTCCGGCGGCGGGGCGCCGGCACCCGGCACCGCGCGCGAAGCCATAACGGCCGCGTCGGAGGCCTATCAGCCCGCCGGCGGCGGGGGTGGCGGCGCACCCCAGGCCGCGCTGAGCGCCGCGCCGCAGGCGTCGCTGAACCTCTATGCGCGCTTCGACGACGTGATCGAGCTGATCCGCGAGCGGCGCGACATGGCGCTGCTGTTCGAGGTGGAAAGCCATCTGCGGCTCGCGCACTACGCGCCGGGGCGCATCGAGTTCGAGCCCGCCGGCGACGCGCCGGCCGATCTGGCCGCGCGGCTGGCGCAGCGGCTGCAGGCCTGGACCGGGGCGCGCTGGGGCGTCTCGGTGGTCTCGGGCGGGGGCGCGCCCACGATCGCCGAGGCCCGCGCCGCCCACGAGGACGCCGCGCGCGCCGAGGCGCACCGCATTCCCCTGGTCCAGGCAGTGTTTTCGGCCTTTCCCGGCGCCGCGATCACCGATATCCGCGACCCCGAGACACTGACCGCACAGGCCGAAGCCGAGGCGCTGCCCGAGGTCGAGGACGAGTGGGATCCCTTCGAGGAAGATTGAGAGAGGACAAGACGAATGTTCAAGGGACTTGGCGGCATGGGCGACATGGGCAAGATGATGAAGGCCGCCCAGGAGATGCAGGAAAAGATGTCCAGCCTGCAGGAGGAGCTCAAGACCATCACGGTCACCGGCGAATCCGGCGCGGGGCTGGTCAAGGCCACGGCGACGGCCAAGGGCGAGCTGACCGGGCTGGATATCGACCCGTCGATCTTCAACGCCGACGAAAAGGAGGTCGTCGAGGATCTCATCCTTGCCGCGATCAAGGAGGCGCAGGAGCGCGCCAGCGAGCGCAGCCAGGAAGAGATGCGCAAGATTACCGAAAGCATGGGCCTGCCCGCCGACATGAAGCTGCCCTTCTGAGCATGCGCGGGCCGGATATGCGTGCATGA
Source organism: Rhodobacteraceae bacterium WD3A24 (assembly GCA_002967695.1). GTDB lineage: Bacteria > Pseudomonadota > Alphaproteobacteria > Rhodobacterales > Rhodobacteraceae > Alkalilacustris. The sequence goes on along the minus strand of PUHN01000001.1, from coordinate 47,218 downwards.
GCGGAGGCAACCGCGAGATCGACGCGCTGATCGACGTATTGGCGCGCCTGCCCGGGCTGGGGCCGCGCTCGGCCCGGCGGGCGGTGCTGCACATGATCCGCCGGCGCGAGGCGCTGATGAGCCCGCTGGCGCGGACCATGGCGCATGTCGCCGAGACGGCGCGCGAATGCACCCGATGCGGCAATATCTCGACGGCCGAGACATGCCCGGTCTGCGCCGATCCGGCGCGATCCACGGGCGAGATCTGCGTGGTCGAGGATGTCGCCGATCTGTGGGCGATGGAGCGCGGCGGCGCCTTTGCGGGGCGCTATCACGTGCTGGGCGGCACGCTCTCGGCGCTCGACGCCGTCGGCCCCGAGGATCTGGGCATTCCGAAACTCGTCGCCCGGGTCCGCGAGGAGGAAATTTCCGAGGTCATACTCGCGCTCAACGCCACGGTGGACGGCCAGACAACGGCCCACTACATCGCCGAGGCGCTGGCGGATACCGGCGCGCGGCTGACGTCACTGGCCCAGGGCGTGCCCATCGGCGGCGAACTCGACTATCTCGACGACGGAACGATCCAGGCCGCGCTGGCGGCGCGCAAGGCGTTCTGAGCCCCGCGCGACCGGCTCAGCGTTTCTCCTCACCGCCGTCATCGTCATCTTCGCCGTCATTGTCCTCGGGCAGATTGAAAAAGGCGTCGGCGTCGGCGTATTCGGCCTCCTCCTTGGCGGACTCAGCCTCACCGGACTCGGAAGCCACCTCCGCCCCGCCACCCGAGAGCGAGAAATTCTCAAGCCCGGCGATCGAGGCGGGCATGCGCGGCTCGACCTCCATGGTCAGCGACTGCTCGGTCGAGACGAGCTTGCGCCGCTCGTCGTCGCTCATGGTCGCGCCGTCCTCAGATTTCTTCTTGGCCGCCTTCTGCACCTCGGCATCAAGCTCGCCCTGCCGGCACAGGCCCAGCGCGACGGGGTCGATGGGCTGGATATTGGCGATGTTCCAGTGCGTGCGCTCGCGGATCGACTGGATCGTCGGGTTGGTCGTGCCCACCAGCCGGCGGATTTGCGAATCCGCCAGCTCGGGGTGGAACTTGACCAGCCACAGTATCGCCGCCGGACGGTCCTGCCGCTTGGACAGCGGAGTATAGCGCGGGCCGCGGCGCTTTTCCTCACCCTGTGCGGCGGGGTTGTGTTTCAGCTTGAGCCGATAGGCCGGATCGGCCTCGCCCTTGGCGATCTCCGACTGCTCGAGCTGATTGTTGGCCACCGGATCGAACCCCTTGACGCCGCTGGCCACGTCGCCATCGGCGATGCCCTGAACCTCGAGTTCGTGCAGATCGCAGAAATCGGCGATCTGCTTGAAGGTCAGCGTGGTGTTGTCCACGAGCCACACGGCGGTGGCCTTGGCCATCAGCGGTTTTGCCATCGAGAGCACTCCTTCACATCTCTTTCCCGCGCCGGGAAAACGCTTGCGGCGCGGAGCCGCGATTCCTCGTTTTCGGGGAAGTCGGGATGTATATAGGGATTGACGCCCCGCGAGAAAAGAGAAAATGCGCCGCCGCCCCGGGCCGCAAAGCGGTCGCGCGCCCGGCCAGTGTCGCGGGTCGGCCGGCAGTCGCCGGCGGGCGGCGGGCTCAGCCGTCCGAACGGGGCGCGCCGGACTGCACCGCCGGAGCCTGGGCGCGGGGCTGCCCATCGCCGGTGACGATGGCGAAGATGCCGAGATAGAGAAGGGCGGTCAGGCCGAGCAGCACGGGCAGTTGCCAGTGGGAGCGGCGCGGACGGTCACGGGGAACTTCGAGCATCTTGGTCATGGGGCGAGATTTGCCCCGCAATCGCGTCAGGAATTTGGCAGGATTCTCCGCCTTTCGGCAACGGTGCGTTTCGCCGATCGGCCTTGACCGGCCGGACCCCCGTTCGCGGCGCGGCCGGGCGGCTTTTCACCGCGCGCCGATTGCGCTAAGCCACCCGGCGACTGTCATCCCGAGGACGCCCAAATGAAGTTCACGCTCTCCTGGCTGAAGGATCATCTCGAAACCGAGGCGACGCTGTCCGAGATCATCGAGGCGCTGACCGATCTGGGCCTCGAGGTGGAGGGCGTCGAGGATCCGCGTGACACGCTCGGCGCCTTTCGCATCGCCCGTGTCGTGGAGTGCCGCCAGCACCCCAATGCCGATCGGCTGCGCGTGTGCGACGTGGAGGTGCGCGACGGCCCCGGCGGCGCGGCCGAGACGGTGCAGGTCGTCTGCGGCGCGCCCAATGCCCGCACCGGAATGCTGGGCGTCTTCGCCCCGGTGGGCACGCATATCCCCGGCACGGGCATCGACCTCGCCGCCGGGGTGATCCGGGGCGAGGAAAGCCACGGCATGCTGTGCTCGGAGCGCGAGCTGATGATCTCGGACGACCACGAGGGAATCATCGATCTGCCCGAGGACGCGCCGGCGGGCGCGCGTTATATCGAGTATGCCGGCCTTGACGATCCGGTCGTCGAGATCGCCATCACCCCCAATCGCCCCGACGCGCTGGGCGTGCGTGGCATCGCCCGCGATCTGGCCGCGCGGGGGCTTGGCACGCTCAAATCCCACGAGATCGCCCCGGTCACCGGGGGCTTTGCCTCCCCGATCGGCGTGCAGATCGCCCCCGAACTCAGGGAGAAGGGCTGTCCGCTTTTCACCGGCCGTCTTATCCGGGGCGTGCGCAACGGCCCCTCGCCCGACTGGCTGCAAAGGCGGCTGCGCGCGATCGGGCTGCGGCCGATCTCGGCGCTGGTGGATATCACAAACTTCTTCACCTTCGATCTCAACCGCCCGCTGCACGTCTTCGACGCCGACAAGGTTGCGGGCGATCTGCGCATCCACCCCGCAGCGGGCGGCGAGACGCTCACGGCGCTGGACGAGAAGGACTATACCCTCGACGCCGGCATGATGGTGATCTCCGACGACACCGGCCCCGAAAGCATCGCCGGCATCATGGGCGGGGCCGCCACCGGCTGCACCGGGGAGACGACCAACGTCTTTCTCGAATCCGCGTACTGGGATCCCATCACCATCGCTGCGACGGGGCGCGCGCTCAAGATCACCTCGGATGCCCGCTACCGCTTCGAGCGCGGCGTGGATCCGGCCTTCACCGAGCCAGGCCTCGAGGCCGCCACGGCGATGATTGTCGATATCTGCGGCGGCGAGCCCTCCAATGTCGTCCGCGACGGCGCGGTGCCCGACACCGCGCGCGACTACCCGTTTGACCCGCGCCGCGTGGTCAGCCTCGTGGGAATGGACATCCCCGCAGCCGAGCAGCGCGCCACGCTGCAGGCGCTGGGCTTCACGCTCCGCGACGGAACCGCCAGCCCGCCCACCTGGCGCCCCGACATCCAGGATCCGGCCGATCTGGTCGAGGAGGTCGCGCGCGTCGCCTCGCTTTCGAGGCTGGAGGGGCAGCCGATGCCGCGCCCGCAGGTCGGCGTTCCCGACCCCGTCCTCACCCGGCTGCAGCGGCGCGAGGGCGCGGCGCGGCGGCAACTGGCCGCTCTGGGCTACAATGAATGCGTGACCTATTCCTTCATCGACGCCGACGCCGCCGCGATTTTCGGCGGCGGCGGCGATGATGTCCGGCTCGACAACCCGATCTCGTCGGAAATGACGCATCTGCGCCCCGACCTTCTGCCGGGGCTTCTGCGGGCGGCGGCCCGCAATCAGGCGCGCGGGTTCATGGATCTGGCGCTCTTCGAGGTGGGTGCGGCCTTCGACGGGGGCGAGCCGGGCGAGCAGCACCTGCAGGCCGCCGGGATTCTGGTGGGCGCGACGGCCCCGCGCGATCCGCATGGCGCGCGCCGGACGGTCGACGTCTTCGACGCCAAGGCCGATGCCGAGGCCGTCCTCGCGGCCATCGGTGCCCCCGCCAGACGCCAGATCGCGCGCGACGTGCCCGCCTGGTTCCACCCTGGCCGGGCGGGACGTTTCACGCTGGGCCCCAAGCGCATTCTGGCCTGTTTCGGCGAACTTCACCCCAGGGTGTTGCGCAGCTTCGACATCAAGGGGCCGGCGATGGGCTTTACCGTCTTCGTCGAGAACGCCCCCCAACCACGGTCGCGCACGACCACGCGCCCCGCGCTGGAGCTGCACGACCTGCAGGCGGTCGACCGCGATTTCGCCTTCGTCGTGGATGCCCGCGTCGAGGCGCGCACTCTGGTCGAGGCTGCCGCCGGGGCCGACAAGACCCTGATCGAGCATGTCGCCGTCTTCGACGAGTTCGCCGGCCCCAAGGCCGAGGCACAGATGGGGGCGGGGCGCAAATCGGTGGCCTTCACCGTGCGGCTTCAGCCCACCGAACGGACCCTCACCGACGAAGAAATCGAGGCCGTCAGCGCCCGCATCATCGACAAGGTGACCGCCGCGACGGGGGGCAGCCTGCGCGGCTGACCCCTTGGCAAGGCGCACGGGGCGCGCCATGCTTGCGCGGGCAACAGGCAAAGGGGCCGGGTCATGTTTGAGGATCGCACCGAGGCCGGTGAGCGGCTCGCCGACGCGCTGGAAGAGCTGGAACTACCCGATCCGGTGGTGATGGCGCTGCCGCGCGGGGGCCTGCCGGTGGCGCTGCCGGTCGCGCGACGGCTCGGCGCGCCGCTGGAACTGCTGCTGGTGCGCAAGATCGGCCTGCCGGGCAGTCCCGAATTTGCCGCCGGCGCCATCGTCGATACCCCCGACGGCGGCGAGGCGGTATTCAACACCGAGGTTCTGCGCGCCTTCGGGATGCGCGAGTCCGATTTCGACGCCGAGCTGGCGGAAAAGCGCAAGGAACTGGACGCGCGGCGCCGGCGCTTCATGGGCGGGCGTATGCCCACGCCGGTGGCGGGCCGCAGCGCCGTCATCGTCGATGACGGCATCGCTACGGGCGCGACCGTGCGCGCCGCGCTCGCCGGACTCAAGTCGCAAGACCCGGCGCGTATCGTGCTCGCGGTGCCGGTGGCCCCGCCCGACACGGTGCAGGCGCTGCGCGGCGACGTTGATCACCTCATCTGCCTCGATACGCCGCGCGCCTTTCAGGCGGTCAGCCTGCATTACCGCAGCTTCGACCAGGTCAGCGACGACACCGTAGCGCAGCTGATGGAAACCGCCCGAGCCGAACATGACGAAAGGACCAGCCGATGACCCTCACTGTCTATCTTGCCGGAGAAATTCACAGCGACTGGCGCGAGCGTATCATCACCGGCGCGCGCGGGCTCGACGTGGCGTTTTCCGCCCCCGTTACCGATCACGGCGCCAGCGATGATTGCGGCGTCGCCATTCTCGGCGCGGAATCCGACAAGTACTGGCACGACCACAAGGGCGCGATGATCAACGCCATCCGCACCCGCAAGGCCATCGGCGACGCCGATGTGGTCGTCGTGCGCTTCGGCGAGAAATACAAGCAGTGGAACGCGGCCTTCGACGCCGGCCAGGCGGCGGCGCAGGGAAAGGCGCTGATCACCCTGCATCCGCCCGAGCACGACCACGCGCTCAAGGAAGTCGATGCCGCCGCGCTGGCCATGGCCCGCGAGCCCGAACAGGTGGTCGATATCCTGCGGTATGTCCTCGACGGAACCCTGCCGAAATGAGCGCGCGTCAGGGGCCGGTGCCCGCCGGAACGGAGTAACACCGATGCCGCCCGCCGATCCGCAGACGGCCCCCGACTACGGCTGTCAGGCCTTTCTCGGCGAAGATATCGCCGTGACGGCGGGGGCTAATCTCGGCGACAGCCTCGCCGACACGGGGGGCGAGATCGCCGAGACCTGTGCGGGCGACGTCTATCAACTCGCCCCCGGCGCGCGGCCGGTGGCGCTGAGCCTGCGACGGGACGCGGCGCCCGGCGAGAGCGCGCGCAGCCAGACGCTCGCCGCCGGCTCTCAAGTCGGCCGGCCGGGAGACCGGCTGACCCTGTGCGGCCGGCTCACGCTGATGGCGCCCGACAGCGACATCGTCGAGATGCTGCTCCTGCGCCTGGAGGAGGACGGGCGCGTGCTAGCCCTGCCGCTCAGCCCCATGGCGCCGCGCACCGATTACAGCCTCATCGAGGTCAGCGACGATCCCGGCGAGGGCCGGCTCGCCGACATTGCCTGCCTCGCCTTCGCGCGGGGCACGCGCATCACCTTGTCGGACGGGCGGCAGATGCCCATCGAGGCCCTCGAACCCGGCATGCGGGTGCTGACCCGCGATCACGGCCCCCAGCCACTGCGCTGGGTGGGCAAGGCGGCGCTGCGCGCCATCGGCAGCTTCGCGCCCGTGGTCATCAGCGCCGGCGCGATGGGCAATGCCGGCGATCTGATCGTGAGTCAGCACCATCGCATGTTCCTCTACCGGCGCGCCCGCGAGCCCCTGCTGCCCACCTCCGAGCTTCTCGTCCAGGCACGGCACCTCATCGACGACGAGGGCGCCGTCTTCATCCGCGAGGGTGGTGTGGTGGACTATTACAGCCTCGTCTTCGATCGCCACGAGATCATCTATGCAGAAGGCATTCCCGCCGAGAGCCTGCGCGTGGCGGAGGCGACCGTCGAGCGGCTGCCCCGCGGGCTGTCCCGCGCAGTGCGCGATGCCTTTCCAGAGCTGTCGCAGTCCCAGCATTTCGGCACCGAGGCGGACCCGCAAATGCTCGACAAGCTGGGCCGCGACCGGCTCGCGGGCAGGCGCCGCGACAGCTGAGGCTTTGACAGGCACGCATTTGTCGCGGATAAAGCCGCTGTTCAGCGGTCCGGCGCATCGGAAAGACAGGCCATGTCAACGCTCATCGCGGCAACCGATCTGTCCGCGCAATCCGCCCGGGTTGTGGCGCGCGCCGCGCAGCTTGCCGCGCGGCTCGAGGCGCGCGTGATACTGGCCCATGTCCTGCCCGAGGACGCCAGCGACGAGGCGCGCCGCGACGCCCGCCGCGCGCTGGAGGCCGCATGCGCCGACGGGCCCGGCGCCGCCCCGCCCGAGCCGGTGCTTCTCGACGGCCGCCCCGAAACCGCCCTGCCCCGCCTGGCCGGCGAGGAAGGCGCCGAATTCATGATCCTCGGCCTGCACCGCCTGCGGCCGGTGCTCGACCTGCTCCGCCTGACGACGATGGAGCGGATCGTTCTGGCCGCACGTGTGCCGGTGCTGCTCGCCCATCGCCCGGTCGAGGGCGCCTATGCCTCGGTGCTCGGGGCGGTCGATTTCTCCCCCGCCAGCGCGGCGGCCCTGACCGCCGCCGCGCATCTGTCCCCCGAGGCCCGTTTCTGCGCCATTCACGCGCTGCAACTCGGGCTGATCGACAGGTTGCCCGGCCGCTCGGTCCAGGACAGCCGCGCCATGGCCGGGGCGGTCGCCGCGCGCGACGCCTGGCTGGCCGCCCATTCGCTGCCGCCGGGGCTGAGCCTGCCGGAAATCATCCCCGGCGGAGTTCACGAGGTGCTGCGCTACCGGATCGCCGAACTGGAACCCGACCTGCTGACGATCGGCGCCCATTCGGGGCAGGATCCATCGCAGCTGGGCAATTACGCGCGCGACCTCATGCGCGAGCCGCCGACCGACGTTCTGGTCGCCAAGGCCGCCGACGCGCCCGCTCACAATCCGCGGTAGTTCGGGCTCTCGCGGGTGATCTGGACGTCGTGGACGTGGCTTTCCTTCAGCCCCGCGCCGGTGATGCGCACGAAATTGCAGTCCCGGCGCATTCCCTCCATGTCGGCGCAGCCGGTATAGCCCATCGCGGCACGCAACCCGCCCACGAGCTGATGCAGCACCACCCCGACCGGCCCCTTGTAGGGAACCTGGCCCTCGATGCCTTCGGGAACGAGCTTGTCGTTGGCCGCGTCCTTCTGGAAATAGCGATCGGCCGAACCCCGCGCCATCGCGCCCAGGCTGCCCATGCCGCGATAGCTCTTGTAGCTGCGCCCCTGATAGAGGATCACCTCGCCCGGCGCCTCGTCGGTGCCGGCAATGGCGCTGCCCACCATCGCCGCCGAGGCGCCCGCGGCGATCGCCTTGGCGAAGTCGCCCGACAGCTTGATGCCGCCATCGGCGATCACCGGCACGTCGCCGGCTGCGGCGGCACTGTCCATGATCGCGGTCAGCTGCGGCACGCCCACGCCGGCGACGACCCGCGTGGTGCAGATTGAGCCCGGCCCGATCCCCACCTTGACCGCGTCCGCCCCCGCACCGATGAGCGCGCGCGTGCCCTCCGCGGTGGCGACATTGCCGGCGATCACCTGCACCGCGTTCGACAGCTTCTTGACCCGCTCGACGGCCTCGCCGACCGCTTGGGAATGGCCATGCGCGGTGTCGATAACGACGACATCCACGCCCGCGTCGATCAGTGCCTCGGACCTCGCAAAGCCCTCGTCGCCCACCGTGGTCGCCGCCGCCACGCGCAGCCGGCCCAGATCGTCCTTGCAGGCCGAGGGGTTGAGGACGGCCTTCTCGGTGTCCTTGAGCGTCAGCAGGCCGGTCAGGTGGCCGTCCGCGTCGGTGACGAGAAGCTTCTCGATGCGCCGCGCCTGCATCAGGCTGCGCGCCTCCTCGCGGTCGGCGGGCTCGCGCAGGATCGCGAGGTTGTCCGAGGTCATCATCACCCGCACGGGGGTGCGGTCGTCGCTGGCGAACCGCATGTCACGGTTGGTCACGATGCCCACCACGCGGCCCTCGTCATCGACCACCGGAAAGCCGGTGACCGCATAGCGCTCCTGGAGCGCCTTGGCATCGGCCAGCGTCTGGTCGGGCCGCAGGGTGATCGGGTTGTAGACGATGCCGGATTCGAACCGCTTGACCCGGCGCACCTCGTCGGCCTGCGTCTCGACATCGAGATTTCGGTGTATGACCCCGAGCCCCCCGGCCTGGGCCATGGCGATGGCCATGCGCGCTTCGGTTACCGTGTCCATCGCCGAGGACAGAAGCGGGATGTTCAGCCTGATCTCGCGCGTCGCGCGCGTCTCGATGTCGGCGCTCGCAGGCAGCACGCTGCTGGCCGCGGGCAGGAGCAGAACGTCGTCAAAGGTGAGTGCCTCGCGAATCTCCATGGGGGCTCTCCTGCGGAGGTTTCGTTTGGCACTTCCCTATTTCACGCGGCGCGGGAAAAGGAAAGGGGCCTGGCGCCGCAGGGCCGCGGCGCTGGCGCCTCACGCCTGCGCGGCGTTGGTGCGCGCGGCCAGCCCGCCGCGCGCCCAGGCCTGCAGGATCTTGAAGAGAATGGCGGGAATGATCAGCGTCGCGGCCACGAGAACGAGCGCGCTGGCAAGTCGCAGCGCGGTGGCCGCCGGCCCCTCGACAAACTGGGCCGCGTGGAGCATCGCGCTCGCATATGCGGCGAGCGGAAACGTGAATGCCCCCCACATCGGGCTGAAACCGGCCGCGGTGATCCACCGCCCGCTTGCCAGCAGCACCGCCAGAATCGCCGTGGCCAGCGCGGCGAAGCCCAGAGCGACGGCCTCGAACCCCAAGATCGCGGCGACCGTCGCAAAGAAGCTCGCCGGGGCCAGATGGATGGCCACCAGCGGCCTCAGTGGCGCCGGGGGAATCCCCCGGACGAGCTGATGCAGGCTGATCGCCCAGATCACCACGGCCACCGTCATCGTCATCCACAGGATCGCCTCGGCGATGGCCAGATGCCCCAGCGGCACCCCGACGAGCGGGCCGGCGATGAAGCCCACGAAGCTCAGATGCCACACCGGCGTGACGCCGCGCGCCTCGGTCGGCCCCGTGATCAGGGCGTGGATGACCAGCAGCGCAAGGCCCGCATGCGCCGCGAAGGCCGGAATCGCCACCCAGCGGGCCAGCCCGTGCGAATACTCCACCAGCGCCGCGGCGGTCAGCATCAGCGACATCGTCATCGCCGACAGCCCCGCCCGGCCGGGCAGCACGCGCAACTCTTCCACGAGCACCCTCGGCCGGCGCAGGGGCTTGGCCAGCCACGCCACCAGCGCAAAAGCATAAAGCGCCACGCCCGCGCCCAGAAGCAGCTCGCTTACGGCGGCGGGGGCGGCCAGGGTCGCCGTCGCCTGCCGCCAGGCAAGCCCCAGCCCGAGAAACCCCATGATGGGTGAAAAGATCGCCGGCGGCGTCTGGCGCCATAGGCCTTGCTTGGGCAGCATCGTGCACTCCTCGGTTCTCGCCCGTGCGCCACTGGATGCACCGGGGACGCGCGCGGGGCAAGTGGGCGCCGCTGTTCAGCGCCGCTCGAGCACGAGCGCCGAGACCGCGCCCGCATCGGCCAGCCGCCAGACCGGAAAGCTCCGCGCCCAACGCTCCATCGCGGTCTGCGCCCGGCGCACCGCCGGATCATCCGCGCCCAGGGCGCGGCGGGTGCGCCAGTCGGCGCGAAGGCCGCCGAGGCTGCGCAGATGCGTGACCGCCGCAAAGAGAAGCTCGCCATCTATGATCTCGACGCGATCGGCAATACCCTCCGCCTGCCAGTCGCCAAAGCGCAGCCGCGCCAGGCTGACCCGCCGCTCGGGGGCATCCGGGCTCCACCCCGGCGGGCGGTAGGGCCGCACCCCCTCGGGCACCTCGGCACGCCAGCCGATGACCTCCGCAGGCACCTCGACGGAGCGAGTCAGGGCGTCACGGACCTCGCGCGGCAGCCCCGCGCGGCCGGCGAGCCACAGCGCGAAGGTCAGACACCCATCCCCCTGAAAGCCCGGTGTGTCGAGAAGCATGCCGTAATTGCCCGCCGGCTGGTCGGGATGGCGGATGTAATCCACCAGCGCAAGGCGCAGATCCGTGCAGTCCTGTGCCGAGACCTCGAAAGCCAGCACACTCCCCCGGCCCGTGCGCAGCTGCGTGGCGTAGCCGGCGGGAATCTCGTCGGCGCCGACCAGAAAGCCGTCGGAAAAGCTGCTCAGGAAGGGCGTGAGCCCCCAGCCCGACAGGGCCATCCGCACGCCGGTTCCCACCCTGTCACCGCTTTTCGAGACGATGCCCGACACGCCGGCGCAGTGCCAGCCGATCATCAGATGCCCGATCTTGGCCTGCGACCGCAGCCGGCCGAACGGGTCGATGACCGCCCGCCCGAGGCTGCGCCGCGCGGCCTCGGGCCCACTCAGATCGATCGGATCGGCTGTGGGAACCTGTGCGAGCACGACATAGTGACGATCCTGCGCTAGGTCGAGGCGAGCCAGAAAGCGCGGCGCCGGCGCCGCCTCATACGGTGCGAGCACCGCGTCCAACGCGGCCACGGCATCGCCGGCGGGGGCGAAGGCGCGTGTGGGTGGCGGCCCGTCGCCGGGCGCCGGAGGGGGCGCACATGCCGCCATTGCAAGCACGAAGACAGCCATCGCCCGCCGCCCCGCGCTGGCCGCCACATCATGGATCGTCATGGCAATGGCCCCTTCACGCCGCGACGACATCGCCCTGCCGCCCATCCTGGCAACGCCCCGGAATATCCGCAAAATCGCGCGGCCCCGGCGCCGGGAGGAGATCCGCCGGGTCCGCGCCCTGCCGCCGCTCAACGATAGAGCAGCGATGTGCCTTCGTGGAACAGATGCAGATTCTCGGGCTCGGCGCGCAGCTTGACCGGGCTGCCACGCAACTGCGCATGCACACCCGGCAACTTGCCCAGAAACGGCGGCGCCTCGCCCTTTTTCTCGAAATACAGCACGGTCAACTCCCCCAGCGCCTCGGTGATTTCCACCTTGCCGCGATACAGGAACTCGTCGCCCTCGGTGACGATGACGTCCTCGGGCCGCACGCCCAGATTGACCTGCATCCCCTTGTCGGCCTCGCGCGTCGGGATCGCGGCGCGCGCCTGTCCGCCATCGGACAGCCTGACTAGCGTCGTCTCGCCGGTCTCGACGATCTCGCCGGGCAGGAGATTCATCGCCGGGCTGCCGATGAACTGCGCGACGAACTCGTTGTGCGGCTTCTGGTAAAGCTCCAGCGGCGTGCCGACCTGGCTGATCCCGCCGCCGGCGAGCACGACGATGCGGCTGGCCAGGGTCATCGCCTCGACCTGGTCGTGGGTGACGTAGATCATCGTGGAGTCGGGCATCGACTCCTTGAGCTGGGCGATCTCGATGCGGGTCGCCACGCGCAGCGCCGCGTCGAGGTTCGAAAGCGGCTCGTCGAAAAGATAGACCTTGGGATCGCGCACGATCGAGCGGCCGATGGCGACGCGCTGGCGCTGCCCGCCCGAGAGCGCCTTGGGCAGCCGGTCCAGATAGGGGCCGAGCTGGAGCATGTCGGCGGCCTTGTTGACGGCCTGTTCGGTCTCCTGCTTGCTCTTGCCGGCGAGCTTGAGCGCAAAGGCCATGTTCTCGCGCACCGTCATGTGCGGATAGAGCGCATAGGACTGAAAGACCATCGCGATGCCGCGCTGGGCAGGCGGCATGTCGTTGACGCGCATCCCGTCGATATGGAGATCGCCGCCGGTAATCCGCTCCAGCCCGGCGATCATCCGCAGCAGCGTGGACTTGCCGCAGCCCGACGGCCCGACGAAGACGATCAACTCGCCCTTCTTGATGTCGAGATTGATGTTCGACAGGACTTCGACCTCGCCATAGGCCTTGGCGATGTCCTTGAGCCTGAGATCAGCCATATCTCCTCCCCTTCCCGCTTCGGTTAACGCGCCACGACCAGACATGGCTGCCAGGGCCCCAGATGCACCCTGCCATCGGCTCCGGGGCCGGAACTGTTGAGCTCCCCCCCCACCGGCAGCCAGTGGCCCGCGGGCAGGTCCAGCTCGGCGGGCTCGTGATCCAGATTGAAGGCGCAGAACAGCCTGCGTTCGCCGTCGCGGCGCATGAAGCTCAGCACATTGCCATCCGCGCGCAACGCCTCCAGTTCGCCCTTGGCAAGCACCGGATACGCGGCGCGAAAGGAGATCGCCTTGCGGTAGTGGTGCAGCAGCGCGTCGGGCGCATGCTCCTGGCAGTCGACGGCCAGCGCGAGATGCTCACGCGTGACCGGCAGCCACGGATTGCCCGCCGAGAAACCGCCGTTTTGCGTGTCATGCGTCCAGACCATCGGCGTGCGGCAACCGTCGCGGCCCTTGTATTCGGGCCAGAACCGGATGCCGTAAGGATCGCGCAGATCCTCGAAATGCAGTTCCGCCTCGGGCAGACCGAGCTCCTCGCCCTGATACAGGCAGACCGAGCCGCGCAGGCACATGATCAGCGTGGCATAGCAGCGCACCGCCGCAGGGGTGAGCTGCCAGCGGGTAACGTGGCGCATCACGTCGTGGTTGGAAAAAGCCCAGCAGGCCCAGCCGTCGGGCGCGACCGCCTCGAGCCGGCCGATCACGCCGGCCACGCGCTCGGCCGTCGGAGGATCCTTGGCGAGGAACTCGAAGGCGTAGCACATCTGCATCTTGTCACCGCCCGAGGTATACTCGCCGAGGATCTCCAGCCCGTGCTGCGCATCGCCCACCTCGCCCACGGCGGCGGCGTTGTAGGGCTCCAGCAGCGCGCGGAATCGGCGCAGGAAATCAAGGTTTTCGGGCCGGTTCTTGTCAAAGACGTGATCCTGGTGATTGTAGGGATTGACCTTGGGCGCGATGGAGTCGTTGCGCTTTTCGGGCGGCAGCGCCGGGTTGTCGCGCAGCGCGGCGTCGTGGAAATAGAAATTGATCGTGTCCAGCCGGAAGCCGTCCACTCCCCGGTCCAGCCAGAAGCGCGCGACATCGAGCAAAGCGTCCTGAACATCGGAATTGTGAAAGTTCAGGTCAGGCTGGCTGGTGAGGAAGTTGTGCATGTAATACTGGCATCGCCGGGCTTCCCAAGCCCAGGCCGCGCCGCCGAAGATCGACAGCCAGTTGTTGGGCGGCGTCCCGTCGGGCTTGGCGTCGGCCCAGACATACCAGTCGGCGCGCGGGTTGTCGTGGCTCGCCCGGCTTTCGGCGAACCAGGGATGCTGGTCGGAGGTGTGGGAGAGCACCAGGTCGATCATCACCCTGAGCCCCAGCGCGTGGGCGGTGGAGACGACCGCATCGAAATCCGACAGCGTGCCGAACATCGGATCGACGTCGCAGTAGTCCGAGACGTCGTAGCCGAAATCCTTCATCGGCGAGGTGAAGAAGGGCGAGATCCAGACCGCATCCACCCCGAGGCTGGCGATATAGGGCAGCCGCTCGACGATGCCGAGAAGATCGCCGATTCCGTCGCCGTTGCTGTCCTGAAAGGAGCGCGGATAGACCTGATAGATCACCGCCCCGCGCCACCAGTCCCTGTCGCTTGCCGTCATCATCCTGTGCCCGGCCGGAGATTGAATCGTCACGAGCGTCCTTTCTTGTAGTCACTTCACGGAGCCGGCCAGCAGGCCGCGCACCAGATAGCGTTGCATTGTGAAGAAGACGAGCAGCGGCACCGCGATCGACACGAAAGCCGCGGTCGCCAGAATGCCCCAGTCGCCCCCGCGCGAGCCCAGGAGATCGTCGGCGATCTTGACCGTCATCACCTGGCTGTCGGCGTCCGAGGGCAGAAAGACCTTGGCCACCAGCAGGTCGTTCCACGTCCACAGGAACTGGAAGATGGCAAACGATGCCAGCGCCGGGAACGACAGCGGCAGGACGATCCGGGTGAAGACCTGAAAATCGGTCGCCCCGTCGACCTTGGCGCTTTCGATGATGTCGCGCGGCAGGCCGACCATGTAGTTGCGCAGCAGGTATATCGCGAGCGGCAGGCCGAAGCCGGTATGCGCCAGCCAGATCCCCAGAAAGCTCTGTCCGATACCGACGCTGGTATGCAGGCTCAGAAGCGGAACGAGCGCAAGCTGCAACGGCACCACGAGCAGGCCGACGACGGCCGCGATCAGCAATCCGCGCCCCGGAAACTCCATCCAGGCCAGCGCATAGGCGGCGAAGGCCGCGATGAGGATGGGAATGATCGTGGCCGGCACCGTCACCGTGAGCGTGTTTATGAAGGCCCGGTCCATGCCGTCGGCCGTCAGCACGGTCTCGTAGTTGGTAAGCGTGAACTGGGGCGGCACCTCTGCCGCGAAATAGATCGTCGGCCCGCGCGGGCCGAATTCCTCCTCGGATTCGGCGCGCCAGCTTCCGTCGGAGTTCACGGTGAGCGTGCCACCGCCACGCAGCTCGGCCGTTTCGCCGGCCGCGAATTCGGTCGGGTTGACGCCGCGGGTGCCGAAGCGCGTGAGCTCGGCATCGTCGTCTCCCAGCTGCTCTTCCATGTCGGGGGTGGCAAAGACGTTGCCCTCCAGAACCCACAGGCCGTTCTGCTGCGCCGCGCCCTCGGGCGACGTGCGCACGCGAAACGTCATTTCTACCGGCAGCGGCGCGAGCCACCAGCCGGTCTCCGAGATCTGCTCGCGGTCGCGGAATGACGACACGAGCAGCCCGATCGTGGGGATGAGCCATATCAGCACCATCAATATGACCGAGATATTGACGGCCCAGGTGAGGTGCGACTTCCGTCCGGCGATATTGTCCATCTTTGTGCCCTCCGCCTCAGCGCTGTTCCCTGCGCGCCTGCACAATGTTCCAAACCATCACCGGAAGGACGATGACCATGATGACGAAGGCCACGGCCGTCGCCCTGCCGTTGTCGCGGAACATATAGCCCATCATGTAGCTGGGCAGGATCTGCGTGCCGAAATTGCCGCCGGTCATCGTGTAAACGATGTCGAAGACCTTGAGCACCAGAATGGTGATCGTCGTCCAGACCACCACGATCGTGCCCATGATCTGCGGCACCTTGATCCGGAAGAAGACCTGAAACGGGTTGGCGCCGTCGATTATCGCGGCCTCGATCGTTTCCTCGGGAATGCCGCGCAGGGCGGCCGAGAGGATCACCATCGCAAAGCCCGTCTGAATCCAGATCAGGATGAACATCAGGAAGAAGTTGTTCCAGAATGGTATCTGGAGGACGTCCAGCGGCTCGGCGCCGAACAGCGCCTCGCGCGCGGCGTTGATCAGGCCGATATCGGCGTTGTTGGCATAGACGAACTTCCAGATCAGCGACGCGCCGACAAAACTGATCGCCATCGGCATGAAGATCAGCGACTTGGCGATGTTGCCCCAGCGCAACCTGTCGGTCAGCTGCGCGGCAGCCAGGCCGAAAAAGGTCGAGCCGGCCGGAACAACCAGAATCCACAGGAAGTTGTTGAACACGGCCGTGCGGAAGGTGGGCTCGTTGATCAGGTCGATGTAGTTGCCCAGCCCGATGAAATCGTCGCCCGCCCGGTCGAAGAGCGACCGATAGAACGACCCCACCACCGGATAGACAAGATACAGACCGAGCGCGAAGATCGCCGGAAACAGAAACAGCCAGGGCCGCACCTGATTGGCGCGGTTGATGTTGCGCCCCGCCTTCGGCCCGCGCGCGGGAAACAGCACCCGGTCGAGGATGATGTTCGAGGCGTAGAAATAGCCGATACAGCCGAAAACGCCGATCAGGATCGTGGCGGCGCCCTGCAACACGGGTGACATCGTCGCCCCTCCTCCCTGTCATGTTGCGGGACCGCCCGCCGCCGCGCGAGGGCTGTGAAAGCCCCGCACGGCGGCGGGCGGCACGAGGCTCAGCGCATGGAGTCCCAGCGCTCCTGGATCGTCGTGGCCACCTCTCCGGCGTCAGCGCCCGAGACGTAATCGACCATGCCCGTCCAGAATGCGCCGGCGCCGATCTCGCCGGGCATCAGGTCCGACGCGTCGAAGCGGAACGTCGTCGCCTCGAGCAGGATCTCGCCCATCGCCCGCAGCGAGTCGTTGCCGTAGGCCTCGGTATTGACCTCGGTGTAGGGTGTCAGGAAGCCCTGCTGGCCCATCCAGATCTCATGGGCGATGGGCGTGCGCAGGAAGTCCATCAGCGCACGCGCGGCGGGGCTGTCATCAGTGATGGCAAACAGCGTCCCCGCCCCCAGAACCGGATTGCCGAGATCGGCCTCGGCATCGGCCGGAAAGTAGAAAAAGTCATAGTCCAGGCCGTATTCGGACCCTTCGGGGAAGAAAGTCGGAATGAAAGAGGCCTGTTTGTGCATGTAGCAGTCCGGCGGGAACCCGAAGAGCCCGGCGGGGCTGTCGCGGAAATCGGTCGTCGCGACGGCCTCGGCCCCGCCATCGACGAAGGCGTCATTGCGAGCGAACCAGCCGAAGGCCTCGATCGCCTCGACCACGCGCGGGTCGTCGAAGGGAATCTCGTTGTTGACCCACTGGTCATAGACTTCGGGCTCGTGCAGCCGCAGCATCATGTCCTCGACCCAGTCGGTCGCCGGCCAGCCCGTCGCCGCGCCCGAGCCCAGCCCGATGCACCATGGCGTGACGCCGTCATCGACCATCTGCTGCGTCAGCCCGCGCAGCTCGTCGAGGCTTTGGGGAATGTCGTAGCCCATCTCGTCGAACGCCGCCGGGCTGTACCAGACCAGCGATTTCACATCGACCTTGTAGAAGAAGCCGTAGAGATCCTCCTCGCCCTCGGGGCCCTCGAAGGTGCCCAGATCGACCCAGGAGTCGCCGGCGGCGTAGTTGTCGCTCACCCAGTCGCCGACATCCTCGCCCAGCGGCGCCAGAAAGCCCCGTCCGGCCATGTCCGAGGCGAGGCCGGGCTGCGGAAACACGGCGACATTCGGCGCCGTGCCCGACTGCAGCGAGATGACGATGTCCTGTTCGAAGCTGTCGGAGCCGGTGTAGTTCACCTCCGTGCCCGTGGCTTCGGCGAAATAGGCCAGCACGCTGTTGACGAGTTCGGCGTCCCCGCCGATCCACGGCCCCGAGATCGACAGGGTCTCGCCCGAGAGGTCATGCTCGGCGGCGAAGGCATCGAAACTTCCCCAGTCGAAGCGATCGTCCTCACCCGGCGTGAAAACGAGATCCTGCGCCTGCGCGGCGCCGGCGGTCAGCGCCAGCGCGGCCACGCCAGCATAAAGTTTGGTTTTCATCGGTTCCTCCTCCCAGTTCGCAGCCTGCGCGTGGGCCCGATGCGGCCCGCGGCATCTGGAATCGCATTTTCCCAAAGCGTTTTGGACTTGTAGACGGTCGCGCAAATCGCCCAGCCTGTCAATCACGCTTCGCACGATTCGCATTTTCTATTTATTCGGTACACAGCACCGGGCGGCTCTCGTCGGGAAGGGCTTTGACGGGCCGCGCCGAGGGGGCTAACCTGCAAGGAAATTGAATGCGGTTTGGATATTCGGCGGCATGACACTCAAGGAACTCGCCAGACATCTGGGGCTGTCGCCCACCACGGTGAGCCGCGCGCTCAACGGCTATCCCGAAGTCAAGGAAACCACCCGACGGCGCGTCGCCGAGGCCGCGCGCGCGCTCAACTACCGGCCCAACACCCGCGCCAAGAGCCTCGCCACCGGGCAGGCGATGGCGATCGGCCATGTCATCCCGCTGTCGAGCCGCCACGAGATGGTCAATCCGATTTTCGCCGATTTCATCGCCGGCGCGGGGGAAGCCTATGCGCGGGCGGGCTTCGACATGGTGCTGTCGGTCGTCAGCGACGCCGACGAGGCCCAGACCTATCGCGACCTCAAGGCCCGCGGCAGCGTCGATGGTGTCATCGTCCACGGCCCGCGCGCGGGCGATCCGCGCATCGACCTGCTCGACGAGATCGGCATGCCCTTTCTCGTGCATGGCCGCAGCACGGGAACGAACCGGCCCTATTGCTGGCTCGACGTGAACAACCGCCGTGCCTTTCAGCGCGCAACGGCCTTCCTGCTGGATCTGGGCCATCGACGCATCGGGCTGCTCAACGGGCTGGAAGTCATGGACTTCGCCCTGCGCCGCCGCGACGGCTATGAGCGGGCGCTGGCCGAACGCGGCGTGCCGCGCGATCCGGCGCTGATCCGCTCCGACGAAATGACCGAGGCTTACGGCTACCGCTCCGGGCGCGACCTGCTCGCCCTGCCCGCTCCGCCCACGGCGTTTCTCGTCTCCTCCATGATCGCGGCGATCGGGCTGCGTCGCGCGATCGAGGAAGCCGGATTGCGCCTGGGCCGCGACATTTCCGTCATCACCCATGACGACGACCTCTCCTATCTGCGTAACGGCGACGACGTGCCACTGTTCACGGCGACACGCTCCTCGGTGCGCGATGCCGGACGACAGGCGGCGGAGATGCTGCTCGCGATCATCGCCCAACCCGAGACCGCGCCGCGCGAACGCCTGCTGGAGGCCGAGCTCACAGTGGGCCAATCCACCGGCCCCGCGCCGAAAGGACAGCCGTCATGAGCTTGAGTTTTACACGGGCGGACTTTCCCGAGGATTTTGTATTCGGGACGGCGACCTCGGCCTACCAGATCGAAGGGCACAGCCGGGGTGGCGCCGGCCGCACCCATTGGGACGATTTCGCCGAGACGCCCGGCAATGTCGTGCGCGCCGAAACCGGCGCGATCGCGTGCGATCACCTCACACGGTGGCAGGAGGATCTCGATCTCGCCGCGGGGGCCGGGCTCGACGCCTATCGCTTTTCCACATCCTGGGCGCGGGTTCTGCCCGACGGGCGCGGGGCGGTGAATGCCGAGGGGCTCGATTTCTATGACCGTCTGGTCGACGGGATGCTCGCGCGCGGTCTCAAGCCGGCCCTCACCCTCTATCACTGGGAACTTCCCTCGCCCCTGGCCGATCTGGGCGGATGGCGCAACCGCGACATCGCGGGCTGGTTCGCCGATTTCGCCGAAATCATCGGTCGGCGCCTGGGCGACAGGCTGTGGTCGGCCGCGCCCGTCAACGAGCCGTGGTGCGTCGCCTGGCTGAGCCATTTCGAGGGCCAGCACGCGCCGGGTGTGCGCGACATCCGTGCCGCGACGCGGGCCATGCATCATGTCGGGCTGGCCCATGGCCACGCGATCGCCGCCCTGCGCAGCCTGGGCGTGGGCAATCTCGGCGCGGTCTGCAACCTCGAATACGCCCTGCCTACCGACGATTCCGACGGCGCGCACGCCGCCGCGCGGCTCCATGACGGCATCTACAACCGCTGGTTCGCGGGAGCTTTCCGCCGGGGCGCCTATCCCGAGGATGTGCTGGACCACCTCGCCCCCCACATGCCCGACGGCTGGCAGGACGACATGGCCACCATCGCCGCCCCGCTCGACTGGTTCGGACTGAACTACTACACCTGCGCCCGGCTCGCCCCCTGCGACGGGCCGTGGCCGGGCTACCGCACCGTCGAGGGACCGCTGCCCAGAACACAGATGGGGTGGGAAATCTGCCCCGAGGGGCTCGCGCACTTCCTCGGCCGGATGCATGCCGATTTCGATGACGGCCTGCCGCTCTATGTCACGGAAAACGGGATGGCCTGGCCCGACACGCCCGGTCACGACGACCCCGCGCGTATCGATTACCTCGACGCCCATCTCGCACGGGCCCGCAATGCGATTGCCGACAGCGTGCCGCTCAAGGGCTATTTCGTGTGGTCGCTGCTGGACAACTACGAATGGGCGCTGGGCTATGACAAGCGTTTCGGGCTGGTCCATGTCGATTTCGACACGCTCGAGCGCACGCCAAAGGCCTCATACCACGCGCTGGCCCGCGCGCTTGCGCCCTGACCGATCCTCCGCCGGAGTCAGCTCATGTCCGACAGCGCCCCCCCCAGCCTCGTCGCAGATATCGGCGGCACCAACACGCGCGTCGCGCTGGCCGACGGCGCGCGGGTACGGCCCCAAACCATTCGCCGCTATCGGAACGGCGATCACGCGGGGCTTGCCGGGCTGCTCTCGGCCTATCTCGCCGAGGCGGCCCAGGCGGCACCTTCGGGCGCCTGCGTGGCCGTGGCCGGCCCGGTGCGCGACGGCGCGGCGCGGATGACAAACCTTGACTGGCGGATCGACGAGGACGAGCTGGCACAGGCGGCCGCGACGCCGCGCGTCGCGCTGCTCAATGACCTTCAGGCGCAGGGGCACGCGCTCGACCATCTCGAAGCCGACAGCCTCGCACCGGTCCTGCGTGGCGCCGAGGTGCCGTCCCCCGAGGCTGCGCGGCTGGTGATCGGGCTCGGCACCGGCTTCAACGCGGCCCCTGTGTTCACCCGGCCGGAGGGGCCGCTGGTCACCGCGTCGGAATGCGGCCATGTCACCCTGCCCGTGCGCAATGCCGAGGAACTAGCGCTCGCAGACTGGCTGCGGGCGCGGCACGGCTTCGCAGCGGTCGAGGACGTCCTGTCGGGGCGCGGGCTGGAGCGGCTGGACTGGTGGTGCGCCACCTCGGCGGGCGATGCCGGTGTGACCGGCGAAACCCGCGCGGCGGCGGCAATCATGGCGGCCCTCGCCGAGGGCGAGGCGCGTGCGACGAGGGCGGCGCTGATCTTCGCGCGCCTGCTGGGGCGAGTGGCGGGCGATCTGGCCCTGACCCACCTGCCCTTCGGTGGCGTCTACCTGGTCGGCGGCGTCGCGCGGGCCTTCGCCCCGTATCTGCACACGCTCGGCTTCGCCGACGCCTTCCGCGACAAGGGCCGGTTCGACAGCTTCATGGACGGCTTCGCCGTGACTCTGATCACCGACGACTATGCCGCGCTGACGGGTTGCGCGGGTTATCTCGATGCACGCCGCTCGGCGCCCGGCTTGCCCTGAAGGCGACTGCCGCGCTATCAGGCCGTGGTCGCCCCTGTCACCGCGTCCGACGCGGACGCATTCGGGAATCCCGGTCTTGCACAGACTGTTCCACAGACTGGAAAGCGCCGTGGCGGCGCCGAGCGACGCCATCCGGCGCGCCCGCCAGCGCGCAAGGCTGCGCCGGATGGCGCGCGACAATCCGGAGCTGGTGTATCCGGGCGATCCGTTCCGGCCGCTGGTCATCGACGCGGGGCGCATCTCTCTCTCGATGGGCACAGCGTCGGATTTGCCCGATTTCGTGGGGCGGACGCGACGCGGCGCGCTGAGCGGATGGTATGCCGCCGGTTTCGTCATCGGCGGGCAGTGGCACGAAAGCGCCAGGCCATATGTTCCCGAAGACAGCCCGCTTTTTCACGCACTGGAGGGGCGTTATCACGACCGCATCGCCTGGGAAGACACCGACTGGCTGGCCGATGTCGCGCGCCGCCTCGCCGATGGCGAGACGGTCTGGAACGGCTGCCGCACGCGGGCGGATCTTCGCCGCCGCCTGCGCAAGATGGAATGGCTGATCGAAAGCGTCCGCGAGACGGGGTTTCATGCCTCGCGCGACCCGGTCGTGATCAGCATCGGCCCGAACGGCGAATACATCAAGTCAGGCAACGGGCGGCACCGCATCATGCTGGCGCGCATTTCCGGCCGGCCCCTGCCGGTGCGCGTCGCGGTGCGCCATACACATTGGCTCGCACGCGACACCATGCGATAGAGCGCGACCGCGCGCGATCTGCCCGTATCGGCGCGGCGCGTTCCGCCGAACCGGCAACCCGCCGGCTTCGCGGGCCGGAGCGGAGATCAGCGGGCGGTCTGCGCTTCGCGCTCGACGGTCTGGCCCGCGCGCTGGAGATCGCGGCCGGCGCCCTCCACCGTCTCGCAGGCCGCCAGGCCGAGCAGCCCCAGAAGGGCCAGCATGGGAGTTGCAAGTTTCATCGTGGCGTCCTTTCAACCTGCTGCTTGCTCTGCATCATTCCGCGTTGCGGGTGGCGCCGCAAGGGCCGTCTCAGTCCTCGCTCCAGCCGTGGACATGCACATCGCGCCCCGAATGGCCCTCGAGCAACTGAACCGCCTTTTCTTCCTTATCCTTGTCGGCCACCCGGACCCAGACCAACAGGCCGCCATGCTTGATCTGGTTCTCGTAATACTCCTGGTGGTGCCGATGCACCCGCCGCGCCAGCAGGCTGCCCAGCACCGCCCCGGGCGTGCCCCCGATGGCCACCGCAGCGATGGACGCGGCGAGCGAGCTGGCCGGGCCGAGAAGCACGGTCATTGCGATGGCCGATCCCAGAAAGAAGAAGCCACCCGCGACGCCGCCCTCGAGCTCTCCGACCGCCTCCTCCGAGACGAAGGACGCGCGCGGCGCGTCGGGGTTGTCCTCGAGTTCCTTCGCCTGCCAGAACGCCTCGCCCAGCTTGCTCTCGAGTGCCTCCTGGCTGCCCAGAACGCTGATGTCGTAGCGGCTGAACCCCGCCAGCATGAGATCGTAGATCACCTCCTGAAGATCGGCCTTGTTGTCGAAAATGCCGACGGCCTCGGGGACATTGATGTAACTCTTCGTCATGGAAAAATCGCTCCGCATTGTGCTTGACCGACACCACTGACATCCAGTGTGGCCCGGGGAAACTGTCCGTGTCGCTGGCAAAGCTGTCAAGCCTCACAGCCGCGAAGGCGCGAGGCGCAGGAATGCGCCGCTTTGGCCGCGATTCCCGGCCAAAGTGGCGGCGGAGGTGTCGGGCACGCGCCGTTCCGCCGCCGCAAACTGGCCAAAGCCGGCGGTGGGAGCACAAACTTCCTGCTTCGAGGCGAAGCATGGAGCGCCCGCCTCAAACCCTTGTGAGAGCGCCGTTTCGTCACTCGCAAGCGGCGGAGGAAGCCCGGTTTCGGGGGGCAGTCGCTTCGAGAGGCTAACATTTCGGGTTGAAATGTCGCTTCCAATCAGTAACGTGTCGCCCATCGGAAAGGTTCGCCGCAGCGCAGCGCGCCGCGGCATGTCAAAAGAAGCCTAATTGAGCGCAGCGGCGCGGCCCGAAGGGGTAGCGCCAGCGCGCCGGGTGCGGACGTTATTGTGCCGCGCCGAAACGATCGAAAAGCGGCGGGCGCGGTCAGACGCAGCGTCCGCATTGGCCCCGGCCCTCGTGTCCGGGGTGCCCGGCCATGCGCCGGAGCGTTGCGTGCCTTCCGTTCGGGACGGCGCGCGAGAGCGGTGAAAGACGGAGAGAGAAACCGATGAGCGACGCGATGAGCGAACGGCAAAACGCCGAACTGGAGATGGACGAGCAGGTTTACGACGATAACCCGCTCGAGACCCGCGAGACCGATCACTACCGCAAGGAATACGTGATGGCCTTCGTGGACAAGTGGGACGAGCTGATCGACTGGCGCGGCCGCGCCGAGAGCGAAGGCCAGTTCTTCATCGACATCCTGCGCGCCCGCGGCAAGCAGTCGGTCCTCGATGTGGCCGCCGGGACGGGTTTCCACTCGGTGCGGCTGACCGAGGCGGGCTTTGACGTGGTCACCGCCGACGGGTCGGCGGCGATGCTGGCGAAAGCCTTTGCCAACGGGCAGGAGCGCGGCCACATCCTCAAGACCGTGCAGGCCGACTGGCGCTGGCTCAACCGCGACATCAACGGCAAGTATGATGCGATCATCTGCCTGGGCAACTCGTTCACCCACCTCTACGAGGAAAAGGACCGCCGCCGCGCGCTGGCCGAGTTCTACGCCGCACTCAAGCATGACGGCATCCTGATCCTGGATCAGCGCAACTACGACACGATGCTCGATCAGGGCTTCTCCACCAAGCACAAGTTCTACTATTGCGGCGACCAGGTCACCGCCGAGCCCGAACACCTCGACGAGGGGCTGTGCCGGATGAAGTACACCTTCCCGGACAACTCCGAATACACGCTCAACATGTGCCCGATCCGCAAGAACTACGTCCGCCGGCTGCTGTCGGAGGCCGGGTTCGAGCGCGTGCGCACCTATGGCGACTTCCAGGAAACCTACGCCGAGGACGAGCCCGACTTCTTCATCCACGTGGCCGAGAAATCGGCGCTGCAGCTCGTGCGCTGGGGCGGGACCGTGGCCGAGGGCGAGGCCGACATCCGCGACGTCACCGAGGATTACTACGACAGCGACGACGCCGACACCTTCTACTCCACCATCTGGGGTGGCGAGGATCTCCATATCGGCCTCTACGACGTCAGCAACGACATCCGCAAAGCCTCGGACGCCACGATCTTTCGCATGGCCGAGAAACTCAGGAACCTCGGCCCGGACACCCGCGTGCTCGACATGGGATCGGGCTATGGCGGCGCGATGCGCCGGCTGGTCCAGCGCTATGACTGCAAGGCGGTCGGGCTGAACATCTCGGCCATTCAGAACGACTACAACCGCAAGAAGGTCCGCGAGGCCGGGCTGGGCGATCGCATCGAGGTGCGCCACGGCGTGTTCGAGGACGTCCCCGCCGATGACGAGAGCTTCGACGTGGCCTGGAGCCAGGACAGCTTCCTGCACTCCGACCAGCGCGAGAAGGTGCTCGCCGAGGCCTGGCGCGTGCTCAAGCCGGGCGGGCAGTTCATCTTCACCGACCCGATGCAGGCCGACGACGTGCCGCCGGGCGTCCTGAAGCCGGTCTATGATCGCCTGAAGCTCAACAGCCTCGGCTCGATGCGCTTCTACCGCGAGGCGGCCGAGGCGCTGGGCTTCCGCACCTTGGAGCAGGAGGAGCTGACCCACGAGCTGCGCGCCCACTACGCCCGCGTCCGCGAAGAGATGCTCAAGAACTACGACAAGCTGGTCGAGGCAGGGTCGTCGAAGGAGTATCTCGACAAGATGGCGGTCGGCCTGGAGAACTGGGTCAAGGCGGCCGACAACGGCTATCTCGCCTGGGGCATCCAGCTCTTCGAAAAGCCGGCCTGACGCCCTTCGGGCGGCGGCGCCGCCGCGCCGCCGCCCACCTTTTAGGTTTTTTCATCACAAGCCATGAGAGACATCACCAGGCCCATGCAGGACCAGGACATGCAAGTTTCGTTCGAACTCTTCCCGCCCAAGACGGAGGCGGGCATCGCGCGGCTGGAAGGCACCGTTGACGACCTCGCCCGTGCCGCGCCCGACTATTTCTCCGTCACCTACGGCGCGGGCGGGACCACGCGCCAGACCACGCACCGCGTGGTGGACATGGTCCGTGCCCGCGGCGGCCGCCCCGTCGCCCAGCATCTGACCTGCGTGGGCGCGAACCGCGCCGAGATCGAGGCGCAGGCCAAGGCCCTGTGGGATGACGGCATCCGCAAGATCGTCGCGCTGCGCGGCGACCTGCCCGAGGGGCAGAGCCTGCCCGCCGACGGCTTTAAGAATGCCGCGGAACTGGTGGAGGCGCTGCGCCGCGTGGCCGATTTCGACATCGCCGTGGCCGCCTACCCCGAGCCGCACCCGGACTCGCGCGGAGAAGAGGCCGACCTGGACTATCTCAAGCGCAAGATCGACGCGGGCGCCTCCTGTGCGATCACCCAGTTCGTCTTTGACACCGATACCGTCCTGCGCTTCGTGGACCGCGCCCGTGCGGCGGGGGTCGAGGCGCCGATCATCCCCGGCATCATGCCGGTGCATAACTTCGCCACGCTCAAGCGCTTTTCCGCCGGCTGCGGCGCCTCCATCCCCGGATGGATGGAAGAGATGTTTGCCGGGCTCGACGACAATCCCGCCCTGCGCGGCATGGTCGCGACCTCCGTCGCGGTGGAACAATGCCGCCGGCTCATGGACGCGGGGCTGGATCGTTTCCATATATACACGCTCAACAAGGCCGACGTGACGCTGGCGATCTGCCGCGCTCTGGGCCTGCCGGTGGACTTGCCGGCGCAGGCAGCTGCCTGAGAAAGGACGATAAGCGATGGCCGACACGACCAAGCTTGAACAGACCGCGGCCGAGCGCATCCTGGTGCTCGACGGCGCGATGGGCACCATGATCCAGAACGAGAAGCCCGACGAGGCGACCTATCGCGGCGAGCGCTTCAAGGATCATGCCTCGGATGTGGGCGGCAACAACGAGTTGCTCAGCCTGACCGCGCCCGACATGATCCGCCGGATTCACGCCGACTTCCTCGATGCCGGCGCCGATATCCTGTGCACCAACACCTTCGGCGCCAATGCCATCAGCCAGGCCGATTACGGCATGGAGCATCTGGCGCGCGAGATGAACGTGGAGTCGGTGCGTCTGGCGCGCGAGGCGATCGAGGCCGCGGACCGCGACGCGTGGGTCGCCGGCGGTATCGGGCCGACGAACCAGACCGCCTCGATCAGCCCCGACGTGAACGATCCGGGCTATCGCGGCGTGACCTTCGACGATCTGGCGCGCGCCTATGGCGAGGCCGCGCGCGCGCTGATCGAGGGGGGCGCCGATCTGATCCTGCTGGAGACGATCTTCGACACGCTCAACGCGAAGGCGGCGATCTTCGCCATCGAGGGGCTGCGCGAGGAAGGGCTGGACGTGCCGCCGCTGATGATTTCGGGCACCATCACCGACCGCTCGGGCCGCACGCTGACCGGCCAGACACCCGAGGCGTTCTGGGCCAGCGTCAGCCATGCGCGGCCCTTCTCCGTGGGGCTCAACTGCGCGCTGGGCGCGGCCGAACTGCGCCAGCATGTGCGCACCCTCAGCGAGGTCGCCGACACCCGCGTCAGCGCCTATCCCAACGCCGGCCTTCCCAACGAGATGGGCGGCTATGACGAGACGCCCGAGGAAACCGCGTCGCATCTGGGCGAGTGGGCCGAGGCCGGGCTCGTCAACATCGTCGGCGGCTGCTGCGGCACCACGCCCGACCACATCCGCGCCATCGCGCAGGCCGTGGCCGGAAAGCCCCCGCGCAAGGTGCCGCAACAGGTGCGGCACATGCGGCTTTCGGGGCTGGAACTGTTCGAGATGGAGGGCGCCTGATGACCGGTGTTAGCAATTTCATAAATATCGGCGAGCGCACCAACGTCACCGGCTCGGCCCGGTTCAAGAAGCTCATCATGGAGGGCGACTACGCCACCGCGCTGGACGTCGCACGCCAGCAGGTGGAGAACGGCGCCCAGATCATCGACGTGAACATGGATGAGGGGCTTCTGGACTCCGAGGAGGCGATGACCACCTTCCTCAACCTCATCGCCTCGGAGCCCGACATCAGCCGTGTGCCGGTGATGATCGACAGCTCCAAGTTCTCGGTGATCGAGGCGGGGCTGAAATGCGTGCAGGGCCGCTCGGTCGTCAACTCGATCTCGCTGAAGGAGGGGGAGGAACCCTTCCTCGAACAGGCGCGCGCGATCCGGCGCTACGGTGCGGCGGTCGTCGTCATGGCCTTCGACGAGAACGGCCAGGCCGAGACGGCGGAGCACAAGCACGCGATCTGCCGGCGCTCCTACGACCTTCTGACCCAGAAGGCCGGGTTCGACCCGTGGGACATCATCTTCGACCCGAACATCTTTGCGGTCGCCACCGGCATCGAGGAGCACAACGACTACGCCAACGCCTTCTTCGAGGCGATCAAGCTGATCAAGGCGGACATGCCCGACACCCACATCTCGGGCGGGCTGTCGAACGTGTCGTTTTCGTTCCGCGGCAACAACCCGGTGCGCGAGGCGATGCATTCGTGCTTCCTGTATCATGCCATCCCGCTGGGGATGGACATGGCCATCGTCAACGCGGGTCAGATCACCGTCTATGACGACATCCCCGACGAGCTGCGCGACCATGTCGAGGACGTGCTGTTCAACCGCCGCGATGACGCCACGGACCGGCTTCTGGAGATCGCCGACAAGTACAAGGGCTCCGGCGAGGCCGCCAAGAAGGAAGACCCGAAGTGGCGCGAGCAGGAGGTCGAGCAGCGGCTGGAGCACGCGCTGGTGCACGGCATCACCGACTATGTCGTCGAGGACACCGAGGAATGCCGCCAGCGCGCGGAGAAGCCCCTCGATGTGATCGAGGGCCCGCTGATGGACGGCATGAACGTGGTCGGCGACCTGTTCGGCGCGGGCAAGATGTTCCTGCCGCAGGTGGTCAAGTCGGCGCGCGTGATGAAGGCCGCCGTGGCCCATCTGCTGCCCTACATGGAGGAGGAAAAGCGCCTTCAGGGCGACACCTCGGCCAAGGGCAAGGTGTTGATGGCCACCGTCAAGGGCGACGTCCACGACATCGGCAAGAACATCGTCGGCGTCGTGTTGCAGTGCAACAACTACGACGTCGTCGACATGGGCGTGATGGTGCCGACCGAGGATATCCTCGCCAAGGCGAAGGAGGAAAAGGCCGACATCATCGGGCTGTCGGGGCTGATCACGCCCTCGCTCGACCGGATGGTCGACGTTGCCAGCGAGATGAAGCGGCAAGGCTTCGAGCTGCCGCTGCTCATCGGCGGGGCGACCACGTCGAAGAAACACACCGCGCTCAAGATCGCGCCGGAATACGAGCACGGCGTCATCCATGTCGATGACGCCTCCAAGGCGGTCGGCGTGGTCTCCAGCCTGCTGTCGAAGGGCAAGGTGGACGGCTATCTCGACGACATCCTCTCCGACCAGGAGAAGATGCGCGATGCCAGCGCCCAGAAGTCCGAGCGGCCCACCGTGCCGATCGAGCAGGCCCGCGCCAACGCGCAGGACGGACGCTGGGACGACTACACGCCGCCCGCGCCGCAGACGCCGGGACTGACCGAGATCGACGACATCACCGTGCGCGATCTCATCCCCTATATCGACTGGACACCGTTCTTCACCACATGGGAGATGAAGGGCAAGTTCCCGCAGATCCTTGATGATCCGGCCAAGGGCGAGACGGCGCGCGAGCTCTATGACGCCGCCACCGCGATGCTCGAACGCATCGCCGAAGAGGGCTGGTTCACCCTGCGCGGCGTGGTCGGGCTCTGGCCGGCGAACGCCGAGGGCGACGACATCGTCGTGTGGACCGACGAGGAGCGCAAGACGGAGGCCGCGCGTTTTCCGATGCTGCGCCAGCAGGGCGTGAAATCGGGCGACCGCGCGCATCACTGCCTTGCCGATCTCGTCGCGCCCAGGGGCACGCCCGACTGGCTGGGCGGCTTTGCTGTCACCTCGGGGCCGGAGGTTCACGATATTGCCGACCGGCTCAAGGCCGAGGGCAACGACTACGACTCGATCCTCGTGCAGTCGCTCGGCGACCGCCTTGCCGAAGCCTTTGCCGAGGCGCTGCACCAGCGGGTGCGCCGGTCGCTATGGGGCTACGCCCCGGATGAGGATCTGTCGAACGACGATCTCATCGCCGAGCGTTATCGCGGCATCCGCCCGGCGCCCGGCTACCCCGCCTGCCCCGACCACACCGAAAAGCGCACCTTGTTCCAGCTGCTCGACGCCGAGGCGAAGACCGGGCTGGAGCTCACCGAATCCTGCGCGATGTGGCCGGCCGCCGCCGTGGCGGGGATGTATTTCGCCCACCCCGATGCCAGCTATTTCGGCATCGGCCGGATCGGGCGGGACCAGGTTGCGGATTATGCCCGCCGCAAGGGCATGACCGTGGCCGACGTGGAAAGCTGGCTGTCGCCGTCGCTGGGCTATACGCCCGGCCGGGGCGCCGCTGAGGCGGAGAAATCCGCCGACACCTCCGAGCCGCCCCGGAAGATCGCCTGAACGGCACGCCGCGGGTCAAGCAACAACCGAAGGAGAGAGAGACGACATGAGCAACAGAACCTGGCTCTTTACCAGCGAATCGGTGTCCGAAGGGCATCCCGACAAGGTCTGCGACCGCATCTCGGACGAGATCCTAGACGCCTATCTGCGCGCCGATCCCGACAATGTCCGCGTGGGCTGCGAGACGCTGACCACCACCAACCACGTCACCGTCGCCGGTGAGGTTCGCGGCCCCAACGAGGTGCGCCAGCACGTCGAGGAAATCGCGCGCCAGGCGATCAAGGACATCGGCTACGATCAGGAAGGCTTTTCCTGGAAGACCTGCGCCGTCAACAACCTGCTCCACGCCCAGTCCACCGACATCGCCATGGGCGTTGACGAGGGCGACAAGGGCGAGGAAGGCGCCGGCGACCAGGGCATCATGTTCGGGTATGCCTGCAACGAGACCGACGAGCTGATGCCCGCGCCGATCCAGTTCTCGCATCGCATCCTGCGGCTGATGGCCGAGGACCGCAAGGCGGGCAAGACGCCCGGCTTCGGCCCGGACTCGAAAAGCCAGGTCACCCTGCGCTACGAGAACGGCAAGCCGGTCGGCGTGGACACCGTTCTGGTCTCGACCCAGCATACCCAGGATCTGAGCACCGACGACGTGCGCAAACTGGTCGAGCCCTATATCCGCCGCGCCTTCCCGTCGAACTGGGAAGTCCCGGCCGACAAGATCATCGTCAACCCGACGGGCCAGTTCATCATCGGCGGCCCCGACGGCGACGCCGGCCTGACCGGGCGCAAGATCATCGTCGACACCTATGGCGGCGCGGCGCTGCACGGCGGCGGCGCGTTCTCGGGCAAGGATCCGACCAAGGTCGACCGTTCGGCCGCCTATGCCGCGCGCTACCTGGCCAAGAACGTCGTGGCCGCGGGCCTGGCCGACAAGTGCCAGATCCAGCTTGCCTACGCCATTGGCGTGCCCGAGCCGGTCGCCGTCTATGTCGACACGCTGGGCACCGGCCGCGTCGACGAGGACAAGCTGGGCACCACCCTGCGCGAGATGGTGCGCCTGACGCCGCGCGGCATCCGCGACCACCTGGATCTGCTCAAGCCGATCTACGCGCGCACCGCGGCCTACGGCCATTTCGGTCGCGAGCCCGACTCGGAGGGCGGTTTCTCCTGGGAGAAGACCGATCTGGCCGACGAGCTTGCCCGCACCTTCGGCGCCCGCGCCGCGGAGTAAGACACCTATCGGGGCGCGCGCCGGCCGCCGCGGGCGGGCGACGCGCGCCTTTGCATTTGAAACGCCAAAAGGACGTGGACAGACATGAATAAACCCGAAAAGTTCAACCCCGACGATACCGCGATCAAGGATATCTCGCTCGCGGCCTATGGGCGCAAGGAGCTCGACATCGCCGAGACGGAGATGCCGGGCCTGATGGCGCTGCGCGAGGAATTCGGCAAGGCCCAGCCGCTCAAGGGCGCGCGGATCGCGGGCAGCCTGCACATGACGATCCAGACCGGCGTGCTGATCGAGACGCTCGTCGAACTCGGCGCCGAGGTGCGCTGGGCGTCGTGCAACATCTTCTCGACCCAGGACCACGCCGCCGCGGCGATCGCCGAGACCGGCGTGCCGGTCTTTGCCGTCAAGGGCGAGAGCCTGGTCGAGTACTGGGATTACTGCGACCGTATCTTCCAGTTCGACGGCGGCGCCAACATGATCCTCGATGACGGGGGTGACGCGACGCTCTACATCCTGATGGGCGCGCGCGTCGAAGAGGGCGAGACCGACCTGATCGCCTCCCCCGAGAGCGAGGAGGAAGAGGCCCTCTTCGCCCAGATCCGCAAGCGCATGGAGGCCACGCCGGGCTGGTTCATCAAGCAGCGCCACGCGCTCAAGGGCGTCTCGGAAGAGACGACCACCGGCGTTCACCGCCTCTACAAGATGATGGAGAAAGGTCACCTGCCCTTCCCCGCCATCAACGTCAACGACTCGGTGACGAAGTCGAAATTCGACAACAAGTACGGCTGCAAGGAAAGCCTCGTCGACGGCATCCGCCGCGCCACCGACACGATGATGGCCGGCAAGATGGCCTGCGTTTGCGGCTATGGCGACGTGGGCAAGGGCTCGGCCGCCTCGCTGCGCGGCGCCGGTGCGCGCGTGGTCGTCACCGAGATCGACCCGATCTGCGCGCTGCAGGCGTCGATGGACGGCTTCGAGGTGGTCCAGCTGGAGGACGTGGTCTCGAAGGCTGACATCTTCATCACCACGACCGGCAACAAGGACGTCATCCGCGCCGACCACATGCGCGAGATGAAGGACATGGCCATCGTCGGCAACATCGGCCACTTCGACAACGAGATCCAGGTGGCCGCGCTGAAGAACTACAAGTGGACGAACATCAAGGACCAGGTGGACATGATCGAGATGCCCTCGGGCAATCGCATGATCCTGCTGTCCGAGGGCCGTCTGCTCAACCTCGGCAACGCCACGGGCCATCCGTCCTTCGTGATGTCGGCGTCCTTCACCAACCAGGTGCTGGCGCAGATTGAACTCTGGACCAAGGGCGACCAGTACGACAACAAGGTCTACATGCTGCCCAAGCATCTCGACGAGAAGGTCGCCAAGCTGCACCTGCAGAAGATCGGCGCGCGCCTGACCGAGATGCGCCCCGATCAGGCCGAATACATCGGTGTTCCGGCCGAGGGCCCCTACAAGCCCGAGCATTACCGCTACTGATCAGACAACAGGAGCGGGGCGGGGAAACACCCCGCCCCGATTGTGCACATGACGGATAACAGCAAACGGATCGTCGGCGTGGGCAACGCGCTGGTCGATGTCGTCGCCTCGGTCGAGGCCGACGTGATCGGCCGCCATCAGCTCACGCATGGCGGTATGCACCTGGTGGACGGCGACGCCGCGCGCGCGCTGTTCGCCGAGGTCGGCCCCGGCGTCAGCCAGTCGGGCGGCTCGGTCGCCAACTCGATCGCGCATCTGGCCGATCTGGGCCTGCCGGGCACCTATCTCGGCAAGGTCGCCGACGATACGCTGGGCGAGAAGTTCTTCGAGGAGATGAGCAAGCTCGGCATCGCGGCGCCGGTCGCGCGGCTCAACGGCGGCACGGGCACCGGGCACTGCGTGGTGCTGGTCACCCCCGACGGCGAGCGCACCATGAGCACCCATCTGGGCGCCGCGCAGGCGCTGACCCCGGCCGATATCGCGGCGTCGATGCCCGAGAGCTTCGCGCTGCTGATGGTCGAGGGCTATCTCTGGGACGCGCCCGAGGGCGCGGCGGTGATCGAGGCGGCGGCCAAGCGCGCCAAGGCCGCCGGCGCGAAGGTCGCGCTCACCCCATCCGACGCCGGCTGCGTGGAGCGCAACCGCGACGCCATGATGGCCTTCATCGAAGGCCATTGCGACATCCTGATCGGCAACCATGTCGAGGTCGGCGCGCTCGCCGGCAGCGACGATACCGAAAAGGCGATGGACTGGGCGTTGAGCCATGTCGGGATCGCCGCGGTCACCGAAAGCGAGAAGGGCTCGCTCGTGGCCGACGCCTCGGGCCGCCACCGCATCGCGGCCGAGCCCATCGACCGCGTGGTCGATTCCACGGGCGCGGGTGACGCCTATGCCAGCGGCTTCCTCGGCGGGCTCGTCTCGGGCACGGATGTCGCCGATGCGGGCCGGCAGGGCGCAAGGCTCGCCGCGCGCGTGCTGACCCACTACGGCGCGCGCGACGGCGAGGCTGCCCGCGCACTGGCCATTCCGGCCGCCTGAGGCGCCAACCACTCTCGCCGCGCCCCGAGACTTCGGGGCGCGGCGCACCAACCGCAAAGGGCCAACGTCCTTCCTGCCCGGCCGGCCACCCGCCCGCCGGGCTTTTTCATGCGGCTGTCACGCTCAGTTCCCGCTCGAACGGCCGACGTCAGCGAGGGCGCATCGCCCCGGCCCGTCTGCGAACGACACGGCCTGCGCCACGCGCCTGCGGGCTCGGCGAAGGCTGTCGCATGCCGTAACAGAATCCAATTGACAGCTTCATGTATACATTTATGGTCTGGCGACCATCGCAAGCTGGAGCGAGAACGATGCCGGAGACGCCGACAGAAATGCCGTCTGTTTACTGCATGGACGCACTTCCGACGTGCCGGACCGGCTGCGCCGTGGCCCTGCTGAATGTATACATACGGCAACGTCGCGCCGGGGAGATGCCGTGATGGCCGAGGGTCGCCGCTCCCGCGCCGTGATGGATTTGCGCGATCGCGTGCTCAGCGGCGAATTCCCCGCCGGCGCGAGGCTTTACGAGGTCCAGATCGCCGAGACGCTCGGCATCTCCCGCACCCCCGTCCGCGAGGCGCTGGGCCAGCTCGAAAGAGAGGGGCTTCTCGAACGCGTCCCCTCGGGCGGCTTCGCGGTGCGCACCTTCACCTTCGACGACGTGGCCGACGCGATCGAATTGCGCGGCGTTCTCGAAGGCACCGCTGCGCGCTTGGCGGCCGAGCGCGGCGCGGAGCCCGCGCGGCTTCATCGTATCGAGCAGGTGCTCGACGGGCTCGACAGGGCGACCGCCGAAGAAAGTTACGACTTCGGCGCCTACGAGGCGCTCAATGCCGAATTCCACGCCCTGCTGGCCGGCCTGTCGGGCAGCGAGATTCTGCGGGTCGAGATCGAGCGCGCCGCGCGGCTGCCCTTTGCCTCTCCCTCGGCCTTTCTGCGCGGCCAGCAGGGGGTGCCGGCCTTTCATCGCTCGCTCATCGGCGCGCAGGCGCAGCATCGCGCCATCGTCGAGGCGATCGACCTGCGCGAGGGCACGCGCGCGGAGGGCGTGGCCCGCGAACACGCCCGGCTGGCGCGCCGTAATCTTGAATACGTGATGTTCGAGGATCGCAGCCTGATCGACCGGGTTCCGGGGCTTTCGATGGTGGTGGGCTGACGAAAAGACATGCCCCGCCCGCCGGCAGGGCACGGGGAAAGATGTGATCAGGGCCCGCCGGGGGCCACGCACTGAGGGGGGAACTCATGACTTCAAGATCGCTGCAGGACGTTCTCGATGGCACGGACAATACCGTGCGGCACCTCCGCAATTCCAAGATCGGGGCCTATGTCTATCCGGTCGTTCCGCCGGAATTCACCAACTGGCGCGACGAACAGCGCGCCTGGCGCGAGACGGCGGTGCTGTTCGACCAGTCGCACCACATGGCCGAGCTGATGGTCGAGGGGGCGGATGCCCAGGCTTTTCTCAACCGCATCGGCATCAACAGCTTCAAGAACTTCACGCCGGACAAGGCCAAGCATTTCATCCCCTGCGCCCCGTCGGGCCATGTCATCGGCGACGTGATCCTGTTCCACCTCGACGAGGCACAGTTCCTTCTGGTGGGGCGCGCGCCAACGGTCAACTGGGTTCAGTTCAACGCCGAGACCGGCGATTTCGACGTCACCCTGACCCGAGATGATCGTTCCCCCTCCCGGCCGATGGGCAAGCCGGTGGTGCGCCGTCACTACCGCTTTCAGGTGCAGGGCCCCAACGCGATGAAGATCCTTGAGAAGGTCAATGGCGGCCCCGTCCCCGACGTGAAGTTCTTCAACATGGACGCGATCACTGTTGGCGGCACCCGCGTGCGCTGCCTGCGTCACGGCATGGCCGGCGCACCGGGGCTGGAGTTGTGGGGCCCCTACGAGCAATACGACGAGATCCGCGAGAGACTGATGGAGGCCGGCACCGAGTTCGGGATGCGGGCGGTGGGCGCGCGCGCCTATGCCACCAACACGCTGGAGTCGGGCTGGATTCCCTCGCCCCTGCCGGCGATCTACACCGGCGACGAGCTGCGCGCCTATCGCGAGTGGCTGGGCGCGGACAGTTACGAAGCGACGGCCTCGATCGGCGGGAGTTTGGTCTCCGACGATATCGAGGATTACTACCTCACCCCGCACGAACTGGGCTACGGCCCGTTCGTGCGGTTCGACCACGATTTCATCGGCCGCGAGGCGCTCGAGAAGATAGCGGACAAGCCGCACCGCCGCAAGGTCACCTTCGAATGGAACCCCGAGGACGTCACCCGCGTGCACAGCTCTTTTCTGGAGGACGGCGAGCCCTTCAAGGCGATCGACCTGCCGCTGTCGAACTACGCCGCGTCGTCGTATGACAAGATCATGATGGGTGATCGCGTGGTTGGACTCTCCATGTTTTCGGGATACAGCTTCAATGAGCGCGCCATGCTCTCGCTCGGGGTCGTGGACCCCGACATCAAGGAGGGCGACGTGCTTACCCTGCTCTGGGGCGAAGAGAATGGCGGAACGGAGAAGACCACCGTGGAGCGGCACAGACAGACCGAAATCCGCGTCAAGGTCTCGCCGGTGCCCTATGCGCGCGAGGCGCGCGAGGGCTATGTCGCCTCCAGCTGGCGGACCCGCAAGAGCTGACCGCCGGCCACCCGAATTGGCGGCGGTCCCGGCCGCCCGCCACATTACCGCTCACCATTCCAAGGGAGGATAAAATGGTACTGAACGGCAAGCTGAAACTGGGCCTGGCGGCCTCGACACTGGCGCTGGCCGCGGCTGGCGCGAACGCGCAGGAATACGAGTTCACCCTGCACCACCTGCTCAGCGCGCAGGCGCCGGCGCATACGGACATGCTCGTGCCCTGGGCCGAGCGCGTCGAGGAACTCTCCGACGGGCGCGTGAGTATCGAGATATTTCCCAACATGACGCTGGGCGGTCGCCCGCCCGAGCTGATCACCCAGGCGCGCGACGGCGTGGTCGACATCGTCTGGACGGTCAACGGCTACACGCCGGGTCTTTTCCCGCGCACCGAGGTGATGGAACTGCCCACCGTCTTCGAGGCTGACCCGGTGGCGGCCAACCTCGCGCTCTATGACATGTACAACGACGGCCTGATCTCGGAGGACTACGCCGCGGTCGAGGTGATGTGGCTGCACACGCATCGCGGCCAGGGCCTGCACATGGCCGAAGAGTCCGCGCGCACGCCCGAGGACCTCGCCGGCACGAGCCTGCGCATCCCCACCCGCACCGGGTCGTGGGTGATCGAGGCGCTCGGCGCCAGCCCCGTCGCCATGCCGGTGCCCGAGCTGCCGCAGGCGCTCAGCCGCGGCACCGTGGACGGCGCGCTGATCCCGTGGGAGATCATCCCGCCGCTCCAGATTCAGGAGCAGACACAGTACCAGATCGAGGGCGCCGACGGCTGGCGCCTCGGCTCGACGACGTTCCAGGTGTCGATGAACCAGGCCCGCTGGGATTCGCTGCCCGAGGACATCCAGGCGGCCTTCCGCGAGGCCTCGGGCCGTGAATGGTGGGCCGAAGTCGGCGAAATCTGGACCCGGTCCGACGAGGTCGGCCTGCAGGTCGCGCTCGATGCCGGCAACGAGTATATCGAGCTGACCGAAGAGGAGACCCAGGCCTTCCGCGACGCGCTAACCCCGGTCGTGCAGCGCTGGATCGACGACG
The DNA here is from genome assembly GCA_002967695.1 of Rhodobacteraceae bacterium WD3A24. Taxonomy (GTDB): domain Bacteria; phylum Pseudomonadota; class Alphaproteobacteria; order Rhodobacterales; family Rhodobacteraceae; genus Alkalilacustris. Next base: position 9,689 of record PUHN01000001.1, on the reverse strand, counting down.
TCTCCGAGGAAGGGATCGACGGCGAGATGCTCGTCGATCGTGCCCGCGAGCTGGTCGATCAGTACAGCGAATAAGCCGGCCGGGCGGCCGCGCTTTTGCCGGGCCCCCTTCGCGGGGGCCCGCGCATTTCGAGAGAGAGAAGAGAAGGAGAAACGCATGAGCACCCCCACCCCCCCGTTCCGCGCCGATCACGTGGGCAGCCTGCTGCGCCCCCAGAGCGTCATCGACGCCCGCAAGGCAACGCTGGAAGACAAGACCATGTCGGGCGACGAACTGAAGAAGGTGGAGGACGCCGCGATCGCCGACGTCATCAGGATGCAGGAGGAGGTCGGCCTCAAGGCCGTCACCGACGGCGAATTCCGCCGCTCCTTCTGGCATTACGACTTCATGGGCATGCTGACGGGCCTCGACCTCGACGAGCGTGAAGAGGGCGTGCAGTTCGCCGGCGTCAAGCTGCGCCCGATCTTCCCGACGATCACCGGCAAGCTCGACTTCCCCGACGATCACCCCATGCTCGACCACTTCAAGTTCGTGGCGCAGAACACGAATGTGGTTCCCAAGATCTCGATTCCGGGGCCGTCGGCGGTGCATTTCCGCACGGCGCTCGAAGACATTCACGTGGCCGATTACAAGGATGTCGAAGCCTTCACCGCCGACATCGCCAAGACCTACAAGAAGGCGGTGCAGAAGTTCTACGAGGCGGGCTGCCGCTATCTGCAGATGGACGACATCTTCTTCGCCTATCTGTGCGATCCCAAGCACCGCGCGGAAAAGGCCGAGATGGGCCAGGATCCCGACTGGCTGATCAACCGCTATGCCTGGATGATGAACGAGGCGATCAAGGACCGCCCGCGCGACATGTATATCGGCATGCACATGTGCCGCGGCAACTTCCGCTCGACCCACGCCGCCGAGGGCGCCTATGACCTGGCCGCCGACGCGGTGTTCAACCGCACCGGCGTCGATATCTTCTTCATGGAGTATGACACCGACCGCGCCGGCGACCTCAGCCCGCTCGGCCAGCTGTCGAAGGGCACGCAGCGGGTGCTGCCGGGCTTCATCACCACCAAGACGGCCGATCTGGAAAGCATCGACGACCTCAAGCGAAAGTTCGAGGAAGCGTCGAAATACGCCGACATAAATCAGCTTGGCATCGCGCCGCAGTGCGGCTTCGCCTCAACCGAGGAAGGCAACGACATCACCCAGGACGACCAGCGCCGGAAGCTGGAGCTGGTGGTCAGGACGGCCGAGGAGATCTGGGGCGGCGTGGAGGCGTAACCCCCCTTTTGGCGGGGCCGGCACACGCCGGCCCCGCCCTTGCGCCGCCCCGGGTGGTGGTGCACAAGTCACGCGATGGCGAAATCCCCGGCAAGTTTCACCTGCACGGAATGCGGCGCGGCCCACCGCAAGTGGGCCGGGCGCTGCGACGCCTGTGGCGCATGGAACTCGATCGTTGAAGAGACCCCGCTGGGCAGCGGCCCGCCCGCGCGCCGCACCGGCGCGAAGGGGCGCACCATCGCGCTGACGGCGCTGTCCGACGACGCGCCCCCGCCGCCGCGGACCTGTTCGGGCCTCGGCGAATTCGACAGGGTGCTCGGCGGCGGGCTCGTGCCCGGATCGGCGATCCTGGTGGGCGGCGATCCGGGTATCGGGAAATCGACCCTGCTGTTGCAGGCGGCCGCACGCCTCGCCGGGGCGGGGCTGGACTGCCTCTACATCTCGGGCGAGGAGGCCAGCGCCCAGATACGCATGCGCGCCCAGCGGCTGGGACTCGACGGCGCGGCGGTCCGTCTGGGGGCCGAGACGAGCCTGCGCGACATCCTCACGACATTCGAGGCCGAGCGCCCCGACCTGGTGGTCATCGACTCCATCCAGACCATCTGGGCCGATCATGTGGACAGCGCGCCGGGCTCCGTCGCGCAGATGCGCGCGGCCGCCCATGAGCTCGTCGGCTTTGCCAAGCGTCGCGGCACCGCGGTGATTCTGGTCGGCCACGTCACGAAAGAGGGCCAGATCGCCGGCCCGCGCGTGGTCGAGCACATGGTCGATTGCGTCCTCTATTTCGAGGGCGAGCGCGGCCACCAGTTCCGCATCCTGCGCTCGGTCAAGAACCGCTTCGGCCCGGCCGACGAGATCGGCGTCTTCGAGATGACCGGCAGCGGGCTTGCCGAGGTCACCAATCCATCGGCGCTGTTCCTGTCGGAACGCGACGCGCCGGCGCCCGGATCGGTCGTCTTCGCCGGGATCGAGGGCACGCGCCCCGTCCTGACCGAAATTCAGGCCCTCGTCGCGCCCTCGCCGCTGGGAATGCCCCGGCGCACCGTCGTCGGGCTGGACTCGGGGCGGCTTTCGACCATCCTCGCGGTGCTCGAGGCGCGCTGCGCCATCCCCTTCGCCGGGCTCGACGTCTTTCTCAACGTCGCCGGCGGCATGCGCGTCAATGAGCCCGCCGCCGACCTCGCGGTGGCCGCCGCGCTCCTGTCGGCGCGCGAGGATGTCGCGGTTCCCCCCGATACGGTGGTGTTCGGCGAAATCAGCCTGTCGGGGGCGCTGCGCCCGGTGGTCCAGATGGAAAACAGGTTGAAAGAGGCAGAAAAACTTGGTTTCTCACAAGCGATCGCGCCGGCGCGCGGGGGAGCCGGAGCGACGAGCGCACTGACAGTGCGTGAAATGGAAGACCTCACCGGCTTCGTCGGCGAAGTGTTCGGAGCGGGCTGAGCCCCGCATGGAAGGGCCGGAATATGGATGGTTTCACCCTGATCGACGCGGTGGTCGCGATCGTCCTGCTGCTTTCGGCGATCCTGGCCTATTCGCGCGGGATCGTGCGCGAACTCATGGCGATACTCGGATGGATCGTGGCAGCGGTGGTTGCATTCGTCTTTGCGCCCGCGCTTGAGCCGCTGATGCATGAGACGCCGTTTCTGGGCGGCTTTCTCGCCGGAAGCTGTGAACTCGCGGTCATCGCGGCCTTTGCGTTGCTGTTCGCGGTCGCGCTGGTCATCGCCTCGCTTTTCACGCCGCTCTTCTCCTCGATCGTCCGCCGTTCGGCGCTGGGCGGCATCGATCAGGGGCTGGGCTTTCTGTTCGGCGTGGCGCGGGCGGTCCTTCTGGTGGCGGTGGCTTTTCTCGTCTACGACCGGGCAATGCCCGGCGCCGAAATGGCCATGGTCGACAACAGCCGCTCGGCGGCGGTCTTCTCGACGGTGCAGGACAATATCGATGACAACCTGCCCGACAACGCGCCGGGATGGCTCGTGCGCCGCTACGAGCAACTGATGCGCAACTGCGCGGTCTGAACCGCCCACCAATCGGCCGATGACATCTGCGGTGCGAGCAATTACATGACAGCGGACCAAGGGGATCGAGAGGATACCGACGCGATGCGTCACCTGCCCGCCCATCCATTCGACGATGACAAGCTGAAGGAGGAATGCGGCGTATTCGGCGCGATCGGCGTGGCCGACGCGGCCAATTTCGTCGCGCTGGGCATGCACGCCCTTCAGCACCGCGGCCAGGAGGCCGGCGGCATCATCACGCATCATCCCGAGACGGGGTTTCATTCGGCCCATCGCTTTGGCCTCGTGCGCGACAACTTCACCAAGGCCGGGCTGATGGAGAGCCTGCCCGGCTCCATCGGCATCGGGCATGTGCGCTACTCCACGACCGGCTCGAAGGGGGCGACCGCGATCCGCGACGTTCAGCCCTTTTTCGGCGAATTCGCCATGGGCGGCGCGGCGATTGCCCATAACGGGAACCTGACCAACGCCGAGGCGATCCGGCGCGAGCTGATCGAGCGCGGCTCGATCTTCCAGTCGAATTCCGACAGCGAGTGCATCATTCACCTCATGGCGCGCTCGATCCAGGAAAACATCCCCGAGCGGATGAAGGACGCGCTGCGCCGGGTCGAGGGGGCCTTCGCCATCGTGGCGATGACCCGCACCAAGCTGATCGGGGTGCGCGATGCGCTCGGCGTGCGCCCGCTTGTGCTGGGCCGGGTGGGGGAGGGCTGGATTCTGGCCTCCGAGACCTGTGCGCTCGACATCATCGGGGCCGAATTCGTCCGCGAAGTCGAGCCGGGCGAGATGGTCGTCTGCACCCGGGAGGGGGTGGAAAGCTACCACCCCTTCGAGCCGAAGCGCCCGCGCTTCTGCATCTTCGAGCATGTCTATTTTTCACGCCCGGACTCGACGCTTGGCGCTCGCTCGGTCTACGAGACGCGCCGCGCCATCGGCGTTGAACTTGCGCGCGAGGCGCCGGTCGAGGCCGATCTGGTCTGCCCCGTCCCCGACTCAGGAACGCCCGCGGCGATCGGCTACAGCCAGGAATCCGGCATTCCCTATGCCATGGGGATCATCCGCAACCAGTACATGGGCCGCACCTTCATCGAGCCCAGCGAACAGATCCGAAACATGGGCGTGCGGCTCAAGCTCAATGTCAACCGCAGCCTGATCCGGGGCAAGCGCATCGTGCTGGTCGATGACAGCGTGGTGCGCGGCACCACGAGCCTGAAGATCAAGGAAATGATCCTTGATGCCGGCGCGGCCGAGGTGCATTTCCGCATCGCCAGCCCGCCCACCGCATGGCCGTGTTTCTACGGCGTGGACACGCCCGAGCGCGAAAAGCTGCTCGCCGCCCAGATGAGCGCCGAGGAGATGCGCGATCACATCGGCGTCGACAGCCTGAACTTCATCTCGCTTGACGGCCTCTATCGCGCCGTCGGAGAGGCGGGCGGCCGCGACAACCAGGCCCCGCAATATTGCGACGCCTGTTTTTCGGGCGATTATCCCGTGCGCCCCTCGGACATGGTCGCGGCGGGGCGGATCAGGCTCAAGGAAACCGCCTGACCTGCCCGGCGGCCTGATGGCCAGGCCATACAGCACCGAGCAAAACGAAAGGCGCCGTCCCCAATTCGGGGACGGCGCCGCAAGTCGGGCCCGCAAGGCCGCTCAGTCAGCCGCCGCGGCGGCGCAGGGCCTCCCAGCCGCCGGCGATGATCAGCGCGGCGACCGCCGATTTGACGATATCACCCAGCACGAAGGGCAACGCCCCCGCCGACGCCGCACCCGAGAGGTCGAGCGGCGTGACCAGTGTCAGCCACGCAACGCCGGGAAGGTAAAGCAGCATCGCCGGAACCAGCGCGGCAAGAAAAAGCCGCGCGATACCCTGGCCGAGGCCGCGTTCGACCAGCCATCCGGTCAGAAAGGCCATCAGCACGAACCCCACGAGAAAGCCGCCGGTCGGCCCCATCAGATAGGCAAGCCCCGCCGCGCCGTTCGAGAAGACGGGCAAGCCCAGCGCCCCTTCGGCGAGATAGACCAGCAGCGTGATCGCCGCGAGCCGCGCGCCATAGGTCAGCCCGATCAGCGAGACCGCGAGCGTCTGCAGGCTCATCGGAACGGGTATCATGGGCACGCTGACCTGCGCGGCGCCGGCGACGAGCGCCGAGCCGGCAATCACCAGTCCGGCCTGACGTAGCAAAGTCTGATGTCCCAGCAGAGCGTGCGAAAGGGTCACAGGGCGGGTCATGGCGGTCATCCTTTCCGATCGTGTCCTGTTGCGCTGTCTTGATTTCCCATCGGGCCATGCAAGTCAAGCGGAGTGGCTTGTCCGCCGGGGCGCGCTGGCCTAAAGGGGCACAATGACCGACGCTGCCCTCCCTTCCCCCTCTTCCGCCGCCGGTTCCCGGCGTGTCGCGCTCGTCCTCGGGGCCTCGCGCGGGCTGGGAGCGGCCGTGGCCGAGGCGCTGGGGGCGGCCGGCTGGCACGTCCTCGCCGTGGCGCGCACCACCGGCGCGCTTGAGGAGCTCGACGACCGCATCCGCGCCGCCGGCGGCAGCGCCACCCTCGCCCCGATGGACATCACCACCGACGATGCGATGCGCCATCTGTGCCGCTCGGTGCATGACCGCTGGGGCGGGATTGATCTGTGGGTGCACGCCGCCATTCATGCTCCTCCCCTCGCCCCCGCCGGCCATATCGACCCCAGCGAATGGGAGCGGACGATCGCCACCAATATCCGCGCGCCAGGAATGCTGATCCCCATGATCGAACCGCTCCTGCGCGCGGCACCCGACGGGCACGCCCTGTTCTTCGATGACCCGCGCGCCGGAGAGAAATTCTTCGGCGCTTACGGCGCCGCCAAGGCCGCGCAGATCGCACTGGCGCGAAGCTGGCAGGCCGAAGGCGCGCGGATCGGGCCGCGGGTGACGATTCACACGCCCGCGCCGATGCCCACGGCGTTGCGCGCGCGCTTCTTTCCGGGCGAGGACCGCGCGGCACTCACCCCTTGCGCCGACGAGGCCGCGCGCCTTCTGCGCGCACTCGGCTGACGGAACGGGCACGGCGCTTTACGCCCGTGCGGGGCTGAACTAAGCAGGGCCAAGAGCAGGAGCGACAGGGCGGTTTCCATGCGAATACTCGTCACCAACGACGACGGCATCAATGCGCCCGGCCTGGCCGTCGCCGAGGCCATCGCCGCCGAGATCGCCGGCGCGGATGGCGAGGTCTGGACAGTCGCGCCCGCCTTCGAGCAGTCGGGGGTGGCGCACAAGATTTCCTATACCCACCCCATGATGATCGCCCAGCTCGATACACGGCGTTATGCCGCCGAGGGCTCGCCCGCCGACTGCGTGCTGGCGGGGCTTTATGACGTGCTGCAGGGGGCGCGGCCCGATCTGGTGATCTCGGGCGTCAACCGCGGCAACAACGCCGCCGAGAACGTGATGTATTCCGGCACGGTGGGCGGTGCGCTGGAGGCCGCGCTGCAGGGGCTGCCCGCGATCGCGCTATCGCAGTATTTCGGCCCGCAGACCCGCGGGCTGGGCGACCCCTTCGAGGCCGCCGCGGACCACGGGACGCGGGTCGTGCGCGCGCTCATGGACAAGGCCATGTGGGATACGGGCGACTACCGGCTGTTTTACAATGTCAACTTCCCGCCGGTGGCCGCCTCTGGCGTGAAGGGGATGCGGGTGACGCGCCAGGGCTACCGCAAGGATACCTTTTTCGGAGTGGAGCCGCATATCTCGCCGGCGGGAAAGAAATTCCTGTGGATCACAGGCGGGCCACAACACCTGCCCACCGCCGAGGGAACGGATGCGCACGCCAACCTCGCGGGCTATGTCTCGGTCACGCCCATGCGCGCCGATCTGACGGCCCATGACGCGCTCGACGAGGTCAGGAGCCGGCTGGAGTGATGGACCCCGCCGAACGCAAGATGCGCTTCGTCTATGCGATCCGCTCGAAGGGCGTGACGGACGCGCGGGTGCTCGGTGCGCTGGAAAAGATCGACCGCGGCGCCTTCGTAAGGGGCATATTCGCCGAGCGCGCCTATGAGGACATGCCCCTGCCCATCGCCTGCGGGCAGACGATCAGCCAGCCCTCGGTCGTCGGCCTGATGACGCAGGCGCTCGAGGTCAGCCCACGCGACAAGGTTCTGGAGGTGGGCACCGGATCAGGCTATCAGGCCGCCGTGCTGTCGTTGCTCGCCCGGCGGGTCTACACGGTGGAGCGCCATCGCCGCCTCGTGCGCGAGGCGCGCGCGGTGTTCGAGGCGCTCGATCTGGTCAACATCACCGCGGTGACCGCCGATGGCAGCCACGGCCTGCCCGATCAGGCGCCCTTCGACCGTATTCTGCTCACCGCCGCCGCGGAAGATCCGCCCAGCCCGCTCTTGGCGCAACTGCGCATTGGCGGTATCATGGTGCTGCCTGTCGGCCAGTCGGACACGGTTCAGAGCCTCATCCGGGTGCGCCGAACGGAAGACGGCCTTGATTATGAGGAGCTTCGCCCCGTCCGTTTCGTGCCGCTGATCGAGGGGTTGGGACAGGAATGACATGAGGCCGCGATTCAACGCGGGCCGCGAATTGAGGATTTGAGCAATGCCGGCACTCTCCGACGGACCCACCCTTCAACCGGGCCTTTGCGTTGCGCGGGGGCGCGCGGCGGTGCTTGGCGTGGCGCTGCTGGCGCTTGCCGCCTGCGAAAGCGGCGGGGGGCTGGACTGGGATCTGCGCCAGCGCAGCGACGGCTTCTCGACCCGCGAGGCCGCGCGCGAGGCCGGCCCCGCCGGCCGGCCCGCCCCCGACGCGCGGGGCGTCATTTCCTATCCCGGCTATCAGGTCGCCGTAGCGCGCGATGATGATACGGTCGCCGACGTGGCCAATCGGGTCGGAATTCCGCCGCAGGAACTGGCCGAGTACAACGCGCTGGAGCCGGAGATGACGCTGCGTGGCGGCGAAGTCCTGGCGCTCCCCCGCCGGGTTGACACGCGCCCTGCCACGACGGGCACCGCGCAGGAGGGCGAGATCGACATCACCGAACTCGCGTCAGGGGCGATCGACCGCGCCGACGGTGCGTCCGATGGCAGGCCGGGCCAAACCGGCACCTCCGGCGGGCAAGAACCGATCCGCCATCGCGTCGAGCGCGGCGAGACAGCGTTTTCCATCGCGCGCCTCTATGACGTGACGCCACGCGCCATCGCGGACTGGAACGGGCTCGGCGCCGAAATGGAAGTGCGCGAAGGGCAGTATCTGCTCATTCCCGTCTCCGGTTCCGCCCAGGCGAGCGATGCCGCCGAGCGCACCGCAGAGGGGCCGGACAGCTCGGCGCCGGGCGAAGGCACGGCCGCGCCCGCCCCGCCAAGCGCCGCCCGCCCCCTGCCCGAAGACAGCGCGCCGGCGGCCGAACCCGCCGAAGAGACGCCCCCCTCGCCCGAGATGAGCGCCGAGCGCAGCCCGGACCCCGACGGCGCGCGTTTCATGATGCCGGTGGAGGGGCGCATCATCCGCCCCTATGATCCGGGCACCAACGAGGGCATCGGCATCGCCGCGAGCGAAGGCGCACCAGTGCGCGCCGCCGCCGACGGCACCGTGGCGGCAATTACCCGCGACACCGATGAAGTGCCTATTCTGGTGATCCGTCACGAGGACAACCTGCTGACGGTCTATGCCAACATCACCAGCATTCAGGTGGAACAGGGCGCGAGCGTCAGCCGGGGCGATGCGATTGCCGCGGTGCGCGCGGGCGACCCGACCTTCGTGCATTTCGAGGTTCGCCAGGGTTTCGAGAGCGTCGACCCGCTTCCCTACCTTCAATAAATCGCCGCGGCCCGCACGCGCGGCCCAGCCTCGGAGGGCTTCCCGCGGCTCCGCGGCGCGGTTTTGATGACCGGCGGGCGCCGGCGCTGCCCCTTCGCACCGGGTGAGTCGCGGCGTTTTTGCTCACATGCGAGCGAGCGCGGCGCATCTCCTGTCCGCCGGGAGGGCGGGCGCGGCGGGCTTGCTCGAACCGGCCGGAGGATTGGCGTTTGGGCGGAATATCGCTGCACCGCAACGACATAGCCGCCCATCGCCCGCCAGTCCGCGCAGAAGTGTTCATAAATGCACAAACAAGGTGCAACCGGCCATTAAAGTGCACAAGCGGTCACTCGTGAACGGCGTCGTGACCTGGCGTTGATGCGCCAACTGTCTGGCACACAACAACAAGATGGCCCGGCATCGAGCTTGTGATCACGCTTTTCACCCCCGGAGTCAAGCGCCTGGAAAATTCGCGTGAGTGCATGCGACCCGAGCGTGATTTCCCTAATCGCGTCGAAAGGCCCACCTTGAGATCAGCCGAGGACGCAACGTCCCGGAGAGAACCGAAACCGACGAACCCGAAGGAGACACAGCCATGAAGACCCTTATCGCGACA